>CATWBO010000027.1 GCA_958349055.1 uncultured bacterium
ACCACCCCCCGAATATCGAACCGCTCGCGAGGGCCGCCACCGGGGGGGGCTACTTTGGCGGGGGTACTTGCGCCACGCCCAATGCCCCGGACAAAGTCTCCCCGCCCGGAGGCGGCCCCAGCGCGAGACCGTCCCGGATGCCTACCTACTCGTTGTCGCCTGCGGTCATTTGCGTTGCGGAGAGCGCGCCGTCGGTAGCGGTTGCGGCTGCGGCGTCGGGCCAGATCCAGTCAGTGAAGGCCGGGTGATCGTAGCCCTCATCGCACGCGAACTCGAAGGCCTCGGTGCGGAATGCCTCCCACTTATCAATCTGCTCGGCAAACTTATCGGCGTCGACCATGCGCAGCACGTCGGCGGCCAGTGCCCAGCGGTCCATGCTGTTCAGGCGCAGCATGTCGAACGGCGTTGTCGTGGAGCCTTTCTCCTCGTAGCCGTGGACGCGGAAGGCATCGTGGCCGGGGCGGTTCCAAATCAGACGGCGAATCGTGCCGGCATAGGCGTGGAACGCGAAGAGGACGGGCTTATCGCCGCAGCCGAACAGCTCAGCCCAGCGCTCGTCGCTGAGAGCCTGGTCGTTCTCGCAGACGTTCTGGATCTTGAGCAGGTCGACCACGTTGACGAACCACACCTTGATGCCCAGCTCGCGCAGCATGTCGGTTGCAGCCAGAGCCTCAAGCGTCGGCACGTCGCCGCAGGTGGCGACCACGACGTCGGCCTCGGCGAGCGAATCGGCGGTCGATGCCCACTCCCAGGTCGCAACGCCCTCGGCGAGCTCCGCCTTGGCCTCGTCGACCGTCTGGAAGGTCGGGGCAGGCTGCTTGCCGCAGAAGATGGCGTTGACGCAGTCGGTGGACTGGTAAACGCGCTCGGCCACGGCGAGAGCCATGTTGGCGTCGGCCGGATAGTAGGCGTTTACGATGTGCGTGTCGTTGGCCTTGTTGAGCAGCAGGTCGATAAAGCCGGGATCCTGATGCGAGAAGCCGTTGTGGTCCTGACGCCAGACGTGGCTCGACAGCAAAATGTTAAGGCCGCTGATGGGGGCACGCCACGGAATCTCGCGCTTGGTAGCCTCGAGCCACTTGCAGTGCTGGTTGACCATGGAGTCGACCACATGGACAAAGCTCTCGTAGGAGCTCCACACGCCGGAACGGCCAGTGAGCACGTAGGCCTCGAGGAAGCCCTCGCATTGGTGCTCTGACAGCTGCTCGACGACCTTACCGGAGCCTGCCAGCAGCTCGTCGTTGGCCTCGTCCTCGTAGAAGCCGGCGTCCCACTGCTTCTTGGTCACCTTGTAGGCAGCCTGCAGACGGTTGGACGCGGTCTCGTCGGGACCAAAGATGCGGAAGTCATCCATGTTCTTGGCCAGAACGTCGGCAGTGTACTCACCAAAGACGCGGGCGGCCTCGGTGGAGCCCCAGCCATGACCCTTAGTTGCGACGGGGACCTCGTGGGCATGAATATCGGGCAGCTCGAGCTCGCGACGCACCTTGCCGCCGTTCGCGTTGGGGTTGGCGCCGATGCGCAGCTCGCCGGTCGGCATAAAGGCCGTCACCTCGGGGCGCACCTGGCCCTCGGGCGTAAAGAGCTCCTCGGGCTTGTAGGAACGCAGCCACTCGCGCAGCACGCGGAAGTGCTCGTGGGTGTCCTTGGCACTCGCCAGCGGCACCTGATGCGCGCGCCAGGAGTCCTCGGTCTTCTTGCCGTCGATGTGCTTGGGGCAAGTCCAGCCCTTGGGCGTACGGAACACAATCATGGGGTAGGCCGGGCGGACCACGGTCTCGCCAGCGGCAGCTTGGGCCTGTGCGGCGGCCTTGATGTCGCAGATCTCGTCAAAGACCTGCTCAAACAGAGCAGCAAAACGCGCATGAATGCTTGCGTGGCTCTCGTCGTCAAAGCCGGCGACAAAGAAGTGCGGCTTATAGCCCATGCCCTCAAAGAACTTGGTGAGCTCTTCGTCGGACACGCGGGCGAGGATGGTGGGGTTGGCGATCTTGTAGCCGTTGAGGTGCAGGATCGGCAGGACGATGCCGTCGGTTGCCGGGTTCACGAGCTTGTTGGACTGCCAAGAGGTCGCGAGCGGACCGGTCTCGGACTCGCCATCGCCCACCACGGCCACGGCCAGCAGGCTCGGGTTGTCCATGACGGCACCGTAAGCGTGGCTGAGCGTGTAGCCGAGCTCGCCGCCCTCGTGGATGGAACCGGGCGTCTCGGGCGCAAAGTGGCTCGGGATGCCGCCGGGATAAGAGAACTGGCGGAAGAACTTCTGCAGGCCGGCCTCGTCATTGGTGATGTCGGGGCGGATCTCACGGTAGGTGCCGTCGAGCAACGACTGAGCAGTACCGGCGGGGCCACCGTGACCAGGGCCCATCAAGAAGATAGCATTCTGGTTGTGGTCGGCGATCAGACGGTTGACGTGACCGAACAGGAAGTTGATGCCGGGCGTGGTGCCCCAGTGGCCAACCAGGCGGTGCTTAACGTCCGGACGACCGAAGTCGCGCACCTCACCGGTTTTCTCGTCGACAAAGTCGGGGCGCATTAGCGGGTTAGAGCGAAGGTAGATCTGACCGACGGACAGATAGTTCGATGCGCGCCAATACAGGTCGACGCCCTCGAGCTCGGAAGCCGGCACCTCGTGGCCCAGCTTTTGCCACGGCGTCCCCAGTGTTTTAGCCATTGTTTATGTCCCTTCGCTGTGCGGTCGCCCTCCGATACGGCAACCTTTCGTTGGGACTAGTATATTTGCTAAAACGTTTTATCATGGTGAAAAAACGTTTTACCACCCCTATCAATCCCATCGATTAGCAAAACGCGACATTCACCTGCGGCATTGCACGTCACAGGTGCTCCACATTCGGTCTCTGCAAATTGATAAACGTGTTTAGTTGTGTTTAGTAAGCTCGAGCACGCTGTCCTTAACGATAAGCTCCGGCTCCAGAACGACCTCTTCGGCACGCCTGCCGCCCCTACCGGCAAGACGCTTGGACATGCAGCCAAAAGCATGCTCCGCAAGGACACCAGGGTCCTGCTCAATCGCGGTCAGCGCCGGCTCAAAGAGAACGTCGGCCGCCGAGTTGTCATAGCTCACCACCGAGATATCGCCCGGGATGCTCTTCCCCATCTCGTGCAAGCGCTTGAGCAAACCGAGGGCAATGTTATCCGAGCTTGCGAACACGGCAGTGGCGTCAGTTGCGAGCACCGCCTCCGAGGCCTCGTATGCGCTCGGAATGTAGTACTCGCTCTCAAACTCCAAACGTGCGTCGATCGGCAGGCCAACCTCACGCAGCGCGCGCTCATAGCCGGCAAGTCGCTTGCGACCCGTATTGGAACGGCGTGCGTTAACCAAGCAGGCGATGCGACGGTGGCCTTGCTCGATCAGATAGCGGGTGGCCATGTAGCCACCCATCTCGTGGTCGAACATCACCTTGTCGCACTCGAGCCCCTCAATGGCACGGTCGACCATTACCGCCGGGATGGGCAGATGGCTGACTTCTTCGCGCAGGGCACGGTCGTCGGAGAACTCGTCACCCACCACCAGAAAGACGCCATCAACGCCGCGCGTCACCAGCTGGCGCAGCAGCTCCAGATCGTCATCGGCGCTGCCGCCCGAGCTGGTAATGAAGAGCGCATAGCCGTCCTCGCGGCAGCGCTTTTCCAGGCTACCGGCGAGCGAGGCAAAAAAGCGGCTCTCGATGTTAGGGACGATAAGGCCCAGCGTGCGCGACTCGCGCATGACCAGGCTGCGCGCAATCTGGTTGGGAACATAGTGGTTGCGCGCCGCGACCTCCTTGATAAGTTTGCGGTTTTCTTCCGAGATGCGACAGGGCCGATTATTGAGAACAAGCGAGACCGACGAGGGGGAAAGCCCCACCTCCTGGGCGATCTGCTTGAGGGTGACTTTGTTGGCCATCTCGCTCCTTCCGGGTTTACGCGCAATCTCTTGAAAGTATAGCGACTACCCCTCTACCTCGGTGATAAACACTTTACCAATCCGGTGGACGGCTGTTTTATCGCCGCCAGCGCACCAAATCCGTCCGGGTGGGGTATATTGCAATCGATTGATGACAACGACCACCAAAAGGCGGATATTCGTATGCACGAGAACGACTTTTTTAACGAGGACCTGCTGTGCGCGCTCGCTGGCGTTGCCGGCGAGGACAACGTGCTGATGAGCGAGCCCATGCGCGAGCACACCACGTTTAAGATCGGCGGCCCGGCCGACGTCTTTGTCACGCCCGATACCGAGCAGGGCCTCGTCGCCACGCTCGATACCTGCTATCGCTGCGACCTGCCACTCACCATCGTGGGCAACGGCTCCGACTTGCTCGTCGGCGACAAGGGCATCCGCGGCGTCGTCGTAGCGCTGGGCGAGGGCCTCTCCGACATTACGGTCAACGGCACGCACGTCACGGCGGCAGCCGGCGCCTTGCTTTCCGATGTCGCCGCGGCGGCAGCCGAGGCCGGTCTCACCGGCATGGAGCCCATCTCGGGCATTCCCGGATCGGTCGGCGGCGCCTGCTACATGAACGCCGGAGCTTACGGCGCCTGCATGGCCGATGTACTGGAGTCCGTGCGCGTCTACAAGCCCGCCCGCATGCTCGACGACGGCACCCGCGGTAGCGGCAGCATTATCGAGTTCGATGTCGACGAGCTCAACCTGGGTTATCGCAAGAGCCGCATCGCCGACGACGGCTTCATCGTGCTTTCGGCCACTTTTAATCTCGCCCCGGGCAACGCCGCGATGATCAAGGCCGACATGGATGACTACCGCCAGCGCCGCGAGGACAAGCAGCCGCTCGACATGCCGAGCGCCGGCTCCACCTTCAAGCGCCCCGAGGGCTACTTTGCCGGCAAGCTCATCATGGACGCCGGCCTGCGAGGACACGCCATCGGCGGCGCGCAGGTGAGCGAAAAGCACTGCGGCTTCATCGTCAACGCCGACCACGCCACCGCCGCCGATGTCGACGAACTCATCCGCCACATCCAAACAACCGTCAAAGACCAATTCGACGTAGACCTAGAACCCGAAGTCCACCGAGTAGGCGAATTCCTATAAAAAGAAGGCCCCGAAAGGGGCCTTCACTTTCTTTTATTCAGACAACCAGTCCGGTGCGTAGCGCCCCGAACCCAAGAGGGCCGCGTGCCCGCCCGCAATATATTTGATTGATCGCGAGTTCCGCACGCAAAGAAGGCCACTTAATGTGGCCTTCGTCTTGCGCAGGACTGCCCGAGCAGGCAATCAAATATATTGCGGGCGGGCACGCGGCCCAGTCGGCTTTACGACAGCGCAATACCGCCAAGCCAGCCCCAACGCACGCCAGAGCCAGTACCATAGAAGCTAATAAACGAATCAAGCGACTTAGACGTAATGGCACCCTCGTTGCTCATAACGATGCCGCCGCCAACGTAGATACCCACATGACCGTAGATAAGGCCCGGAGCACCCGTGCCGCTGTGCGAGGAATCGGCCACGATCATGCCCACCTGCAGCGCCGAGCGGTCGGAGCTATAGCACCAGGCGTTGAACATGTCACACGCGTTGCCGCCAAAATAGCCCACGCCGGCATTGCGGAAGACGTTGGTAACCCAGGCAGCACACCAGCCCTGGCCGGGAGAAGGCGTCGAGTAGCACGCATTGACGACGGCCTGCTGCTTGCCCGAACCGCCCGTCTGTTGCGGGGTGCCGCCGGCATACGAGCCGCCACCCGAGCTCGAGCCACCCGAAGAAGAGCCCGTGTTCGCAGAGGCCGCGGCTGCCGCAGCCGCCTTCCTAGCGGCCTCCTCGGCCTGGGCGGCAGCGAGGATCTCGGAATCGCGCTGAGCCATGAGTTCCTTGACGTCGTCGGAAAGACCGTTCAGCACGGTCTGGACTTCTTGCTGCTTGGCCTGCATATCCTGCATCTGAGCCGTCTGCTGGTCCTTGAGTTTCTCCAGGTCGGCCTTTTGTGCTTCGAGCTCGGTCTTCTGCGCGTCGAGCTCAGCCTGAATCGTCTGGATATCCTCGATGGCATCGCGGTCGCTCTTGTTGATCTTCTCAACGTAATGCGCGTTGGCGACGAGTTCCTCAAACGAGCCAGAGGCCAGCAGCAGCGACAGGATGTTCGTGCCGCCGGACTTGTAGCTGGCGGCCACGCGATCGGAAAGGTCGTTGCGCTTCTTCTTGAGCTCGGCCTTCTTTTCATCGATCTGGGCCTGCGTGTCGTCAATCTTGCCCTGGACATTCTCGATGTCGTTGAGGGTCTGGGCATTCTTGTTGGCCAGCGCCGCATACTCATTTGCGATGCTGTCGAGCTGGGCCTGAACCTCGTCGAGCTGGGCCTGGGCGGCATTCAGTTTATCGGTGGTTTCTTTGGAAGCCTCCGCCGCATGGGCGCGAGTGGGCAGGCCAAAAAGAACTGCCGCAGAAGCGGCGCCGAACAGGGCCTTAAGGGCAGTGCGGCGCGAGAGCTCCTGGGAAAGGATGGAATCGCTGTTTGGTGACATATGTACTCCGTTACATGCTTATTTATATGTCGCTCAACTCATACATATTAGCGTACATATGACGCGTCCCAACGATTTCCACGAACGGCAGGAAACTGCAAGGTCGGCGGCTCGTAAGCAATTGTTAAATTTGAGGTAACAATTGAGCAAGCTTTTATTATGAGTACGTTAACATAATCCTCTGCTTTTCCTACAGTGCACCATTTGGGCGTCCCCGCCTGCGCTATACTCCCCTCTAGAAGTGTTCCTGATTCGATAGGAGACTACATGTCCAAAGCACTCGACCCCAAAGACACCTGCGTCCTCGTTACCGGTGGCGCCGGCTTTATCGGCTCGCACACCGTCGTTCAGCTGCTCGAGGGTGGCTACCAGGTCGTCATCGTCGATGATCTCTCCAACTCCAGCGCCGTCGCCGTCGACCGCGTCAAGACCATCGTGGGCGACGAGGCCGCCAAGAACCTCACCTTCTACGAGGCCAACGTGCTCGACCGCGATGCGATGAACAAGATCTTCGATACCCATCAGATCGACCGCGTCATCCACTTTGCCGGCTTTAAGGCCGTCGGCGAGTCGGTGAGCAAGCCCGTCGAGTACTACCACAACAACATCGAGAACACCTTGGTGCTCATCGACGTCATGCGCAACCATGGCTGCAAGTCCATCATCTTCTCGAGCTCCTCGACCGTCTACGGCGACCCGGACAACCCGCCCGTCACCGAGGAGGATCCTAAGAAGCCCGCAACCAACCCCTATGGCTGGACCAAGTGGATGATCGAGCAGATCCTTATGGACGTCCACACCGCCGACCCCGAGTGGGACGTCGTGCTGCTCCGTTACTTCAACCCCATCGGCGCTCATCCGTCGGGCCTGATCGGCGAGGACCCCAAGGGCATCCCCAACAACCTGGTACCCTATGTCGCCCAGGTCGCCGTGGGCAAGCTCGAGGCCGTTCAGGTCTTTGGCAACGACTACCCCACCCCCAACGGCACCGGCGTGCGCGACTACATCCACGTGTGCGATCTGGCCTCTGGTCACGTTGCCGCCCTTAACTGGATGAACGGCAAGACCGGCGTCGAGATCTTTAACCTGGGCACCGGCACCGGCACCTCGGTACTCGAGGTCGTCGCCGCCTTCTCCAAGGCTTGTGGCAAGGAGCTGCCCTACGTGATCCGCGAGCGCCGCGCCGGCGACATCGCTGCCAACTGGTGCGATGCCTCCAAGGCCGAGCGTATGATGGGCTGGAAGGCCCAGTACGACATCGCGGACATGTGCCGCGATAGCTGGAACTGGCAGAGCCACAACCCCAACGGCTTCGCCGACGCCGAGTAGCAAAAACCTACATACTGTTCTTGCCCCGATCTCACGTTGTGAGGTCGGGGCTTTTTCATGGCATGTAGCCATTCGCCGAAAATCGACCAACTTTTTTATCTTGCCTGTACATGTTTAAACAACATGTTTTACAATAGGCGTATCGAATCAGAACATCGGAGGCGGACTGCATACCCATCGGCAGGCCGACCCCACAACAAGAAGGTTGGTGAGCGCATTCATGGAGCGTGCAAGCGGCGTCCTCATGCCCGTCTCATCTCTGCCCGGACCATACGGAATTGGCGGCTTTGGCTGGAATGCCTACGACTTCGTCGATTTTCTCGCCTCGTGCAAACAACATTACTGGCAGATTCTGCCCCTTACGACGACCAGCTATGGCGATTCGCCCTATCAGTCGTTCTCGGCCCGCGCAGGCAACCCCAACTTTATCGACTTTGCCGAACTTATCGAGGCAGGGTATCTGGAGCAGCGCGATATCGATGGCGTGTATCTGGGATCCGACCCCAGCAATGTCGACTACGGTGCTATCTTTGGCGGCCGCCGTCAGATTCTCGACCGCGCCGCCGAGCGCTTTGCTGCCGACAAGCCGGCCGATTTCGATGACTTTATCCAGGCCAACGAGGACTGGCTCATCCCCTACTGTGAGTTCATGACCGTCAAAGAGGAGTGCGGTCTCAAGGCGTTTTGGGAGTGGCCCGCGGAGCTCCGCACCCGCGGTGAGGCTTCTGCCAAGGTCTGCGCCGACCATCCGGCGCGTATGCTCTACCACCAGATGACGCAGTACTTCTTCGATCGCCAGTGGAGCCGCCTCAAGGCCTATGCCAACGAGCGCGACATTCTCATCATCGGCGACCTGCCTATCTATGTCTCGCGTGACTCCGTCGAGATGTGGGCGACACCTGAACTCTTTAAGATCGACGCCGCCGGCAATCCCGTGAGCGTCGCCGGCACGCCGCCCGACCAGTTCTCGGCCACCGGCCAGTACTGGGGCAACCCCATCTACGACTGGGACGCCATGGAGTCCGACGGCTTCTCCTGGTGGGAGGGCCGCATTCGCGCCGCCCTCGACATGTACGACGTCATCCGCCTGGATCACTTCCGCGGCTTCGAGGCCTATTGGGAGGTGCCGTTCTCCTCGCCCGATTCGTCCTACGGTTCGTGGACGCAGGGTCCCGGCCTCAAGTTCTTCAAGACGCTCGAGGAAAAGCTCGGCACGCTGCCCATCATCGCCGAGGACCTGGGTTTCCTCACTCCCGGTGTCATCGACATGCGCGACAACTCGGGTTTCCCCGGCATGAAGATCCTGCAGTTCGCCTTTGAGGGCACCAACTCGTACTACCTGCCGCATAACTACATCGCCAACACCGTCGCCTATGTGGGCACCCACGACAACGAGACGGCGCGCGGCTGGTTTGAGGGAACGGCCACCCCGCGTCAGCGCGAGCAGGCAGCCCTGTACACCCATCAGCAGGCCGGCGAACCCATGGCAGATGCACTCAATCGCACCATCGCCGCCAGCGTGAGCGACACGTGCATTTACACCATGCAGGACCTGCTTAACCTGGGCAATGAGGCGCGCATCAACACCCCTGCCACCCTGGGCGGCAACTGGACCTGGCGCATGCTCGACGGCGCCATCACCCGCGAGCTCGAGCACAAACTCACCGACTGGACCGAGACCTACTTCCGCATCCCGTCGGAGGCCGAAATCGAGCTTCCTCAATAGGAGCTACCGCGCCCGACCCCTCCCCACCGTGCGGACGCGCTTGCTTTTCCCGCGCGAGGCCACCCCAATCCCCTCGCGCGGGATTCTTTTGAATTTCTGACATGTAGTCAACTCACCACAGGAGGAAACATGCCCCGCATCAATCTCGCGGATCTTGCCGAGCAGTCCTTTGGAACTTCGCTCGAGCAACTCGATGACCGCCGCATTTACAAACTGCTGGTCAAGCTCGTGCAGGAGCGCTCTGCCGCCTGCCCGCTCAACAACGGCAAGAAAAAGCTCTATTACATTTCCGCCGAATTTTTGATCGGCAAGCTGCTCATCAACAACATGATCGACCTCGGCATCTACGACGAGGTTAAGGACCAGCTCACCGCCGCAGGCCACGACCTCAACAAGATCGAGGAGTTCGAGGTCGAGCCGTCGCTCGGCAACGGCGGTCTGGGCCGCCTGGCCGCGTGCTTCCTGGATTCCATCGCCACGCTGGGCTTGACCGGCGATGGCGTGGGCCTCAACTATCACTACGGTCTGTTCCGTCAGCGCTTTGTCGACAACCAGCAGAAGGCCGTCCCCGACGAGTGGCTCGGTGAGCAGGACATCCTAGTCGACGATGACCGCTCCTACACCGTCGAGTTTGGCGATTTTGCCGTCACCTCCAAGCTTGTCAGCATCGATGTGCCCGGTTACGGCCAGCCCACCAAGAACCGCCTGCGCCTATTCGACCTGGCAAGTGTCGACGACGGCCTGGTTCCCGGCAGCTCCATCGACTTCGACAAGACCGAGATCGCCAAGAACCTCACCCTGTTCCTCTATCCGGATGATTCCGACGAGCAGGGCCGTCTGCTTCGCATCTACCAGGAGTACTTTATGGTGAGCAATGCCGCCCAGCTCCTGATCGACGAGGCCGTCGAGCGCGGTAGCAATCTGCACGACCTGGCCGACTACGCCGTGGTCCAGATCAACGACACGCACCCCACCATGGTCATTCCCGAGCTCATCCGCCTGCTCACCACCGAGCACGACATCGAGTTTGACGAGGCCGTCACCATCGTGCGCTCCATGGTCGCCTACACCAACCACACGATTCTTGCCGAGGCGCTCGAGAAGTGGCCGCTCGCCAGCCTGCAGAAGGTCTCCCCTGCCATCGCCGACATCATCGTCAAGCTCGACGAGGTCGCCAAGGCCGAGCACGACAACCCGCGCGTTGCCATCATCGACGAGCACGACACCGTCCACATGGCCCACATGGACATCCACTTTGGCTTCTCCATCAACGGCGTCGCCGCGCTGCACACCAAGATCCTGGAGGACACCGAGCTCCATCCGTTCTACGAAATCTACCCCGAGAAGTTCTCAAATAAGACCAACGGCATCACCTTCCGCCGCTGGATTCATGGTGCCAACCCCGCGCTCGCCAGCCTGCTCGACGATGTGATCGGCACCGATTGGCGCAACACCGGCGATCTGAGCAAGCTCGCCGAGTTCGCCGACGACAAGGACGTTCTTGAGCACTTGGCCGCCACCAAAGTCGAGGCCAAGGCCATCATGCGCCAGTTCATGGCGCTCGAGCAGGGCGTGACCATTCCCTCCAACGCCATCATCGACGTCCAGGTCAAGCGCATCCACGAGTACAAGCGCCAGCAGATGCTCGCGCTCTACATCATCTGGAAGTACCTCGATATCAAGAACGGCAACAGACCTAAGCACCCCGTCACCATCATCTTTGGCGGCAAGGCGGCGCCTGCCTACACTATCGCGCAGGACATCATCCATCTGATCCTGACGCTGTCGCAGTGGATTGCAAACGACCCCGACGTGGCTCCCTACCTGCAGGTTGTCATGATCGAGAACTACAACGTCACCGCCGCCGAGCGCGTGATCCCCGCCGCTGACATCTCCGAGCAGATCAGCCTGGCCTCCAAGGAGGCGAGCGGCACCTCCAACATGAAGTTCATGCTCAACGGCGCCCTAACCCTGTGCACGCTCGACGGTGCCAACGTGGAGATTGCCGAGCTCGTGGGCGACGAGAACATCTATACCTTTGGTGCCTCGTCCAAACAGGTCGAGCAGCTCTACGCCGACGGCACCTACGATGCCGGCGCGCTCTACCGCAAGCCCGGTATCAAGCTGCTGGTCGACTTCATCACCAACCCGGCCTTTATGGCAACCGGCAATGCCGAGCGCCTGCAGCGCCTGCACGACGACATTAAGGGCAAGGACTGGTTTATGGCCCTGCTCGATATTGAGGAGTATATCCAGACCAAGGAGCGCATGCTGGCCGACTACGAGGACCAGGAAGCCTGGATGCGCAAGGCGCTCATCAATATCGCCAACGCCGGCACCTTCTCGTCCGACCGTACGATCTCCCAGTACAACGACGAAATCTGGCACCTGAGCTAGCTCATTCCCCTTACCCATCCTCTTGAGAAACGGAGTCGTGGCAACACGGCTCCGTTTTTTGTGCCCACACGTTACCCTGTGACCCGACTCGGCCAAACAATCTCGATCCATAACAACTACTCAACCAAAACGGTCCCAGCTGTTACAGATTGAGACATACCGGCCCCTCCCCTTGGGTTTATCTCAATCTGTAACATCTAGCAGCTGAAATTCACCTTTGGTGTTACAGATTTAGATGAAATGGTTAGCTCAGCGGAACCGTCTCGATCTGTAACATCTAACGTCCGAAATCGGCCCTACCTGTTACAGATCAAGACAAACTGACAGACGGAAAGCCCCAACACAAAGAAAGGCTCCCCTCTCGCCCAGTGGACGGGAGGGAAGCCTTATATGTGACCACGGCAAAAGGATGGCAAAGCCGCAGTCGCCCAAAAGGGAGGGCCTGGAAGTCCGGGCCTAGATAAGGTTCTTGCCAGACACCTTATCGAAGAGATGAGTCGCGTTCTTCTCGAACTTGAACCAGATGGGGTCGCCCGCCTTGAGCGCACCCTTGGCCTCGAGGTCGACAACGGGAATGATCAGGACGAACTGGCCATCGGGAGCAGTCACGTGGACATGCTCGGTCGAACCCATGAGCTCGGTCACCTCGACGGTGCCCTGGAGCGCACCCTCCTCGTCCTTGTCGGCAAGCAGGATCTGCTCGGGACGCACGCCGGCCGTAATCTCCTTCACGTCGCCGCCGTCCCAGTTGAGGGCAAGCTGAGCGCAAGTCTCGGGGGCGAGCGCCACGTTCATATCCTCGGTCTTGACGGTAAAGCCGTTGCCCGAGCGCACCAGCTGGGCATCGAAGAAGTTCATCTGCGGCACGCCGATGAAGCCGGCGACGAAGATGTTCGCGGGATGGTTGAAGACCTCCTGCGGCGTGGCGATCTGCTGGACAACGCCGTCCTTCATAACCACGATGCGGTCGCCAAGGGTCATAGCCTCGGTCTGGTCGTGAGTAACGTAAATGAAGGTGCCCTTGATCTCGTGACGCAGCTTAATGAGCTCGGCACGCATCTGGTTACGAAGCTTGGCATCCAGGTTGGACAGCGGCTCGTCCATCAGGAAGACCTTGGGGTCACGCACGATGGCGCGGCCGATGGCCACGCGCTGACGCTGACCGCCAGAGAGCGCCTTGGGCTTACGGTCGAGGTACTCGGTAATACCCAGGATCTCAGCAGCGGAGCGAACCTTACGGTCGATCTCGTCCTTGGGGACCTTCTTGAGCTCGAGCGTAAACGCCATGTTCTCGTACACCGTCATATTGGGATACAGAGCATAGCTCTGGAACACCATGGCGATGTCGCGGTCCTTGGGAGCGACGTCGTTGACGCGCTTGCCATCGATGAGCACATCGCCCGAGGTGATGTCCTCCAGGCCGGCGATCATGCGCATCGTCGTGGACTTACCGCAGCCAGAGGGGCCAACGAGGACGATGAACTCCTGGTCGTGAACGGTGAGGTTGAAGTCCTCTACAGCAAGCACACCGTCCTCGGTAACCTTAAGGTTGTGCTTCTTCTCCTCGGTCTTCTTCTTTTTGCCAAAGAAGCCCTTCTTTTTTGACTCGTTGTTGGGATACACCTTCTGAACATGTTTGAGAACGATCTCGGCCATGTCTTTACCTTTCGATACGCGGCGCCGCGCTGAGGGGCGCCGCCAAAACTTGCAAAACAGTTACGACATCAGCCCTTGACGGCACCTGCCACAACGCCGTCAATGATGTACTTCTGGCAGAAGATGTACATGATGACGATGGGGATGACGACCATCATGATGCATGCCATCATGGGGCCGAGCTCGACGTGGCCATAGCCGCCACGGAAGTACTGGATCAAGATAGGAATGGTCTTGTACTTGGTGGAGTCGAGCGTAAGGTAGGGCAGCAGATAGTCGTTCCAGACCCACATGGTCTCAAGGATACCGACCGAAAGATAGGTGGGCTTCATAATGGGAAGGACGATCTTAAAGAACACCTGGACCGGGTTGCAGCCGTCGATCATGGCCGCCTCTTCGATCTCGAGCGGGATGTTCTTTACAAAGCCGGCGAACATAAAGACCGCGAGGCCCGCGCCAAAACCAAGGTAGATGAAGCAGATGTTAAACGGCGTGTTAAAGCCGATGCGGTCCGCGAGGTTGGACAGCGTGAACATGAGCATCTGGAAGGGCACGACCATCGAGAAGACGAACAGGTAATAGAAGAAGTTCGAGATCTTGCTGTTGACGCGCACCACGTACCAAGCGCACATGGAGCAGCACACCAAGATCAGCACGACCGACGTGACCGTGATGATGAGCGAGTACATAAATGCCGAGGCAAAGCCCTGCTCGTTCAGAGCGTGCACGTAGTTTGCGAGGCCGTTGAACGTCTCGGGCGTGAGCAGATCGAACGCCGTGGTGGTGCTGATTGCGGTCGCTTTCTTAAAGGAATTGAGCGCAATCATGAACACGGGGTAGATCCATGCGAGCGACAGGATCGTAAAGAAGATCGAGAGCGCGCGGTTGATAGCCTTATCGCGTTTCATTACTGCTGCACCTCCTTGGACCTCGTGGCCTTAAGCTGGATCATAGAAATAGCGACAACCAGGATGCAGAAGATAACTGCCTTGGCCTGACCGATGCCCTGCCATGCGATGCCAGCACGCGAATAGAACGTGTTGTAGATGTTCAGGGCGAGCATCTCGGTGGAGTGCGCCGGGGCGCCACCGGTAAGGGCGAGGTTCTGGTCGAACAGCTTAAAGCCGTTGGTGATGGACAGGAAC
The DNA here is from genome assembly GCA_958349055.1 of uncultured bacterium. Taxonomy (GTDB): domain Bacteria; phylum Actinomycetota; class Coriobacteriia; order Coriobacteriales; family Coriobacteriaceae; genus Collinsella. The sequence goes on from CATWBO010000027.1 coordinate 14,734, forward strand.
AGGCAGATGGTGATGGTCGGCATCAGGTTGGGGATCTTAACCTTCCAAAACGTCTGCCACGCCGTAGCGCCGTCGACCTTGGCGGCCTCGATGTAATCAGACGGAATGGACTGCAGACCGGCGATGTAGATGATCATCATGTAGCCGACCTGTTGCCACAGGGTCAGGATGATAAGGCCCCAGAAGCCAGCGGCGGAGTTGAGGGCGATAAGCTGGGCACCCACGTTGGAGAGCAGGCAGTTGATCAGAATCTGCCAAATGTAACCCAGTACAATGCCGCCGATCAGGTTAGGCATAAAGAAGATCGTACGGAAGATGTTGGTGCCCTTGAGCGCCTTGCGGGTGAGCGCCTGTGCAATGGCCAGCGCGATCACGTTGATGAGCACCGTCGACAGGAAGGCAAACGCCACGGTAAAGAAGAACGACGTGGAGAACTGCGGATCCGTCAAGGCACGCACATAGTTCTCGACACCGACAAAATGCGCGTTGTTAATGGTAATAAACTGGCAGAACGAGAGATAGAAGCCCTGGATAAAGGGGATCACGAACCCGATCATAAACGCCAGGCACGTGGGCAGCATAAAGAGCGGCCACCAGCGCTTGAGTGCTTTGCCCATAGAAGGGTCCTTTCAATATGCAGGGGGCGGGCAAACCTACGTCTGCCCGCCCCCTGTCGCTAATCAGATAGCTTGGGCAGCAACTGCTTACTCGGAAGCAGCCTTCTCGGTCTTCCAGCCATCGACGAAGGCGTTCTTGACGCCGTCCCACTTGGTGTTGTCGGCAGCATAAGCGATGAGAGCCTGCTTGAGGTTCTTCTTCCACTCCTCGGAGGGGATGTAAACGAAGTCCCAAGCGACGGTCTTCTTGCCGTCCTTGGCCATAGCAACGGCCTGCTGCGAGAAGACGTTGGTGGTCTCCTTGGCGCTCTTGAACGGGGCGGTCAGACCCATCTTGTCAGCGATGATGCTGGTGGCGGTGTCAGAAGTGACGCACCAATACATGAAGTCCTCGGTGGCCTTCTGAGCATCCTCGGAAGCCTGGGAGCTGACGCACCAGTAGTTCTCGCCGCCGGAGCACAGGCCCTGGTTCTCCTCGCCGTCGACGCCGATGTAGATCGGCAGCATGCCGAGCTGGTCGTCGGTCATACCGGCCTTGGTGAGGTCGGCGTAGGCCCAAGAGCCGTTCTGGTAGAAGACGGCCTTGCCGGTTGCGAACTCGTTGGTGGCGTCGTCACCGGTCTTGGAGGCGAGCTGCGAAGGATCGCAGGTGGAGTCGGTGATGTACAGGTCGAAGATCTGCTTAAAGTTGTCGAGATACTCGCCCTTGATCTCGTCGTCCTCCTGGTTGTGCTCCTTCTCGAACTCGTAGTAGAGCGGGAGGTTGGCGAGGTGGGTGGTGTAGCGCCAGCTGGAGGAGTCATCCATGCCGGCGGAAGTGAAGGCACCGTCAACGCCGAGCTCGTCCTTGCGGGCCTGGATGTCATCGGCGCAAGCCTTCAGCTTGTCGAAGGAGTTGATGTCCTCGGCCTTGTAGCCAGCCTTCTCGAGGAGCTCCTTGTTGTAGATGATGCCGTAGCTCTCCTGAACCCAGTCGATACCCAGATCCTTGCCGTCGGACTGCAGAGCCAGGGAGTCGTCGATGAGCTCGCCGCGGAGCTTGGTGTCGGACAGATCGGCGCAGTAATCCTTCCAGTTCTTAAGACCGGTGGGGCCGTTGACCTGGAACAGCGTCGGAGCGGAGCTCTTGGACATCTCGGACTTGAGCTTCTCCTCGTAGGTGTTGGAGGCGGCGGTCACGATCTTGACCTCGACGCCCTTCTCCTTCTTGTACGCCTTGGCGATCTCCTTCCACTCCTTGTCGACCTCGGGCTTGAACTGGAGGAAGTAGACCTCGGCAGCGTCACCAGAAGCAGAGGAGCCAGAGCCGGCAGAACCACCGCAGCCCACGAGGCCCAGACCAAGAACCGCAGCCGCGGAACCAGCAAAGCCCAGGAACTGCCTTCTGCTCATTTCGTTCTTCATTACAATCCACCCTTTCACACCGTGGCGGCACCCTTTGCCGCCGCCTTCGGAGATTGGCTCGGGGACTTTGCCCCTTTTGCTGATTTGTACAATACGCTATTTGGCTAGTTGTTTGAACAAGTATTACTAGAGCGGTAGAAAAACTTCGGTGAACGGTAATTTCGACTTGATACTTGACAAGTTGTGTATAAACAATTATTTATTCTCGAATGCAGAGAAAACGCCCGATCAAGCCGATGCATTGTCGGTTTGACCGGGCGTTTTCGCTTTGAGGGCATGAGTCTCGTCAGGCTGCGAGCTAGCCGGCTATCGCTTGGAGTTGACGCGGTAGTGGAAGATCTCGGGATGCGTGCGGGCATGCGTGACCTCGAACAAGATGCCGTCCGAGGTGTACGACTGGCTCTCCATGACGGCGACACAGTTGTATTTGCCAAGGTCCAAGTAGCTGCAGTCCTCATCGTTGGCGAGCTCGACACTCACCGTACGGCGGCTCGCCATCACTTTGATGCCGCGCTTGTGCTCCAGATAGTCGTAGATAGACTTCTCGGCGACCTCGGGCGTCAGGCCCTTGGCGATCGACTCCAAAAAGTAGCCGTGGTCCACCTGGCGAGCACTGCCGTTGAGGCTTCGGACACGCACTACACGAATCAGCTCCTCGCCCACCTTAAAGCCCAGGCGACGAGAAAGTTGCTCCGTGCAAATCAAATGTTCAAAAGACTTGACCTCGGTCGATGCGACGGCATTGTTGCGTTTTGCGAACTCGCCAAACGACTCAACCTCTTCGAGTGCGCCCAACATGTCGGTTTCGCCCTTAAGCCAAATAACGCGCACGCCCTTGCCGTGTATGGGCTGCACAAACATCCCGTCGGCCAGCATACCCAAGGCGCGACGGACAGTATTGCGAGTACATCCGAACTCCGCGGTCAACTCAGCTTCGGTTGGCAGCATCTCCTGAAACGCATAGGTCCCATTAATGATGCGCGAGCGTATTTCTCGGTAGATTCCTTCGTATATCGCTTTTGGCATTGTTTCACCTCTTATTAATATGTATGGCTAGGCACGATAGCATTTCTTTGGGTTGTTTAAACCGTCTATCGGCAAAGCACCGATTATTAACTGTCAACGGCGCCCGTGATGCTCCAATCGATTCGAATCAAAACCGTCAATGCGGCAAGCAGCCAGTCCTCTACAATGAGTTCATTGTTTAAACGTTCTTGCTCGCACAGCATGTTGCATCCGGAAGGCATATTATGCTGCAGAAAATCCAACGTTTTGGCGGAGCCATGTTCGCGCCCGCCATGCTGTTTTCTATATCAGGCCTCATGGTCGGCATCTCCGCCCTCGCCACGACCGTAGACATCGTCGGTGACCTCGCCGTATACGGAACCCCTTGGTACGTTTTCTGGACCATCATCCAGCGCGGCTCGTGGACGGTCTTTAAACGTCTCCCGCTCCTTTTTGCCGTAGCGTTGCCTATCGGTCTTGCCCAAAAGCAACCGGCACGCTGCTGCCTCGAGGCGCTTGTGGCCTATTTTGCCTATTGCTTCTTTTTGAGTGAGATCATTAAGCTGAGCGGAGACAACCTTGGGCTTAAGTACCCATCATCTTTGACCCCCGCCAGCGGTATCACCGTCATCGACGGCATCAAGACGCTCGACACCGGCATTATCGGCCCGCTGGCGGTATCGGCAACCGTCGTCGCCATCCATGACCGCTTCTACGATGCCAAGGTTCCCGATTGGCTCGGCACCTTCTCGGGTTCCTCGCTGGTCTACCTCATCAGCTTTTTTGCCGTGTTTGCCCTTGCCGCCATCTCGGCCGCCATCGTGCCCTTCGCATACGCTGTAACCGAAACGCTGCGCCACGCACTTGCGGGCGTCGGCCCCTTTGGCGTGGGCATCTTTGTATTTTTAGAGCGAGCACTCGAGCCTTTTGGCCTGCACCATCTGCTCTACATGCCGATCTACTATGACAACCTGGTCATTAACGACGGCATCTACGCCACGTGGACCAACTTGCTCCCCATTCTCTCCCATAGCACGCGCCCTTTAAATGAACTTGCGCCCTGGGCAGGTTTTACCGCCACCGGCTGGGGCAAGCTCTTTGGCCTTCCCGCCATCGCGGCAGCATTCTATTTCACCGCCAAACCCGAACGCCGCGCCGGCCTTAAGGTCATCCTTTTGCCCGCCATCGTCGCCTCGGTGGTCTGCGGTGTCACCGAGCCGCTCGAGTTTCTCTTTATGTTCACCTATCCTGGACTCTTTTTGCTCTACGCCGTCCTATCCTCCTGCCTTGCCATGACCATGAACTTCTTTGGCATCGTCGGCATCTTCTCAGGCGGTCTCATGGAAATGACGGCCTTCAACTTCATCCCACTCATGCGAATGCATGCCAGCTCCTACCTTTTGGCGCTCGGTATCGGTCTTGCCTTTAGCCTCATCTTTTTTGTTAGTTTTCGAGCACTCATCTTGGTCTATGACCTTAAGACGCCGGGCCGCGAGGATCATGCCTCCAATCGCGCGGCAATCGATCGTTTAACGGGAAGCGGCTTTGTCAAAGAGCAATCTCCCAATGGCGAGGTCAGTATTCAATCCGATCAAGATCACGTCCTCGCTGAGCGGGTAATTCAGCTTTTAGGTGGCGTTGGCAATATCGTGGGCGCAACCAACTGCGCCACGCGCCTGCGCGTCGAGGTCGCAGACCCTTCCATCGTTGCAGATAATGCGTCGTTTGTCGCGGTGGGCGCCAAGGGCCTCATCATTACGGGCAAAACCGCCCAGGTGATTATCGGTATCTCCGTTCCCCGCGTTAAAGAGCATTTTGACCAGATCATGGGCCTCGAGCCGGGATTTGCGCCCGCCACCTCGACCTCCCCTGCTGCCAGCGCGGCTCAAAAGCACGGCGACATCTGCTTCTTCGATATCGACGGAACGCTCGCCTGGCAAGACCCACGCGTGGCTCAGGAGCTTCCCGAGGACGAACGCGATCTTTCCCCCTATCCCAACGAGGCGGTCTCACAGGCCATTCGCGATTTTGTCGCCAGGGGCAACATGGCCTTTATCTGCACAGGGCGTACCCTCAGTTGCATCCACCCCAAATTGCTCGAGCTGCCGTGGGCGGGCGTCGTGTGTCTCGCGGGCGGTTACGCCGAACTCGAGGGACACATTGTTCGAAATGCAGCCATAAACCCTGGTCTGCTACAGCGCCTCGCCCCCTATCTTGAGCAATCGGGAGAGGTAATTCGCTTTGAGGGCCTCAATCGCGTTGTTCGCATGAGCGCAGATGCGCCCGAGGCTGAAGGATACGCACGCATCGCGGGCGATGCCGTCTCGCAACTCGACCATTACAGCGCCTACAAGATCCTTATGTCCACGGCACTTGCCAGCCGCATCGCCCAGGATGAAGTACTCGAGCCAATGCTCTGCTTTAACAAGCTCGAGCTCGACGTCACGGAGATCTCACCCCGCGAGTGCACCAAACGAGCCGGCATCCAAGCCATACTTGGCGCCCTGGGCTCCGACCACGGCACCGTATACGGCATTGGCGACGCAAGCAACGATGTCGCCCTTATGGAAACGGTCGATGTCGGCATCGCCATGGGCAACGCGCCGGACTTCCTTAAGGAAAAGGCCGACTATGTAACCGACAGCATCGACCACGATGGCGTCGTCACCGCGCTCGAGCACTTTGGGCTTATCTAGCCGAGCCCCTTAACTGCATTTGAGGACGGCGCGCCCCAATCGCCTTCGACCGCCGCGCGCGATGTCCCAATGTGGCAATATGTTGTCTGCATAATGCAACGATGCAACCTAAGAAAGAATGCGAGAACCCGTGTCCAGTCCGTTTACCAGCTTTTTAGCCCAGCACTTTGACCAGATCAACGACTATCTGGCCACGTTCTTTGACGGACAGGCAACTTCCGCCGATATCGAGCGCTACCTGTACGCCCCGCTCTCGGCATTTACTGCCAACGCCGGCAAGCGCCACCGCCCGCTCATCTGCATGCTCGCCGCCACCGCGGTAGGCGGCAGCTTTGAGAGCGCCCGCAGCGCCGCGGCGGCCATCGAGCACTTCCAGTCGGGCGCGCTCATCCACGACGACATCGCCGACAACGGACAACTTCGTCGCGGCAAGCCCTGCATGCACCTTACCGAGGGCACGGGTCTTGCCATCAACTGCGGCGACCTGGCGCTCACCATGGTCACCAAGACGGTCCTCGACGACCCCACGCTCGAGCCCAACGTAAAGTTGCGCGTACTCCACGAGCTCACCGAGATGATCGTCCGCACCATCGAGGGCCAGGCACTCGACCTGGGCTGGGTCCGCGACGGGCGCTTTGACATCTCGGTCGACGATTACTTGGATATGGCAACCCACAAGACCGCGTTTTACAGCGGAGCGACGCCGCTTGCCGCCGGAGCCATTATCGGCGGCGGCAACGAGGGGCAAATCGAAGCGCTGCGCACCTTTGGCCTGCACACGGGCCTTGCCTTTCAGATTCAGGACGACCTGCTCAACTTGGTCGGCACCAAGGAGGCCGCCAACAAGGACTTCCGCACCGATATCACCGAGGGCAAGCGCACGCTCGTTGCCGTGCACGCCCTGTCCGATGAGCGCTACCACGACGAGGTCGAGGCGATCCTATCCTCGGGCACCGAGGACCCCGCGCAGCTTACGCGCGCCGTGGAGATCTTCCAGGAAACCGGCTCCATCGATTTCGCCCACACCTACGCGCTCGACCTGACCGCCAAGGCTAAGGCCGCCATCGAGGACGTCCAGCTCGACCCGCACGCACGCGAGCTGTTCCTCTCCATGGCAGATTTCTTTGTGGAGCGCCTCAACTAGCGGGGGTTATTAAACCTGTCAGCAGCGTTTTTGGGTACAAGTTGCTACACTGTTGAGTGCATGTTTATGCATCCCTTTGCGTTGTCTGTCCGACATACGCTCAAATAGTACGAATGGTACGCCGAAAGGGGTTCGTTCATGGAACCTATTACAACGGGCATGCAAGGAGCAGCTGTCGAGGACGTTCAGTCCCGTCTCCTGCAGCTCGGCTATACAATCGATGCCGCCGAGGTCGCTGACAAGCGTTTTGGCACCGCCACTGAGCAGGCTGTTAGCACTTTTAGGCTCGACAGCGGTCTTGCTGCCGGCCATGCCGTCGATATTCCCTGCTGGAGCGCCCTGGTCGACGCCTCGTATAAACTGGGCGACCGCACCCTCTACCTGCGCATGCCCAATTTCCACGGTGCCGACGTGCAGGCGCTGCAGCGCGCTCTGAACGTGCTGGGTTTTGCCTGCGGCGAGGACGATGGCTATTTTGGTCCGCACACCGAGGCGGCTCTGCAGCAGTTCCAGGAAAACGTCGGCCTGTTTGCCGACGGCATGGCGTTCCAGGATACCTACGCCTACATCAACCGCCTGCACCATGTGTGGGAGGGCAAGCCCTCGGTCACCGAAGCCGAGTCCCGCATCGGTTTTGCTCGCGCCGCCAACGTGCTCGAGCGCTTCCAGATTGCCGTTATCGGCGAGGACCCCATCGCACGCAGTGTTGCGTCGCGCATGTGGAATATCGCCACGGCAACGACCGACAACAGCGGCATGATGCTCTGCGACTCCGAGGTCCCAACCGACGTTGACCTGGTGCTCGAGATCGCAAGCGACGAGCTGCCCGCCGACGCCGCGCCACGCGCCACGATTGCCCTCGCCGAGTGCCACAACCTGGCCCAGCGCATCCGCACCGCCAATGTCGCCGCGCAGCAGAAGCCGGCTCGCATTCGCATTGAGCTCACGGGCATGACGCGCTACAACGGCACCTTCACGGCCAGCGACGCGCAGACGCTCGCCGTACGCCTACTCGACGGCGTTTGCGATGCCCTCGCAGATTAGGTAAACTAGACGAGTTGCTTTTGGGCAACACCACACATTGGGACGTAGTTCAACGGTAGAACTCCGGTTTTTGGTGCCGGCTGTTGGGGGTTCGAATCCCTCCGTCCCAGCCATTAAAACTGAGCGCCCTAAGCCCATAACGGCCCAGGGCGCTTTCTTGTGGGCAAGCGGAGGAATTCGAACCCGCAAGGGTGCGGAGCTGAGGAAACGCGAAGCGTTTTCCAGCGCAGCACGCAAGGAGCGAAGCGACGCAGCGGGGCGCGGCCGCCGACCAGGCGGACGCGGAACCCCTCCGTCCCACATCAGCCAAGAGCCCCTCACGTCAAGCAAATCGAGCCAACGCCGCCAAGCGGAGGGATCCGAACCCGCAAGGATGCGGAGCGACGCAGCGGCGCGCGGCCGCCGCAGGCAGACGCGGTGTCGGCACTTAGGGACGTTCCTAAAGTGCCGGCTCGGGACTATTTTCGAGGACCCTCCGAAGGACTGTGGCCAAAAAACGGCAAATATGAGTACTGTTACCGTTGTAGCTACATTATTTTCGTTAATAAAAGAAGATCTTAATGAGATTTATTCGCATCAAGGTCTTCCTTTAATGAACACTTGAAGAGATACGGCAGCTTATCTGCTCGATCGACACGTCAAATCACCTTAAATGTGGTCAAAATTACTGCTACTAAAAGAATATCAGTACTCATATTTGATGTTTTTTGGCCACGGCTCTTTATAGACACCCTACACAGCGACTGGGGTAGATTTTTTTGAGGCACGCCTATCAGCCCCGTTCCGAAAAGCGAGCCGCATGCAACAACCAAGCCACCGCCGGCCCCGGGAGAGCGGGGACACTGGCTTAGGTTTATCGCGAGTTCCGCACGCAAAGAAGGCCACGTGCCTTGATGTTTTGGACGTGACAGCGAGAGGGGTCCCGGTATGGCAAGGTGACGTGAAACAAGGCGGCGCCGACCTTCTGGTCGCGCCGCCGAAGTTGAACGTCAGATTGCCGTGCCAGGGCCCCTCGCAGCGTCAAGAAGTCCGCCGTTCGGTAGAACGGCGGAATTTAGTTGTTCAGCATGCGGTCGAAGCTTCCCGAGTCTCCATCCCGATAGTCGGCGGTCATCAGAATCTCCTGCGGAATGCGCCCGCCTTCACGTAGCACGTTGCGGAACTGCACACGCGTGACCATGGGCAGATCCTTGATCGTCGCCGCCAAGTTCTGCGGCACGCCCTGGTTGGCAGCCGCGGGCTCGCACTCTCCGCCGGCCTTCACGCGACGCTTGTGCTCGGCGAGCATGGCGCGGTACATGCCGGCATGCAGGCGAATCTCAACCACATTGGCATTGCGAGCCTGCTCGACGATGCGCGCGCCCTCGCGGTCGATATCGCCCACGTAGTAGACGTAGTTAAAGCGATAGCCGATCTCGGCCAGATAATCGTCCAGGGCATGCGAGACGCTCGCCTTGCATCCGCCGCCAAAAATCACGCCGCCCACCTTGATGCCAAAGAGCTTGGCGTGCTTGCGGCCACGCAGCAGCTTGACGATCTCGTCGTAGGTATCCAGGTTCTCAACCATAATGAACGGCTTGTCGGCGCCTAGCGTAAAGAAACCCGTAAAGTGCACGGGGCGGTTGGGGGCGACCTTAATCGCCTGCATGCTGATGCCCTTTTCGGTCATACGCCGAATTAGGCGCTCGCCGTGCTTGCCGTCAAAGGCCTTCTCATCGTTAAAAATCTGGTAGGCGCGCTGGCGACGCGAAGCAACCGGCGTATCGGCACCTCGGTTCTGCTCGATCCAAGCCTGGATGATTGCAATCTCCTCGGCAATCTTGCGGTTGGACATCTCGTTGTGCTGGGTGCGCTGCGGCGCCTTTTTGCCGTCCTTGCCCTCGACCTTAACAATTTGAGTCTGCTGCTCCTTGATCTTAGAGAGCGCCGTAGGCGTAGGGACAACTTTGAGCAGCTGCCTGCCCAAAACGCGGGCAAGGGCAAACGCCGACACCTCGCCGTGGACGGCCGACTCGGGCTGCTGGGCAGCAGTATCTGCTGCGGCAGGCCCAGCCTGTGCATGAGGCTTACGCTTGGAATCTGCCCGGGTATTACGTTCCTGCTTGGGCGCAGACGAGCGCTTTTGCGGACGATCGGACTTGGCCTCCTTCGCCGGCTGGCGCTTGACCTGATCCACCGGAGTCTCGGCCTTCTCATCTCCGTTTTGTGTCGCTGCCTTCTCGGCCGCGGCCTCGGCATTTGAGCCACGACCGCCGCGGTGACGACGACGGCGGGGCTTGCCTGAGGCGCTCTCCCCCGCCTGCTTATCAGCGGTCTGTTGAGCTTTGACCTCAGTGTCAGCCGCAGGCTGCGACTCGGAAGGTTGCTGCTCGCGAGTCGCCGGCTCAACGGTTTTCTCGGTTTGTTCGGCCTTCTCGGCCTGAGCGGTCGAAGCCGGCTCGCCCTTCTCCTGACGCTTTACGGGATACGCGCGTCCCGCAAAACCGCGGCCGGGACGACACGAACCCGGAGCCCTCTTGGCAGACTCCTCAACATCGTCTGCAACCTCGGAAGGCTCTTCAACCTCACGCGCGACATCCTGCTGCGCGGCCTTAAAGTGAGCACCGCGACGACGCTTGGGCTCTTGGGCCTCCACGGGCTTTTGCTCCTTCGCGGGCTTCTGCGACTCGGCAGCAACCTCGTTCTCAACAGCCTCGGCATCCGTCTCACCCTTTTGAGCAACGGCGCGACGGAAGCGCTCCTGCTGGGCGCGGCGCTGCGCATCGCGCTTGCCACCCCCGCCAAAACCGCCGCGTCCTGCCTTGGCCGTAAAGGCGCGCACGACGTTCTCATCGAGCAACTCATCGGTATCGACATGCTCACGCGGAGCAACTTCTTCCACAGCAGGCACGTCAGCGGAATCCTCGACGACAAAATCTTCGACGGACTCGGCAGGCTGCTCCTGGGCATCGCGGATCTCGACATTGATGGTATAGAACGCCGGGCGCCCGTTAATGCCGCTACCCTCGATCTTGGTCACGATATTTGCCTCGATAAGTTCATCGCGCATCGCCTTGGTGTCGCATTCCTTATCGACGGAGCGGAAAATCTGCGCCAGCGCACTCGACTTAATCTTGAGCGCCTTGCGGCAAAGCAGATCGTAGGCAACCAGCTTGGCACGCTCAGCAGAAAGCGACGTCTGGCTGCTCAGGCGCTCAGCCAGAGCATCGACATTGTTTTGATTATCGGAATATACCGTCTTGGCCACGGGGCCCCTTTCATATGCACACATATACGTCCATATGGTACAACGCACGAGCCTATCCACGCAAAACATCTGCGAGAACGCCCTTGCACCACCTGTTCTCACAAGAAAAAAGACCGGGTCCGCTTGATTGCGGACCCGGTCTTTCCGAGTCAAATAGATGGGAGATTCAACCCGTCCGACCGACTAGGCCTTGGCGGCCTCGGCGTCGGCAGGAGCTTCAGCGGCAGCGGCGCGACCGTACTCGGCCTTGCCCATCTCGGACCACTCGGGCTCCTCGTCAGGCATGGAGCCGGCTTCCTTGCCGAAGAACTCCTTGAGGCAGTTGACGGCGACGATGAGGCCCAGGACCATCAGCAGGACGGCGAAAACGAGCTGCAGGCCCTTGGTGGCGGCGACGGAGACGGCGGCCGTGGTGGCGGTAGCCGGGATGGTGCCGAAGAAGCCGTAAGCCTGGACAGCGGTCATGCAGCCCATGGCGCTCTGGACCAGCGAGGTGAAGGTGCAGCAGAGCAGGAAGGCGACGGGCACGTAGAGCATCCAACCCTTGCGGCCGGTGCACTTGCAGAACACGGCGAGGGTGATCATGGTCATACCACCGAGCAGCTGGTTGGAAGCACCAAAGAGCGGCCAGATGTTGGCATAGCCACCAAAGGCAAGGGCGAGACCGGGAAGCAGGGTGACGACCGTGGCGAACCAGGGGTTGCCGAGGACCTTCATGTAGCCGGCCTTGGACTCGATGGCCAGGGCATCGTTGGTCTGGGCAAAGAACTCGGAGAACGAGGTGCGGGCGATGCGGGCGACGGCGTCGAGCGAGGTCAGGGCCAGAGCGGAAACGTTCATGGTCATGAAGACGGTTGCAAGCGTGCCGTTAACACCGAAGGCCTGCATACCGCGGGAAATGCCAGCGGCGAAGATCTGGAACGGGGTGGAAGCGACACCGGCGTTGAGGGCGCCAGTACCGGCGGTGTTCATGTCGGAGAACATGATGCCGGCGACGATGATGGCAAGGATGCCGACGAAGGACTCGACGATCATGGCGCCATAACCGACCTTGACGGCGTCCTGCTCCTTCTCGACCTGCTTGGAGGAGGTGCCGGAAGAAACGAGGCTGTGGAAACCGGAGAGAGCACCGCAGGCAACGGAGACAAACAGGACCGGGAACATCATGCCGGAGGCAGTGGAGAAGCCGGTGAAGACCGGAGCGGTGATGGTGGCCTGGCCGTTGACGCCCAGGACGACGATGCCGAGGACAGCGCAAACGATCATGACGATCATCATGATGGAAGTGAGGTAGTCACGCGGGGTCTTGAGCATCTGGATGGGCATAGCGCCAGCGAAGACCAGGTAGACCATGACGACGGCGAACCACTGGAACTTATCCAGGTAGACCGGGAACTGCATACCGACGGCGAACATGAGAACCATGAGGACCACGCCGGTGACGAACTCGGCGGCACCGGTGAGGTTGAACTTCTTCTGGGCCCAACCAAAGGCGATAGCGACGAAGGTGAACAGGATGGAGATGGTGCCAGCGCAGCCAGCGGCATAGGACTTGGTGAAGTCGATGGCACCGGTAGCGGCGCCAGAAGCGTCAACGGCCGGGGTGAACATGAACGTCTTGCAGACCATGTCAGTGAAGGCGGCGATGACGATGATGCAGAACAGCCAGCAGAACAGCAGGAACAGGCGACGACCGGTCTTGCCGATGTACTTCTCGATGAGCTGAGCGAGCGACTTGCCATTGTTCTTCATCGAAGCGTACAGAGCACCAAAGTCGTGGACGGCGCCAAAGAAGATGCCGCCGACGAGGACCCAGAGCACAACGGGCAGCCAGCCAAAGGCCATGGCGACGATCGTACCCGTGACAGGGCCAGCACCGCAGATCGAGCTGAACTGGTGCGAGAACGCGGTAAACGCGGAGACGGGCGAGAAGCTCTTGCCGTCCTTCATGCGCTTGGCCGGCGTGAGGGCCTCTTTGTCAACGCCCCACTTGTTGGCCAGCCAGCGGCCGTAGCCCAGATAGCCGCAGGCGAGCACCGCCGCGGCCACAACCATGAGCAAAACTCCGTTCATTACATTTCCTCCTCTAAAAAGAACTTCCTAGACATAAAAAATGAGGGCCGTCGGTTGCGCTCGACGGCCCTCATCTTCATCAGCCGCCCGTTATCGTACGGGCTAGCTGTATGTGCTAACCCGCATCAGATAATTACTACGCTGATAATGTTTAGCTGATGCGTGAACATGTCTAAGAAATCCTCTTCAATCATGATGCGAACGATCCGTGCGTGTTCACATCCCCCAGTGGTTGAAAAGGAGTATGAAACTTTAGTTACCTAAAGTCAACGCAAATATGTAATGAATTTTCAACTTTTTTTGAATTTCTCGGTATAAAACGCCACTGACCTCGGACTTTACCCAACAATTGTTTTTGCATGAGAGATACCCCTGAGGGCCGCGGGGGCTCCCATCCCAAATGTGCGGAGCAAAGCTCCGCACACCAACTTTTTCTTTCAGCTAAAGAACGCCGGAAATTCGACACTGGCTTGTTAACCTTGCTGGACGTTGTCGACGCCAAACCAGCTCAGAAGCTATATCGATACAGAAAGGTCCCCGGCCGGAGGGGCCGGATATAAGGTTTATCGCGAGTTCCGCACGCAAAGAAGGCCACTTAATGTGGCCTTCGTCTTGCGCAGGACTGTAGAGCAGGAAACCTTATATCCGGCCCCTCCGGCCGGGGACCGCGCCGTACCAGCTACAGCGTCATGTTCGGATCGGCATCGACGTCGAACGGCGAGATTTCACCTCGGTCGAATTTACGGCGGGCGACCTCCGCGATCATGGCTGCGTTATCGGTACAGGCAGACAAGGGCGGCACCGTTACGCGGATCCCCTGACGCCCAAGCTTCTTGATCATCATCTCGCGCAGATGCGGGTTGGCCGAGACGCCGCCACCGATGCAGTATTCCTTGCATCCGGTAGCGTGCAGTGCGTTTTTGGCCTTCTTGTACTGCACGTCAAAGACAGCTGCCTCAAACGAAGCCGCCAGATCGGGCAGGTGAATCGTGCGCCCGGCCTTGGTCTCCTGCTCGATGTAGAGCGTCACCGCCGTCTTGAGGCCCGAAAGCGAGAAACGATAGTCTCCCCTGCTGTTAAGCGCGCGAGGAAAATCGATCGCGCGGGGATTGCCCGTCTCGGCCAGCTTGGAGATGATGGGGCCACCGGGATAGCCCAGACCCAACGCCTTGGCTACCTTGTCGAAGGCCTCGCCCACAGCATCGTCGAGTGTCTCACCAAGTACCTCGTAGTCGCCCCATGCCTTCACGTGCACGAGCATGGTATGACCGCCCGAGACGAGCGTGAAGATAAACGGCGGCCTGAGATCGGGCTGCGCCAGCAGGTTGGCAAACAGGTGCCCCTCCAGATGGTTGACGCATACGAGCGGCTTACCGGCAGCGTAGGCAAAGCCTTTGGCAAAGGCAACGCCCACCACGAGCGCGCCCACCAGGCCCGGACCCTGCGTCACACCCACGGCGGCAAGCTCACTTGGTGCAATGGCTCCGCCCGTAAGGCCCAGCGATGCTGCGGCATCCTCGAGCGCCGCATCCACGACACTCACAATCACCTCAACGTGTTTGCGCGAGGCGATCTCGGGCACCACGCCGCCAAAGCGGGCATGAAAATCAATCTGTGTCGACACCTGGTTGGCCAGCATATTGCCATCCGCATCGATAATCGCCACGGCCGTCTCGTCGCAGGAACTCTCGATAGCGAGCACTAGGCGGCGGCGCTCAATTTCGGCACGCTCCCCCTCGGAGCGCCCAGGCGCAGGCAGCGGCCATACGCGCTGCTCTGCCGCCGTCGGCTCGGGCGAAGCATTGTCGACCGGAAGCACCAGGGGCAGCGGAGCCGTCATGACGATGGCATCCTTGCCGGCACCATAGTAGCCGCGGCGCCGTCCTGCCTCGGTAAAGCCCAGAGCGTTATAAAGCGCGATCGCTCCCTCGTTGCCGTCCTCGACCTCGAGCGAAGCCGTGGTGCAGCCGAGCATCTGGGCATCATAGCTCACATGCGACAGCAGCTTGCGGGCAATGCCCTCACGGCGATGTGCCGGGTCGACGGCGACATCCAGAATCTGCACATCACCGTCCACGACCATACCACCGGCAAGGCCCAGCAGCTTGCCGTCGTCGTGTGCCACCCACCAACTACGCGGCGCAGCGACGTCCTCGCCCAGTTCGGACAGGAACATGCCCGGCGTCCACGCCTCGTGTCCGGCACCTTCAAAGCAAGTAGCCTCCAGCGCGCTCGCGCCCTCGGCATCCGCCGCGCCCATGGGACGGAACTGCAGATGACGACCGGCGAGCTCATCGGCAACGCCCGTAATTTCGCTGTGCGCACTCTCGGCAAGACCAAGACGCTTGCGCTCGTTTTCCTCGGCATCCGAAAGGCGCGTGTAAATCGGCAGGACGCGGGCCGGATCGCCGTCACCCGCAGCGTGCGCGAGCAGCAAGCCCTCGCCCGAAGGCCACCACAGATCGCGCTCCACGCAGCGGGCGGTCTCGTCCTCACCCAGCAGCTTGCCATAGCGCACAAGACCGTCACCGGTCAGTTGAACCTGGTCCCAGTCCGCTGCTTGGCGCCACTCATCGAGCGCCACGGCGGCCTTGACCACGTGCTCGCGCTCAAATTGACGCTCGGGACCCTCATCGACCAGCATATACAGCGCCGGATATACCTCACCGCGCATAGCATCGGCCAAGATACCAAGCTTGCCGCGCACGCCAGCCTTCCACGCCGTCCAAGCGCAAGCATCGAGCGTCGACACGCCCAGCAGCGGAACATTGGCACCACGCGCGAGGCCTTTTGCGGTGGAGATGCCGATGCGCACACCCGTAAACGACCCCGGGCCGCGGCCGACCACGTAGCAACCAACATCGCTGCGATCCAGACCGGCTTGAGTCAGCACGCCATCGACGGTATTCACGAGCTCAACGTTGGCGTGACGGCGACACATGTGGTCGCCACTCACGAGCTTCGTCTCGCCCGTCTGCCCATCAATCCAGCTTGCCGCGCAGGCAAGCATGTCGGTCGAGGTATCGAGCGCCATCACCAGCGCGTTGTCGTTATGCAAGCTCATCTTGTACAGCCTTATCAATCAAATGGGAAAGCTCCATTGCGCGGTCACCGTGCGCCTCGAGCGTTATCATTCGCACATCGCTGTCGCCCTCATCACGCTTGAGCGTCACCGAAAGATACTCATCCGTCAGCTCGTCCTGGAATTGTTCGCCCCATTCCAGCAGGCAAGCACCCTCATAGCCCAGCACATCGAAAATGCCCGTATCCTCGAGCTCGTTGGCATGCTCCAGGCGGTATAGATCAAAGTGAAACAGCGGAATACGACCTTGATCGTGAACGGCCATGAGCGCGAACGTAGGGCTCGTAACCATATGCCCATCGCCCAGCCCGCGCGAGACGCCCTTGGTAAAGTGAGTTTTGCCCACTCCCAGGCCACCGGTCAGGATGAGCACATCGCCGTCCTCAAGACACGGTGCAATTAGCTCGCCAAAGTACTCCGTATCGGCAGCGCAAGTCGTTTTGTAAGTACCTACCCCCAGGCGCTCCAGGGACATATATGCTCCTTATTATTCCGAGGCGTCCTCTGGCGCGGGATGTCGCTCCAGATAGTCGCCCAGCATCTTAAAGTCTTCCTCCAGCAGCTCCTGCCACGCCGGATTGCGCAGCGCTGCTGCCGGATGGAACGTGGGCATTACTACAAAATGCCCCATCTGGTGGAACCTGCCGCGCAGCTTAGTAATGCCGATCTCGGTCTTAAGCACAAAGTGCGTCGCGGGATTGCCGAGCGTCACGATAATATCAGGCCAGATGCTTCGAATCTGCTCACGCAAAAACGGCGAGCAAGCCAGCACTTCCTCGGGACGCGGATTGCGGTTTCCCGGCGGGCGGCACTTAAGCACGTTGGCAATGTAGACGTCTTCGCGTTTGAGCCCCGCCAGCGACAAAATGCCGTTGAGGTCCTCGCCTGCCGCCCCCACAAAGGGCTCGCCCTGCAAATCCTCATTGCGGCCCGGCGCCTCGCCAATAAACATCACGCGAGCGTGGGGGTTTCCCACGCCAAACACGATGTTATGGCGCGACTGGTAAAGCTGGCAAAGGTGACAATCGCCCAGAACGGCCTCGATCTCCTCGAGTGCGACCTCACGCGGCGCCTGATGGCTATGGCCGGGGATGTGCATGACGCCCATAGCGACTCCTACACGTAGACCTTGTCGAGACGCATACCAAAGCCGCAAGCGACCTCGTAGTTAATCGTGCCGCGTAGGCGCGCCATCTCGTCCATGGTAATCTCGGCATCTCCATCGCGGCCGACAATGATCATCTCGTCACCATACTCGGCCTCGGGAATCTCATGCGCCGGGTTGGACTGAATGGCGACCATAAACTGGTCCATGCAGATATTGCCCACCTGACGCACACGCTCGCCGCGATACAGCACGTCCATACGATTGGAAAGCGTACGCGAAAGGCCATCGGCATAACCGATCGGAAGGGTGCAGATCTGAACGCGCGTGCGCGGTACGCGGTAGGTAAAGCCGTAGCCCACGCCCTCGCCCATCGCAGGATGCGCCACACGCGTCACACGCGCGTGGACGCTCATGACGGGATCAAGCTGCATCACGCGACCACTCAGCTCACATGGCTGCAGACCATACAAACCGATGCCGGCACGAATCATGTCAAAGTGCATTGAAGAATCGAGCATCGAGGACGGCGTATTGGCACAATGCACGATACCGCATTCAAAACCTGCGTCCTTAATGGCCTGAACGGCCTCGGCAAAACGCTGGCACTGCAGCTTGTAGTCCCAACCCGAAGGTTCATCGGCCGTGGCAAAGTGCGTAAATACGCCGTCGCACTGGATGCCGCGATGGAAACTGATGCCGCGTACAAAGTCGAGCACCTGTGTGTAGTGAACGCCGATACGATTCATGCCCGTCTCGATGGCAAGATGGTACTTGCCCACTTTGCCCGCCGCGACGGCGCATTCGCCATACGCAAGAGCAAAGTCAGACGTATAGACCGAGGGCATGATATCGAACTCGAGCAATGCAGGAATAGCCTCGATGGGCGGCTCGCTTAGAATCAGAATGGGCTTAGTAATCCCGCCCTGACGGAGCCCAACGCCCTCGTTAACCGTCGCCACAGCAAACATGTCTGCTCCGGCCGAATACATGATCTTGGCGCACTCAACAGCTCCATGACCATAAGCATCGGCCTTGACCACGCAGCACAGGCGCTGACGTGGATTCAGCAAGTTCTTATAGGCCCTCGTGTTGCGACGGAGCGCCCCGCGGTCGATCTCGACCCAGGACCAGCGCGTCAAATCGGCTTTATTCATGATTAGTCATCCGACCCTTCGTCCATGATTCCCAGATCTTCGAGCGCATCCTTTGCCGCCAGTTCCATGGCAGGACCGATCAAGTCGATAAGATCGGTCGCGATGACGCTCTTCTCACCATACTCCGTCGCCGCGGCAAAACCGGCGTAGCTGTGAAGTGCGACGGCGTACGAATACAGCAACTCCCAACGATCCATCTCGTCGCGCATGGTGGCAAGCGTGCCGGCCAAAATACCCGCGAGGACATCACCCGAACCGGCAGTTGCCAGAGAAGCCGGACCCGAGAGCGGCAGCAGCACACGCTCAACGCCACAGATAGCCGTCGTCGGCCCCTTGGCAATGACCACCAGATTGTCGGAGCCTGCAGCCCAGACAACCTTCTGCGCGGCCGCAATCGCGGTACCAAGGTCGTTCACCTCGTCACCGGCAACCAGACGCGAAAGCTCACGATAGTGCGGCGTCATAACCAACGGCTGCTCGCGACGATACATCTCGGGGTTACTATCAATACCGTCAATGGCAATCTTAGCAAGACAGTTGAGTGCATCGGCGTCCAAAATTAGCGGTACATCAAGCTCGAGCAAGCCCGAAACCACCTGCATAGCGCCGGCAGACGTCGTCATACCGGGACCGCACAGCACGCAGCTGTACTTCTTTGCGATCTCGCACACCGTCATGCGCGCAGCGGCGCCAAAGGAGCCGCGCGAATCAGACGGAATAGCAAAGACGGGAATCGAAGGAAGTGCCATGCGAATGAGATTGGCACAGGCGTCAGGAGCCGCGACTGCCACGTAACCAGCACCCGCGCGAGCTGCAGACTTGGCCGCCATAATGGCAGCACCAGGATATTGCGCAGATCCGGCGACAATAAGCACAGAGCCACGGGAATACTTATCGATATTCGATGGTAGCGGAGCAAAGTAATCAACTAAGTCACCGGGCTCGACAATCTCGGCGGCGTGGTCAACATCATCGATGACTTCGTCAAGACGGTCGTAAAGATTGCCGCAGATCAAATCGCCAGCATACTCAGGGCCATCAGCGCTATACAGGCCAATCTTGGGCGCAATCATCGTCACCGTGCGCTCGGCACGAATGCAGTCGTCATCAACAACGCCCGTCTCGGCATTCAGGCCCGAGGGGACATCAATGGATACGACACAATCGGCGCATTCATTGACCGTAGGAATCCAAATGGAGAACGGCGCACGCAGATTCCCGTGGAAACCGGTACCAAAAATGGCATCGACAACAACATCGGCCTTATCGATCAAAACCTCGAGTTCGTCACGCGAGGGACCGACGCAAACGTGCACATCGCGACCGGCAGTTCGACGAGCAACATGACGTGCCAGAGCAGCAGGAATCTCATCCGGCTCAACCGGAGAAACGATATCCACGTCCACACCCTTGTGGCTCAGGATATCGGCGGCAACCCAACCGTCGCCGCCATTATTACCAAAACCGACCAGAACGAGAACCCGATCGGGATTGAGCTTCAAGACCTCGTTGGCGGCAAACTCACCCGCCAGCTCCATAAGCTCAGCCTTCGAAGTTCCCTCGCGTTCGATAATATCCTCGAGGCGTACGACTTCCTCGGTACTCAAAACCGGTTTCATCTATGCTCCTAGCGTATCTTGCGAAGCATCGCCCAGGTGCTCCGTCAAAGCTGAATTTTGAAGCTGCTCTAGCTCATCCAAAACCGAGCGAGCCTCTTTAAATGTTTGTGCAACGCGCTCCTTGGTGCTCACCTTTTCCTCTTTAGGCTTCGGGCGAGCATCTTCGGTAATGGCAATGGCATTCGCGACGGCCAAATCTCCCGTCAGCGTAATGGAAAGCGCGACCTCAACAACACCAAGCTCTTGAGCAATCTCGAGCGCCCGACCCGAAAGTAACGCCTTAGGCTTTCCGAGCTTATCGCGCGTTACCGAGACGTCCTTGCGGCCGACACCCTGGCTAAAGCCCGTACCAAGAGCTTTGAGAACCGCTTCACGAGAAGCAAAACGACTTGCGTAGTGCGCTGCAGGACGCGATGATGCATCGCAATATGCGCACTCTTCTTCGGTAAACACACGCCGAGCAAACGACGGCGTCTTTTCAAGGATTGATTTCATACTGGAAATCTCGACGATATCAACGCCGATACCAGCTTCAGCCATGTTCACCTCCATATCGCACAGACTAAGTTATTGTAGCCCGTTCACAGAAGATGCGACAAACGAGGGTTATAAAACACAGCTACTATGTGAGACAAAAGCCCGTAAAATCAGAACCACCCTTAAAAAGGGTGGTTTGCTCTTAGGGTATAACCCACGGGCCCCGGGCTCGCGTCTAAAGGCGCGGGCCCGGACTTCGTCCAGGCCTAGTGCATCTTGACCCGTGGCGCGCCGGTCAAACCGGCGGGATCACCCCCTCCTGAAGGGGTCCTCGTACTCCTTCACGCTCAGCTTGTCCAGCGCGATGTCGTGGGACTCCTGCTCCCTGATGTACTTCGCGATCGTCGCCTCGTTCAGGCCGACGGTGGACACGTAGTAGCCCTCCGCCCAGAACTTCCTGTTGCCGAACTTGTACTTCAGGTTGGCGTGCCTGTCGAATATCATCAGCGAGCTCTTCCCCTTCAGGTAGCCCATGACGCTCGCGACGCCGTACTTCGGCGGGATCGCCAGCAGCACGTGCACGTGGTCGGGCATCAGGTGCCCCTCGATTATCTCGATCCCCTTGTACTCGCACAGCTTCCTGAGGATCTCCCCTATGTCGCTCCTGATTTGGTTGTAGATGACTTTGCGCCTATACTTCGGCGTGAACACGATGTGGTACTTGCACATCCACTTCGTGTGGGAAAGGCTGTAGGCCTTCTGGGCCATGGCGACCACCCCTTCGACTCGAATTCCTGACGGCCTGAACAATCGTCAATATCGGTCGGAGGGGTGGCTTTGTAAAGCCGTTTGTCTCCACCCGCATAGCGGGTGGGTTGAAGCTGGCCGCTGCGCGCCCAGCAGACTAAAGTCTTGACGCAAAAAAGGGGGAGGCCGCGAGGCCTCCCCCTTCTTCAAGTCAAGCGTACGG
>CATWBO010000028.1 GCA_958349055.1 uncultured bacterium
CCGTCCGCACCGCGCGTGCGCCTACGGACCTTAAACCGAACCTCATACGAGTCAAGAAACGCGATGACGGATGAGTCCGCACCGGACGGTGGAGGCTGCCTGTGTTGTCCAAATAGAACGGGGCAAACTCCAGTGCGGAGTCTGCCCCGAAAAGAGAATGGCAAAGCAAGAACGTCAATGGACGAGAAAAGTGTCCGCAAGTCTCATGGCCATCACATCCCACCTGCCAAAGGGATGGGTGAGTGAGCGTTACTCCTGCTCGGACTCCTCAGCCTGCTTACGGCTGCGGATGAGGTGCGCCACGCCGATGCACAGCACCGCGCCACCAGCAATCCAAGTGAAGGTCACACCGTTAAGACCGGTGAGGGGGAGGCCGACGGACTTGGTGTTGCCGACGTTGATGGTGACCTCGCCGGCAGCGGCGTTGGTGCCGGTGCCGTCTGTACCATGAAGAGCATTGTCGCCGGCATTACCGTCAAGCTTGCCGAAGGCGATGTCGGTGCGCTTCTCGTCTGCCTCAGCCACCTTTGCCTCAAGGGTCTTCACCTTCGTCTTCGAGTCGTTATAGATCGGGCTGATGGTAAAGGTGAAGGGGTCGGCCGTAGTTTTATAATTGGAGTCGGGGGTAGCAATCTCGGTCACCGTATAGGAGCCAGCATCAAGGCCCTTGACCTCAATCATTCCCTTGTTGCTTTCATCACTACTGGACGTAAATTTAACATACTCAGGAAGCTCGTTGGAATTGGTAACAGACTTAACAGACACGAGCTGGCCCGCGACAACGTGAGCGTCAGCGTCGTCTTTCGAAGCGATGTACTGACCCTGGGTATTATCATCGTTAGACTGGATAGTGAACACAGCACCTCCAAGACCCTTTTCGGTGCCCTGATCGACCTTCTTGAGGTTGAGCTTGAAGGCGAAGTCGGCGACGGTATCCTCAATCGTCTCGCCCGTGCCATCGCCATACGGGTTGTTGGAGTACTCAAGCTTAACGGTGTTGGGGTTGCCGCCCACGGTGTTCTCTGCATTGTTGTTACCGATAACAGCGCTCTTGTTAAGCTTGGCTTTGTAGAAGACAACGATCTTGGTGTTCGCATTGATGCTGAGGGCACCAGTACCGTCAGCAGTGGCAGACTTCAAACCCTTTTTACCGGTGTTGTCAGCAGCAAAGTCAACGGTTAGTTTCTTATTCTGGAGGCTAACCGTATAAGAAGTCGAGTTAATCTTGGTGTAGACGTTGTTGTTCAGGGCGTACACCTCGACTGAGTTATCGACATAATCCAGACCTGTCGAAAGCTCATCGGTGAACTTGTAAGCATACGTATCGAAGGTGGCGTAGTTGCTGGCGATCGTGCCGGTGAGCTTGTAGTTCACCACCTGGCCGATCTGAGAATCGGCGACGTCATCCCAATCCTCCACAGCCACGGTTGTAAGGCTATCATTCGCCTTAGTGTCATTAAGAATCTTCTTCTCAACCGTGGGGACGCTCTTCTTAGGAGTAATTTTCACCGTTTTGTTCGTACCATCAATTACGGCGTACACCGGAGCTGAATAAGCATCGGTTGACTTATCCCCAGGCTTGACCGTGGTATCAGTAAGGAACAGCCAGTAGCCCGCGTCAAGATTGGAAAGAGACTGCTGTGTGGTAGATGTCTTCTGCCACTTCGTATTGTCCTTCAGATTGTCGGCAATGATGCTCAGGACATTGTCGCTTGCAACCTGAGAAGTGTTCCCAGCAGCTACACCAGCATTAGCGTACAGCCAATCGGCGGCATCCTGGGCATTCGTTTTGTTGTAGGCAGGCTCCTTTTTCTGGATTGCACGAACAACTGCGTCCTGAATTGCATTTTGCTCTGTCGTGTCTGCGCCAGCCCACTGAATATTCTTGACAGTGGAACCGTTCACATCAGCGGTGAAGATCTGAATGCCCTTATATGTGGTATACCCCTCGTAGCCACCGTAATCGAACGTCACGGTCGTGTTGCCCTCAGCAAACGCCATCGTCACCGGGGCCATAACGCCGCCGAAGCTCAGCGCCGCAGTGAGGCCTGCCGTTACTGCCAGGCGGGCGATGTTCTTGCTCATACTCATCTTCTTTTCCTCTGCTTTCTGCTTGAAATCCATTTGATCTAAAACCATCTGTCTGTGTCTAAGCATCTGCTTGGTTATGTCTCGCCCCGCTCTCTGTGGGGCCATTGGCTACTCTGCATGGTTGCCGCCTCCCCGCTTGATCAGGAGCGCGGCCACGAGGAGCGCGGCTCCGGCGACCGCTGCGGCGGCCGCGGCGTACATTGCCATATCGCCTGTCGAGGGCATAAAGCCTCCGGTGATAGTGCTAGGGGGCGTGCCGGTGGGCGTGTTGATGAGCGACGCCTCCAGGCTGCCCGTCGTCCCGTCCGCGCTGTCGGCGCGCAGGGGCGACTCGGCCGTGATGGTGAGCTTGGGCTTGGCGGCGGCCACCTGGTCGACGTCCAGGCCCTCGGCCTTGACCGTCACGGAGCGCGTGCCCTCAAAGGCGGTGTAGCCCTTGGGCGCCTTGAGCTCGCGGACCTCCAGCTTGCCCGAGTCCACGCCCGAGACGGTCACGCGACCGTCCTCGACCGTGGTGACGGTGGCCTTGCCCTCCGCATCCCACGTGCCATCGGCCGCGAGCGTGCGACCGCGGTCGTCGGTGATGCTCAGGACCGCCCCGGGCAGCGGCTTGTCGCCGTCGCTGCCGCGCTTGGTGAGCGCGAGATCCCAGGTGTAGGCCGTCGCGTCGTCGCTCGGCGTGCGGGTGAAGCCGGCGTCGACGGACTGGTCGGCAAAGGGAGAGCGCGGGTAGCGCAGGTAGACCTCGTTGGGGTTGCCCTTCGCGATGCCGTGGTTGCAGCCGCTGGCGAGCGGCGCGTCGTACACGGCGACCACGCGGGCGCCCGCGGCGAAGGCGTCGGCCCCGCCGAGTGCGGCGATCAGGTCGCCGGTGCGCACGGTGAAGGTTCCGTCCGCGGCCACCTTGGTGGCGCACTGGGCCGTGATGTCAGTCCAGCCCTTGGCGGGCTCGGCGTCGGCGCGGCCGTCCTTGCCGGTCGAGACGGCGTCGAAGTTGCCGTCCGCGCCCGCCGCCACGTACACATGCATGCTCGAGGCGACCTTGGAGGGGTCGAGCCCCGCGCTCATGGTGTCGACGAACTGCACCGCGTAGGTGTCGTAGGCGGAAAGGCCCGCCGGGACCGTGGCCGAGAGGCGCCAGTACAGGTCGTCGGCGACCGTGGCGTCTGCGGCCTTGCCCCAGGCTGCGGTGCTGTCCTCCAGCACGTGCTTGGCCACCTTGGGCGTCGCGGCCTTGGGCTTGACGGTGACGGCGCCGCCGCCGACCAGAACCATGATCGGCGCGGTGCCGGCCTCGTCCTGGGCGATGGCGTCGTCGTCGGCGACGATGAGCCAGTAGCCGCAGGGCAGCTCGGCCGCCGTGCCCACGTTAAGGGCCACGGACACGGCACCAGAGCTCTGGAGGGAACGAGCGAGCTGTGCGCTCAGAGCGCTTGTAAGGTGAGAATCGGTGTTGAGCCACTCGGCAGCTTCCTGCGCGGTGCTCTGGGACTTGGGCATGCCGGCGCAGTGCAGCACGGGCAGGACGGCGTCGCGCGCGGCGTCGCTTGCCCAAGCGATCTGGGAGTAGACCTTGGCGTCGTTGTCGCCGTCGGAGACATCGGCGCTAAAGATCTGGTAGGCATCGTAGCTGCTCGCCACGGTGCCGCTCACCGTGATGGAACCGGTCGAGGTCGGCGCGGCCTGCGCGGAAGCGGGGAACACGACCGCGCAGGTGCCGATCAAGAGGACGAGCAGCGCAAACAAGATCGGGAAGGAGCTAAACTTCTTATTCACGACGCTCACCTCCCTTCGCATTCGCCTTGCGACGAATGTGCATCCAGGCCGCAGCAGCGCAAAGCACCGCCGCGCCGGCAAGGTACGTCAGAGTGACGCCCGACATACCAGAAAGGGGCAAAGTGGTTGAGTAGGTGTTGGTGAAGGTGGGAAGGCTTTGATCAGCGTTGGTGTCCTCACCGTATTTAAGCGGTTTCTGGTCCTTCTCAGCGATCTCCCCACCTTTGGCATCGACGATCTTGGTGTAGGTCACATCGCACTTGATCGTCTTATCAGACTGATCAGTTGCCGTGACTGTGATCTTGTAGACCGACTCGTCGTATTTGTAGTTCGCGAACGGTGTAGTCGGCTGCTGTTCGCGGACGTAATAGGTAAAGGTCCTGCTTGCACCGCGGCCGGTGACGTCCTCACCCTTGGTAAGATCATCAAGCGTGTAATTAATCTCGTCGAAGTCCAGAGTCTGGGACTTTTTGCCGCCAGCCGTCGTGTTAACCGTCTTGGCGTCAGTAAAGTTCTCGTTATCCGCAAACTCGAGCGTAAACTCCTTCATCTCGCCGCCCTCAACGACCTTAGTCGCCGCAGGTGTCCAGGAACCAAGAGAGTCATAGGGCTCAATTTTGTTGATAAAGGTCGGGTTATCACCGTCGCCAATATTAACCGAGGCCATCGTATTATCCGATGAGTACTCAACGGAATAGCCTCTGTTAAGCTGTTCGAAGTCCTTAGCCCCCTCGGACTTTTTATAGACAGTTACTCCTTCTACCTTGTAATAATTAATAGGATACGACATGAGATATTTAGTTTCGGATGGCATGTCCCCAACTTTTACCACGATCTTGTAAATGGTCTTATCGAATTTAGTGTCCAATTCGTTTTCGCCGCTGATGGGTTCCTCAACGAGATAGAAGACGTATTGTCCCGAAGAATAGTCCTTGCCAGAGTCGAAGGCGATTTTGCCGTTTGTTTGGTCAACAAGCGCCTCTCCCGCAACACTGCAATTGCCCATATCTAATGTGTCGCCTTTCCAAGAAGGCTCAGTGGGACCATCCTTGCGGAGCAGCTTAAATTTGTAATTGTGTCCGCTAAGGCCTTGCGAGATTCCCTTTTCATTTTTAAGTACCTTGGTGGCATTGAGCTTCATGCTCGGATAAACACTCAGATCCTTGACCTCGCCAACGACAAGATCGCCGTTGGTCATGATGCCACCACCGTGGGTGTAGGAATAGTTACCGCTGATGATGGTCGTAGCTGCCAATTTCGCCTTTTCTACGGCCTCTTCATTCGGATGGGCCTCCAAACCGAACATGTACTTGGCCTCGGCACCGCCATTAGGATCGATGGTGATCTTCTGGCGATCGCAGGTGCCCTTCCAGCCAGCTGAGCCGCCGCCGAGCATCTTGCCGAGCACAACTGCAACCGTCTTATTGCTGTCATCCTTGCGCACGAGGAAGAAATCCTTGTGACCGGCTTCTTTGAAGTCTGTGGTAATGTAGTTAGTGTTGCTGTCCAGATCCTTATCATGACCTTTGGCGGAGACGTGCTCACCATGATCCGAATTGTTGTAGATTGCGGCACCATTTGAGTGCGAGACGATCGTCTCGCCCGTAGGGCACGCACCAACGCCGCCACCCCAGCCGCCGGCCTCATTATTAGTGATCAGCGTCTTTACGATATTGAGTTTGCCGCCCTGCTGGATAAAGACGCCACCGCCGCCCCAGTCGCCACCACGATCTTTGGTGCTACCCGTATTCGTCTTATTGTTCGTAATGTAAACCCTGCCAGTATCACTGGCGTTAATTGTTGCCATCGTGCCGGCGCTGTCGCCGCCCGCGACACGCAGACCGCCGCCTTCGGCGTTATCGGCAACATTGCCGGCAATCGTACCGCCAGTCATTTTAAAAGTGATTTTCTCGATCTCGCCGTCGTTATCTTTATCATAAAAACCAGCGTAGACGCCACCGCCAGCCTCATAGGAATAGTTGGCCGTAACGAAGCCGCCCGTTAAGTTAAGCGTGCCATCGTGCGTACATGCAATGCCACCACCACCGAGCAGGCCATTGTTGCCAAGGTTGTTAATATCTGTGATGTGAGCATCGACTCGATTGTTGGTTATACAGGCAGAACCGCTAATGGTAACGTTTGCACCCTTGGTATAAACACCGCCACCGTAGCCACCGTCGTTGGTGTTCTCGCCATTGTTGATGGCATATCCATACGTAGCGTTGCCAGAGATAATTCCGCCTGCAAGATTCAGGGTGGCTCCAAAGTTAGCAAAGACGCCGCCGCCAGCAGCCGCCTTGTTTCCCGCGACCACACCGCCTGTCATTTCGAGTTTGGGTTTCGTGCCCGCTATGCACAGGCCACCGCCCCAGCCACCGCCGTTGCCGTTGGTGACGTAACCGCCCGCGATTTTGACCGTACCCTCGGAATAAATCACATGGCCGTCGGGGCTCAGGTTGGCAGCCGTGGTAATCATGCCGCCCTCGAGATTGAGTGTGCCGCCCGCTTTAACGTTGACCACACACTTTACGGAACCGCTGTCCGACGCCGCATCGATAGCGCCAAAGCCTGTAACGACATGCCTGTACGTAGTCTCGGTGGTGCCAGGTCCATCAGGTCCATCTGTACTGGGCGTGCTCTTAGTCTCATAGTAAGTAAGACTCTTAGGAGTGCCGTTATTAGAGCCGCTTCCCTTTTCCCACTCCATACTCGCAAGCTGACCCGCCGGCGTCTTGGCCGTATCGACCGGTCTTGGTACATCATTTGTTTTTTTGCTTAAATCCTCGATAGTGAGTGTGGCTCCCTTTTCGACCACAAAGAAGGAGTCTAAGCCGCCAGAATGGTTACAGAGCATGTTGCCGTTAAGATCGATGGTGGTGTTTGCGGTGATCTTGATCTGGCTATCTGACCAGGATTCACCACTCAAACGATAATTGCCGCCACTATTGAATGCATCGGCAACATCATCTTTTATCTCTTTATAGTCTTCGGCACTGACGGGAGCGATAGCGTTTTCGTCGCTATTTTCATTATCGGAAGGCTGTGCGTCGGAAGGCTGCTCGGCACCCTTGACTTCCGCGTCATCAGCAGTCGAGCCTGCTGCGACGTTGTCCTCGTTCGCGTCGCCCTCAGTCTCGTCACTATTCTGGTTATCGGTATCCCTGTTGGTAGTGTTGTCTACATCAGTAGACTCACTTGAGGAACCCCCCCCCATCACAGTTCCCTCGGTAGGAGCCGTCTGGGCATCGTTGGCGATGGCCTGGGAAATCGGAGGCATGACGAGCGACAGTACCAAGCTCAAGACAGAAGCTCCGCACAAAACACCCGCTATCACACGATGCGCCGCTTTATTACCTTGCTTAGATTTATTTGAATTTGCTGTCATCGATGCCTCCTCCCCAAGAGACCGCGATCCTGCTCTTTCGCTATCTAACCGGCACGCAGTCAATATTTATACGTGCCTCACATTGGTAAGTTTAGCTATTGTTTAAACATGTGGGGCGTCAATTTCTTGCAATTTTGCGTCGAACAATCTTTATTCTTGACAATTGCTCAAAGTATGCATTGTTTTATTGAATTCTTTTTTTTAAAAACCGCAGGTAGATTTGTTGCCTACTTTAGGTAATTCATGCTTTGTTGTTATTTGTACAACATTTTATTTTCAGTAGCATATTCTGCGAGCGGTCGATTTGTAACTGTAAACGGTAGAGCATTTGCCTGCTCTGACAACCTGCCAGCTAGATGGCCTATTAGTGGCGGCCGGTATATATCATGATGTTTATACATCAACATTTAAGTTCGCGGGAAACTGCCCCGGCGCAAATAGCGCCCCGCTCGCCAGTCTTAGAACAAACCACCACAAAGGTGCCTGTCCCCTTTGCGGTGGTTCTCGCCTGGCACTACAGCAGATGCTCCTCGATAAAGATCGCGATGCCGTCTTCGTCGTTGCTGGCGGTTACAAAGTCGGCGGCGGCGCGGGTGGCATCGCTGCCGTTTGCCATGGCCACGCCCACGCCGGCGTCGGCCACCATGCAGGTGTCGTTATCGGCATCGCCAAACACGCAGATGTTCTGGAGGTCCATGTCGTTGAGCTCCGCCACGCGCACAAGGCCGCGCGTCTTGGACACGCGCGGATCCATGAACTCGTAGAGCCGCTGCGTGGTTTGCAGAGCCGCCGCCTTAACGGTGTTATCGGCAAACGTCGACGCCCGCTCAATCACCCGCGGCATTACCTCGGGCGCCATGGTAAACATCACCTTGGGCTGCGGCTCGCGCAAAAACTCGGCAAAATCGACCACCTGGTAGGGCACGCCGTCGACGCGCGACAGATGCTCGACGCACGCGTTGGTCTCGGGCACGTAGAACACGCCGTCTCGGGGGCAGACGGGCGTTGCCGGAAGGTCCGCCATGTGCTTGCAGATGCGCGCGATGGTCTCGCCCGGCAGCGGGTAGCTCAGCTCGTTGATGTCGTGCGCGCGGTCGATGACCTCGGCGCCACCGCAGCCTACCAGCACGTCCACCAGGCCTTCGATGTCCCAGAGCTCGTACATGGCCTCGGTCGCGTGGGCGTCGCGCCCGGTGCACAGGCCAAAGAGCACGCCGCGCTCGCGCAGGGCGCGGATCGCCGCCACGGTGCGCGGGGACACCGTGTGCTGGCTCGTGAGCAGCGTGCCGTCGATATCGCAGAACACGGCTTTGATGTGGCTGAAGATGGTGTCCATGGAGGCCTTTCTGGGTTGCGTGGCGGTGATGGGCGTATTCGAAAGCGGCGTACATCGTATACCAACGCGCGGCCGGGCTTCGGTGAAGCAAAAACCACCACAAAGGTGCTTGGCCCCTTTGTGGTGGTCGGGTCCGCGGTGCAGACCGTCCCAACATTCGATGTTTTTCGGCAAAATCGCGATTTTCATCGAATGTTGTGACGGTTTCTTACCGTTCTGCAGCACGATCCAAATGCTTGCGTCCAAACAGTAGCAGCGCTGCGGGGACCGCCGTTACGACCAAGCCCGCCCCCACGAGCGTCTGCTGCACGCCAAATGTTGCCGCCAGCCACGGGGCGATCGCCAGCGGGGCCACGCCGGCGAACATGTTGCCAAAGCCCATGACCGAGTTCACGCGACCGAGCTGCTCGAGCGGAGCCGTCGTTTGCACAATGGTGTTGTGGAGCGGGTTGACGACGCCCCAGGCCACGCCCAGGGCGATCTGACCAATAAGGGCCACGCCCACGTACGGCGTGCCCACGTAGAGCAGGCTTCCCAGGCCCACGGACATGAGTGCCACGAGCAGCGTTTTAAGGCTGACGAGGTGCGGCGGCATGCGGAGTGCGACCACGGCGCCCAACACCGCGCCCACGCCGCAGGCCGACGAAAGCCAGCCCATCCACTCGACACCGACGTGCAGGACGTCGCGATAGAAGAACGACTCCAGCGGGTCGAAGGCTCCGTAGCCAAAGTTCGAAAGGAAGATGATGCAGAAGAGCAGGGCGAGGACGCTGTTGGTGAAGACCGTCTTGATGCTGGCCGAGAAGGTGGCGCGGGCGGACGTGTTGGGGTTGGAGCTTTGGCCCGCACGCCCGACGACGCGACTTGCCCTCGGCTTAAACCCCCAACCGGCAATGAGTGCCAAGAGGGTGAACAGCATCATGAGCACGAACACCGCGCGCGATGATGCTGCCGCCGCAACAAAGCCGCCCAGCGTGGGGCCGACGATAATGCTCACGTTGGAAAACATGGTGATGGCGGAGTTGATGTCTTTGAGCTCGACGGGGTCGTCGGTGAGGTAGGCCGGATAGGACGTGGCGATGGGTTGGGCGAACCCCATTACAAAGCCCAAGAGTACCGCGCCGGCAAGGACTGGTCCGGTCGCGCTGTCAAAGGCGATGATTGCCGCGCCCGTTGCCAGCGTGCCGACGATGCTCAGCAGAAAATGGCGGCGCGGCCCCCAGGCGTCGAGCGCTGCACCGCCCGCAAAGGACCCCAGGATCACGAAGACGTTCATAAACAGGACGGCCAGCGACGTCGCGACGACCGAAGCGCCGTCCGCATAGGTGAGCGTTCCGATGACGCCGATAAAGTAGCTGGTCTGGAAGCCGGTGTAGATGAGAAACCGCATTGCCACCAGGCGCTTAGCCTGAGCAGACAACGACGGTTGGGATTTTGAGATTAGAGATAGGGACATGGGCGCTCCTTGTTGCATACGAATACGGGCCGCGGGCATTGACCGCCGGCCATCGACTCAATCTTTCTGGATGCAACGTTAAGGACGCATCGGGCCCCTTCTCTCCGTCTTCGCCCGGATGAACTACTTGGTAGATTTTAAGGCATGTCCCAAACATCTACCAAAGCAAAAACCACCACAAAGGTGCCTGCCTGTGGTGGCCCAATGATATGGCAACGTAGCGAGCCGGTTCCAAGTGCCCCAGGTCGCCCCGAAAGAGGAGCGACGCGTACTTTGGTACGCGAGCGACGGCTTGAGGGGCGAGATGGGGTGCTTGGGGCCGGCGCAGCGTCAAGCCTGAAGGTGGTCTTGGATGAGGTCGCAGATGGCTCGGGCGTCGTTGATGTTGATGGCTCGGGTCGCAAAGCCGGCATCGAAGGCCTGACGTGCCAGGGCCTCGTTGCAGGCAAGGGCCAGCGTACGGCCGTCGACCAGATCGAGCGAGCTCTTACCGCGCAGGCGATCCACGCCAGAGCGCGCAACCACGATATTGTCGAAGCCCTCGGTCTTGTAGCCCTCGATAATCACCACATCGACGTCGTTGTAGCGTGACAGCAGCTCTCGCGCGGGCATCTCGTCCTCCTCGCGCGTGTCGGCGTACTCCGCCCAGCGCGTGGCGCAGATGAGGCCCACGTGCTTGGAGCCTGCCTGGTGATGACGCCAGGTGTCCTTAGCAGGCACGTCGATATCGAAGCCGTGATGCCCATGGTGTTTGAGCGAACCCACACGCAGGCCACGGCGGGTAAGCTCGGCGATGACCTTCTCGACAAGCGTGGTCTTGCCCGAGTTCTGGTAACCGATGAACGCGATCGCTGGGACGGCGGGCGTGGGGGCCGCGGGCACGGCCGGGGCGGATGCGCTCGCAGGCGCGGCACCATCGGCAGCGGTCGCCTCGGCAGCAGCAGCTTGACGCTCCGCGCGATCCCACACGCCCGAGCGGCCACCCTCCTTGTGCAGCAGGCGCACGTCGACAATCTCCATGCCGCGGTCGACGGCCTTGCACATGTCGTAGATGGTCAGGCACGCGGCGCTCGCGCCGGTCAACGCCTCCATCTCGATACCCGTCTTGCCCGTCACGCCCGCCGTGACCAGCACATGAAAGCCAACCTGTCTGTCGTGACGCGCCGGCGCCCAGCCCTCGGGCGTCTCGTCGGCCGGCGTTCCCGCCGGAGCGATGGGCTCGATATCGCACTTGCTCTTGGTGATGAGCAGCGGATGGCACATGGGGATGATGTCGCTCGTGCGCTTGATGGCCATGATGCCCGCCACACGCGCGCAGGCGAGCACGTCACCCTTTTTGGCGCGGTCCTGCAGCACCATCGCCTGCGTCTCGGGATGCATGAGGATGGTGCCCTCGGCAATGGCGATGCGGTGCGTCTCGGCCTTGTCGGACACGTCGACCATGTGCACCTCGCCCTTGGCGTCCACGTGCGTCAGCTCGTCGCGGCGCGCGTCGCGGGCGGGCTCGGCGACAGCGCTGGCAGACGGCTGCGCGGACGCGTCGGTGCTGCCAGCATTCGCCGCAGCCATGACTTTGTGGGCTGACATCGCGGCCCTGCGAGCGGCCTTGGTGGCATCGGCGTACCTGCTCTTGGCCATATGATCATCCTCCGATTTGGGACATAAATCGTTGCGTGCCCTCAATTATCGCGTGTTCCTGCGGTTTGTGGGCCACGGCATCGCGCCAAATCGAAAGTACCTGCATATCATCACCACGGCGTAGCGCCTCGCGCACCGAATACTCGACATCGCTGAACAGGCACGGACGCACGTTGCCATCGGCCGTCAGGCGCAGACGGTTGCAGCTCGCGCAAAAATGGTTGGACATGGCACTAATGAAGCCGACCGTGCCCGCCGCCCCCGGAAAGCGCCAATAGCGCGCAGGGCCCGCGCCGGCAGGTGCGTCGTTGATGTCGAGCGGCTCAAGCTCGCCCAGGCCAGCCGCAGCGGCGCCGACATTGATGCGTGCCCGCAGCTCGTCGCTCGGTACGGTGTCGCTCGCGTCCCACAGCTCGGGATTGAGCGTGGGCGCGTGCGGGTCCACGGCGCAATGCGAGCTTGTGTGCTCATCGCCGATGGGCATGTATTCGATAAAGCGCAGGTGAATGGGACGGTCAACCGTGAGCCGCGCGAGGGCCGCCACATCTTGGTTGAGCCGGCGGACCACCACGCAGTTGACCTTAACCGGCTCAAAGCCCCAGGTTAGCGCCGCATCGATGCCGGCCATAGTCTGCTCGAGCCGGCCAAGGCGCGTGATCTTTCCAAAGAGTGTGGGGTCGAGCGTGTCGAGCGAAATGTTGACGCGGTCGAGCCCGGCGTCTTTGAGCTGCTGCGCCAGCTTGGGCAGCAGCGCGCCGTTGGTGGTGAGCGAGATATCCTCGATCTGCGGGATCGCGCGGATGTCGCGAATGAGCGGGATAATGCGGCGGCTGACCAGCGGCTCGCCACCCGTCAGGCGTACGCGGCGAATGCCCTCCCCCGCCACCAGACGCACAAAGTAGGCAATCTCCTCGGCGCTGAGCAGCTCGTCATGCGCGCGCGGTACAACGCCGTCGGCGGGCATGCAGTAGATGCAGCGGAAATTGCACTTGTCAGTCACGGCAATGCGCAGGTAGTTGATATCGCGGCCAAAACCGTCATGTTGCGTGCGCTCGTCCACGCAATCCTCCCCTCGCGCAGGCCATTATTCTTCGGGGAATATAGTACCGCACACGGGAACCGGGTCGACACGCGTACGACAGGACAGGCCATTCGAGCAAGAAGGGCTTCCCGAGCCCATCCTCAGCATTCAAACCGTCCCAACATTCGATGCTTTTCCCGATATTGGCAAAAAACGTCGAATGTTGGGACGGTTTAGGTGTCCGCAGGGCTCGAAAGACGAGCTAGCCGCCCCTAAAGGCCACCGTTCCAGTGCCGAATCACGAATTCCCGCAGGTCATTCTGCCGCTTCTGGAACGCCTCGCTTCGGTCACACTTGAGACCCATAGCGAGCGCAATGGCATTCATCGCCCGATGCAATTGCAGCTGATGGGCAAACTGAGTCCCGGTGAGGACGATCATCCTAAAGCCCAGCGCGCTCAGAACGGTCATACGCTCCGCGTCAGACGCACTGCGTTGCTTATCAAGATGGTCCGAGCCGTTGTATTCAATCCCCGTACCGCTCGCAGGTGCATATACATCGATCTCGAAATACCCAGCCTTAGCGAGATATTTGAACTCGTTGGGAACATCGACCCGATGGTTGAGCTCAACCCTGGTGTACCCAAGCCCGCCCTGGGAACGCTTCGCGACGACCATGATCGCGGTGGCCGTCTCCATGGGCGACCGCGCACCATCGTGCACGCGTTTGAGCACGGCAGCCGCACGTGTAGCCCCCTGACGAGATCGGTTCTCATCGCAATAAGCGATCAATTCGGCAACGGTATACCTCTGCCCCATCTCGATATAATCGCCTGACGACAAATGATTCAAATGGTATCGGGCACAGATTTCATACCCAT
This sequence comes from uncultured bacterium, assembly GCA_958349055.1. Classification (GTDB taxonomy): domain Bacteria; phylum Actinomycetota; class Coriobacteriia; order Coriobacteriales; family Coriobacteriaceae; genus Collinsella. The sequence continues at coordinate 13,584 of CATWBO010000028.1, forward strand.
ATTCCAGCTGCTCGGGCTCACTCATCCACGAACCCGCCTGGACGAAGCACATGGCCTCATCAACCACCAAGAGACCCTCTGCCACCTCGATAAGATGATCCGAAGGTATGGGCGCCCCAAACACGTGGCGTCGGAGACCCGCCGGCCGAGAGCGTTCAAAATCGAAGCTGACCAGCGTGTCGATACGATCGAGCTCCTCATGCGGGATGCCAAGTGAGGCCAGATAGTCGGCAACAATCTCGACCGCCGCAGATATTCTCAGCCCCTTGGCATCTAACCCCAGCTTGGGCAGATCCGCGGTCGACTGCACCTCATCGGCGATCGAGTCCTCATCGTATAGACTGCTTGCTCGCGAAAGCGGCTCAGATGGGCGCGCCACATTGTGGTACAGCCAGGCAGTCTTATGGGACAGGACGATCGGCAGGTCCATGAGCCCTCCAATGGGTCGGATAACCAACCTTATTCCCCTGCTCGCGGATTCGCACACCTTCGCATGCAAGTTAGCGATTCCACCCGATCGGATGACAGAAAAACCGTCCCAACATTCGATGCTTTTCCTCAAAATCGAGAATAGTGTCGAATGTTGGGACGGTTTGAGGCGAGGTTAGGGGCATGGAGGGCCAAAACACCGTGATCGAATGGGTTAATCTAGCTCCTTTAAGCCATGTGCCAACTGCCAGTACTCGCCGTGCTGGGCCAGGAGCTCCTCGTGGGTGCCGCGTTCGATGATGCGGCCGTGCTCGAGGACCATGATCGCGTCGGCGTCGCGGACGGTGGACAGGCGGTGCGCGATCATAAACGTGGTGCGGCCGCGCATGATGCGGTCCATGCCGCGCTCGATGAGCTTTTCGGTGCGCGTGTCGATAGAGCTTGTGGCCTCGTCCAGGATGAGCACCGGCGGGTCGGCCACGGCCACGCGCGCGATGGCGAGCAGCTGGCGCTGGCCCTGCGACAGGTTGGCGCCATCGGCCGTGACCGGCGTGTCGTAGCCTTGCGGCAAGCGGCGGATAAACGAGTCGGCGCAGGCGGCCTCGGCGGCGGCGCGCACCTCCTCGTCGGTCGCGTCGAGCTTGCCAAAGCGGATGTTCTGCGCAATGGTGCCGCTAAACAGGTGCGTATCCTGCAGCACAATGCCGAGCGACCCGCGCAGGCTGGCCTTGGCGATATGCTTGACGTCGATGCCGTCGTACGTGATCTCGCCGTCATCGACCTCGTAGAAGCGATTGATGAGGTTGGTGATGGTCGTCTTTCCGGCACCCGTCGAACCCACAAAGGCGATCTTCTGTCCCGGCTTGGCAAACAGGTTGAGGTCCGTGAGCACGCGCGTGCCCGGCACGTAGGAAAAGTCCACGGCATGAAAGCGCACGTCACCGGCAAGCGGGACAAGGCCGGTCACAAGCTCGGTGCCGTCAGCCGCCACCGCGCGGCCCGCATTGTCGACTGAGGCCACGTCGTGCAGATGGCCGTACGCGCCCACGCCACGACCTTCGGGAATCTTCCACGCCCACGCGGACTCACCCGTCTGCACCAGCTCCACGCAGCCCTCGTCCACCTCGGACTCCAGGTCCATCGCGGCAAACAGGCGCTCGGCACCGGCCAGCGCATTGAGCAAGAAGTTGCCCAGTTGCGTGAACTGGTTGATGGGCATGGCCGCCTGGCGCACAAAGACCAGGTAGCTCGCGAGCGCGCCCACGTCGGCCAGACCGTTGATGCAGAGCATGCCGCCCGCCACCGCAACGATCGCGTAGTTGGCATACCCGATCACCACGGTCATGGGCACCATCGAGTTGGCGTAGGCCTGCGCGGCGCCACCGGTGCGGCGCAGCTCCTGGTTACGCGCGTCAAAACCGGCAACGTTAGCCTGCTCGTGGTTAAAGACCTTGATGACCTTTTGGCCCGAGACCATCTCCTCGACATATCCGTCCAAGTCGCCGAGAGATGCCTGCTGGGCAGCAAAGAAGCGCTTGGAGCGGATACCCGAGTAGCGCGCGTACAGCACGATGGCCGCGTCGCACACGAGCGTGATAATCGTGAGCTGCCAGTTGAGGATGATGAGCATGGCCGTGGTGCCGATCACCTGAATGGTCGCCTGAATCACGTTGGCAAAGCTGTTGTTGAGCGCCTCGGAGACCGTGTCGACGTCGTTGGTGAAGAAGCTCATGATGTCGCCCGAGCGCGTGCTGTCGAAATAGCTGAGCGGCAGCGTCTGAATGTGCGCGAACAAGTCGCGGCGGATGTCGGAAACAACACGCTGGGCTGCGCGCACCATGATTTGCGAATAGCCCAGGGCCGAGAGCACGCCCGCGGCGTAGATGGCGGCCGTAAAGAGAACCTGCTTGGTAAGCAGTTCCTCCCCGCCCGTAGCCAGGCCGTTGACGATGGGGCGCACCATATAGGTGCCGGCAAGGCTCGCGATGGCGGCGATAGAGGCGAGCACACCTACCGCAAGCAGCGAGAACTTGGCGTGGCCCATATAGCTGAGCAGACGGCGGAGCGTCTGCCCCAGATTGGCCGGACGGGCTTGAGCGGATGTCTTAGGCATGACGCTCACCTTCTTTCTGAGCCTGAAGCGATTCCCACGCAACGGAGGAAAACGGATCATCCGCGCCGTCAGCGTCGCCCGTATCGTCGTCACCGTCGTCCGCATCCCCCGCGAACTCCATCTGCGAGGCGTAAATCTCCTGGTAGATGTTGTCACCCGCCAGCAGCTCCTCGTGCGTGCCCACACCATGGACACGGCCGTCGTCCAGAACCACAATGCGATCGGCATCCATCACGCTCGCGATGCGCTGGGCGATGATGATCACGGTCGTGTCGGGAATCTGCGCGATGTGCTCGCGGATCCTGGCGTCGGTCGCCATATCGACCGCGCTGGTCGAGTCGTCAAAAATAAGCACGCGCGGATGCTTGAGCAGCGTGCGCGCGATGCACAGGCGCTGTTTCTGCCCGCCCGAAACACCGGCGCCGCCCTGGCCCAACTCGCCGTCGAGCCCGCCGATGCGGTCCAGGAACTCGTCCACGCACGCCGCGCGGCAGGCACGCAGCAGCTCCTCGTCGGTGGCATCGGGCGCACCCCACCGCAGGTTTTCGCGCACGGTGCCCGTAAACAGCACGTTCTTTTGCAGCACAATGCCCACGGCGTCGCGCAGGGCGGCCAGGTCGTAGTCGCGCACGTCACGCCCGCCCACGAGCACGGCACCCTCGGTCGCGTCGTACAGGCGCGCGATGAGCTGCACGAGCGAGCTCTTGCCCGAACCCGTGCCGCCGAGCACGCCCACCGTGGAGCCCGGCTCAATACGAAGGTCGATATGCTCGAGCACGTCCTCGGCAGCATCCGCGCGGTACTTAAACGACACGTCGCGGAACTCAACGCTTCCGTCGGCAACCTCGCGCACCGCCGCGTCTGCCGCAGGTGCCTGGATGAGCGATTGCTCGTCGATCACCCGCGAGATGCGCTCCACGCTGGCGAGCGCGCGCGTAAGCAGCAAAAACACGTTGGAGATCATCATGAGCGAGTTCATGATCAGCAGCACGTAGCTCATAAAGCCCGTGAGCGAGCCCACGCCCAGCTCGCCGGCGATAATCATGCGCCCGCCGATCCACAGGATGGAGATGGCGGCCACATACATCGACAGTTGAAACACCGGCAGGTTAAGCACGGCGTTGCCGAAGGTCTTCGTCGCCGTGTGCGCGAGCTCGGTATTGACGGTGTCGAACTTGGCCTCCTCGTGCTCGGCGCGCACATACGCCTTGACGGCGCGCACGGCGGTGAGGTCCTCCTGCACCACGCCGTTGAGGTGGTCCATCGAGGTCTGCAGCTGGCGGTAGAGCGGGCTCACGCGGTAGGTGATAACGCCCAGCACGATCGCCAGCACGGGCAGGATAATCGCGAAGACCGTGGCGAGCGGGCGCGACAGCACTAGGGCATAGACCAGGCCGACGATGAGCGTCACCGGTCCGCGCACCATGGGACGAAAGCCGTTGCCGATGGCGTTTTGGATAACGGTGATGTCGGTGGTCATGCGGGTGACAAGCGAGCTGGCGTCGTAGTTATCCAGGTTGCCAAAGGCGAGCGTCTGAATCTTGCGATACTCGGCCTCGCGCAGGTTGGCGCCCAGACCCGAAGCCACGCGAGCGGACGTGCGGGCATAGCCCAGGCCCAATACCAGCGAAAACGCCGCGCACACCAGCATGCACGCGCCTTGCAACAGCATGTAGTTGACGTCACCCGTGGGCACGCCCACATCGATGATGTTGGCCATGATGACCGGGATAAACAGCTCGAGCGCGGTCTCGACCGAGACGAACATCACACCGAGAATGGCATCGCGACGGTATGCCCCCAAATAGGAAAACAAGATTTTGAGATTGCGCACGCAGCTTCATCCCCCATCAAACATTGTTCGCAAACGCACGTATTATTGCGCGCCGAGCGATAGTGTCAAGTGTTCCGAAATCGATTTCTGCAAGGCTGGCGCAGGCGCTAAGCCCGCGCGACGCGCGTGCGTATTCAAATGGAAATGATTGAAGGCGCGATTATTTCGCCCCACCGGCAACATGGACCTTGACTCTACAATCGTTATAGGGTTTTCACTACACTGGTACGTAAACGAACCAAGCCAGAAAGTCCCGCCCATGGAACACGACCTCACACGCGGCAATGTCCTCAAGACCATCGCGGTCTTCGCCCTGCCCTATATGCTCTCGTACTTTTTGCAGATGCTCTACGGCATGGCTGACCTGTACTTTATCGGACAGTTTAGCGGCGCCGCCGGCATCACCGCCGTGGGCAACGGCGCGCAGACGCTCTATATCATTACCGTGACGCTCGTGGGACTGGCCATGGGAACAACGGTCATCGTCGGCCACGCCGTGGGCTCGCGCCGCTTTGACCGCGCCGAGGCCGCCATCGGCAACACCATCACGCTCTTTATGGGCGTCTCGGTGGTGCTGGCCGCGCTCTTGCTCGCACTGTGCCCGCAAATCGTGGCGCTCATCGGTACGCCGGCCGAGGCGGTCGAAGGCACTGCCGCCTACCTGCGCATTTGCTTTATCGGCATTCCGTGCATCGCCGCATACAACATTCTTTCGGCCATCTTTCGCGGCCTGGGAGATTCACGCTCGCCCATGTACGTGATCGGCGTGGCGTGCGTCATCAACATTGCGCTCGACTTTCTGTTTATTGGCCACATGGGGCTCGGCCCCGTGGGCGCGGCGCTCGGTACAGTGATCGCACAGACCGCAAGCGTTGCCCTCGCGCTCGTATGGCTCAAGAGCCGCCGCACAAACATCCACGTCAAGCGCAGCGACCTGCGTCCGCAGCCCGAGGTGCTCGGCAGCATCCTTAAGATCGGCGTGCCCGTGGCCGTGCAGGACGGCTGCATTCAGGTAGCGTTTATGTTCATCACCGTCATCGCCAACCACCGCGGCTTGGTCGACGCCGCCGCCGTGGGCCTGGTCGAGAAGATGATCAGCTTTTTGTTCATTGTGCCGAGTTCCATGGGCGCCACCGTCAGCGCGCTCACGGCGCAAAACGCCGGCGCGGGCAAGGGCGACCGCGCGCGTCAGGTGCTCAAGGACGCCATGACCATCTCGGTGGTGTACGGCTGCCTGATCACGGTTCTGATGTGGCTGGTGGCACCGGCGTTTCTCGGCTTTTTTGCCAAGGACGCCGCAGTGGTCGCGGCCGGCACTGGCTATATGCGCAGCTATATTTTCGACGCGATCTTCGCCGGCATCCATATTTGCTTTAGCGGCTTTTTCGCCGCGTACGGCAAGAGCTACATCGGCTTTGCGCACAACGTGCTGGCCGTGGCGCTCATTCGCGTGCCGGGCGCATGGCTGCTGTCGAACGCCTATTCCGACACACTGTTTCCCATGGGCATCGCCTCGCCGTGCGGATCGATTCTTTCGGCAGTCATTTGCGTGGTGGCGTTTACGGTACTCAACCGCCGCGGTGCTTTTGACAAGTTGGTGGCGTAGCGGGACGATGCAAGCCTAGCGACCCTGTCCTGCTTTCTGCCGAAAGGAGCAGTCCTGTGACCGATACGTCCAATGAGCATACCGAGGGCCTGCTCCGCATTGGCGAGGTCGCGCGCCTGTTTAACCTGAGCGTTGGTACACTGCGTCATTACGAGCAGATGGGCCTGCTGGAGCCGGCGCACATCGATCCGGCGAGTGGGTACCGCTACTACGGAGCACGACAGCTCTCCACCCTCAACACCATCAGCCACCTGCGCGTTCTCGATTTGCCGTTGGCTCAGATTCGCGAATTTGTGACCACGCGCGACGTGGACCTCATGCAGCGCCAACTCGCCCAGCAGCAGGAGCTTATCGAACGTAAACGCCGTGAGCTGGAACGCGTCTCACGCAAGATCGACAACCGGCTTGCCTTGTTGCGAGGCGCATTGGATGCTGAGCTCGATACCATCTACGAGGTCAACGCGCCCGAACTTCGTTGCGCCGTGCTGCGCGAACGCGTCAACCCCACCGATGCCTATGCGCTGGAGTGGCAGATTCGCCAGCTGCAAAAAGGACAGCACGAGACCTTCGTCTTCCTTGGCAATCTGGGTGTGGGCATCGCGCCCGAGCGCATTGCCACCGGTGACTTTGATGGCTACGACGAGGTCTTTCTGCTGCTCGACGACACGGATGACTACCTGGGGGACGTCGAGGTACGTCCCGCCGCGCGGTGTCTGACGGTCAGCTTCCGCGGCACGCACGGGCAGGCGGCCCCGCACTACGAGCGCTTACTCGATTACATGCGCGAACACAACCTGTCCCCCGCCGGCCCCTCGCGCGAAATCGCCCTCATCGACGACATCATCAGCGACGACCCGGCAACCTACGTGACGCAGATCACGGTGCCTGTTATGGTCTCCTAATAAAACCGCCCGGAAAGAGTCGAACTTTCCGGGCGGTTCTTCAATTTGTCTATCGATGCCTTAAACCTGGGGCACCTGACCGGTAGCGAGGATCTGCTCGAGCGCGTCCTCATCCAGCACAGGTACGCCCAGCTGCTCGGCCTTGGTGAGCTTGGAGCCCGCTTTGGGGCCGGCGACCAGATAGCTCGTCTTCTTTGACACACTGCCCGAAACCTTGGCGCCGAGCACCTTGAGCGCCGCGCCCGCCTCGTCGCGCGTGCGGTTGACGAGCGTGCCGGTGAGCACGAAGGTCAGACCCGCGAGCGGCTGTGCGTCGGCGAGCTCACTTGCCACGCCAGCGTCGGCTGCGGCTTGTGCATGCGCGGCGCCCAAGTCGACCTCGAGCGACAGACCCGCCTGGCGCAGGCGCTCCAGCACGGCAAGGTTTTCGGGCACGGCCAGGAACTGCTTGACGCTCGCCGCAATCTTGGGACCGATGCCCTCGCACTCGGCGATGTCCTCTTCGCTCGCCAAGATGAGCTTGTCAATCGACAGGAATCGCTCGGCAATGACCTCGCCCACGCTCTTGCCCACGTGGCGGATGCCCAGGGCAAACAGCACGCGACCGAGCGGCTGGCTCTTGGACTTGTTGAGCTCGGCGTTGATTTTCTCGGCCGTCTTGAGGCCCACCGGAATGGGATCGCCCTTCTTGACGCCCTTTTTGCTGTTGGAGCTGGCATAGGTGCGCCCTGTGTCCAGGCCGGCGATATCGTCGACCGTGAGCTGGTAGAAGTCCGCGACATCATGGATCAGACCAGCGGCGATCATCTTGTCGACGATCTCGTCGCCCAGGCCGTCGACGTCCATGCAGCCGCGGCTCACCCAGTGGAGCAGGCGCTCCTTGAGCTGTGCGGGGCAATCGATGGACACGCAGCGGTAGGCCACCTCACCGTCCTCGTGGACCACGGGGCTACCGCACACGGGGCAGACCTCGGGCATCTGCCAGTCAACGCTGTCGACCGGGCGCTTGTCGAGCACCGGGCCCACGACCTCGGGAATAACGTCGCCCGCCTTGTGCACGATGATGGTGTCGCCCTCGCGCACGTTTTTGCGGCGGATCTCGTCGATGTTGTGCAGCGTGGCGCGCGCGATGGTAGAGCCGGCAACCGTCACCGGGTCGAACTCGGCGACCGGCGTGAGCACGCCGGTGCGGCCAACCTGGATGCGGATCTCGCGCAGGATAGTCTGCTTTTCCTCGGGCGGGAACTTAAAGGCGATGGCCCAGCGCGGCGCGCGGGCGGTAAAGCCCAGGTCGAGCTGTTGTTGGAAGCTGTCGACCTTCACGACCACGCCGTCGATGTCGTAGTCCAGGTCGCCGCGATGCTCGAGCGCCTGGGCGCAGAACTCGTGGACCTCAGCTGGCGTGGCACAACGGGCTACGTTGGGGTTGACGCTAAAGCCGGCGCTACGCAGCCAGTCAAGGAACTCGCGCTGGCTATGGACGTGTAGCGGGTCGGTATCGGCGATGGCGTAGATAAAGGTGGCGAGGTCGCGGCGCGCCGTGGCCTTAGGATCCTTCTGACGCAAGGATCCGGCGGCGGCGTTGCGCGGGTTGGCGAAGGGATCGCGGCCCTCGGCATCGGCCTCGTCGTTCAGGCGTACAAAGCTGCCCTTGGGCATGTAGACCTCGCCGCGGACCTCGATGGCGCGCTCGCGGTCGGCGCCCATGTGGGCAAGCGCCGGTTCGGACAGGTGCATGGGCACGTCCTTGATGGTGCGCACGTTGAGCGACACATCCTCGCCCGTGGTGCCATCGCCGCGCGTGGCCGCGCGCACGAAGGTGCCGTTCTGGTAGGTAAGCGCCACGCCTAAGCCGTCGATCTTGAGCTCACAGGTATAGGTAACGCTGCCGGCACCGAGCGCATCCTCGGTGCGCTGGAGCCATGCGTCGAGTTCGTCCAGGTCCATGGCGTCGTCCATGGAATACATGCGCGCCATGTGCGCGACCGGTGTAAACTGCTCGCTCACGTAGCCGCCCACGCGCTGGGTATAGCTGTCGGGCGTCACCAGATCGGGATAGGTTGCCTCGATCTCCTGCAGCTCAACGAGCATTTTGTCGAAGGCGGCATCCGTGATCTCGGGCGCATCGAGCATGTAGTAGCGGTAGGCATGGTAGTCGAGCTCGTGGCGCAGCTCTGCCGCGCGCGCTGCCGCCTGGGCGCGGGCATCGGTCGGTGCGGCGGCACCCGCGCTCGCGGGCTTTCCGGTATCGATGTCCACGCCGTCACCAAACAGGCTCGATTGCTCCATAGCGGCACTCCTTCGCTCGATTTCAAACGGATACAAGAGTACCACCGGTCGCGATGGGGCCGAATAGTGGTCTCAAACCGCACCGAATCGGCAGCCGCCAGGCCGGGGTGGACAGTTAGTTCAGATACGTATAAATCTGCGAACCGAATCGAGCTCAAATGGCGCCATTTCACCCCATTTGGTCGTCCCGGAGCGGCACGATCGGCTTATTTCTCCTTCCGAGCACCCATCAGAGCCCTATTTCCATCCCAAAACAGCTCAAAACGCATTCCAGACTGCCCCTGATTTATACGTATCTGAACTAACTGTCCAGACCATTCCGAACCGAGCTCCTCGCCAGCTCAAAGTGATCCGTTTTCCTCCGTCCCTGGGGGATCATTATGGAAAGAGGGGCTGTCCCGCGCCTGGCGGGACAGCCCCTCTGGCTTCGATATGTGTGACGTGGCTCGTTAGTAGCCCTGGCCGTAGCCTTGGCCCTGGCCCTGCTGGCCCAGCAGCTCCTCCAGGTACTGGCGCAGCTGCTCGTCGGTAATACCGCCGTTGCCGGTGTCGGTCGAGCTGTCGTCCTGCTGCTGGTTCTGCAGCTCCTCATCGGAGCCCAGCTCGACGGTGACCTTCTTCTCGTCCTTGCCGCGCATGAGCGTGATCTCGACCTTCTCGCCCACCTCGTGGCTGCGCAGCGCGATGATCAGGCCATCGGCACTCGTAATCTCATCGTCGCCCAGCTTGGTAATGACATCGCCCTCTTGGATGCCAGCCTTGGCGGCAGGACCGTCCTCAACGACACTCGCCACATACGCGCCACTATCGGTGCTCAGCTTGTTGGTGCGGGCGTTGAGCGCGTTGACGCTCGAGAGCGTGGCGCCCAGGTACGGATGAACCGGCGTCTTGCCGTCGATGATCTGGTCGGCAATGTTCTTGGCGTAGTTAACGGGAATAGCAAAGCCCACGCCCGAGCTGGAACCCGAGTAGCTCTCGATGAGTGAGTTGATACCCACGAGCTCGCCGTTGTCGTTGACGAGCGCGCCGCCGGAGTTGCCCGGGTTGATGGCGGCATCGGTCTGGATCATGTTGGCATAAATGGTGTTGCCGCTGGTAGAGCTCATGGCCGTGGAGCGATAGAGCGCCGAGACAATACCCGTGGAGACGGACTGTTCGTTGCCAAACGGCGAGCCGATGGCCATGACCCACTCGCCCACGTTGAGCTTGGAGGAGTCACCGATCTCGATTGGCGTTAGCTTGGAGGCGTCGGCATCCTTGAGCTTGATGACGGCCAGGTCGCTCGAGGCGTCGTTACCCACGAATTCGGCCTCGTAGGTGGTGCCGTCGTCCATGGTCACCACGTACTGGTCGTAACCGTCGACCACGTGGTTGTTGGTGAGGATATGGCCCTCGGTGTCGAGCACCACGCCCGAGCCAACGCTGCCCGAGCTGTCCGACTCGTCAGCGGACTGCGAAAGCGTGTTGCCCTGGCTGCCGCTCGAAGTGGCGGTGATGGAAACGACGGAGGGCAATGCCTTGGCAGAAACGGCCTCGGCCAGCGTGGTGTCCTCAGAGTCGATGGTGATCTTTTGCGCCGACGAGCCCGAAGCGCCCGCCGTCACGGCATTCTTGCCGCCGCCGATATCGAGCGTGCCGCTCATGATAAGCGCGATGACCAGCAGGGCTCCGCAGGCACAACCGGCGAGCGCCGTAATGAAGATCGGCAACTTTTTGGTCTTGGTCTTGACCACCGTGTGCTTGTTCACGACCTGCTGGCCACCCAGCGGCTGGCCGGTCTGCGTGTCGTAGGCCTGCACATAGGGAATGTTGTTTCCACTGGCAGGCGTCGACTCCACCTGCACGCGCGGCTGCTGCTGGGTCTCGCCGGCGTTGCCCGCATCCTGGGGACGCTGGGAATCGTACTCGCTCATAGCTGCGATCCTTTCGTCAAATAACCAAAGGCCCGCCAAACATGTGGCGGGCCATCATTGTTCACGTTGAGTTGTACCCCAAGCTGGGCAGTCCCGAGCACTAGATGCCAAGATTTCAGCTTTGCTTAAGTAATGACATGCTTATAGGCCAATTCGTTCTATGCCGTCATGTCTATTCGATATAACAGTCGATAGCAAAGCTATATGTTGAATCGTTAATGAAGTCCGTAATCGTCGCACCCATGCCTGATCCGCACGTCCACTTATCTTTCTCCGCGTCGTATGGCGTTGGCCCCCACCCCGTTTCATATGATGCTTCGCTTTCCGTGAAGTTATTCATCACGTATTTATCCTTCTGCATGAGCGCGTACCAAGCGTTTGCATACATCACAAGCGGATCGATTTGGACTATCGAGTACTTTCCGGAACGAATCTCAATTTCTGTTTTATCGTTATAATAAGCGACTGTGAGCTCAATCTTGGCAAGCAGCGGCAACGTTTCATCTGATTCCCTCTGGATTGTTATGACATCACCGGCCATAGCGTCGGCAGACACAGTTTTGCTCTCTGGCGTGAAAATAGTCTCTCTGCTTCTTGTTCGCGTTTTTTCATTGCCATTTTCATCTCTGACCACCGTGTCGACCACGAGCGTCAATCGCTTCTGAGCGTCCGGCAACTCCACGGCTTCTGCCATCCCGGCTCGCATCAAAATAGGAGCCCCCGCCATCAGACCTAAGAACTGCTTTCTATCAATCATTCTTCATTCCCCCTGTCTACTTGATTTGACTTTCTCAGCTGAATGGGGATACAGAACAGTCCCGTCAAGTTCCTTATCTTCCACAAAAACTAGAATCCATTTATCACCTGCTTTCAACCCTGAGACATATCCGGAACTTGACTTACGGCGCATATCGATTCTCTTACGGCAACCACTTGGCATAAGCGCCTCAAATTGCCCGTTATGAACATCCGATAGAGCGCGCACCTCGACTGCAACAACCGTGTCGTTTTCTCCCCCATTAGTCGCCCTTAACAGAAAGAAGCTCGCTGCGGTGAGCAAAGCAAAGGAAAGCACCAATAGGAGCATTGCCCTTCGAATGAACTTGTCGCCGTTCACGAGTACAATCAACCCTTGCAATATGTGCCATCGTGAGACGTGTAAATTGATACGTCATATGGAAGAAACTGTAGCTGGTTTGTCCATCCATTCCAAACAACAAGCAGGTACTTCTTGGCATTCGAGTATGTGTTATGCATTGCCACGTAGCCCACAACTGCCATTGCGTGCCCGCTGCCATTTGACCGGAGCCTTCCAGAGAAAATACTCAGATTCCCCGAGTCGGTATTCACCCTAAAGGAATCCCATGACGGATACCAAACGAATGACGTCTCAAGCTCCTTGCCTCGTCTTGCACAAAACTCCTTTAAGGCCGGAGCGGGTTTGTCAGGAGAAGTCTTGCCTTGAGTAAAGTACAGACCAGTCGCTTGATCATATTTCTTTTCTTCTTCTTCCCATGTCCCCGACAGCCTCCAAAGCTCCGAGTATAAATCGGACAATTTAAGGCGGTTCAAAGTCACATAGTGACTGCTAACTGCAAACATTGCCGAAACAGCGCAAGCATAAGTCCCCGTTTCTTTGATAACTTCTGTTTGCGTTGGCGTTATTATTCCCGAAACCGTTTTGCTCGCATCAACGACATATCCCTGTTTATACAAATCCTTGGCAGATACAAAAACGTCTTCGAAATGTTCCGGCGATCCGCTGCGATTGCCTCCCGAGGACAATTTATTTGGTACTTTTTTTCCACTTGCGTCTAAAACAATGTTTTTATCTAAGTCGGCAACGCCAACAGTTAGCTCGTCAATCTTTAACGCAACGACGTTATCCGAGGATGCGAGGAGTGCAATTTCTTCGCTTGCACTCTCGATAGGTAAAAGAGCGTTCGGAGCCAAGCAGTATTCGCTGATCCACCAAGATCGCTCTGAATCAAATACGACGTAGCCATAGTTAACGTCATCCCGCTTCGCACGAACGATATACCCGATTGAATCTCCATCGGAATTTACCATTTTTACTGGGTCACAAGCGGTCACCGGTTCATCCGATACATCATCAAAGAAAGCCTGCGCTTGCTCCACAGCTATTTGCGGTGTGACACGGACCAAGTCGTCGTCTCCAAAAACCAACCTTGGAGACATCAGGGCGGCAAGCAACACTATGAATCCGACAATCACCTTTCTCGAATAACGCATTTCTTCCTCCATCCGTGTAGTAGGGAGATACGGTAACTAAATGATATTCGCTAGATAGTGGTATACGTTTGATATTGTTTTTACTGACACACTTTTAATCGGTAAAAGGTCTTCTTATCGCCCTAAACGAGAAAAGGGTACTGGAGAAATCTCCGGTACCCTCACATTGCCCTCTATTTACTTGCTAGTCCTTAAACAGATAGCCCACGCCGCGGACGGTGGTGATGTGCGCCGCGATCTGCGGGCCCACCTTGGAGCGGATGCGTCGGATGTGCACGTCGACGGTGCGCGTGCCGCCGCAGTACTCAAAGCCCCACACGCGGTGTAGCAGCACTTCGCGGCTGTAAGCGCGGTTGGGATGCGTCGCCAAAAAGCTCAGCAGCGAGTACTCCATCAGCGTCAGGTCGATGGGCTCGTTATCGAGCGTCACCTGGTAGGTGGCCAAGTTGATCTCGAGGTTATCGATGTTGAGCACGTCATCGGCGGCGACGGTCTCCTCCTCGCCCATGAGGCGCTGCGCACGAGCCTTGAGTTCGTTGGGCGTCGCCGTGGGGCATACGAAGTCGGCATGCGCGTGATTCGGCAGGCGCAGGGTGCCGAGCGCCTCGTCGTCGACGATCACCAGCATGGGAACGCCACCGCGATCGTCGAGCCATTTGGCAATCTGATCGATACGGTCGCTGCGGATGCCGTCGGAATCGAGGATCAGCAGGTCAAAGTCGTGCGCCGCAGTCGGCGAATCGGGGGTGGCCAGGCTCACCTCGACACCCAGGGTGGTCGTCAGGCTGCGGGCAAACTCGTGGAAGCGCGTCGTGCGCGCCATGAACAGGGCACTCTTTTCGGACATATCGGCCTCCAAAGAAATGAGCTCAATCGTACTGGAACAAACCAGCGCGATTAGGAGTTCGCCAGGTAGTGCTTGATCTCCCACTGGGTGATCGTGGACTCAAACTTATGCCACTCGTCGCGCTTCTTTTTGAGGAAGAAGCTGTGGATGTGCTCGCCGAGGGCATCCTTCATAAACTGCGAGTCCTCAAACACGTCGAGTGCCTCTTTGAGCGAGCGCGGCAGCGGCGCGTAGCCGGCCTCGAGCATCTGACGGTCGGTGAGCTTGAGCGTCTCGGCCGTGGCCTCGGGCGGAAGCTCCAGCTTGCGCTCGATGCCGTCGAGGCCAGCCGCCAGCGTAACGGTGTTGACCAAGTACGGGTTGGCCATGGGATCGGGACTGCGCAGCTCGATGCGCGTGGACAGCTGCTTGCCGGGCTTGTAGACCGGGATGCGGACCATGCTCGCACGGTTGCGCAGGCCCCACGTGGCGTACTGCGGCACGGAGTCGCCGCCGGTGGTGATGCGCTTGTACGAGTTGACGGTGGGGTTGGTGATGGCGCTGATCTCGCGCGCGTGCGCAAGGATGCCGGCCATATAGTGCTTGGCGACGTCGGAGAGATGGTACTTCTCGTCGTCCTCGCCCCAAAAGACGTTGTTGCCGTCGTGATCGAACAGCGACTGGTGCAGGAACATGGCGCTGCCGTCCTCGCCCGCCAGCGGCTTGGGCATAAAGGAGGCGTGGCAGCCGCTCTCGTAGGCCTGCTGCTTAATGATGAGCTTGGCCGTGGTGATGGCGTCGGACATGCTCAGGGCCTCGGCATGGCGCAGGCTCATGCCGTGCTGCGAGCGGCCGGCGGCGTGGAAGGTGTACTCCACGGGCACGGACATCTTCTCGAGCGTGAGGACCGTGTTGCGGCGCAGGTCGCGGGCGGCATCGCTCACCGAAAGGTCAAAGTAGCCCACGTTGTCGAGCGGCTCGGGCGTGTGCTCGTCGGGGAAGTAGTAATACTCCAGCTCGGCGCCCACGTTGAGCAGGTAGCCGGCCTTCTCGGCCTTGTGGAACATGCGGCGCAGGGCATCGCGCGGGTCGCCGGCAAAGGGCTTGCGATCGGGAGTGCACACGTCGCAGAACACGCGGGCGACGCCGTTGTGGCTCGGGCGCCACGGCAGAATCTGGAAGGTCGAGGCATCGGGGAACGCGAGCATGTCGGCTTCCTCGGGCGTGGCAAAGCCCTCGATGGCCGAGCCGTCAAAGCCAATGCCCTCCTCAAAAGCGACCTCGAGGTCCTCGGGGCTGATGGCAAAATTCTTGAGGCGACCGAGAATGTCGACAAACCACAGACGCACAAAGCGGATGTCACGCTGCTCTACAGAGCGGAGTACGTAATCGATGTTCTGCTGGTTCATGTCGCTCCCCTTTCTTTCGGGCGGGTTTCGACTGTTCTATATCGCAGATACTATCGCAGAAAAATGTTTCCGCAGGGTTAAAGCGTATCAGCAGCTCAAAAAACGTGCGAGGGCGGGTGACTATGGCAAGTAACTAATGCTCGGATTCGGAGACAATTTGCCTACAGGCTCGTTCCAGTGCGGGGAACTCCATCGTCACTGCATCCCAAACAACTGAGCGGTCGACATTGCCGTAATCATGCGCTAGATAATTTCTCATGCCGATAATTCCACGCCACTCAATTTCGGGATGAAGACGCTGCGAGCGCTCCGACAGTTTGCCCGCTTCTTCCGTCACCCTAAGCGCGCACATCAAAAGGGAGTCCGCCAACGCCCTCGTCCGCACATCATTCGCATGCAGAAACTGGTCCTCGGTGATATCAAAAGCCTTGATGCGCTCGTTCGTTTCGAAGATGGCCTCCAAGACCTCTTGCGCGCGAAGGCTGTCTGACTTACGCGCGATCATAAACGATCACTCCTTCGCGCTCGATTACCGCGGCAAGATCGTCATCAAGATGGTCGCTCGAGACGAGGTCAACCTGCTTCCCGGTCTCCTTACGCACCGCTTCGCCAAACGCCGACAACGCGAAAAGACCAAAGCCATGCTCGCGATCGACTTCGAGACGCAAATCGATATCACTATCGACACGCGCCTCACCACGGGCATACGAGCCAAAAAGGACCACGGTTTTGATGGCGGGAATCGGGCTGGCCGCCTCGCGGACGGCGGACTCAATCTGAGCAATATCCAAAATGTCTGCGGCGACGTTTTCGCTCGCAGTGTTTTTACCAAGTGAAGGAACAAACGGCAGCGAGCGCTCGCGCAACATCTGCCTCATAAACATATTGACCGCAACAGACGAAGTCATGCCGAGTTCTTCGCATAGCTCGGCAAATGAATCTTTAATTGACGAGTCCACTCGTACACTCAGTACAGACGCAGCCATGGATACCTCCTGTATGACATTGTTTATATAGTATCACACAAGCTACCGCGAAGTGGAGGCTCGGGACTCGATGTGGCCGGGGATCTCGATGTGCTTGGGCGCGAGCCTTGCGGCCTCGCCTACCGTGGTGGTGACGACGTCGATGCGCTCGGACAGACGCTCGACAACGCGCTCGGCAATCGCCAGGGTGTCCTGCGCGGCCGTGGTGACACCGCCAAAGAGCACATGGTTCCAGGGATAGTCGTCGAACGTCGCGATCTTGAGGCCCGCCGGCAGCGAGGGGCCAAGCTGGGCCAGCGCCTCGGTC
Source organism: uncultured bacterium (assembly GCA_958349055.1). Classification (GTDB taxonomy): domain Bacteria; phylum Actinomycetota; class Coriobacteriia; order Coriobacteriales; family Coriobacteriaceae; genus Collinsella. Next base: position 30,451 of record CATWBO010000028.1, read on the forward strand.
AGGCGCAAGAAGACCAAGCCGTTGACGGCGATAAGGCCGAGCTTTTTACCTGCGTAATCGCGGATGGTCTCATCCAGGCGGCTGATGCCCTCGACGCCACCGTCGGCCAGGGTGACGACCTCGCCGGCAAGACCGCAGCGCGAGAGCTCGTCGGTAAAGGCCTCGGCGCGCTCGCGGCGGACGGGGCTGTCGTCGCTTGCCTCGGTGAGTAGGCACAGGCGCTCGCTACCCGCGGCAGCCAGGGCGTCGACCAGGCCGGCGACGAGCTCGCGGTTGTTAGACGTCACCAAGTCGATGCCGCCATCCTCGATGTCGCGGTCGAGCAACACGACCGGCAAGCGGCCCGCAGCTGCGGCGATCGCCTCGTCGTTGCCGCCGCAGGTGTTGACGACCAAGCCGTCCACGCCCGCATCGATGAGCCTGGTGAGCGACTCGGCCTCCTTGGCAGGGTCGTTGCCGCTGATGGCCGTCATAAGCGAGCAGCCGCGCGCGGCGGCGCTGGCGGAAAGGCCCTCGAGCATGGCGCTCGAGAACGGGTTGGCGATGTCGGCCAGAATCACGCCGATGAGGTTGGTACGCGAACTGCGCAGGTTGCGCGCGGCGGCACGGGGGCGGTAGCCGGTGCGCTCGATGACCTCGGCAATGCGGGCGCGGGTCTCCTCGGTCATCTGCCCGGGACGGTTGTTGAGGTAGCGCGAAACGGTGGCCGGGCTCACGCCCGCCTCGGCGGCAATGTCTTTGATTCTCATCTGCGCCATGGCGCACCCCGTTTCCCATGTGTCGGCAATCTTAGCCATTTTAGGCATTTTTTTAAAAATCTCGCTTGCAATACGTTGTAGGTGAGTATACTACAACTCGAAACGAAACCGATTTCGTAAACCGATTTCGGTAAGCGTTGGCACGGAGGTGCAAAGATGCACCCTACCGTCTTGGCACCTCCGTGCCAACGCCATAGCAAAGGTGTACGCACAGTCAAGAAGGAGCTACGCGACCATGGGTAAAACGGTTCTTACCTTCGGCGAGATCATGATGAGGCTCTCGCCCAAAGATCACCTGCGTATTGAGCAGGCCACCGAGTTCGACGTCCGCTACGGCGGCGCCGAGGCAAACACCGCGCTTTCCCTGTCCTACCAGGGCGATAAGGCCGCTTACGTTTCCGTCGTTCCGGCCAACCGCCTGGGCGAGTGCGCGCTGCGCTCGCTAAAGGTCTACGACGTCGACACCACGCGCGTCGTGCGTCAGGGCGACCGTCTTGGCTCCTATGTGTTTGAGGTCGGCGCCTCGCAGCGTGGTAACGGCTGCGTCTACGACCGCAAGTACTCGGCCATCAACATGGCCAAGCGCGACGTCTTTGACTGGGACGAGATCCTCAAGGGCATCGACGTCTTCTACTTCTCTGGCGTGACGCCCGCCGTCTCCGACGAGATGGCTGCCGCCTGCAAGGATGCCCTCGCCGCTTGCCGCGCCAAGGGCATCACCACCGTGTGCGACGTTAACTACCGTGGCAAGATGTGGTCGCCCGAGAAGTCGCAGGCAACCATGAAGGAGCTCCTGCCGCTCGTCGACATCTGCATCGCCAACGACGAGGACGCACCTGCCGGCCTCGGCATGACCTGCGTCTCCGGCTCCCTTGCCCATGGCATCGAGGAGCGCGACACCTACGTCGAGATGGCCCGTCAGATCTGCGCCGAGTACGGCTGCAAGAAGGTCGCCTCGGTCGTCCGCAACATCTCCTGCGTCGAGCGCTCCATCTGGATGGGCATGCTCTATGACGCCGAGAGCGGCGAGCACTGGTTCTCCCCTGCTCACGACGTGCACGTGCTCGAGGGCGTTGCTGCCGGCGACGCTTTCAACGCCGGCCTCGTCCACGCCCTCATCAACGACTTCGACCCGCAGGATGCCGTCAACTACGCCATCGCGGCCTCGATCCTCAAGCTCACCATCAAGGGCGATTCCAACCTGGTGACCGCCGACGAGATCGCCGCTGTGGCCAACGCCGCCGATGGTGGCACCCGCGTCGCCCGTTAATTCGTTCCCCATTCTGCGGGCTGCAGTTTCCCATACCCATACCCCTGCAGCCCGCTCCCCGATTCTTCCGGTCGGGCAAAACCACCAGTCCCATTCCGGTTTTGCCTGGCATTTCCTACACGACTGGTCGCGCAGCCGGTTTTGGAATTGCTTGTGACCCCAAGCAGTGCCTCCGATAACCAGTTCAAAACCGGCTCATGACCAGCCCTTTTAGCAATTTCGCGCATCCGCGCGCCGCACATCGAAAGGAACATCATGTTCGATCAGTTCTACACCACGCTTGAGTCCCTGGGCATCGTGCCGGTCGTCGTGCTCGACAAGGTCGAGGACGCCGCTCCGCTCGCTCACGCCCTGATGGCCGCCGGCATGAAGTCTGCCGAGGTCACCTTCCGCACCGCTTGCGCCGCCGAGTGCATCGCCGCTATGGCCGAGGCCGAGCCCGAGATGTGTGTTGGCGCCGGCACCGTCCTGACCGTCGAGCAGGTCGAGCAGGCCCGCGCCGCCGGCGCCAAGTTCATCGTCTCCCCGGGTTATAACGAGGACGTCGTCAAGCACTGCATCGACATCGACCTGCCCGTGCTGCCCGGCACCGTGACTCCCTCCGAGGTCACCGCTGCCGTTAACCTGGGCCTCAAGGTCACCAAGTTCTTCCCCGCGGCTCAGTACGGCGGCCTCAACACCATCAAGGCCCTCGCTGCTCCGTTTGTCGGTCACCGCTTTATGCCCACCGGCGGCGTGAGCACCGCTAACGTCGAGGAGTACCTGAGCTCCTCCGCCATCATCGCCTGTGGTGGCACCTGGATGGTCAAGCCGGCCCTGTTCGCCGACGGCGACTTCTCCAAGGTCGAGCAGATCGCCCGCGAGGCCATGGACGTCGTCAAGAAGGTCCGCGCCTAATCCAGCTCTCTATCGTTGGGGGTGCGACCTAGACCGCACCCCCATTTTTGAAGCGGCTCGGAAGCGTGCCGTTTCCGTCACGGACAAGAACCGAAACCGTCTTGTATGCTGATAGAACGTGACGGAAGCGACACGCCCCCGAGCCGCTTTGTTTTCCCTCGGCTGAATCTTTGCCCCAACATAGCCCTGAGTGCCAAAGCAAATGCGGTGCCGTCTGGAGGAATCGACCCCTTGCTTCCGGTCTGTTCCTCCAAACGGCACCGCATCTTTTATGCCCCGGCCACGCCCCAACGCAGTTGCGGTGAAATAGGGACTGTTTGCGCCACCTGGGCCGCAAAACAATCCCTATTTCACCGCAACTTATGAGGGGATAGATTAGATGGACGAGCCTTTGGGCAGCTCGAAGTAGTCGGGGTGTAGGGCGATAACCGGGCCCTGCTCCTCGGGCATTAGGTGCAGGTGTGTCTCCGCCAGATAACTCGCCGTATCGGTATCGCCCTCTTTAATGGCCTCAAGAATTCGACGATGCTGCCGACGAATCGGCTCCCAATCCAAATCCTGCGACACGGCGCGCAGCCAGTTATACCGCTCAAAATGCGTGTTGACGCTCTTCATCCAATCCCACAGCATGTGGCGACCGGCAATTTCAAAACACGTCTCGTGGAACAGGTTGTCCAGGTCAAAGAAGCGGCGCGTCTCGCTATGGTCGAGTGACTCGGACTCGGCGAGAATCTGCTCAAGCCGGTGCTTTTGCTCGGGCGTAGCAGCCGAGCAGCATTTGATCAGCACGCTTCTCTCGAGCTTTTCGCGCAGAAAGCAGGCGTTCTCGGCACGTTCCATGCTAATCTTTGAGACATAGGTGCCGCTCTTGGGGCGCGTTTCCACCAGCTCTTGCTCGCGCAGGCGCACAAAGGACTCGCGGATGGGCGTGCGCCCGATCCCCGTCTCCTTTTCCAGACCAATCGCCGAAAGGCGCGTGCCGGGCTTGAGCTCGGCATAAATGATCTTGGAGCGCAATGCGTTGTATGCCTGGTCTTGCAGGCTCTGATAATGCTGGTGCTGTTCCATAAAGCCCTCGGATAAGTCCTCGGTTAGCCAAATACCACCACGTAATACTATCGCATCCCCCGCCCCCTCATAAGTTGCGGTGGAATAGGGACTGATGGCGCCACTGGAGCCGCTAAACGGTCCGTATTTCACCGCAACTTATGGGGGCGAAGGGGTTTTACAGGTTGGCGATGATTGCCTGGGCGATTTCGTCGTACTGAGCCGGCTCGAGCGTGACGCGACCGGGGTTCATGGCGAACACGTCGCCAAACTCAAACGGATCGTCCTTGTACTTGGGGACGATATGCACATGCAGATGATGCATGGTGTCGCCGTAAGCACCAAAGTTGATCTTGTCGGGGTTGAACGCCTTGTGCAGCGCGGCGGCGACGTGGCGGACATCTGCCATAAAGGCGGCAGCATCCTCCTCGGACATGCAGGAGATGTCGTCGACGTGCTGCTTGGAGGCCACGATTACGCGACCCTTGTGGCTCTGCTCCTTAAACAAGATGAGCTTGCTGGCGGGCAGGTCGAGCATGGGGATGCCAAAGGCATCGACGAGCGTGTTGTCAGTCCCGCACATGCAGTACGAGCAATCGGTGTGCTGTTCCATAGTGATCCTTTCGATCCGGGTGAAAGCGTTCGCCGCAATGCGACCGACGGGCGCAACCAAGCTGCCCGGCAGTCCACGACGAACACACGATGCGCTCTCCAACCGTTGCGAAATCGGTTTCGAGTATGTCCTTGCCATGATACCGCCAACGAGTTGTTGCGATTAGGTGAACGTTCACCTTTTTATTATTTTTCTCTTTGCAAAAGGAATCCCGTGCGTATACTAAGGCTCAAACGAAACCGATTTCGTTAAGCGTGAGCAATAGGATGCTAAGACGCACCCTACCATCTTTGCATCCTATTGCCCACGTCCTGTCATTCGCTTTTCTCCCGTCTCGTTGGCCCTTCAGTCCCATTCCGGCACAGCGAGACATTTCCTAGACGACTGACCGTGGGGCCGGCTTTTCTGCTTTTACAGCAGTGCCTCCGATAACCCTCTTTTGCCGGCCCAGGTCAGCCTTTTTCTTCACAACCGAAAGGACAGGTAGCAACATGCGACCGCTCATCATCATGAATGGCGAGAAGATCGATTGGTGCCATACCGTCATCAGAATGCTGATGTATCTGGCCGGTGTTGCGACGCTCGCCCTCGGCATGAGCATTCAGACCGCATCGGGTCTGGGCGTCGCCGCGCTTACCTGTTTTGCCACGACGCTGTCTATGCTCACTGGCAAGACACTCGGCTTTTGGATCACCGCGACCTACGTCGCCTACATCGCCACACAGGCAGCCATCTTGCGCCGCGAGTTCCAGCCGCGCATTTTGCTCGAGCTCTTTTTCTCATCGCTGATCGGCGGCTTTACCGACTTCTTTATGGACGTTAACCCTCTGCACCCCACCGCGTTGCCGGCACAGGTTGCGACCATGCTGCTCTCGCTTGCCATCACTGCGTTTGGTGTAAGCCTCGTCGTCAACATGGGAGTCGTTCCCAACGCGCCCGACGGTCTGGTGCAGGTCATTGCCGAAAAACTCAAACGCCGCTTTGGCGATGTGAAAGTCGTATTCGATTGCTCGCACGTCGCCGCTTCGCTCGCGCTGTCGCTGGTCTTTATGCACAACCTAGGCGGCTTTGGCGTCACGACCGCCATCTCCGCGCTGTTCCTGGGCCATGTCATCAACGTCGCCAATAAGCTATTCGCCCAGCGCTTTATCCGCGCGGCATTTGGAAAATAGCACCACCGCAAGAACCCGCGAAGGTTGATTTCCGATCTCAGCCGAACACATTGAGCAGATGAGCCGTTCCCGCAGC
>CATWBO010000029.1 GCA_958349055.1 uncultured bacterium
GCTGCGGGAACGGCTCATCTGCTCAATGTGTTCGGCTGAGATCGGAAATCAACCTGTGCGACAAACTTGCTGTGGAGCAGACCGATCACAAACGCCACCACGGCAACCGGCGCCCACGCGGCACCGATGTCTGCCAGGGGCAGCGCATCAAACGGAAGCCACGTGCCCACAAAGAACGCATCGCGGACCGAGGTGATCACACTCTGCACAGCAACGACGCCACCGACCCAGACCCACACATGCGGATGAGCGTCGCAAAAGCCGTGCACCAGGCCCATAAGCACCAGCACAATGGCAACGGGGTACAAAGCGTTGAGCATGGGCACCGAGAACATAAGGATCATGTCGAGACCCACGTTCGAAAGCACGCACGAAAACGCCGCGAACACAAAGGCGAGGATCGCGAAGGGACGGCGCATGGCCTCCTCGGACGCCTCCGCTCCCCCTTTAACCACATACGTCTCGCAGAAGTAACGCGAGCAGCAGCTGATGAGGCCGATGCACACGTTCATGCAGGCGAGGAAAAAGATCGCAAAGACCACGACCGTGCCGGCAAGACCAAAGTGCATGGAGGCCGAACGGGCGAGGATGGCAGCGCCGTTGGTGGCATCGGGCATCACGGTGCCGAGCTGCATACCGGCAAGCGCCAGGCCGCAGTAGATGACGGCCATGAGCACACCGGCGATCACACCGGAGCGCGAGATCTCGAAGGCCACGCGCTTATCGTCGGTAACGCCCAGCTCGTGGATGGTCTCGGCGATGATGATGCCAAAAGCAAGCGACGCAAGCAGGTCCATGGTCTGGTAGCCGGTCAGAAAGCCCTGGACCGCAGCTCCGGCATCATAGGGAGCCTGCGGCGCGGCAGCGGGACCCAACGGCGAGACCACGGCGGCACCCACGACCAGCACGATAAGCGCAATGAGCGCAGGGCCCGTAATGCGGCCGAGCACGCGTGTGATAACGCCCGGGCGCAGCGTGAGTGCAAACGCGACGATAAAGAAGCTAACGGCAAACACCAGGCGAGCCGTGCCGAGCGAGACGCCCTCGGGCAGCAGCGGCACCAACATCTCGAATGCCGTGGAACTCGTGCGCGGAATGGCCAGGCACGGGCCGATGGCCAGATACACCGCCGCAACAAAGAACTCGCCAAACTTGGGGTGCACGCGGCTGGCAAGCTCACGCGCCGTGCCGGCAAGCGCCACGGCGATAAAGCCCATGACGGGCAGGCCGATGGCGGCAATCAAAAAGCCAACCATGGCAAGCGGTGTGGCCGTGCCGGCCTGGAGCGCCAGCAACGGTGGAATGATGAGGTTGCCGGCGCCAAAGAGCATCGAAAACAGGGCGATGCCGACGGTGACGACATGGTCGGAGCGCAGACCGCGCGGTGCGGATGAGGCCATAGGCACACCTTTCGGGTCGAAACAAAAACGGGACGGACAAAATACCCGTCCCGCAAGTATAAACGCTTGAGCAGGCCAGGTGGTGCAAAGTATCAATCTGATTGCCCCTTTAGAGCTGCTACGCGTCAGAGCGACGGCGAAACAGCAGCTCGAGTCCCAGCGCGACAAGCGCAACGGCGCCCGCAGCGACGGCGACGGCCAATGGCGCACGATCGCCCGTGTCGGCGAGCTGCTGAGCGCTCGACTTGGAAGACTCCTTCTTGCCGGAGTTTTCCGTGCCCGATGCCTTTGCCTTATCGACTGCGGAGTCATCCGAACTACCGGGTTTTGTCGGATCCTTTGAATCCGGCTGGTCGGAATCGGGCGTTCCGGGCTTTTCCGGCTCCGGCTTACTCGGGTTGTCAGGCTCGGGCTTATCCGGGTTATCCGGGTCCGGCTTGTCCGGCTGATCAGGCTCCGGTTTGCCGGGCTCGGGCCTGCCCGGGTCAGGCTGGTCGGGCTCGGGCTTGTCCGGCTGGTCCGGATCAGGCCGGTCCGGGTCCGGCTTGTCCGGATCGGGTCCATCGGGCTTGTCCGGATCGGGAACCACCGGGTCCGGGTCGACAGGCTCCTGCTTCTTCTTCACCGTCAGCGTACCGGGCTCAACCTCGACATCGAAGTTCGGGTCGGTGACCGTCGCGCCGATCTTGTACTCGCCCGCCGGAGAGCTCTCGTCGGCATCACAGGAGTACTCGGCCTTCACGCCCGAAGTGTCAACCGCACTCTCCAGGCTCGAGGTGAACGCGGGGTTCGCCTCTCCCTCGTAGCGCTCGGCGTCATCGACCTTTACCTTGAGCTTCGCCGGCGTAATCTTGAACTTGCGCGAGGCGGCGCCGATATACCCGTTGCCTCGCAGCGTGGCTACGGCGCGGTACGTGCCGGCATCGGTCGGGGCCTCACTCGACGAATAGTGCGTGTCGCCCGTCCCGTAGTACCTGATCCTCAGGTCGCCCTCACAGGCCTTGGGGACACCCGTGACCTCGGGCGCTTGGGCATCACCGCTGTAGACGAAGCTGCCGCCCTCAAATGCAAGCTCGACTCGCTTCGCCTGGACAACCAGCACAAAGTGCGCGGTCACCGTCTCTCCCTGAGCGTCCTTGCACGTAACGTCGAAGGTGGAAACACCCGCCTTGGAAGGAGTTCCCGAGAGCGTCAGGCCACCCGACGTGCGGGATAGCTTAAGCCCATCGGGGAGCTTCGCGTCGTCCCACGTGTACTCGTACGGCGCCTCGCCACCCGCGGCTCCAGCGATCGTCACGCGGTACGCACTATGCGCACGCGCCGACGGAAGCAGGCCGCCGTTGAACACAAGGGCATCCCGGGGCACAACGGAAATGGCTGCACTATCGCTATCCACCTGCATCTCGGTGCCAAGGTAGCGCTGAGTGATGCGGCAGAAATACTCGCCGGCGCAATCGTCATCGAGGTTCTCAATGAGGAGCGTCTCCCCCATCTCGCCCTCGAGCGCCACAGCCTTGCCGTCCACCATGTGGAACCACTGATAGGACAGTTCGACATCGGCGGCCGAACCCGTGGACGAGGACGCGTGGTCGAGAACAGCCTTGCCTGCCTCGGCCGCGACCGAGAGCACGGCCGAATCGCCCTCGTGGGCGCTCGCGTCCTGCGGCTGAGCGATCACCTTCGGAGCGTCCGCCTTCGCGAACTCGAACGCGACCTCCTGCGAAGCGGTGACGCCACTCAGCGTGACCTCGTACGCTCCGCCCTCATAGTCGGAGATGTCGAGACCGACGGCCTTGTCCGAACCGTCCTCCGTGACCGTCGCCCGTTCGAGGTAGCAACCCTCGTCGGGCGTCGCCGCGATGGTTACACTCTCGCCCGCAGCAACGGTGATCGAGCCGTTGCCGACCGAACCGTTGACCGCCTTGACCGTCACCTCGTAATTGACGGGCACGTCCGGGTTATCGGGCTCGGGCTTGTCCGGATCAGGATTATCGGGGTCGGGTTTGGGGTCCGGCTCAGGATTGTCGGGGTCCGGATTATCCGGGTCGGGGTTGTCGGGGTTGGGATTCGGGTCCGGGTCAGGCTGATCGGGATCTGGGTTGCCCGGGTCAGGCTGACCGGGGTAGGGGTTATCCGGGTCGGGATCGACAGGCCCCTGCTTCTTATTCACCGTCAAAGTTCCGGGCACGACCTCGACATCGAAGTTCGGATCGGTGACCGTCGCGCCAATCTGGTACTCGCCCGCCGGAGAGCTCTCGTCGGCGTCGCAGGAGTACTCGACCTTCACGCCCGAGGTATCTACCGCACTCTCCAGGGTCGAGGTAAACGCAGGGTTCGCCTCCCCCTCGAAGCGCTCGGCGTCATCGACTTTCACCGTTAGCTTCGCAGGCGCGATCTCGAACTCGCAGGCAGCGGCACCGGCATAGCCATGGGCTCGTAGCGTTGCAACAGCGCGGTACGTGCCGGCATCAGTCGGAGCCTCGGTCGAGGAATAATGCGTGCTTCCGGTCCCGTAGTATTTAATCTTGAGATCGCCCTTGCAGACCTTGGGAGCCCCGGTAACTTCGGGCGCCTGTGGTGCGCCACTGTAGGTAAAGTCGCCATCCGCAAACGCGAGCTTTACACGCTTCGCCTGAACAACGAGCGCAAAGCGGGCGGTCGCAGTCTCGCCCCTCGCGTCCGTACACGTGACATCAAAGGTAGAAACGCCCGTCTTGGACGGGGTGCCCGAGAGCGTCAGGCCACCCGACGTACGGGAAAGCTTGAGTCCACCGGGGAGCTTTGCCTCGTCCCACGCGTACTCGTACGGAGCCTTGCCGCCCGCGGCCCCGGCAATCGTGGCACGATATGTATCATGCGCACTCGCCGCCGGCAGCACGTCGCCGTTAAACACGAGAGTATCCCAAGGCACGACGGAAACGACGGCATGGTCACTGTCCGACCGTACCTCGGTACCGAGGTAGCGCTGCGTGAGGCGGCAGAAGTACTCGCCGGCCTGCTCGTCATCGAGGTTCGAGAGCGACAGCGTCTCTCCCGTCTCGCCCTCGAGCGCAACGGCCTTGCCATCCACCATGCGGAACCACTGGTACGAAAGCTCAATCTCGGCGGCAGAGCCCGTGGACGAGGCGGCATGGTTGGCGACATTCTCCCCCGCCTCGGCAGCGACCGAGAGCACGGCAGAATCTCCCTCGTGGGCGCTCACGTCCTGCGGCTGCGCGACCACACGCGGCACGTCCGCCTTCGCGAACTCAAACGTAACCCTCTGCGACGCGGTGATACCGCTCAGCGTGACCTCGTACGCCCCGCCTTTGTAATCAGAAATGTCGAGGTCGACGGCCTCGTCCGAGCCGACCTCCGAAACCGTCACCCGCTCGAGATAGCAACCCTCGTCGGGCGTCGCCGAAAGGGTCGCATCCCCACCCTCAACAACCGTAACCGAAGCATTATCGACCGAACCGTTGACCGCCTTCGCCGTCACCTTGTAGCGCTCGGGTTTCTTCTTGACAGTCAGCGTGCCGGGCTCAACCGCGACATCGAAGTTCGGATCGGCGACTGTCGCGTCGATCTGGTACTCACCCGCCGGCGATTTCTTATTCGCCGAGCAGAAGTATGTAACCTTTACGTCCGAGGTATCGCAACGACTCACCAGGCTGGAGGTAAACTCGGGATTCGCCTGGCCCTCAAAGCGCTCGGCATCGTCGACCTTCACCAGCAACTGGGCAGGTGCAACAGTAACCGCAAGCTCAACGTCCTCGGCGGCAAGATAGTTTCGAGACGCCTTGGCATGGGCGACAACACGCGCCGTACCGGCGGCCTTCACCGTCGCACAACGTCCTTTAATCGAAATCGGGCTTGCGCTGTCGTCCGCGGAGTCAACGAGCTCAAAGCTCACGGGAGTCTGGGCAGTGTTATCGAACACAATGGGGTCGCCACCGTACACGCCCGAATAGCTCGTCGTGCCCGTAATGACCTGGCTGGCCTTTGCAATCGAGAACTCGGCGTTCTTTTTACCCTGATAGTTAGGGTCAGTCACCTTAACCGTAACGCGGTAGTTGCCGCTGTCGCACGGCTCCAGTGCCGTGGGCCCATAGGAGGTTCCATCGACGCCGCGATACGTGACGGAATAGGCGGACGCATCAAGGTCGGCAACTGCAACCGCCGCACCGTGTCGTGCGCCATCGTATGTCACGTCGGACGTCTCAATCGAAATATCGACCGGAGCCTTCTCGATGACAAAGTCACCGTTTGCGTTACCCACATATCCATTGGCGTCGAGCGTCGCCGTGGCACGGTACGTACCGGCATCCACCGGTGCCTTATCAGACGAGTAATGCGTATCGCCCGTGCCCACATAGGTCAGCTTAACATCGTCCTCGCAGCCCTCGGGTACGCCCGAAAGCTCCGGAGCCTGCGCCGTCGCGTTGTAGGTAAAGCTCTGGCCCTCAAATGCGAGCGGGGCTTCCTTCGCCTTCACGACCAGCGCGAAGTGTGCAACACGCTTGTTGCCCAGGTCATCAGTGCACCTAATCTTGAAGCGGCACACGCCCGTAGCCGAAGGCACGCCCGAGAGCACCAAGGTACCCGCTCCGTCATCGGCCAGCGTCAGCTGCATGCCCTCGGGAACCTCAACCTCATCCAAGTTGTACGCGTACGGCTCCTTGCCGCCCCTGGCGCCGGCAATCGCGACACGGTAGTCATCGTGAGCGGTCGCCGCCGGCAGCACGCGCCCGTTGAACACGAGCGCTTCGCGAGGCACGATGGACACCGTCGCATGCTCGGTATCCGTCTTTGTCACCGTGCCCAGGTAGTTCTGCGTAATGCGGCAGAAGTACTCGCCCTCGTTGTCGCTGCCGAGCTGCGCAATCGAGAGGGTCTCCCCCGTCTCGCCCTTCAGCGGCACCGCCTTGCCGCCATCGGCAGGCACGCGATACCACTGGTAGCTCAACTTAACGTCGGCGGCAGAACCCGAAGATACGGCGGCATGGACGCGAACATTACGCCCCGCCTCGGCGCCAACCGAAAACTCAACCGGATCGCCCTCGTAAGCACTTGCATCCTGCGGCTGAGCGAGCACCTCCGGAGCCGCAGCCTTCGCGAATTCAAACGTGACCTGTTGCGGAGCACTCACGCCACTCAGTGTGACTTCGTACGCCCCACCCTTATAGTCAGAAATATCAAGGTCATAGGCATTGCCGGACGAACCGTCATCGCCAGCCTCTTCGGCAACGGTCACGCACGTCAGGTAGCAGCCCTCATCGGGCGTCGCCAAAAGCGTCACCTTGCCGTCCGCAGCGACCGAAGCAGTCTCCGGATCGACCGATCCGTTGACCGCTCGGGCCGCCACCTTGTACTTGGGCGCCTCCTCAAAGCGTGCCTCGACGGTCATGTTGTCCTCAGGGACAAACGTCCAAACTGCATCCGTGCTCAGCGGCTCATCGCCCAACGACCCGTCATCGTTGCGCGCATACCACCCATCGAACACGTAGCCCGCATCGGGAACGGCAGTCAGCGTCGTCGACTCACCGTTCTCGACCTCGTTGGTCACGGCATAGCCCAGCGATTCGTCCTCGGAGGAACCCTCGACGTGTCCGCCCTGACGTGAATCCACCGCCGTGACCGTCATCGACGCCCGCTCATAAACGGCCGTAAAGGTACGGTTGCCAAACACGACGCGGTTAATTACCGGCGTGGCACCCACGGGCATGCCGTTCTCGTCGACCCAGTATTTAAACTTCCAGCCCTTATGCGGAACGGTAAACATAATCGCCGCGGAGTGGTAGGAGCCGCCGGTACCAAGCGCAACCATGCTAAAGCCCGCGCCCTTGGGATACGTAGCGACCTGAACATCGCAGCCCGTCTCATAGAACACAGCCGTGAGCTGCCTATTCTCCTTTGCGGTTCCGATATAGAACGCGCTGTAGCTCACCGTGACGCCCGCATCGTCGACCCAGTGCGAGAAGTGGTACTTCTTCCACGGAATCGCGATCGCCATAAACATGTCGCCCCTGTCGTACGACCTGCTACCGGCAGGAATGCCGTCGACCAGAAGTGCCGTACCGCGGAATATGGACGAGCCCGTGACGGTAATGGTCACCTGTCCATCGAATTCGAACTGCGCGTAGTACGTCATATCCTGCGTGGCGGTCACATCGAGGGTCGTCGCGGTCTCGACAATCGAGGTACCCTCCTTATCGGTGCTCCAGCCCACAAAGCGATAGCCCATACCGGCAACAGCGGTCAGTTTCACCTGATCGCCTACGGCAAAGCTGCCGCTGCCCGTAACACGGCAGCCCCTGCTCGAAGCCTTGTCCTTCACCACGACCTCGCCCGTAACGGCCACCTCGTACGGATCGGCAAACACGGCCTGGAGCTCCAGCGCATCATCGTCGAGCCCCTCGACCATATCCTTGTCGAGCTTAACCCAGCAATGGGCGTCACAACTCAGCAGCGACTTATTGCCCTCGGCATCCAGGACATACCAACCGACAAAACGCTTGGTTCCCATAGGCGTTGCGTTAAGTTCGACCGTATCACCGAACTGATAGGAGCCCTCGCCGCTCAGGGTGCCCACGCCATCGTCACTCGCACTCAAAACGACCTGATAGGACTTAGGCTTAAAGGTCGCCGTATAGGTGACATCACCCGTGACCTTAACGGTATAGTCGGCGTTCTCGCTGATCGTCTCGCCCTTGTCGTCCGTCCAGCCGGCAAACGAATACCCGGTGTTGGCGATCGCACGAAGCATTGCACGGTCGCCGGCCTCATAGCCGCCAAAGCCGCTCACGGCTCCACCCTCGGCAGGCGAGGCAACCGTGCTCACGACATACGAACCCGACGCAAAGACGGCGTAGAGCGACGTGTCCTCGCGCACAGTAAATCGATAGGTTTTCTTGGAGCTCACGCATGTGCCGTTACGGAACCAGCCCACAAAAGCCGTATCCTCGGCGGCGACCGCACGCACCGTAGCGACCTGCCCGGCGGCATACGTCCCCGCGCCCTTGACCGTACCCAAGCTCTCTTCGCACGAGACGTCAACCGTATATCGCTTTGCCGAGAACACGGCCTGGAGCGTCAAGTCAGACGTCGGCACCACGTGATAGGTGCTGTCACGGCTTACCACGGCGCCCGAAGCATCGGCCCAATACTCAAACGCATAGCCCGAAAGCGCATGCGCGGTCAGTGTGGCGGCATGCCCCGCTTCGACGGTACCCGTGCCCTCGACCCAGCCGGCGGCACTCGATTCGACCAGCGAACCGGTGCCGGAATCGATTACCGTCGTGGCGTCGACTCCATAGCTTTTTGCCATAAAGCGAGCGACGTGCACATGGCTGCGCTCCTGGTGGCAGGTGAACTCCGCATCGGCAGACTCAAACGTGCCGTCGGCCGTATACCAACCAGTAAAGACATAACCGGGATTGGGCGTCGCCTTAAGGGCAACCTCCGCACCGCGGTCTGCAAGGATGCGGCTCGCCTTGACGGTGCCACCCTCTGCAGGATCGGCGAGGGGCACGCAGACGGTATCGATGGGCACAAAAGCCGCGGTAATAACACAGTGCCCGGTTTTACCGCGAGCTTTGGCAACCAACGAGGTCTCGTGCTTAAGGCTCTTCAGGCGCCCGTTGACATACCAGCCCCGGAACAAAAAGCCTGGATGGGCCTTGGCCGTCAGATGAAGGGTCTCCCCCAGCTTGAATTTGTCGGTCGTGGGCTTCACCACAGTCCCGTTGCACGTCACGGTACCGCCAAGCCACGAATCGGCCGTGACCATGACCTCGGGCTTTGAGTCGGTGAAGATCGCGGTATAGGTATCGCTCTTGGTAACCTTAACGACCAGCTCGGCAGTGTCGTACTCCTTACCGGAGTCATCCTTCCAATGGTCAAAGCGGTAGCCGTCGTTGGCCTTCGCCTTGAGCATCACCGTATCGCCGTATCCGCAGGTAACCGAAGACGCCCCGGGATGCCCCTCGATCTCCACCGTACCGCGCTCCACAAAGGTCTTCTTTGCCTTCGCCGTCACGGTATACGTGTTTTCCTCAAACACCGCACGCACGGTGCATTCCACGTCCTCGGGATAGAACTCGAGGTAGCTCGGGTCGGTACCCAGTAGCAGGTCCGTCTTGGCGTCATACCAGCCCTTAAAGGTAAATTGTTTGCTCGCCTCGGCCGTGAGCTCAATGCTCAGCGTGGCAGGCTCGCCTTTCATGCAGTAGCCCTCGCCATGCACCAAGTATTTGCCCGCCATGGCCGCGGCCGGTTCAATGACCACGTCCACCTTGCAGGCACGCGTAAACTTCGCTTGGATCACGCAGTCGGTAATGGGCTCAAAGGTATAGGAGCGCTCGCTCGAAACCAGCGTCGACGTAGCATCCGAGCCGCCGTTGCTCAGATACCAACCGTCAAAGATGTAGCCCTCGGATGGCGTAGCCTCCGCGGTCACGCGCTCGCCTTCGGGAACCTCGAGGACCATGCCGGCAGTCTCTCCGCGCTTCAGCGTAACGGTGCCGCCCTCGAGCGGGTCGGCCTCAGCTCGCACAGTATGCGTATCCCTGCCGTCCATCACGGCCTCGATTCGGGCATTGCCGTTAACGCGGTATTCGCAGACTTCTTGCTTGTTGGCGATCGTGACGCCCTGCGCATCGGTTTCGCGCCACTCCACAAACCGGTACGTCTTCTCCGGATTGTCGGGGCGCGTCTTGGGGCGCATCGTAAACGTGAGGATGTCCCCATCCTTCGCGCGGACCTTGCCGTCCACGACCGGCACGCCATCGCACAGGACCTCGGCACTGTCGAAGGGATCGGTATTCACCAGGATGGTCTTATCCGCCTTACGAAAGCGTGCAACCAGATGGCGGTCGACCTCGGCCTTGAAGATATAAGTACGCTCGGGCGAGACCTCGATGCCGTCCTCAAACCATCCCACAAAGGCATAGTCGGGACCCTCGCTCGCGGTGACCATAGCCTGATCGCCGCGCGTGATGCTCTGCGTCACAGGGCTTGCGGTGCAGCCCGTCGAAAAATCGGCTTGGACGCCATCGGCTTCGGCAACCGCCGTCACCTCAACCTTTTTCTCGAAAACGGCCGTCATCTTTACGACCTCGGGCGTCAGGTCCGTGATGGTCATCGTCTTGAGAGGAGATGTCGAGACCTCGACGCCGTTCTCTTTCCAGCACACAAAGCGATAGCCGGGATTGGCGACAGCCTCCAGCGTGGCGACCGTCCCCTCATAGTGGACACCGCCGCCAGTGACGACGCCGCCCACCTCGGGCTGTGCAGTGGCAATAATCTCGATCTTATGGTCGCCATGAGGCTTAGGCTTCTTGTGATCGTCGATGATGTCCTTGATCTCCTTGAGCACCTTGGTGCCGACTGCGGCCACATCCTCGATGTTATCCGCCATGCCGATCTCGATCACCGCGTCGGCCGCGATGGGGTCGACGATCTCGCCCAAGCCATACATGGTTGCGAGGACGGCCGCAGCCGTGATCGCGGCGATGAGCGCGGCCTTCAGAGCAGCAAGCGACTCGGCCGGGTCCGTCGCCTCACGGAAGTGTGCGGTGTACTGCACATCCCCTTCGAGCACAAACGTATAGGAAGGGCCATCGTCGCCGGTAAAGACGACATTGCCGAGGGTGTCGGTCGCATAGTCAAACACATAGCCGGGCGTCGGGACCGCCACGACCGTTACGCGCGACCCGATGCCATACAGACCGGTGGAAAGGAACTGTCCGAGCGGCTGACCGTTCTCATCGACTCCGTCCACGCTCAAAACCACGCTGGCCTGTGGAGCACAGTAGCGCGGCGTGACCTCGATTTTTGGACCATATGCGTCGTAGTGCTCCGGCACGTCTTCCTCGTCCACCGTATAGGTAAAGTCGAGCTGATCGCTCACGGCGTACGCATCATCGCTCTCGCCCAGGTACCAGCCCAGGAACAGGGCGTTATCCGTGGCGGCGGAAAGCTCAACCGTCTCGCCGGCGTTGCGATAGCAGTTTTGAGCAGTGACGCTCAGGTGCGCATAATCCTGTGACGAATCGGTCGCTTGCGCATCATTGATGTGGATCGCGTAGTCCTTGAGCTTAAAACGCGCCTCCAGGAACAGATCCCTATCCGGCGTAAACGTGTAGACCGCTTCTTTGGAGATGTACCTTTCGGATTCGGTGTCATACCAGCCCTTAAAGGTCAGATTGTCGTTGAGCATTCCCAGAGCGCCGGCATCGAGCGTGACCTCGTCGCCCGCACTAATCGTCATCGCGCCGGAAACATCGGGCAGCTCAACGCCGTCCATCAACTTGCATCCGCGCCGATTGTTCGCCTGGACATAGGAGATGGTAAGCGGTGACGACGCGGGTTTCTTGAGGTGCAACGTGCCCTTGGTCTGGGTTTCGAAATGCGAATAGCCGTCGTCATACACGAGCTTGATGGGCTGTCCGTCCATAGATTCATCGAAGACGTCACCGTCGCACGGAGTCGCCGTTAGGTACTCACCCAGTTCTTCCTTTATGAGGGCTTCGTAGTTCCAAATCGAAACAGAATGCGGGTAATCGAGCTCGACGCTCATGCCCTCGAGCGAAATGGTGTCCCCAGGCTCATAGGTCATGTTGTTGGGATCGCAGGAGATCTCAACGTTCTTGAGCACCTTGCCCACCGGGACGGGTAGACAGCCGTTGCACCTCTCCCAAACAGCCTTGGGCTCTCCCTTGCTGTACTTCGGAATCATCTTGGCAGGGACCATGACGGTCATGTTGCGCTTGGGGAACGTATCGGTATTAATGAGCACCGCATGGTTGCACCCAAAGAACACGGTCTCGAGGTTGGTGCTATAAAACGCCTTTTCCGGCAACTCCTCGATCTTGGAGTTATATGGCAGCGTCAGCCCGCCGTTCAAGTCGGTGCCGTAGAAGCAGGTGTGGCCAAGCGTTTCGACCGTTGTGTTGCTCTCGAGCCCGGTGGTAGCAAGGTTCGAGCAGAACCTGAACGCGCAAACGCCAATCGATGTAATGGAGGTATTCTTGTCCAGGCCGGTATCGGTCAGAGCCTTGCAGCCTTCGTAGGCGCTGTCGGGAATCGATGTGAGGCCGACAACCTTGTCGAGCCCCGTGGACACCAGCCCACTGTCGGCAAACGCGGCATAGCCCATCGAGCCAATGGTAGCGGTCTCGTTGATATTCAGGCTCGTAAGAGACTTGCAACCATAGAACGCCTCTTTTCCGATGGTGCCGATGGTCATACCGGAAAGGCTGATATCGGTGAGATTCGGGCAGTTATAGAAGGCGTGCAATCCGATTTTGGAAATGGAGCTATTCTCAAAGCGCACTGAGCGCAGATTGGTAGAGTCGGCGCAGAGCTGTGCGTCGACTTCATCAACCCCGTAATCGACAATCAAATTCGTTACCATTCGACCATCGACAGAGTTCTCGCGCGGGTTGTTTCCATCGATTTCTACCGTAAGATTTCCGTTTGCATCGCACGGATACAGATAGTAGTTGGGCATGAGCTTGGCATACTCGTAGGCCGCCTGCTGCAGGTTGCCCTTGCTGTACGCGACAAGGCGTGTGTAGCCATCGTCATACACCAGCTGTATGGGTTCTCCGTCCATCGACTCATCGAAGATGTCGCCATCGCAGGGGGTCGCCGTAAGGTACTCGCCCATCTCGCGCGTCAAGAGCGACTCGTAGTCGCTAATGGTCAACGAATGTGGGTACTGAAAGTTAACACTCATGCCCTCGAGCGAGATCTTTTCCCCCGGCTGATAGGCCATCTTGTCGGGATCACGCGAGATCTCAATCCCCTGGAGCACCTTGCCCACGGGGACGGGTAGGCAGCCGTTGCAACTCTCCCAGACCTGCTTGGGCTCTCCCTTGCTGTACTTTGAAATCATCTTGGCAGGGACCATAACCGTCATGTTGCGCTTGGGGAACGTGTCGGTATTGATGAGCACCGCATGGTCGCAGGCAAGGAACACGGTCTCGAGTTTGGTGCTGTAAAACGCGCGACTCGGCAGTTCCTCGATCCTGGAGCCGTAGGGCAATACGAGCCCGTCGCTCATATCCGTGTCGGAGAAGCAGCCATCGCCGAGCGTCTTGACCTTCTTATTGTCCTCGAGCCCCGTATTCGTAAGGTTCTTGCAGCCGGAAAACGCATTAGCGCCGATTGATGTAATGGATTTGTTCTTGCCAAGGCCGGTATCGGTCAGGGCCTTACAATCCTTATAGGCATTCTCGGGAAGCGATGCCAAACCAGACACCTTATCGAGCCCCGTGGACAGCAGTCCGCTGCGCTCAAACGCGCCCTTGCCCATCTCCCCGATGTTTACCTCTTCTTCGATGTTGAGGCTCGTAAGCGACGAGCACTCAAAGAACGCCCCACTCTCGATCGTCCCAATGGACATTCCCGAAAGGCTTATGTCGGTGAGATTCTTGCACTGATAGAAGGCATTTTTGCCGATTTTGCTAAGGGCACTGCCCTCAAACCGCACCGATTGTAAACATTCGGACTCATAGCATAGACCTGCAGGGATCTCCTCCACCCCATCAGCGACGATCAGGTGATTTACCCATTTGCCGCCAACGGAGTTCTTGTACGGATTGTCGCTATCGACCTCCACCGTCACGTTACCGTCCGCATCGCAGGGATACAGACAGCCGCTGGGCATGAGCTTGGCATACTCGTAGACCGCCTGCTGCAGATTGCCCGTGGTATACGCGACGAGACGCGTGTAGCCATCGTCATATACCAGCTTTATGGGCGCGCCGTTCATCGACTCGTCAAAGACGTCGCCGTCGCAGGGGGTAGCTGTAAGGTATTCGCCGAGTTCTTCCTTTATGAGGGCTTCATAGATCCAAATCGATGTTGAATGCGGGTAATCGAGTAAGACGCTCATGCCCTCGAGAGAGATCTTTTCCCCCTGCTCATAGGTCATCTTGTCTGGGTCACGCGAAATCTTAATCCCCTGGAGCACTTTGCCCACAGGAACGGGAAGACAGCCGTTACAGTTTTCCCAGACCTGCTTGGGACGACCGTTCGCATACTTCGAAATCATCTTTGCGGGAACCATGACGGTCATGTTGCGTTTTGGGAACGTATCGGTATTAATGAGCACCACATGGTTGCACCCAAAGTACACAGTTTCGAGATTGGTACTGCGAAACACCCCGTTCGGTAACTCCTCGATCTTGGAGTTATAGGGAAGCGTCAGCCCACCGCTCAAGTCTGTGCCGAGGAAGCAGTTCTGCCCAAGTTTTTCGATCGTCGTATTGTTCTCGAGTCCTGTGGTAGCAAGGTTCGAGCAGTTTCTGAACGCGGCGCTATCGATTGACGTGATGGAGATATTCTTATCCAGACCAGTATCGGTCAGAGCCTTGCAGCCGTCGTAGGCCATAACAGGAATCGACGTAAGACCAACAACCTTATCGAGTCCCGTGGACACCAGCCCACTACCGGCAAACGCGGCGTCGCCCATAGAGCCAATGGTAGCAACCTCGTTGATGTTCAGGCTCGCAAGCGACTTGCAGCCATAGAACGCCTCTTTTCCAATGTGACCGATAGTCATACCGGAAAGGCTGATATCAGTGAGATTCGGGCAATTATAGAAGGCGTGCATTCCAATTGAAGAAATTGAACTGTTTTCAAAGCGCACTGAGCGCAGATTGAGAGAGTCAGCGCAGAGCTGTACGTCGACTAGATCCGTCCCGTAATCGACAATCAGATTCGTTACCATTCGACCGTCGACAGAATTCTCATTCGGGTTGTTCTCATCAATCTCTACCGTAAGATTTCCGTTTGCATCGCACGGATACAAATAGTAGTTCGGCATAAACTTGGCATATTCATAGACCGTTGGCTCGTACGTGAGGGCATCGACTTCGCTGTCATCGGACGAGGGCTCTGCCATCGCAGCCAGGCTTTTTGCGGCATCGGAGTCGGTCGCGTCGCTTGCAAGATCCTGCGCCAGACTCGACGCAAGAGTGTTGGTATCCGAGCTTGACGATTTGTCCTGAGAGCTATCAGTCGAGTCGGAAGCTGCTGATGAGCTGCCCCCACCGGTCGATGATGTGTCATCGACAGCATCGGCATCAGTGTCAGAGTCCGAGTCGGCCTCTTGGGCCTCGCTCTCGACGGCAAGCGCCGAGCTATCATCGGCATAAGCCGTGCTAGGCGCAAGCGGTATCGAGGTCACAACCATCGCGACCGAAAGATAGACGACCAAAAATCTATAGAGGGCAGCAGTGATCCTGTTCATAGGAACCTTCCCGCAATTCGTAAAGATACCGAGGACCCATGGTGGGCCATCATTTCACAGTACCGTATTTTGGCAATAATGCGGGTCGGTTGCGCAAACGGTTTATCAAGGGGCGCAAATGGTTGCGTTAATCGCGGCTCAAATCGCGCAGCGCATCGATAGCCGTGTCGACCTCCTCGTTCGTGTTGAAATAGCCAAACGAAAAGCGGACGACACCCTGACGCTCGGTTCCCAGCGCGCGGTGCATAAGCGGGGCACAATGGGCGCCAGGACGGGTCGCAATCCCCCACCCTTGCATGAGCGCATCGGAGATCTCGGCAGAATCGATATCGCCCACATTGAGCGACACGATCGCCGAGCGCGTCGACTGGTCTAAAGCGCCATAGAGCTTGATTCCCGGAATCCCGCGCACACCGGCGAGGAAACGATCGGCGAGCACGCGCTCGTGGGCAGCGATCGCCTCGACTCCGCCTTGGGCCTCGATAAAGTCGAGGCCCGCGGAAAGGCCGGCGATGCCATGCCCGTTGAGCGTTCCGGCCTCCAAGCGCGTGGGCCACTCCATCGGTTGCAGTGCATCGAAGCTGTGCACGCCCGTGCCGCCCATGGCCCACGGCGCCACGTCGACGCCCTCCGCCACAGCCAGGCCACCGGTGCCCTGCGGGCCCATAAGCCCCTTGTGACCGGTAAAGCACACGATGTCGAGCCCCATGGCCTGCATGTCGATCTTCGCTGCACCGGCAGACTGCGACGCATCGACAATCACCAGCGCACCGGCCGCATGAGCCATGGCCGCCACGCGCGCAACGTCAACGGCATTGCCAGTCACGTTGGAAGCATGCGTCACCACAACGGCACGCGTGCCAGGCGTCACCAGGCGCTCGAGTTCGTCGTAGTCGAGCACGCCGTTGGCGTCGCATCCGGCATGCTCAACGGTAACGTCCTGCTCAGCCGCAAGGCGATTGAGCGGACGCAACACGGAGTTGTGCTCGAGCGCCGTCGTGACCACGCGGTCACCGGGGCGCACCACGCCGTTGATGGCGGTGTTGAGCGCCGCCGTCGAGTTGGGCGTAAAGCACACATGGTCGGCGCGCGGGCAGCCCAACAGGCGCGCGAGCTTCGCACGACAGCCGTGGATGGTGCGAGCCGCATCGAGCGCACCCGACGTGGCGCCGCGCCCGGCATTGCCGAGCGAGCACATTGCCTGTGTCACGGCCTCGACCACCGTCTGCGGCTTATGCATGGTCGTCGCCGCGTTATCCAGATAGATCATCGCACGACCTCCCACATGTCGATCACGGTAAAACCCTCGGTGGGAACGCCAGCCGCGGCAAGCTCGCCGCGCAGCAAATCCTCATCTGAGGGCAAGGCCTTCCAAGCCAGGCCGCAGCCGGCCGCGACCTCCCCGGGCACGGGAATCGTGCGTCCGGGAAGGCCGCGCTCGGTGCATAGGGCCTCGCACCCCATGGCGGCCGCCGTGGTGGGAAACGAGATGACCAGCGCCGGGCGCTTCTCTCTCATGGCAATCCCGTCCAAGTGTTACGGGCGCACGACGCGCACGGCCTGCTCCATCTTCTCCACGATCACATACATGTTGGTGACCTCGCCCACCGCGAGCTGGTCCTTAATGCCAAAGTGATCGAGGCAGGTGCCGCAGGTAAGGATCTCCACGCCCTGCTCGGCCAGGGCCTTGAGGTCGTCGAGCACCGGCGAGCCCTCGACGGTAAGCTTGGCGCCGCCGTTGTAGAACAGCATGGTCGCGGGCAGCTCCTCCTGCTGCGTCACGGCAAAGATGAACGCCTTCATGAGCTTGTGGCCCAGCTCATCGTCGCCGCGGCCCATACAGTCGGTGTAGACCGAGATGACGAGCTTACCTTTGCCGTCGCCGGCGTCGCAGAAGGCGGCACCGTCCTGCTCGGGCACGTCCACGGCAACGGCGCCGGCGGTCGCCACGGTCACGTGCCACTCGACGTCAGAAACCTTCTCAACCGAGGCCGTGCAGCCCTTCTCCTGTGCCATCTTGGAGATATTCTTGACGGCGGTCTCGTTATCGACCGAGGTCACGACGGCGCCCTCGCCATCGAGCTGCTTGAGCGCCTTAAGGGTCTTAACGACGGGCAGCGGGCAGGCGTCGCCCATGGCATTGACTTCAATCTTGGTAGACATGGTTTTCCTTTCGAGTAAATCGTTCTAAAACGGTACATAGTTCAATCAACGCGCTGCTAGCGGACAACGCGAACAGCGGGACCACCCGGCTCTGCCTCGCATACGCGACCGACAACGGCGGCGATGCGACCCTCGGCATGCAGGCGGCGCGCAAGCTCATCCACATCGGCGGCAGGCGCCGCGATGAGCAGGCCACCAGAGGTCTGCGGATCGTAGAGCGCATCCAGCATGCCCGGCTCCAGGTCATCGTCGGCAGCCACACTTGGGCCAAAGAAGTCCTGGTTGCGGTAGGCGCCGGCGGGGATAATGCCCAGGCGCGCCATGTCGAGCACCTGGTCAAAGAGCGGCACCGCATCGGAAGCCAGCTCAATCTGCACGCCCGAACCCTCGGCCATCTCACACGCATGCCCAATCAGGCCAAAGCCCGTAACGTCGGTACAGCCGTGAAGCTCAAGGCCCTCTGCAAGGCGAATCGGCGCCTCGTTGAGGGTGCGCATCGAGTCAAACATCGCTGCGGCCTCATCCTGCTCGGTGAGCTCGCCCTTAATGGCCGCAGTGATGATGCCAGAGCCGACCGCCTTGGTCAGCAACAGAGCATCGCCCACGCGCGCGCCGCTGTTGGCGAGCATGCGATCGAGCGGAACAAAACCGCTCACGGACAGGCCGTACTTGGGCTCATCGTCATTGATGGTGTGGCCGCCCGCGATGGTGCAGCCGGCCTCAACGCACTTGTCGGCGCCGCCCGCCAAAATCTGCCCCGCAACCTCAACGCCCAGGCAGCTGGGAATGCACAGCAGATTCATGGCGTGGCTCGGCGTACCGCCCATGGCGTAGATGTCCGACAGCGAGTTGGCTGCCGCGATCTGGCCAAACAGGAACGGGTCGTCGACCATCGGCGGGAAGAAGTCGATGGACTGAACGAGTCCCAGGTTTTCGCCAACACGGAAGACGCTCGCATCGTCGGAGGTATCGAACCCCACGAGCAAGTTGTCGTTGGGCACATTTGGTAAGTCACCCAGGACCTGGGCGAGGACTCCAGGAGCCAACTTAGCGGCTCAACCGCTCGCGGCGGTCATAGACGTGAGCCTAATCTGATCGTCGAGCATCGATACCTCCTCTCAAACACAAACAACGCTTCTCAGTATACGCATGAACGCGCATCTACGGCCGGCTCATCAGCCGAGCGCCTGGGCACGAATCGCCGCGCCGATGGCACCGGCAAAGCGAGCTTGGGGCGACGTCTCAACCGGAGACCCCAGCAGCGCGCCCAGTCGCTCCACCACATAGGCGTTCTCGCACAGGCCGCCGGTCAGATAGTACGGGGCGCCCGCTGCCTGCCCGGCCATAGTCGCCACGCGCGACACGACGCTTTCGATCACGCCGCGCGCGATGTTCTCGCGCGGCTCACCGCGACCGATCAGGCTAATGACCTCGCTTTCGGCAAACACCGTACACATGCTGCTGATCTTGGTTGGCTCGCCGGAGCGGGCAAGGTCTGCCATCTGCTGCTGAGAAATGCCCAGACGATCGGCCATGATCTCCAAAAAGCGCCCCGTACCGGCAGCGCACTTGTCGTTCATGGCAAACTTGGCCACGCGGCCGCCTTTAAGCTGGATGACCTTGGTGTCCTGGCCGCCCACGTCGATCACGGTGCCGTGGTCGCCAAAGAGCGCCACAGCGCCGGTGCCATGGCAGGTGATCTCGGTCACGACCTTGTGCGCATAGGGCACGGCGACACGGCCGTAACCGGTCGCGACCACACGCACGTCGTCGGCCGCCACGTCGTAGCCGGCCGAAGCAAGCTCTGCGCGCAGGCGCTCGGCCGCATCGACCGACGAATACCCCGTCGGCATAACGCAAGTCCACGCGATGGCGCCATCCGCCTCCACCGCCGCGGCCTTCGCAGCCGTCGAACCTATGTCGATACCAATGCCAACCACGGCACCCTCCTTCACATGCGGCAAAGGGACTGTCCCTATGCCGCATTCGTCCTACAGTGTCTCGATAAAGGCGGCGATGCGCGTCTCGATCTGGCCCATGTCGCCGTTGCTGTAGTCGGTCTCGATCTTCATGTACGGAATGCCCGCGCCCTCGACGGCCTCCTGCATGCGGGCGCTTTCCACATTGAAGGTGTGGCACGCCTGCAGCACGCTCTCAACGACGCCGTCGACGTGGTACTTCTCGCACATGGCCAGCGTGTTGTCCATGCGGCCGTCGTTGGGCGTCATGACCGAGCAGTTGATGTCCAGATAGCGATCGGCGATAGCGCGCAGGATATCGGGCGCGTCGGGGTCAATCATCATGGCGGCCGTACGCTCGCCCGAGCAGTCGTCCATGCACACGACCACGCCACCGTTGGACTCGATGGTGCGGCCGATCTTGTTGATCACGCCACCCACCGGGCAGCCGGTGATAAGGATGCGCTTGGCATCCGCCACAACGGGGCGCTCGCCCGCGTCGTAAGCCTCGCGCAGGGCAGCGACCTTCTGCTCCAGCTGCTGCGTATAGGCCTCGATATCAAAGCTGAACGTACCGGCAAACATGGTGCTCATCAGGTCGACGCCGCTCATAGCCGCCGGCTGGTTGGCCTGCAGCGCAAACATCTCGAGCTGGGCGGCACGCAGGCGGTTGCGGCGGCGCACGGCAGCGCGCAGGTCGTCATCGGTAATCGTAATGCCGTAGAAGTTCTCGAGCTCCTCCTTGAGCAGGCGACACTCCTCGTACCAGCCCTCGCGCTCGTAGGCACGGTCACGGCTCTGCGGCAGATGCAGAATGTACGTGCGCTTGAGCTCATTGAGCAGCTCGTACATCTTCTTCTTGCCGTCGCAGGTGGTCTCGCCGATGATCATGTCGCTAAAGTACGTAAACGGGCACTTTTGCGAGTAGGCAAAGCCGTAGGTCGACTTGATGAGCGGGCACAGGTTTGCCGGCAGCACCTTCTCGGCCTCGGGAATCACCTCGTCGGACGTACCACACAGGGCCACGCTTGCAGCCCCCGCGGCATCGATAATCTCGAGCGGAGTATAGCTGCACAAAAAACCGACCAGGCGATTGCCGGCCTGCTTGTAGTCCTTAACGCGAATAAACGCCGCCTTGCGCTGCTCGTTGAACTCCTCAAACGTGCGCGGCAACGGCTGCTCCTCGATATCGGCCATGTAGCTCCCTAAAAGAAAAAAACAAGAAATTCGACTACGAAGACGGCTTTCCCAGGTGCCGCAGATTCCGAGCGACAAGCCCGACGACGCGTACTTTGGTACGCGAGGAGGGTTGGAGCCGGAAGGTGCGGTGCCTGGGGAAGCCGCGGTGCCCGAGGTTGCCGTGAAAGAGAAGCGCCGCGTACTTGAGTACGCAAGCGACGGTTTGAACGGCAAGATCGGGTGCCTGGGGAAGCCGCGCGGCCTAGATCGTCTCCAAGAAGGCCTCAATACGAGTCTGCAGCTGGCCTGCGTCCTCGCCGGCGTAGTCGGTCGTGATGTGCATAAAGGGAATACCGGCCTCCTCGGCGGCCTTCTCCACGGCGAAGGACTCCATCTCGTAGAGCGTGCAGAACTGCAGGGCCACGTCGACGATGCCGTCGGCATGCAGGTCGCGCGCCATCTGGACGATGTCCTTCATACGCTGGTCGTTGGGGGTAAAGACGGCGCAGTTGATCTTAAAGTAGCGCTCGGCGATGGCGTCGAGTATCTCGTCGACCGTCTCGCCGGACTCGTCGACCAGGTCCTTGTAGTAGCGCGAACCCGTGCAGGACTCCTCGCCCACCACGATGCCGCCAGCCTTCTCGATTAGGTTGAACAGTTTCCAGTTGGGCACGGCCATGGGCGTACCGGTATACAGGATGCGCTTGGTGCCCTTGGGCGCCACGCCCTCACCATTGGCGGCGCGCTCCTCGCACTCGGCAGCCATGTCGTTGATGGCGCCGGTCAGGCGCGGCGTGTCGTCCATAAAGGCAGCCTGCACGGTCAGCAGGCTATCGAGGCCGCTGATGGGCGCCGGGTCGGCGGCACGGGTCGCAGCCAGACGCTGCAGGGCGCGGCGCTTCTCGTTAACGGCGTGGATGGCAGCCTTCAGGCGCTCGGGCGTGATCTTGACGCCACACTCTTCCTCGATCTTGGCAGCGAGCTTTTTGACCTCGGCCTTCCAGGTCACGAGCGTCGACTCGTCGTGCACGTTGGGGATATCCATGACGTACATGTTCTTTTGCGTGGCAAAGAACTCATAGGCCTTCTTCTTGCCGTCGCAAGTGTTCTCGCCGACTACCAGGTCGCTCGACTCGATGTAGGGGCAGACCTCGCCCAGCTTAAAGCCAGCAAAGCTCTTGATGAGCGGACAGGTGTTGCGCGGCAGATGCTCCTCGACCTTGTCCGTTGCCCAGTCGGCACCAGAGCACAGGCCCACGGGAATACCATCGCACGCAAGCACGATTTCCTCGGGCACATAGACGCAGAACGAGCCGACGATCTTGGTGGCCTCGCCGGCCTCCTTCTTGTCGAGCATCTCCTTAATACGGCCGCTATGAATGTTGGTGGCAACAAAATCCAGGTAGGAAGTGGACTTGGGGCGATTGTCCTGCGTCAGGAACATATCCCCGTACATCTGGCCCACGGCACCCAGCAGCATATCGTGGTCGGCAAGATTCATGCCGAGGCTCTCCCACATCGGATGGAAATCAAATTCTTCAGCCATGGCGGTTCCCCTCTCGAACCAAAAATGAATAGCTACGGTATTGCTGCACGGTGGGTGGCGAAAACCCAGCCGTGCTTAAACCCGGAATTTTGGGGAACCTGCTTTGCGGTTGATGATTTAGTTGTGCGTCGTCTCTCCCGGAGCCGTGAACATACCTGCTCATATGCGGCTCCGAGCCATATAGAGGGCGTGCGCGGCAACGCGACGCGAATATGTCTTCTGCGGCATCGGCGCGCCCTCCTTTTCTCGTCGAAGGTAACTATATCAACGGTCGTCGTCCAGACGAACACCGCCGACACGCGTACGACAGCATCGGGATGCGAGTATCTCGCTGTCTGATAAATAATTATCAGATTAATAAGGTTTTGTCATGTAGAAATCGGTAAGCGGCAGCATGAAAACAAAGCGGCCGAGGACTCTCTCCTCGGCCGCATCGCCCGGCGCGTTATCGGCAAACCAGATGGATTCTGCTCGCGTCGAAATGCATGCGCAACGTTTCACCCGTTTGCGGAAGCTCGTCCGCAGGCACACTCACCTTGTTGACCTTCCACTGCAGGCGCGTCGGCGCATCGGCACGCGGCACGTCCAGCAGCACCAGGCGCTCAAAACGCGAATCGCTCACGCGAGCAACATGCAGGTCATAACTGTTGCGACCCCGCTCGGCACGATTGTCAACATGGAAATAGCTCGCGCGAATGCCCAGGTACGCCACGTCGTCGGTTACCTCGCGACCCACATTAAAGGTCATGCCCCAATCAAGGGCTTCGACCTCCTGAGGCCCCATCTTGCGCGCACGGCTTGTGTTCTTGCAGCCCGTCAAACGCAGTGCGGCCAACGTTTGCGGACGACGGACCACATCTTCCACAGAGCCGATCTCCTCCACATGCCCGTTGTGCATCACGCAGATGCGCTCGCACAGACGGCACGCCTCGTCGATATCGTGACTCACGTAGAGCACGGTGCGGTTGCACACGTCAAACAGGTCGAGCATGTTCTGCTCAAGCGCGCTCTTAAGGTAGGCATCGAGCGCGCTCATGGGCTCGTCAAACATAAAGATGCCCGGGTGGGCGGCCACCATGCGCGCGAGCGCCACGCGCTGCTGTTGTCCGCCCGAAAGGCGCGCAGGATAGCGGTCAGCAAAATCGGCCAGACCAAAGATGCCCAGGTAGCGCTCGGCAAGCTGCTTGCGCGCCGTGGCATCTCCCGCGTCCTTTACGCCAGCACACACGTTATCGGCCACCGTCATATTGGGGAACAGCTGATAGTTTTGGAACAGCAGGGCGCACTTGCGTTCCTGAGGCGAAAGGTTAATGCCGGCCGCCGAGTCGAAGAAGGTCACGCCGTTGACGACGATCTTTCCCTCGTCGGGCGTCTCCACGCCAGCGATGCAACGCAGCGTGCAGCTCTTACCGCAACCGGAGGCACCGAGCAAGGCCACGCGCTCCTCGCCGGCCTCAAGCTGCATGTCGAGCATAAACCCGGGATAGCGTTTTTTGATATCCAAATCGAGCGACATGGCCTATCGACCTCCCTGCAAAGCGGCATCATCGCGCATGAGCTCGGCCAGCGCCTCGCGATCGATACGCAGGGCATCGCCACCGACGGGATCGAGCGAATCGCCCTGACCGGCGAGCCCCTTGGTCTGCTTGCGTTCCGCGCGGGAAAGACCCCGCTCACGGTACTTTTGTGAATGCGCCGTATACATGTTGATGAACAGGATGACCAGAAAGCTGAACGCGATTACGACGACGACCCAAAAGAGCGCCACCGACGTATTGCCGCCCATCCACTCAAAGTAGATGGCGATGGGGATGGTCTGCGTAATGCCGGCATAGTTGCCCGCAAAGAACAGGGTACAGCCAAACTCGCCCATCGCGCGGGCGAAGGCGAGCACCGTGCCCGCCGCGATTGAGGGCCAGCCGAGCGGCATCATAAGCTTGGTAAAGATACGACGCTCGGACCACCCCAGGGTTCGCGCGGCATCGAGCATCTGCGTGTCCAGGCTCTCAAAGGCGCCGAGTGCGGTGCGGTAGACCAGCGGAAACGACACCACCACGGCAGATATCACCGCCGCGGGCCAGGTAAAAACAATCGACACGCCGTGTGCGATGAGCCACTGGCCGACCCCTGTCGAGCGGCCGAACAGCATAAGCAACAAAAAGCCGCAAACCGTGGGCGGTAGCACCATAGGAATCGTAAAGACCGAATCGAGCAAACCCTTCACGCGGCTCGTGGTACCCATGGTCTTCCACGCGGCAAACAGGCCCAGCGCGAACGCGATCACCAAGGCGAGACCGCTCGTCTTGATGGACACCCAAAACGGGCGGTAGTCAATACTGCCAAAGAAGGTCGCGGCGCGCTCCGCTAGCGAGGGCGGCTCCGTCGTCGAGACACTCGCATACGGCACCAAGGCGGCGTTATCGCTCCACAGGGCTCCGTCACCCAGATTGAGCCCGGGGTTTGCGGCGTCCGCGGCATTCACGACGGTGTAGTAGTCGCCG
Source organism: uncultured bacterium (assembly GCA_958349055.1). Lineage (GTDB taxonomy): Bacteria > Actinomycetota > Coriobacteriia > Coriobacteriales > Coriobacteriaceae > Collinsella. The sequence continues at coordinate 24,987 of CATWBO010000029.1, forward strand.
TCGTCGCCCTTCACCTTAAACAGATAACGATAATCGCCCTGTACCAGCTCATTGTCCGAGGTAAACACCCACTCGAGCTTGGAGTCCTCCAGCAGCGCGCCTCCCATGGAGTGAGACTTATCGAGCCCCGCGAGCATCTTCTTGAGCGCCTTTTGGTCTGAGGCATTTGCGAAATCGAGGCCCGCTTCCTTGGCGGCATGCGCATCGACCCACACCACGATGCTCGTAGGCGTGGTCACCGTTACGAGCGACGTCTTTCTGTAGATGGGAAAACGATAACCCTCGGGCTGGTCGGCAAACGAGCGGGCCGTGCCCTTGGCGTTGCGCTCAAAGGCGTTGAGGCCAAAATCGACGCCATCGATAAGCGCAGAGTCCTCTGTCGCTTGGCGTCCGTCGGCAGTGGCAAAAAGCGCCTCGGCACAAGCAACTCCGGGCAGTGAGGTAAACGCAAAGAGAACCGCCGCCAGCGCAGCGAGCAGGCGAATCGTTTTCCTTGACACGGGCGACTCCTCAAACAAAGGGTAACGACGCGCAGGCGCGCCGCTTCAATCTAAAAAGGGCGGGCGATCGCAAGAACGCCCGCCCTCAAGCATATCGTTATGCAGCGCTCTTCTGCACTACTCAGAAAGCTCAAAGCCGTACTTAGCCCAAATCTTCTGCGCCTTCTTGTTAGACAGGCAGAAGTCGATGAACGCCTTGGCCTCGTCGGCATGCTCGGAGCTCTCGGCCACGGCACCCGGGTACACAATGGGCTTGTGCGAATCCTCGGGGCACACGAAGGCCTCCTCGATGCCGTCGTAGCGGTAGATGTCGGAGCTATAGACAAAACCTGCCACGCAGTCGCCCGTGGACACGTAGGCGGCAGCGGTGCCGACCTTATCGGCCAGCGCGACCTTGTCGGCAATCTCGGGAGCGTACTCGCCGTCGTCGCCCTCGATGCCGGTGTAGAGGCCGACGGAGGCCAGCGCCTGGTTGGCGTACTTGCCGGCCGGAACGGTCTTGGCGTCGCCGATGGCGATCTTGCCGTCCAGGTTCGCGACGTCGGCGATGGCCTCGACCTTGGTGTCGGAGCCCTCGGCGCGAATGATCACGAGGTCGTTGACGAACATGTCCTCACGGGTGTCGGTGTCGACGAGCTCGGCAGTCTCGGCATCGTCCATGGTGCCCTTGGAAGCGGTGATGAGCACGTCGACGGCAGCGCCGGCCTTCATCTGCTCGACCAGGTCGCCAGAGGCCTTGAACTGCGTGTCGGCAAAGGTGGTGCCGGTCTGGTCGGTGTAGAGTTCCTGGACCTCGGGAAGGGCCTTCTCGAGCGAGTTGGCGGCGAAAATCTGCAGCTCGACGGCCTTCTTCTTAGAGGAGGACTTGACAGAACCGGCGTCGGAACCAGCAGACTCGGACTCCTTGTTACCCGAGCAGCCAGCAAGGCCAAGGCCGGCGGCAGCAGCGGCAGAAAGCGAAACGAAACCGCGGCGAGAAACCATATCGAACATATTGAACCCTTTCGGACCTTGTGCCTGGGCACCCCACCGCAGGCTTTATTCTGTAATAAGATTATACTTCAGCGCGAATAATGGCAGTGAGAAATTATTCTCCCATGAGAATATATTTTCAGATTACGACACGCATCGACTTCACCTCGGCATCAAGCAAAAAGGCGGAGCAACCGTTCGGGTCACTCCGCCGCAGGTGAAACACTTATTTGGCGTGTCCGCCGCCCGCCGTCATCTGTGCCGCGTGCTCCAGCTGGTCGGCAATCGCCTCCCAGCTTTCGCGGGCTGCCTTGGTGGATCCGGGAAAGTTTACGACAAGTGTATGACCGCGTTGCATGCACACGGCGCGCGACAGCATCGCGCGGCGCGTCTTGGTCATCGAGTACGCGCGAATCGCCTCGGCAATGCCCGGCACATCGCGGTCGCAGACGGCGCGCGTCGCCTCGGGCGTCACGTCGCGCATCGAAAGTCCCGTGCCGCCGCAGGTAAGCACAACATGGGCATGGCGCTCGTCGGCAGCGTCCACGATAGCGGCGCCGATCTCGTCGACGTCGTCGCGCACAACCACGTGCGAGGCTACCGTCCAGCCCTGAGCCGCAATGAGTTCCTCGAGCGCGGCTCCAGCCTCATCCTGGGCAAGATCGCGCGTATCCGAACACGTCACGATCGAAATCTTCAACTCCATAGCGCTCCTCCTAAAGCACGGTGCCCTCGGGCAAGTCGACGCGGACGACATCCACGACATCGCCCGGCTCGAGCTCGCACGGGCCCTCGTTAATGCGCAGCAGACAATTCGCGCGCTGCATCGTGCCAAGCAGTGCCGAATTCTGGCTCTTGGCCTCAGTCACCATAAGCTCGCCGGTCTGGGCATCGCGCGCAACCGTGGCGCGGTCATAGAATCGACGGTCCTGGCGCTTCTTCACTCCATGTGTCAGCATTGCCTGTTGCACAGGACGCGCCCCCTCGGCAAAGCCGCGCATCTTGCGAATCGCCGGGCGCGCGAGCATCTCAAAGCCCACGTAAGCCGCAGCGGGATTACCCGAAAGCCCCAGGTACGGTTTGCCGCCGAGCAGTCCAAACGTGATGGCCTTGCCGGGACGCATCGAGATGCGATCGAACAGAACCTCGCCCTCGCGCTGGACCAGCGCCGTCACGTAGTCGTAGTCGCCCGCCGAGGCCCCGCCACTCGTAATGACAAAGTCGCACTCCCGTACGGCACGATGCACGAGTTCGGATATCGCCTGCTCGTCGTCGGGCGCAATGCCATAGAAGACAGGCTCGGCACCGGCATCGAGTGCCTCGGCCATCAACGCCGAGGAGTTGGAATCGCGAATCTGGCCACGCGCCGGAAGCTCACTTGGAGCAACCAGCTCCGTGCCCAGCGAGATGATGCCCACGCGCGGTGCGGCGTGCACCTTCACGCTCGCGTATCCGGCGCTTGCCAGCAGGCCCGCACCAGCCGGCGCCACAACCTCACCGGCACGCATCACGACGTCGCCGGCATGGGCTTCTTCGGCAGCAGAGCGAACGTTCTCCCCCACCTTAGCCGGCGCCGAGAAGCGGACGTGCGAGCCCTCGTTGCCATCGCCGTCGAGCACGTCGACGATCTCGTACTTCACCACGGCATCGGCGCCCTCTGGCACCGGCGCGCCCGTCATAATGCGGACCGTCTCGCCCGCGCCGATCGTGCCCTCAAACACATGACCCGCTGCCTCGTGCCCGACAACGGAAAGCGTCGCCGGAGTATCGCCGGTGGCCGCACCAAGGTCGACGGCACGCACGGCATAACCGTCCATGGCGCTGTTGGCAAATGGCGAGATGTCGATATCGGCCACAGCATCCTCAGCCAAAGGAAGACCCGCCGCCTGCCATACGGGAATCTCGACAACCCCGGTCGGACTCACATGTGACAAGACAATTGCCTGCGCGTCCTCCAACGGAATGAGCTTCTCTGCCATATGCACCTCTTACAGATCGCGGCGCGTAACAAGGGCGCCGATTCTTTATGTTTTATTCAGTATAATCCCCCGTCGCTCGACCGCGAGACGGTCTGCACTCGCGAATACACCTGTCGGTTACAGGGCACGAAACAGAACCGAAACCAACCCACCGGCTTGACGCGTTTGTCACGCTCTATAATGCTTGCGTTGTAACCAAAGAAGAGGACACCATGGCTTTTACCGACACATCAGACAGCGAAAGCGAAGAGCAAGACAATTCCCTGCCGCTCGATGAGGGAGGCTTCTTCTCCCTGAATGACGTCATCATGGCCGGCAGGCATCAGCTCACCCGCTCTGAGCATCTCTTGGCCGCCGACACGCGCCGGAACGTCCGCAATCTGCTCGCGAGCGCCAAGCTGCTCGTGCTCGTCGTGATCGTCTCGCTCGCCATGGGTGTTGCCGCCTGGGCATTTTTAGCCTCGCTGAACATCGCGACCGACTATCGCGAGCACCATGCGTGGGTCTACGCCCTGCTCCCCGCCGTGGGTGTCGCCACCGCATGGGTGTATAAGAACCACGGCCTTGCCGCCAAACGTGGCAACAACCTGGTCATCGATTCCGCCCTGGGAACCCGCCTCATCCATGCCCGCATGGCCGTCCTCACCTTTGTCTGCTCCACGCTTACGCACCTGACAGGCGGCTCGGCCGGACGCGAGGGCGCTGCCGTGCAGATCGGCGGTACCATCGCCAGCAACATCTCAAACCTCGCCCATCTTAAAAAGCACGACCATCACGACCTCATGCTCGCCGGCATCTCGTCTGCCTTCGGCGCCGTGTTCGGCTCACCCCTCGCCGGCGCCTTCTTTGGCATGGAAATGTGCTTTATCGGCAAGATCGACTACACCGCCGGCATCTACTGCCTCGTCGCCTCGTTTACTGGCTACTTTACGTCGCTTGCCCTGGGCACCGAGTATGAGGCGAACGTCATCGCCAGCGTCCCCGATATGACACCCCGAACGGTCGCCATCGTCGTCGTCAGCGCCATCGTGTTCGGTCTAACCGCACGCCTCTTCGCCTGGTCGGTTCGAACCGTCAAGAGCCTCTACGGCCGCTTTTTCACCAATTATCTTGTTCGCGCCCTCGTGGGCGCACTTGTGGTGCTTGCAGCCTATGCGGTGCTCGATGCCTGGAAGTACGCCGGCCTTGCCACCTGGCTCTCGGGCGCCGGTTTCGCCGGCAATACGACCCTCGCCGACGCAGCCATCAAGTTGGTCGTGACGGCGCTCACTCTGGGCGCTGGCTTCCAGGGCGGCGAGGTCACACCGTTGTTTGGCATCGGAGCTGCGCTTGGCGGCTGGATCGGCTGCCTCGCCGGCATCGACCCCAGCTTTCTGGCGGCCCTCGGCATGCTCGGCGTGTTCTGCGCCGGCCTCAACGTGCCCATCACCACCTGCATGATGGCCATCGACCTGTTCCACGGCACAGCGGCAGGGTTCTTTGTCATCGTTGCTTTTATCAGCTATCTTGCCGGCGGCCACCGCGGCGTGTATCCCGCCCAGCGCATTATCTCGCCCAAGCGCCGTTCGCTCATTGTTGACGAGGGCGGCACGGTGGCAGAGGCTATCGAGCGCCACAACGACCTGATAGAGTAGACGCAAGTATTCGCCGTGCAGCACAATCGGGGGCAACGTAACCCGAACGCGACCGCACCGTCACGCCATACGCCGGGAGTCGCCCCATGCATGCAACTGATTTTGGCCGTACGCTGATCATCGCCAACCCCGCCGCCCAGTCGGGCGCGGCGCGCGAAGTGGCTGAGCGCCTGCAGCGCTTTTTGGACATGACCGCGCGCTCATCCCAGTTTGACCTGGTGCTGACCGAGCGCATGGGACACGCCAAAGAACTTGCCGAGCAGGCCCAGGGCTACCGCACGGTTATCGCACTCGGAGGCGACGGCGTGATCCACGAGGTCGTCAATGGACTCATGGCGCAGGAGGAGGCTGCCCGACCGGCTCTTGCCGTTCTGCCAGTGGGCTCCGGCAACGATTTTGCCCAGACGCTCGGCATCGATGATTTTTCCGGTAAAGATTTTGGCGCCCTGCTCACCTGCGAGCTGCAGCGTCAGGACATCGGGCGCATTCGCTCGTGGAACCCTGCAAGCGGCAGCGGCAAGGCGACCGTCGAGTATTACGACCAGACACTCTCCGTCGGCATTGATGCCGCCATCGGCCTGGGCACCACCGAACTACGGAAGAAGACCGGCTTGACGGGTGCTCCGCTCTATACACTCTCGGGCCTGGAGCAGTTTGGCCTGCGCTATCGCAACTACCCCATGACGGCCAGCTTTGACGGCGCGCCCGCCGAGCGCGTGCGGGCGATTATCATGGCCATCCAGTTGGGCCCCACCTATGGCTCGGGCTATCGTATCTGCCCCGACGCCGACCCCTGCGACGGTATCCTCGACGTTTGTTACGCATGCGGTCCCGTGCCCCGTGCAGTCGCCCTGCCCATGTTCCTTTCAGCCAAGGACGGCCACCACACCAAGCTTCCGCCAGTGCGCATGCGCCGCTGCCGCCATGCCGAACTCACCTTCGAGGAGCCCAACTACCCCATCCAAGCCGACGGCGAAGCCATCGTCGCCTCCCGCATCGAGGTCGACATCCTCCCCGCCGCCCTCGAGGTCTGGCGCCCAACCCGCTAGCCCCTTCTAAGTTGCGGTGAAATAGGGACTGTTGCGGCTTGACAGCCAAACAGTCCCTATTTCACCGCAACTTAGGTGGGAATCAATCTTCGCTGCCCGGCTTGCGGCGGTTGGCCTTTTTGATGGCGTTGAAGTGCTTATCATTGAGCCTGCGCTGGCGTGAACGCGCAGGAACTTTGGTCTTTACGCGACGACGCGGCGGGCGACCACGCCGCTCAAGCTCGGCCTTCAGCTTGCGCAGGCAGCTCGCACGATTCTGAAACTGGCTACGGCTCTCTCGCGCCATCACGACTATCCCCGTAGGCACATGCTTCATGCGCACCGCGGAGTCCGTCGTGTTGACGCCCTGGCCGCCCGGCCCCGTCGCGCGAAACACCTGCACCTCACAGTCGCGCGTCAGCTCCTCGGCCGACATCTCGGCATAGCGCGCATACTCGCGCCAGCCCATCTTGATCTCGTCCATACCAACACCTCCCTCCAAACAAAAAATGTGACAAAGGGACCGTCCCTTTGTCACATCGCATGCAAATCGTATGTGCCGCGCGATTAGGCGAAGGTGATCTCGCCGTTCTCGCAGTCCATATCGGCAATACGGGCCAGGCTCTCAACGCGGAAACCGCGCTCGCGGAGCTTGTCGCCGCCGCCCTGGAAGCCCTTCTCCACGGCAATACCAATACCGGAAACCTCGGCGCCCGCAGCCTCGCAGATCTTGATAAGACCCTCGAGCGCGCAACCGTTGGCCAGGAAGTCGTCGATGATCAGGACCTTGTCGCCCTCGGACAGGAAGCGCTTACCCACGATAACCGGATACTCCTTTTGCTTGGTAAAGGAGTAGATAGTCGTGGCATACTGCTCGCCGTCGAGGTTGATGGACTGGGCCTTCTTGGCAAAAACAACCGGCACGCCACCAAAATGCTGGGCCGCGATGCAGGCCATGCCAATGCCCGAAGCCTCAATCGTCAGGATCTTGTTGATCTCGACGCCCTCGAACAGACGGGCCCACTCGGCGCCCATGTGGTCGAACAGCTCAACGTCGCACTGGTGGTTGAGGAAGGCATCAACCTTAAGGACGTTACCGGCCTTTACGA
>CATWBO010000030.1 GCA_958349055.1 uncultured bacterium
CGAGGCCGAGCGAAAAATGGATTCTAAAAAAGACCTTGCCATATAGGAGCGTCAGCACGAAGCCCCCTTATCCGCAGCTCCGAAGGAGCAGGATAAGGGGGCTTCAAGTGCGAGGACGCATTCAGAGGGAAACCCATCGGGTCCCGGTGAGAGCCACAGGGCTATCGATTACCCCGTGTTCTGCAAACCTGCCGAGACGCCGGTCACAGTCGAAAGAATCAGGCTCATGTACTCGGCCTTCTTCTCCTCGGCCATCTCGTCCTGGTTCATACGCACCTCGCGAAGGGCGCGGACCTGGGCGATGGACAGGGCGTCGACGTAGGGGTTACGCACGCGGACGGCGCAGCCGAGCACGCGACGACGCTGCAGCGGCCATTCATCACCGACGATGGCAAGGACCCACTTACGGGTGAGCTGCATCTCGGTAAAGACCTTCTCGGACAGATCCTGGCGATCGCCCAGGTGCAGATACATCTTGGCGATGCGCTGGTCGGTCTTGGCGATCGACATCTCGATGTTGTCGATAAAGGTGCGGAAGAACGGCCACTCCTGGTAGGCAGCCTTAAGCTGGTCAAGGTCGCCCAGCTGCTCGCAGGCGGTGCCCAGGCCGTACCAGGCGGCCAGATTGATGCGCGCCTGGCTCCAGCTGAAGATCCACGGAATGGTACGCAGGTCGTCGAGCGACTTGGCACCCAGGCCGCGCTTGGCGGGACGCGAGCCGATCGGCAGCAAACCGACCTCGGTCAGCGGCGTCACGGTCGAGAACCACGGTGTAAAGTCCTCGGTGTTCAGCAGGTCCAGATAGCGCTCGTGGCTTGCGGCGTTGAGCTTCTCGGCCATATCCCAGAACTTCTGCGTGGTCTCGGTGTTGGTCTTCTCGACACTCGGGGCCGACTGCAAAAGCGTTGCGGCGGCAACGGACTCAACATGGCGCTGAGCCAGCGTGCGGTTGCCGTAACGGGCAAAGATGACCTCGCCCTGCTCGGTGAGCTTAAAGAAGCAGTTGACCGAACCCTTGGGCTGCGCCAGCACGGCCTTGTTGGCCGGGCCGCCGCCACGGCCCACGGCACCGCCGCGACCGTGCATGAGCACCAGGTCGATATCGTTCTTCTCGGCCCACTTGGCAATGCGCTCCTGCGCGGAGTGCAGCGCGAGCATGGCCGTGGTAGGACCGGCATCCTTGGAGGAGTCGGAATAGCCCAGCATGACCTCCATGCGGCGGTTGGTCTGGGCAAGGCGCTTTTGCACCACGGGCAGCGTAAGCATCTGGTCGAGCACGTCGACGCAGCCCTCGAGGTCCTCGAGCTGCTCAAACAGCGGGATTACGTCGAGCTCGGGGACATCCTCCTCGTGTGCAAAGGACAGGTGGGCAAGCTCAAAAACGTCGGCCACATGCTGGGCGCTCTTGGTGAACGAGATGATGTAGCGGTGCGCCATCTTCTTGCCGTAGCGCTTTTGGATGGAACCGATGGCACGGAAGGTATCGATGACCTCGCGCGTCATGGGCTGCAGGTCGCCATGGATACCGTTCTCGTGGATATCCTTGAGGGCGCGGGCATGCACCACGGAGTGCTGACGGAACTCCATCTCGACCATATGGAAGCCGAAGGACTCGACCTGCCAGATGATGGTCTGGACCGGGCCGTAGGCAGCACGGACGGCACCGCAGGCGGCCAGCGAGCGCTGGATGACGCGCAGGTCCTCCAGGAACTCGTCTGCGCTGTGATACATGGTGTCGGTGATACGGCGCACGGTGGCGTTCAAACGGTCGGCCATGACGAGCATGACGGCGCGATGCGGCTCGTGCTCGGAGATCAGCTCGGCGCGGGCCGTGTACTGGGTGCTCATCTCGACCTGATGGTTCCACAGGTTGATGAGCTCGGCAGACGGCTTGCTATAGGTGGCCTCGAGCGTGAGGTTGCGGCCGATGCGGCGGCACTTGTCCTCGAGCTTGAGCACCATGTGGGTGAAGTACTTGGCGGCGACCTCACGGCTCACCTTGGCGGTGACGTTGGGGTTACCGTCGCGGTCGGAACCGATCCAGCTGCCGGGATGGAAGAACGCCGGGCACAGCGGCGGCACGGTGCCGGCCTTGTCGCCCAGCACCCAGTCGTCAAAACGACGATAGATAACGGGGATGACGTCGAACAGCGTGTTATCGAAGATGTCGATGATGGTATCGGCTTCCTCGACCGGCGTGGGCTTCTTGAGCGCGATGGGGCTCGTACGCACCAGGGCGTCAATCTCCTGCAGCATATGGCGCTCGTTCTCCACCAGGTCGGAGCCGCCCAGACGCGGACGCTCCTCCAGCAGGTTGGAGATACGGCGAATCTTGCCCTCGACGGCCTTGCGACGGGCCTCGGTGGGATGCGCGGTAAAGACGGGATGGAACTCAAGCTTGCCGAGCAGCTCGTTGGCGCCCTCGACGCCCAGCTCATTCACCAGCTGGTGATAAGCGACGGTGAGCTCGTTGGCGGGATCGACCTCGGTATCGGTCGACGCACCGGCCTCGCGCTCGCGCAGCTGCGCCACACGGTAGTTCTCCTCCGACAGGTTTGCCAGGTGGAAGAAGCTCGTAAAGGCGCGAACGATGACCTGCTGCTTATCGAGCGGCAAGCTGTCGATCAGATCGACGACCTCACGGAATGCCACGGCGGTGGACTCGTCGGCGGTGGGCACGCCCTGCTCGTCGACGGCCTCGTCGGCAGCGCGGGTACCGGGGTTGCCGGCATTGGCCACAATCTCGGCCGACAGGATCTTGTCGAACAGGTCCGCGATCTCAGGATCATACTCGCTAAGCACACGACGCTCCAGGCGCAGGAACAGCGCCAGATTGTCGCGCAGCTCCTCGGGGATCTCGATCTCGGCGAGACGCTCCCTGGACTCGGCATTCGAGCCGATTCGGTTAACGAGGCGGTTGACCACGGCAGCGACGCGCGCCGCGGCTTCGGGTACAGACTGGTTGCTTAGGTTCTCAGCCACGTTTCCTCCCATTCCTCCTTCTATGCACGTAACATGCGGTATTCATTATAGGCGCTTGAGAAATACTTTCGACACTGATTGCGCTTTACCACACAAAAGTATTTTCTGCATTGCAAGGGTTTTTGCTCTAAATGGTCGTATTTCTCGGTGGGCGGCATACACAAACGGGAGCATTCCGCATAAATGCGAAACACCCCCGTAACAATCGCTCGCAATGGACGAGACACTCAAGCGGGTCCGCAGCTCAAAAAGATGCGCTACAGGCGCTCGCGAACCGCCTCGACGACGTTGGCCAGATCGGCAAGGACCTCTTCATGGCTCTCCATGTCGCGCACCTTGACCTTGCCGGCGGCAAGCTCGTCGCCGCCCAAGACCAGGATGAGCTTGGCGCCCACCTTATCGGCCTGCTTAAACTGGGCCTTGAGCGAACGGCCCTGATAGTCGGCCTCGGTCACGATGCCTGCGGCGCGAAGCTCCTGCGTAATGGCAAAGACGTTCTGGCGCAGTTCCTTGCCGGCGTTGGCGACATAGACGCATGGGGCCTCATCGGCACCCAAATCGCTGCCAAAGGCCTGCAGGGCCAGCAGGGCGCGCTCAAAACCGACGGCAAAGCCGACGCCCGCCGTGGGCTTGCCACCCTCGAGCTCGACTAGGCCATCGTAGCGACCGCCGCCACCGATGGAGCCGACGCCGGCGCCAGGGGCCTCGACCTCAAAGACAGTACGGGTGTAGTAGTCCAGGCCACGCACCAGGGTGGGATCCTCGACATACTCGATACCGGCGGCATCCAGATAGCGCTTGACCTGCTCGTAGTGCTCGCGGCACTCGTCGCACAGGTTGTCGCCCATCAGCGGCGCGTCGGCCATGATCTCGCGGCAGTGGTCGTTCTTGCAGTCGAAGGCACGCAGCGGGTTGAGCTCGGCGCGCTCGCGGCACTCGTCGCACATCTCGTCGGCGTGATCGAGGATAAACTGCTTGACCTGCTCGCGGTAAGCCGGACGGCACTGGGCGTCACCCATCGAGTTGATGAGTAGACGGAGCTTGGAAAGATCGAAGCCCAGGCGTTTGTAGAACTCCATGAGCATGATGATGCACTCGGCGTCTGCCGCCGGATCGGGAGCGCCGAGCCACTCGATGCCCACCTGATGGAACTGGCGCAGGCGGCCCTTCTGGGGACGCTCGCCGCGGAACATGGCCTCGGCGTAGTACGCCTTAAACGGCGTGGAGCCCTGAGGCACCAGGTTGTTCTCCACGACGGCGCGCACCACACCGGCCGTGCCCTCGGGACGAAGCGCCAGGCGCTGCTTGGGCTTGAGCTTGGTGTCGGTGCCCTCGGCAAAGACGCGCTCCAGGTTGGCGCCGCTAAAGACGCGGAACATCTCCTTGCGCACGACGTCGGTCGACTGGCCGATGCCGTGGACAAAGACGTCCACCTGCTCGATCGCGGGCGTCTCGATGGGTTTAAAACCAAACGGCTCGAACACGCCGGCAGCAATCTGCTGCATCTTTTGCCAGGCGCGCATCTCGGCGCCGATAAGGTCGCGGGTTCCCTCCGCCTTCTGTGCCTGCATGGGCAAACACCTTTCTTTTGTATCGCGTCATAGATAATGGTCATTATACGGCACAAAACAGCAACGCGGCGGCGCGTCTGACCGAACGAGGGTATGGGGACTCGTTCGGTCAGACGCGCCGCCGCTGTTTGTGATCCCTTTTTCTCCGTCCCCTTCGGATCACGTGATCCCTTGGGGACGGAGGAAAAGGGATCATTTCGTAGACCCGTGGCTGCCCTGGAAACCGAATGATGGCACGAGCATCCATTCGGCTTCCAAGGCGGCCACGGACAGAGCGGGGCGAACAGGAAAGAGTGACGGACGTCTACTCCCCCGCCACGCTTGCGCGCAGCTTGGCGGCGATGGGCTCCGAGGCCAGCAGGAATACGAGCATGACCACAGAACACACCAGGCACACGATCCAGGTGCTTGCAAAGGAGCCCGTGGCATCGAACAGCACGCCCGAGACGATAGCGCCCACGGTGCCGCCAACCATCTCGAGCGAGGTGATGGTGCCCGTGACCTTACCGAGGTCGGCCATGCCAAACTGCTTGGACGCGGCGATCGTGGGCGTGATGGTGCCCATGCACGTTCCGATACCAAAGCTCACAGCGGCGACAATAGGACCGAGGTCCGTCGTCGGAAAGCACAGCGCCACGCAGGCGATAATGCACGCAACGGAGCCAAGGATATTGCCAAAGCGCAGGCCAAAGCGGTCATAGATCGCACCGAGCGAAATCTTGGCGATAACGACGGTAACCATATAGGCCGAAAGCACGGTACCCGCCCACATGGGATCGTGGCCGCCCGTGACGATCTTGGCGCCGTTGACGGTAACGCTCGTCATGTTGGTAACCTGGTTGGGCAGGATGGCGCCATTGACCAAGCCCATAAAGAGGAAGGCAACGACGAGCAGCCAAAACGCCGGGCTCTTCTTGATGCGAGACCAGCCAACGTTAACCTCGGGCGCCGTGTGCTCGTCCTTGTCGCCAGCCGTCGAGACGGACGGATCGCCCGGGTTCTCGCCGAGCGGTTTAAGGCCGATCTCGGAAGGCTTGGTGCGGAAGGAATAGGCCGTGATGGGCAGCGCCGCCACCATGCAGATAGCCGCGAGCACCAGGAAGGCGGAACGCCAGCCAACGCTCACGATGAGCGAGCTTACGATGGGAGACAGAATAGCGCCGCCAAAGCCCGAGCCCGAAAGTGCGATGGAGATGGCAAGGCCTCGCTTGGCCGTAAACCAGTTGGCGGTCACCAGGCTGATGAGCAGGCGGGTCGAGGCGACGGCAAAGCAGCCCGAGACGGCAAAGAGCACGTAGACCTGCCACAGCTCACCCACGAAGCTCATGCCCGCGAGCACCGCCGAGGTAGCGATAACGGTGAGCGAGCCCAATACGCGGCCGCTTACTTTATCGGCGACATGGCCAATGACAAGCGAGCCGATAACGCTCACCACGGTGGAGATGGCGTTGGAGATGTTGTACTGCGCAAGCGTGATGCCCAGGTCGCTTACGATGAGCGGCTGAAACAGGCTCATGCAGTTAACGAAAATCGTGTAGCACGTGGCCATGATCACAAAGCCGGAGGCCACCACGAGCCAGCCGGGGAAGAACTTGCGTTGCTGGGACATTGGTTACTCCTTGTGGTCGGCGATATAGCCCAAAGCGACGGCGGCATAAGCCGCGGCGCCGAGGGGAAGCTCGGCATCGTTAAAGCGCGCCTTGGGATGATGCTGGGCAAAATGCTCGTCCGTATCGGTCACGGCCGCGCCCACGGTAAAGTACGCACTCGGAATCTCGCTCGAGATAAGCGCGAAGTCCTCACTCGCCATGGCATGGAAAAGCGGCAGGAAGGCAGCCTTGGACAGCACTGCGCCCACGTAGCCAAGCGACGCCTGAGTCATATCGCTGTCGAGTACAAGCGGCGGAACGTCCGAAAGCGTCTCGATGGTTGCCGGCGTACGATATGTTGCGGCAACGCCGTTGACGACCTCCGCGATACGCTCCTTGAGATGAGTCATGAGCTTGACATCGAAGCCGCGCAGCGTTCCCTCGAGCACACAGGTGTCGGGGATGACGTTGGCCGCCAAACCGCCAGCGAACTTACCCACGGTAAGCGCGACCTCCTTGGCCGCCGGCACCTCGCGAGAGATAAGCTCCTGAAGCGCCAGGTGCACATGCACGCCGGCCGTGATGGGGTCGATGCAAATCTCGGGGCTGGAACCGTGGCCACCCTTGCCCTGGAGCGTGATGCGAAAACCGTACACGCCCGAAAGCGCCGGGCTCCCATAGAGCACCAAGCCGAGCGGCGATTGGCTGTTGACATGCATGGCAAAGGCCGCCTGAGGGCGCGGGTTCTGCAGCAGGCCATCGGCGATGGCAGCGCGTGCTCCCTCAAAAGTCTCCTCGCCCGGCTGGAACAGCAGTTTGACGGTGGCATTGGCGTCGACAAGCTCGGCCTCGCGGGCCTTGAGCAAACGAGCCGCACCAAGCAGCGCCGTCGCATGCATATCGTGGCCACAAGCGTGCATGCAGCCGTTGGTGGAAGCAAAAGGCTCGCCCGATTCCTCGGCAACGGGCAGGGCATCCATGTCGCCGCGAAGCATGATAACCGTACCGGCTTGCTCGTCCGCGCACGTACCATTGCCCTGAGCAGCCGCGGCCGCACCGGCACCGATCAGGCCAACAACACAGGAGCCGTCGACAAGCGTGGTATAGGGAATGTGCATCTCGTCCAGACGTACCTGGATATAGGCAGACGTCTGCGGAAGATTGTTACCGAGCTCGGGCATCTGATGGAGATCGTGGCGCCATGCGGCAAGCTCACCGGCAAATGCCTGGGCTTCTTTGACCAGGCATTTGCCGATAGCGGTCTGCGCCGCTGTGGTAGCCTGAGGCGCTGGTTGCGGTTGAAGATCGGACAGAGCTGGTGCCATAGATGCCCTCCAGTAACGTTTTTGCAGCACGCACTTTGATAGCGTAAAGTGCAAGGCACAACTGTAAGGGCTTAACATAGAAAATGCCGCCCTGGGAGGGCGGCGCAACAAGTTGTTTACAATTGCGGGCGAGATTTTCGGCGCAAGAAATCGAAATGCGTCTCGCTCAAGATAATCGACAGGAAGATGAGCGCAAAGCCGGCAAGCAGGCGCGAGGTGAGCGCCTCCCCCATCAACAACACCGAGAACAGCACACCCGAGGGCGACTCCATCGAAAGAAGCAGCGAGCCCGTCGAGGCCGGGACGTGCGCCAGACCGACGTTTTGGACGAGCAGTGCCACGCACGTGCAGCCCACCGAGAGGAAGACCATCACGCCGATAAAACTCGGCGTCCACACGGACAGAGGCGCCTGAGTCTCGAATAGTAGCGACGTGATTAAGCTCAAAACGCCATTGCCCACAAACATCCAAAACGTGATGACGTTGATATCCATCTTGCGGCCATACTTGGCGGTCACCGCCATCTGGATGGCGAAGAAGATCGCGCCGCCCAAGGTAATAACATCGCCGGCATTGAACTCGACGCTATCGAGCGCTACCAAGCCAATACCCGCCAGGCACAACAACGCTGCACCCAGGTTATACCGGGTAAGCTTTTCACCGCTCAGGACATAGCTTGCAAACGGCACAAGGATGCAATACGTGCCGGTCAAAAAAGCGCTCTTGCCCGCCGTGGTCTGTGCCAGGCCGATCGTCTGCAAACCGTAGGCACCCCACATGAGCGCACCCATGCCAAGCCCGACGATCAGGTTGCGGGCATTGAAATGAGCGATGATGCGCTTGCGGAAGATGGCGAACATAACCAGCGAAGCCGGGAGAAAGCGAACGTAGACCAACTCGAACACCGGAACGGTATCGAGCGCATCTTTCATGGTGGTAAAGGAATAGCCCCAGATGACCGCCACCGAAAGCAGCAAGACCTTCCAGAAGAACGGAGAACGCGCGCCGGCGCCGCGGGAGGTGCCGCCGGCACCCAGGTCTTCGCGCGCTACAGGGCTATCGGGCATGTTTTCGATTTCGTCAACGGCATTCTGGGCCATAGGGCATCCTCGCGCTCAGTCTGGGCGTGGTGTCCGCACGTGCATGGCCGCGTGCCGCCTCATGGTCAAATAAAACGGGGCGCACCGGACCCCCGGTACGCCCCGCTACTGTAGCAACAACCAGCACTGCATCGCAATCCAGCCCGCTAAAGCGTTTTGTTCCGCCGTTCTAACGAACGGCGGAATGGTCGACGCTGCGCGAGCCGCATTCACACCAATCTGACGTTCAATTTCAAGGGCGCGACCAGAAGGTCAGCGCCCTTTCATTTCACGTCACCTTGGCGCAAATGCGGCTCGCTCGCTGGCTTTGCCAAAACATCAAGGATTACCTTGTTGAACTAGATAAGTTTGGTGCTTTCCAGCTTTTCGATAATCCAGTCGTTGGCTTTGATGACCGGGCGGCGGAAGACCACGCCCAGTGCCAGCGACGGAATCAGATAGCTCGCCAGAATGCCTAGCTCAATCCAATACTCCATATGATACGCGCCGGCCATGGCGGCGTGCATGGCGTTGATGCCGTGGGTAAACGGCAGGAACGGATAGATCGCCTGGAACACGGGGCCGGTCATCTCGATGGGGAACGTGCCGCCCGAACCGCCGACCTGCATGACCAGCAGCACGACGGCGAGCGCCTTACCGATATCACCAAACGACACGGTGAGCGTGTAGACGATATTGGAGAACACGAGACTCGCGACCCAGCCCGCCAGCACAAACTGCAACGGATTGTCGCACTGGATGCCAAAGAACAGGATGTCGCCCGCGCACACGAGCGTTGCCTGCAGCAGGGCCAGACCGCCAAAGAACAGGTAGCGGCCCAGGTAGATCTCGTGCAGGCGCACGGGGATGAGCTCGTTGATGAGCTCATCGTCAACCGAGACCTTCATCATGGCCGCCAGCACGATCGAGCCGACCCAGAGCGACAGAATCGTGTAGAACGGCGCCATGGCCGAACCGTAATTGCGGATCGGATAGACCGGCTTGCGATCGAGCGCGACGGGGCCGGAAAGCGACACGGCCAAACCCTCGGGGTCGTTGCCAATCATCGTCTTGATCGTGGCAAGGTCGTCCGACATCAGGGCGCCATCGAGCTCGTCCTTAAAGGCGCTAATCTTGTCCGATGCCTCACCCAACTGATCGGAAGCCTTGTTGACCAGCTTGGCGGCCTTGGAGAGGCCCTTTGCCAGCGAACCGGATGCGTCGGTCAGGCCGGCAACAGCACTATCCAGATCGTTCGAAATACCGTTCAGCGAATCCAAAACGCCCGAGATGGTCTTCTTGAGCTCCTTTGCCTTGGCCGAGAACGTGGAGTCGTAATCGATTTTGGCACCCGAGACACCCGCCTTGGCGTCGGCGATCGCCTGGTCGGTTTCGGCGCGGACATCGTTAACCTTTGCCATGCTGTCCGAGAGCGACGTCGCGATGCTCGTCAGCTCCTTGGCATTGTTGCGGTACTCTTCCGCAGTTCCGCCAAGAGACGTCGCAACAGACTCGAGACCTTCCTTGAGCTTGTCGTTGCCCACCTGGCCGGCAAGGCTGCGGAGCTTATCTGCCGCAGCGTCAATCTCATCGGCACGCGCATTGAGCGACGCGGCGCCATCGTTGAGTTGCGATACCGTCAGATCGACATGCTGGTTCGCGGCGTCAAAGGCCTTTGCGAGCTCGGTGGACACGTTGTCGAACGACCCAGCACTTCCATCAATCGCGGCATCGATGGCATCGCTGGCAGCCTTGAGCGCTTGCTCCGAATCACCGATACCGCTCTCGGCATGCTCCATCAGCTGTTTCACCGACTGCTCGGTAGTTCCGGTCTGCTTGAGCAGACCGCCCGCCGACGTCAGCGAATCGGAGGTCGAGCTCAAAATGCCCGCAAGCGAAGTAGCGCTGGCCTTGATGTCCTGCAGGTCCTGAACCGAGTCGCCAAGCGTCGAGGACAGGTTGGCGATGAAGTTGCTCACCTGATCGGTGCTCATGTAATCGAGCAGGCTGGAAACCGTCTTAAGGCCGATCGTCGTGATGGTCTCGGTAAAGGTCTCGTTGACCTGGTTCTGAACAGCACTCGAGCCCTTTTCGGTCACGATCTGGGCGATGGCGTTGGCCTTCTGGTTCTCATAGAACTCGATATCGGCGTGTTTCACGTCGGTCGAGAAGAGCGTCATCATGTCGGAGCTAAAGCTCTTGGGGATTACGACGGCCGCATAGTAAGCGCCCGACTTAACACCGTCGATAGCCTTATCGCGATCGTTGAGCACAACCCAGTCAAAGTTCTCGTTACCACGCAGAGCGGCCGTCACGTTTTCGCCCACGTTAATCTCGACGGGAATCAGGTCGCTCTCGTAGCCCTCGTCGGTATTGACCACGGCGATCTTAAGATTGCCGGTATTGCCGTACGGGTCCCAGCTGCCGGCGATGTTAAACCATGCGTACAGGCACGGTACGATAATGAGGCCCATCACGACAACCAAGCCGATTACGGAGTGAGACACATTTTGGACGTCGCGCTTAAACAGATGCAGGATGTTCTTCATTTATGCCTCACCTCCTTTTGAGTGCTTGCCGAGCGGGGCGTCATCCTCATTCATCACAAATGTGTCGTCCCCGTTCGCGGGCACATGGTGCATATCGTGGTGAATGGACTGGTCGACAGCCTGATCCTTGGATTTAGAGCCTCGCTCGCTGGCATTCAGGCCGAACATGCGACGAGCGGCCGGAATGGCGGCCGTGTGTTCGCGCATCTCGCGGCGCAGGTCCTCATCCGAAAGCGCCGAGATGCGCATCTGAGTATTGAGGCTCGCGCGGATGTATTCGATATTGATCAGCCAGCCGCAAATGACAATGACGGAGATAATCCAAATGACCAGCAGGATAATCTTGCCGTTATTGTCGATATCGAGAACCGTCGACAGCACAAAGAGCAGGACTTGGACGCCTACCACGGCGGCAAAACCGCCCTTGATGTAGTAGGGGTAACGGTGCTCAAAAGTCACCGCATGGTCGAGCACCTCACGACGGTACGAATCCGAATCGAGCACGACGCGCATGGCCGTGCGCAGCGAATAGCGCTGACGCGGCAGGTCATTGGACTCGCAGATCATCAGACCCGTCGTGGAAAGCTGTTTATCAAAGAGCAGGTTGAGGTTGAGCAGCAGCGGACGCAGCTGCAGACCGATAAAGAGCGCCACGATCAAGAACACGCCCAGAATGCACAAGTTAAACAGGTAGTTGAACGAGTACATGCCTCCGACCGTCTCGCGCAGCAG
This sequence comes from uncultured bacterium, assembly GCA_958349055.1. Classification (GTDB taxonomy): domain Bacteria; phylum Actinomycetota; class Coriobacteriia; order Coriobacteriales; family Coriobacteriaceae; genus Collinsella. The sequence continues at coordinate 11,828 of CATWBO010000030.1, forward strand.
ATTGATGCCGTAGGTAAAGGGTAGCAGCGGATGCAGCCACTGGAAGAAGCCGGGCATCATCTCGATGGGATACATGCCCGACGAACCCGGAATCTGCACGATAACCAGAATGACGCCGATTGCCTTGCCGATATGCTTAAACGTAGTGGACAGCGCATAGATGATGTTGACGTACGTAAACGAGATGGCGATTCCACCCAGCACAAATAGGAGCGGGTTGACGCACTGTACGCCAATGACCAGATCTCCCACCGTAACGATGATGGCCTGGAGCGCGCCCAGGATCACCAGAAGCAGCCAGCGGCCAAAGTAGCCCTGACGCGCGGTAAAGCTGCCGATGCCTTCGCGGTCGACCTCGAGCTTGTAGATAGCGATGAGCACGTAGCCGCCCACCCAAAGTGCCAGGTTGGTATAGAACGGGGCAATGCCCGAACCAAAGCTTTTGACCGGATAAATCGACTTGGACGTCAGCTCAACGGGGGACGCCATAAAGTCGGCAACGTCATTGACATCGACGCCCATCAGGTCGGCCAGCTCGCCCATAGACTCAGAGGTCTGCAGCGCCGCGATGTCGTTAGCGGCGGTTGCAAGCCTGTCCTGGACCTTGGCAAGCGAGGCATCGGTCTGGGACAGCGTGGTCTTGGCCTGCTTGAGCGTGGCATCGAGCTGCGATAGCGTACCGCGCGCATTGGCGATTGTAGGCGTGAGGCCTGACACGATACCGGTTAGGTCGCCCGATACAACCGAGAAAGAGTCGAGCGCGCTGGAAGCCTTCGGCAGCGCATTTTGATCAAGATCCGTCTGAGCCTGGCTAATGTTAGTCGTGCCGGTCTGAATTGCAGTATTGATAGCGTCGCTGGCGCTCGAAACGGCCGAAGCGTCATTCGCAATAGCACTCGACTGCGCCGAGAGATTGTCCTTGACGGCCTGGAGGCTTTCGTTTTGTCCTCGAAGCGTATCGATCGTCGACGCGATGAGCGCGTTGATTTCCTCCGAACCCGTCGGCACGCTGTCCGCCAACTTCTGCAGGCGGTCGATCAGCGCGCTGTTGTGGTCAATTGTCGTTTGAAGCGATTCGAGCGAGTTGTCGATGCGAGTGGTCGTAGACGTCAAGGCGCCCGTCATCTTTCCGACCGCAGCGTTCGCCGAAGCCGACGTCTTGGACAGTGCAACACTTCCCTCCGAAAGCGCCTTAGAGAGCGAGGTAATCGATTTGCCCGCGGTGGTGCGCGCTTCGCCCAACAAGTCGTTGCCCTGGGAAATCGCCTGCGTCAGCGACGGCGCCTGACCCTGCAGGCCGGCAAGTGCCGCATCGGCCGAGGCGATGGCACCACTCGTTTTGTCGATAGCGGTGTTCATGTCGTTGATCGAATCGCGAACCTCGCTCAAGGTACCGGATGCCTCGGACACCGAACTCGTCAGCGAATCCTGAACCTGGGCGGTCTTATCCTTAAAATCGATGCCGGCATCCTTGGCGATGCCCGCTACGGTCTCGCCCACCGTGGAGACAAACTCCGAGTTGATCTGCTCCTCGATGGTGTTGGCACCGGTATCGGTGACCTTGGGCGCAATGGCGCTCTTCTTCTCATTGACGTAATAGGTGAGCTTCGGCTGATGGTAATTGCCATCGAGCATCGAAACGAGGTTGTCGGAGAAATTCTTGGGGATTACGATGGCCGCATAGTACTCACCGCTCTCGACGCCCTCTTTGGCATCGGCCGCCGAGTCGACGAAGGTCCAGCCCAGCTGATCGTTTTCCTTGAGCTGATCGACAACCTTGTCACCCGCATTGAGCTCGCCCACCATGTCGTTTTGGGTTCCCTGGTCGTTGTTGGCGATAGCGATTTTAATGCCCTGGGTGTTTCCATACGGATCCCAGTTAGCCACGATGTTGTACCAAGCGTACAGTGAGGGGATAACGCACACGCCCAAAGTAACCACCAGGGCGACGGGGTTCACGAGCAATCGCTTGATGTCACGTTTAAAGATCGCAAAGGATACCTTTGCGTCGGATAGTTTGCTGCCGAGACTCACGCTTGGACCATCCATCCTGTCATTGAATCAAATCGTACTATCAACAACCATTGTACGTAGGCGCTTTAGCGTCTCGAAGCACAATGGTATTGAGTTTTGCGGGTAGCAATATACTACGAAGATTAGTTAACGTACAGTTGTACAGTATCTCAAATTTCAGCAGGTCACAAAACCACAACCCGCACAAATTAACAACCCGACTAGTCATTGGGGACGTTCTTAAACGACTAGTCAAACAAGAACGTCCCCAATGACTACTTTTCCTCCGTCCCCAAGGGATCATTATTGGACCGCCGATGTTTTGGTAATGCCAGCGAGCGGGCACCAGAGCGAACAAATTGGCATGAAAAGAGGACGGCATAGACCTTCTGGTCATGCCGTCCTCTTTGAATGACAAGTTGTCGCTCTGGTGTCCGCGCAGCGTCGGCTGGTCCGCCGTTCGTTAGAACGGCGGAACGAAGGGCAGCGTCGAGTAGTTACGCGGTTCGTAGAACCGCGTAACTACCAAACTACATAAGCTCGCAGACAGCCGCCGCAAAGGCAACGGGGTCCTCGGGGAGGATACCCTCGACCAGCAGGGCCTGGTCATAGAGCAGACCGGAGTACTGCTTGATCTTGTCGGCGTCACTGGCCTTCTGGGCAGCGACAAGCTTGTCAAAGACCGGGTGCTTGGCGTTGAGCTCGAGCACGCGCTGGCTCTTAGGCATGCCGTCGGGCGCACCCTCGGGTCCCTTCTGGAGCACCTTCTCCATCTCGAGCGAAAGCGGGCCCTCGGTGGTGATGCAAGCGGGGGCATCGGTCAGGCGCGCGGAGACGGCAACTTTCTCGACCTTGTCACCGAGCGCCTCCTTCATAGCGCTAAAGAGGTCCTCGTTTTCCTTGGTGGCGTCCTCGGCCTCCTTCTTCTCGTCCTCGGTCGCCAGATCAAGATCGCCAGTCGCGACGTTCTTGAGCTCCAGGTGACGATCCTCGACCTCGGGCTCAGCACCGTCGGCAACGGCCTTCTCGGCAGCCTCGCGGGCGGCGTCGTCCTCGTAGATTTTAGGCATATCGGCGGCAACGTACTCACGCATAGCCTGGAAGGTGAACTCATCCACGTCCTGCGTCAGAAGCAGCACGTCGTAACCGCGGTCGAGCACGCCCTTCACCACGGGCATCTTGGCCAAGCGCTCACGCGAGTCGCCGGCGGCGTAGTAGATGGCCTTCTGGTCCTCGGGCATACCCTTGGCATACTCGGCCAGGGTAATCATCTTCTGCTCCTTGGCAGACCAGAACAGTAGCAGGTCGGCGAGCTCATCGGCCTTCATGCCATAGCTCGAGTAGATGCCGTACTTAAGGCCGCGGCCAAAGTTCTCAAAGAACTTCTCGTAGGCCTCGCGGTCGTTGTCACGCATATCCTCAAGGTCGGCGGTGATCTTCTTTTCCACGCGCTTGGCGATGGCCTTGAGCTGACGGTTCTGCTGCAGCGTCTCGCGCGAGATGTTGAGCGACACGTCGGCGGAATCCACGACGCCGCGGACAAAGTTGTAGTAGTCGGGCAGCAGGTCGTCGCACTTCTCCATGATCAGGACGTTGGAGCTGTAAAGCGCCAGGCCCTTCTCGTAGTCCTTGCTGTACAGATCGAACGGGGCGCGGCCCGGCACAAACAGCAGGGCATCGTACTCGAGCGTACCCTCGGCGTGGAAGCTGATGGTGCGCGCCGGATCGTCAAAGTCGTGGAACGTGGACTTGTAGAACTCGTCATAGTCCTTCTGCTCAACATCGGAGCTGCGCTTCTTCCAGATCGGCGTCATGGAATTGACGGTCTCGAGCTCCTGGTAGTCCTCGTACTCGGGCTTGTAATCGTCGCCAGCATCCTCGGGCTTGGGCTTCTGGCGGCTCTTGGACACCATCATCTGGATCGGGTAACGCACATAGTTGCTGTACTGCTGAATCAGGCTCTTGAGGCCCCACTCGGTCAGGAAACGATCGTAGGTCTCGGCCTCGCCGTCGGCGTCGAGCTTCTCGTTCTCGCGCAGCGTCAGGATGACATCGGTGCCGTGCTCGGCGCGCTCGCCGTCTTCGATGGTGTAACCCTCAAGACCATCAGACTCCCACACGTGAGCGGTGTCCTCGCCATAGGCGCGGCTGACAACCTTTACGTGGCTGGCAACCATAAAGGCAGAGTAGAAGCCCACGCCAAACTGGCCGATGATGTCGACATCGGAGCCCTGTTGCTCGGCGTTCTCGGTCTTAAACTCCTCGGAGCCGGAATGGGCGATGGTGCCCAGATTGCGCTCGAGCTCCTCGGCGGTCATGCCGATGCCGTTATCCGAAATCGTGATGGTGCGGGCATCCTTATCGAAGGAGACGCGAATGGCCAGGTCGCCCTGATCGATCTTGACGCTCGGGTCCTGCAGGCTCTTAAAGTTGAGCTTGTCGACGGCATCGCTCGCGTTGGAGATAAGCTCGCGCAGGAAGATTTCCTTATTGGTATAGATGGAGTTGATCATGAGGTCGAGCAATTTTTTGCTCTCGGTCTTAAATTGACGCATGTGCAGTCCTTTCGCGCTACCCCCGTCCGCAAAAACGGCCCGGTTGCCCGAGCCGCATCGCAGACCTGCTATGTTCAGACTTAGATTTTATAACCCATTAGCGCGCATATATACATACGGAATCGAAAAACTGTATGTCAGAGCGCTCCGATGCGCCAATTGCCAAGGAGTGTCCCCGACTGCCGGCAGAAAAGGAACGTCCCTATCTGCCATCTACGCGCTTGGCCATCCAAACATGGGGCTGGCCCTCGTCTTCGTAGTCCACCGGGGCAATCTGCGTGTAACCCGCCTTGGCATAGAGTGGTAGCACGTATTCCTGCGCGTGCAGCTTAATGAGCTTGGCGCCGGCATCACGCGCGCACGTATCACTGGCCTCGACAATCTTGCTCGCCAAACCGCGACGGCGCATGCTCGGCAGCACGGCCACGCGCCCCATAATGTAGGTCTCCCCCGCCGCGACGCCTTCGTCCAAGTCGCACGCCGGCGACACCGGAGCCTCTGCGTCAGCCGCGCGCTCAAGCTCTTCGGGAAACACGCGCGAGCAACCGGCAAGCTCGCCGTCTACATAGAGCGTCACATGAATGCAGTTCGGATCCTCGTCGATAGCGTCAAACTCGCTCTCGTAGCCCTGCTCGTCCATAAAAACGACGCGGCGCACCAACGCCGCGTCATCAAAGCATCCCGTCTTAAGTTGGATATCCATGGCTGCCCTCTCATTCAATGCGAACGTTAGGGACAGATTTTAGCGAAAATGAGCTCCGCGCACGCTAAACTTCGCGCGAGCCTTCGCCAGGCAGTCGTAATGACCCACGTTATGGGCATCGCTCGCGATGAAGCTGTACAGGTTCTGATCGAACAGGCGCTGCGCCGGCTTTTTCTCGCGACCAAAGCGACCGCCGGCAATAAAGTCCGCCGAAGCCTGCAGCTTGCAGCCCATATCGACCAGGCGCTCCGCCACGCTTACATCCTTTTGAACCGCACGATAGCGCTCAGGATGAGCGATGATCACCTGGTAGCCACGGCACTGCAAATCGTAAATCGTGTTCTCGTACTCTCTAAACGCATACGCATCGGCATGCGTCGAAAGCTCGAGCAGAAACTCGTTGGTCCCATCGAAATGCAGGTGCTCCGCGGCATCGATACCAAGCTCAACGAGCTTTCGATGATTGACCTCGAAGCCCATCTGGAGCGGAAAACCGTCAGCGTTATCGCGCAGCAACTCAAAGGCATCCCACATCTTGTCGTAATCAAAATAGGGATCACGGCAGTGAGGAGTGCAAACGATTCTGGTTACACCGGCCCGCTTGGCAGCCTCGAGCATCGCCAAGCTCTCTTCGAGATCGGCGGCGCCGTCGTCTACACCCGGCAAGATATGGCAATGAATGTCACGCATAGGTCGGCCTCAATCAACTAAACGTTTGCTCGGTTGGTGAAGATGCCCTTTTTGGAAGTGCCCTGATCGTCGGAGCCCTTCTTAACCTTCTTACCGTCCTTGGTGTAGTAAGAATAGTAGTACTCGCTGGTCTCGGTCTCGCAGTAGTTCATAACGGTACCGATGAGCTTGACCTTCTCGGACTTCTTAAGCTGACCGATGGCGTTGAGCGCCTCTTCGCGCTTGGTAAAGTCCTCGCGCACCACGAACAGCGTGCCGTCGGTCAGGCTGGCAATCTCGGCAGCATCGATGAAGGTGCCGACCGGAGGAGCATCGAAGATGACGTACTGGAACTTGGCGGACAGTGCCTTTACCAGCTTGGCAAAGCGGTGAGAGACGATGATGTCGGCAGGATTGGGAATGTGCGGCTCGGCATCGAGGAAGTAGAAGTTCTTCTGACCCGTCTCGACAATTGCCTGGTCAATGGAAATCTGCTCGGAAAGGACCGCATAGAGTCCGCCACGCGAACGAACGCCAAGCATATCGGAAAGGGACCTGCGGCGCATATCGGCCTCGACCAGGAGCACGGACTTGCCGCTCGTGGCGATTGCCTGAGCAAGATTAATGGAAACCGTAGACTTGCCCTCGTTGGGAATCGAGGAGGTAACGGTGATGGTGCGAATGGGGTCGTCCACGCTCGCAAAGCGGATGTTGGCCAGAAGGGTCTTGGCGGCATTCTGCACAACGAGCTTATCGGTGTTCTTTGCCTTAGCCATGCCTATTTACCACCTTTCATAGCCGGAATTCGGCCAACAACGGGAATACCCAGGAGCTCTTCTGCCTCTTCGGCACCGCGGATGCGGGTATTGAGCATGTCTGCCAAAACGACATAGGCAACTGCGATAAAGATACCGGCGAGGAACGCGACGGCAATATACAGCGTGCGCTTGGGGCCGCTGGGGGCTTCGGGGGTCTTAGCCTCGTCGATAACGTTGATGCTCTGGGCAGCGCCGACGTTCTGAGCGACCGTACTCACCGAGCTGGCAATGGCCTTTGCGACCTCAGCCGTCTCCTTGGCATCGGTGCCGGTAACCGAAAGCGTAATGACACGCGTGGTGGTCTCGGAGGAAACAGACACCTTGTAGTCATCCAGATCGGTGAGGCCCAGTTCTTTGGCGGCGCCGCTCTTAACGCTATCGCTATCCAGCAGCGTGGCGATATCGTTGGAAAGCATCTGGCTCGCCGAGAGATCGTTGTAGCTCATCTGACCGCTATCGTCGGTCTTGGCGAGAATGTACATGCTCGTCGTCGCGGTATAGGTGTTGTCCATCGCAACGAAGGACACGATGCCCATGGCGATCGCGCAGACCACCGGAAGGGTGATGACCAGCTTGAGGTGCTTCTTCAGCAGCTGGAACAGTTCGAGAAGGGTCATGCAGCTTGCCTTTCATTTCCCCAGTTCGGATTGACAAAACTGTCCGTATGTTATCGCATCTTTTTACCGAGACCAAACTCTATACATAAGAAACAGGCTCTCCTGTAAAAATGTCGGAAGCAATCGTAAAATTGCACAACAACGCCGCACCCGAAAGTCAAATGCGGCGTCTACATCAATATCTATGTTGTATCGCTATGCGAATGGCTCGTCCTGCTGTATGGGAAACGTCACCGTAATGGTGGTTCCCACGCCCAACTCGCTCGACAGGTCGAGCGTGGCGTGATGATACAGGGCCGCATGCTTGACAATGGCAAGCCCCAGGCCGGTTCCGCCGCGTGCCTTGGACCTACTCTTGTCCACGCGATAGAACCGCTCAAATACCTTGCCCTGTTCTTCAGGCGCGATACCGATTCCCGTGTCGGCGACAGCGAGGAACGGATGGCCTTCGTCGTTGGTGCCGCACTGCAACGTAACCGTACCGCCGGGTCGATTGTAGCGGATGGCGTTGCTTGCCAGATTATAGATGAGCTCGTCGACCAAGCGCGACACGCCTTCGATGACCACAGGCTTGGTCTCATGACTTATCGTCACATTCGCCTGACGGGCAACCTGTTCAAGACGCTGCTCAACCGCATAGATGGCACGAGAGAGCTCAATAGGCTCCGTGGACCCAATGGGCACCGCCTCGCCCTCAGTCGCACGCTCGGCCTCGTCCAAGTTAGACAGCGTAAGGATGTCGTTGACAAGCGCTGCCAAGCGGCCCGCCTCACGATAGATGCGACCGCCAAAGTTGCGCAGGTCGTCCTCGCCCTCGACCATGCCATTCGCGATGAGCTCGGCATAGCCCGAAATCGCCGTAAGCGGCGTCTTGAGCTCATGGGTGATATTCGCCGTGAACTCGCGGCGCATACGGTCGTTGTCCGCTAGCACCGCCATTTGGCGTTTGAGTTCCTGGCGCTGCGACTCGATACGCTCAAGCATGGGGACCATCTCGGCATAGGCGTGCTCATAGCTACGGCGTGGGTGATCCAAATCCACCTCTTGCAACGGCGCGATGATGGCACGGGACTCACGGCGCGCCATAAAAAACGAGAGTACTGCACCCGCTGCTGCGATAAGCAGCATCGGCGCCAGCATCGACAGCAAAATCGCCGCAACGCCAGGCTGGGCCTGCGCCAAGCGAACGACCTGGCCGTTATCAAGGGTGACGGCGCGATACAGCATAATCTCGTCGAGTGTAGAGCTTGCGCGCTCCGCGGAACCCGAACCACTCTCAAAGGCCTCGATGACCTCGGGGCGATCGCCATGGTTGGGCAGTGTGGAAGGCGACGCCTCGTTGTCGTAGGCAACAGATCCGTCCTTATTGATCAGCGTGATACGAAGATCCTCGCGATCGAGGCTTCGCAAGAACGGAATGGGCTCCTGCTGCTCGTCAAGGGCGGCAGCAATGAGCTCGGTTTCCTGCGCCAGATTGGCACTCGTGGCATCCGCCAAAGTGTTTTGCACAAAGAACGCACCCAGCACCGTAAACGCCACGATAACTGCCATGGCGCAGACAAAGATCGTCACAAAAACGCGGTGCGACAGCGTATGTTTTCCCTGGGGGGCGAAGACCACGGGTTACTCCTCCGATGCGGTGGCCGCGGTGTCGTCGCCTTCGGCACCATCACCGGCAGAAGGCTCGGCCAAGCGGTAGCCCACGCCGCGCACGGTCTCGATGGCGCTGGCATGCTCGCCCAGTTTTTGGCGAAGCGTCTGCACGTGCACGTCGACGGTGCGCGAACCGCCGTCGAAGTCCCAGCCCCACACGCTCTGCAGCAACGACTCGCGGGTAAAGACCACGCCGGGCTTGCGCATGAGGTACTCGAGCAGGTCGAACTCGCGCAGGGTGAGCTTAAGCGGCTCGCCGGCCACGGTCACCTCGCGATGGCTGGGCGAAAGCACGATGTCGCCCACGCTGAGCACATCGCTCGCTTGCTTGACCATGCCGCCGCGACGCAGCAGTGCGCGGCAGCGGCTCGCAAGCTCCATGAGCGAAAACGGCTTAGTCAGGTAATCGTCGGCACCGCCATCGAGCGCCATCACCTTGTCGAGTTCGGTGTCCTTGGCGGTAAGCATCATGATGGGCACCGTCGCCGTCAGGCGATCGGCACGCAGGCGACGCATAATCGCCAAGCCATCGGTGTCGGGCAGCATGATATCGAGCAGCACAGCATCGGGCACCCGTCGCGCCACGGCAGCTTTAAACTCACCATCGCACGAAAAGCCCTCGGCCTCGATTCCCTGCTTGCGCAGCGCGTAGACTGTCAAATCCCTGATGTTGTCATCGTCCTCGACGTAATAGATCATGTTGAACCCCTTTGCGGCCGATATGACCGCATCTTAACCCTAAAGGCACCTGTAAAAGACAGCGTCAGCCAAAACGCCCCGTCAAATAATCCGCGGTGCGCGGATCGGACGGATTCTTGAAGAGTTGCGCGGTGGGCGCGTGCTCCACCAGCTCACCCAGCAAAAAGAACGCAACCGAATCGGAAATACGCGCGGCCTGCTGCATGTTGTGCGTCACGACCACCAGCGTGCAGGTCTCCTTGAGCTCGCAGGCCAGCTGCTCCACCACCAACGTCGACACAGGGTCGAGTGCCGAGGTCGGCTCGTCCATCAGCAGAATGTCGGGCTGCACGGCAAGTGCGCGGGCGATGCACAGGCGTTGCTGCTGACCGCCCGAAAGACCCAGGCCCGACTCCTTGAGCTTGTCCTTGACCTCATCCCATAGCGCAGCGCGACGAAGGGAGTCCTCGACCAGCTCATCGAGCACGGCGCGGTCGCGCACACCCATACCGCGAGGACCGTAGGCGACGTTGTCGTAGATGCTCATGGGAAACGGGTTGGGGCGCTGGAACACCATGCCCACGCGCTGGCGCAAACGGCAGATGTCGTAATCGCCCAGGATATCTTGACCATCGAGCGCAATCTTGCCCTCGATGCGGCAATCCTTGATGCCGTCGTTCATGCGGTTAAAGCAGCGCAGCAACGTAGACTTTCCGCAGCCCGAAGGCCCGATGAACGAGGTGATCTGCTTGTCGCGGATCTTGATATTCACGTCCTTGAGCGCATGGTGGTCGCCATAGAACAGGTCGAGGCCCTCGACGTCGATGCGCGTCGGCGAGGCGGCAAGATCCTCTGCCGTGGGGCTAGTCGCATCCCCAACCTCGCGCTCATGCGCGGCCTCGGCCTGCGCTTCCATGAGTTCTTCAAGCTCCGTGGGCTCCACAGCCGCAGCAGCCGTCATACCGCACACCTCCATATCGATATCAATTCAGCAGTATCGATAGTAGGAATCGCGACTCATACGCACGTGAGCACATTGTCAAGTGTTTGTAAGGGCACGCTGGCTATGCGGCGGGCAGCTCGATGGTGAATATCGTGTGTTCGGGCGTCGATTCACATGCAACGGTACCGCCGTGTGCCGCGATGATCTCCTTGGCAATAGCAAGGCCCAAACCGGCACCACCGCGATTGGTCGCACGCGCCGCATCCAGGCGATAGAACTTCTCAAAGATCACCTTGAGCTTAGCCGCAGGGATAGGATCGCCCTGATTGATAAAGCGCACGCGTACGCCGCCATCGTCTTGGCGCCTGGCCTCAATCGTGATAGTCGAGCCCTCATAGCTATAGGCGACGGCGTTTTTCATGATGTTGTTAAACACGCGGGCCATCTTGTCGCCATCCACGAGCACCGTCAGGTCCTCGCGAATATCAACTTGGGCTTCCTTATGCTGCTCGTTGAGGATGGGATAGAACTCGTCAGCCTCCTGAGCCAACAGCAACCCCAGATCAACATAGCCGCGCGTGAGCACGATATCGTGGAAGTCAAAGCGCGTGATATCGAAGAACTCTTCGATGAGTGCATCGAGCCGGTGCGCCTTGTCGAGCGCCACGCCCGTAAAGTGTGCACGTTGCTCAACCGGCAGCTCAGGAGCCTCTTGCAGCAGCGAAAGATAGCCCACCACACTGGCAAGCGGGGTGCGTAGGTCATGTGCCAAGTACGTGACCAGATCGTCCTTGCGATGCGACTCGTCACGCAGAGCTTGCTGCACCTTGCGCTCACGGTCACGCACGCGGTTAAGGGCGCCCTCGACCTCCAAGAAGTCGCCATCGATGTTGTCCCAGGTGTCGGGGTGATCGATCAGGCGATCTTGAATACGAGCGGCCAGTACACAATCGGCATGCTGCTCGCCCTGCTCGTAGCCCTGGTAGTACAGGGCGCGGCCACAAAAGAACAGCACGCACACGGCAAGCGCCAGCACAAAGCCAAGCATGTTGAATACAAAGCCGGCATCGAACAGCACCGGCCCTTCGATGCCGCCGAGTGCCATGGCGCCAATCGCCAACGTCATGGCCCACGCGGCACCGCCAATCACCACGCAGCGGCGTACGATTTCAAATCGATCGATCAGCAAAAAGCCAATGAGCAGAACCGCCAAGATTCCGACGATGTTGTCGATGCCAATCAGCAGCAGGCTCAGCAAAAAGAGCAGCACCGTTGCAAGCGCGCGGTTGTCGACGACCGACCTCACGTATTCAAAGAGTCGATCGGGCACCTCGAACGCCTGTCTATCGTCTTTTGTCATATCCACTTCCCCACCATCAAAGGCGTTATTCGATTATGTAGCCGACGCCCCAGACGTTTTTGATAAAGCGCGGCTTTTGAGCGTCGTCACCGATCTTTTCGCGCAGGTGGCGAATGTGCACCATCACCGTATTGTTGGAGCCGGGCATAAAATCCTCGTTCCACACCGCGCGGAACAGATCCTCCACGGCCACCACACTGCCGCGATGCTCGACCAGATACAGCAAGATGGAATACTCGATGGGCGTGAGGCGAACCGGCGCACCGTCCACCGTTACGGAACGGGCATCGCGGTTGATCTCTAGGCCGTCGAACTGGATGGTCGGCGACTCGGCCGCCTGCGCACGGCTACCGTAGCTGGTGTAGCGACGAAGCTGAGCGTGCACGCGCGCGATGAGCTCCAGCGGGCGGAACGGCTTAACCACGTAATCGTCCGCGCCAAGCGAAAGGCCCTCGATCTTGTCTTGCTGGGCATCGCGCGCCGTCAGCATGATCACGGGATAGGTATGGCTGGAACGGATCGTACGCAGCAACTCAAGCCCATCGATATCGGGCAGCATGACATCCAGCAGCGCCAGATCGAACTCCTGCTCCAAGATTGCCTTGGCAGCATCGGCCCCGCTATAGGCGACCTGTACGTCAAAGCCTTCTTTTGTAAGGTAGATACCAACCAAGTCGGCGATGGCCTTTTCGTCATCAACTACCAAAATGCGCTCGTTCATGCGTGCTCCTCTCGCGCTCCATTATGCCCGAGGGGGCGCATGCCACACACAACAAGCGCGGGTGATTAAGTCGGCCTTAAGCACCCTTGTGCCCGTTCGGGCGCGGATGTGAGCCACGCACGCACGCGATGATCGCCGACACCGGCAAACGATATACTCTAGTTCCAGAAGAGACCATCCCGTCGAAAGCGAAATCTGTGAAGTCCCTCACCTCTTTTGCAAAGCGCTCAGCTCAGCTTGCCGCCGGCTTTGTCTGCGCTATCGCCCTTGCCGCTGGCGTGCCCACCGTCGCCGGCGCCCAAGTACTCACGACCGACAATGTTTGCGGCAAAACCGCCGATGCGCGCGGCATCACGGCCGAAAATCTGCCCGATATCGATGCGACCAATGCGCTCGTCATGGGCAAAGACGGCACCGTCTACTACGGGCGCGGCGCCGATGAGCAGGTCAAAATCGCCTCGATCACCAAGGTCATGACCGCAATCCTAACCGTCGAGAATTGCAAGATGGACGAGAAGGTCACGGTGAGCAACGCCGCAGCCACCGTGGGTAATTCGACCGCCGGCTTGCTCGAAGGCGACGAGCTTACCGTGGAGCAGGCACTGCGCGGCCTGATGATTCCCTCGGGCAACGACGCCGCCGTCGTGCTCGCCGAATATGTGGGCAAGAAGATCGAGCCTAAGACCAAAGACGCCGAGGCAACCTTTGTGAAGGCCATGAACGAGCGCGCTAAGAAGCTCGGCTGCACCGGTACGCTTTTTGAAAACCCGCATGGTCTGGACTTTGATGAGTGGGCTGGCGATATGCACTCAACCGCACACGACGTAGCGCTGATGATGCAGGAGGCCATGAAAAACGATACGATCCGCGAGGTCGTAGCGAGCGAGGATTCCTGGATCGAGGTCACGGGCGCCGACGGCACCGACCATTCGCATTCCATGGACACGCATAACTATTTGCTGGGCCAAGATGGCAACATTGGCGGCAAGACCGGCACCACCGACGACGCGGGCTACTGCTTCACGAGCGCCTACAACCGCGACGGCGACGAGATCTACACCGTCGTTTTGAACTCCACCACCACCGACCAGCGCTTTACCGATACCGCCACCCTTGCCAACTGGTACTACGGCCACAAGGTGACGGTCGCAATCGCCAACACACAGGAAAAGACCGCCAACGGCAACCCGCTTATGGCGCGCATTGGCCAAACCGACTGGACGGATAAGACGATCGACGCCACACTCGCCGATCCCACGGCGCAAGCGACCGTGTTTTCCCTTGCCGGCGAGGTGACCGAAAAGGTTAGCTACGACGATCTTTCGGGCACGGTGCATGTGGGCGACAAGGTGGGTAGCGTCACGCTCAAGCAGGACGGCACCAAGATCGCCGTCATGGACCTGGTTGCCGACGAGGAAGGCGCAGGGCCGAATCCCATTGAATGGCTGCTCGTGAAGCTCGATCGCTTGGGCCGTCGCATCGACAACCGCCCGCTCACGGCAGAAAGCGAGACCGTCGCCAAGGCGCCCGAGGTGTAGGGCGCAAGAATAATAAGCCCATTGAAAGGAGGCGTCCGAAAGGATGCCTCTTTTTTTGAGGTTCGAATCCCCAGCTTACGTTCTTGATAGCAAAAAGGGCCCCGAATGGAGCCCTTCTTTCAATTCATACTGGCGGAGAGCTGGGGATGTCCGGGCATGCTACGCATGCCCTCCGGCTTCAAAGCCTAACGGCTTTTCGCCCACGGGCTACAAACGCTTTCGCGTTTGCTTAACGCCCGTGCCCTCTCGGGTTCGAATCCCCAGCCGCCATTCTTGATAATAAAAAGGGCCCCAAATGGGACCCTTCTTCAAATTCGTACTGGCGGAGAGCTGGGGATTCGAACCCCAGATGCCCTTTTGGGGCATACTCGCTTAGCAGGCGAGCACCTTCGGCCTCTCGGTCAGCTCTCCGTAACAGCCGTTCTATAGTAACCAAACAGCCAAGGATGGGCAAGAGGAAATTTTCTAATTGCCTAGCAGCCTTTCCTTCTTGAAAGCTTCGCCTACCCCAGCGAGCGGTTGAGGGAGCCGAGCTCGTCGTTGCCCATGGTGCGCCACATTTGAAAGATGCAACCGCGTGCCAGGAAAAAGAAGCCGTTGTCGACCAGTTGCACAGCGGCATCTGCCAGCTGATTCGTCACGGCGGACACTGGCGGCAGCTCGAGTCCAGCCTTGTGGATGGTCTCGACCGCTTCCTCGAACGTCGGAGGCTCGCTGACGCCCATCTCGTTCATAAGGCCCTGCATTTCTTCCAGCGCGCTGCTACCCGACTCCTCGCCGCGCGGCACCAGACGGTAACAAGCCAGCGCCAGGTCGAGCTGATCGCAATTCCAATAGGCAAACGCCAAGCGATAGAACAGGTAGCCGATTGCAGAACGATCGCTGGCAATACGTAGGCCGTGGCGCGCCACCTCGATAATCTCGTCAAAGCGCTCCAGACGCGCAAGCACGTTGATGAGCGCAAAGTGCGACTGCATGGACGAGCGCGCCAGATCGTAAAGATGGCGCACCTCGGGCAGTGCTCGTTCAAAGTCCTCTTGCTCGGCGTAAAAGCTGCAGATCTCGTGCTGGGCAAAGTACAGCGCATCGGGCGCACGTAGGATTCGCACAGAGCGGTCTTCTTCCAACACCGGTAGCACCATGCGCACCAGCTGGTTATCGCAAAACTGCGTTTGAACCGGACCTGTCGCCAAAAGCTCGGCGACGGCGCACTTAGCCTCCAACTCCTCAACAAGACGGGAAAAGCCTTCAAAAGCACCTGTACGGTCGACTTTTGCCTGCTCGCGCAATTCAACAACACGGGCCACGTATGGGTCGTCGTCCTCCTCCATGACCTCCAGCTCGTCAGCCGTATCGGCAAGCAGCAGATCGCGCAGCGCCGGCGGCAGCATGCGATGGTCATCACGCGGACGAGCATGGACCTCCGCCGGCTCAATCGTCTCCGGAGCGGTTGACTCATATGCCTCAAGCACACGCTTGCACGGCATATCGTCCATGTCCATGCTCTCAAGATCCTTGGCGACAGGCACGCAATCGGCCAGATAGGCCGCGCGCCCAAAGAAATACGTTGCGACAACGCGCTCGCCCTGCTCACTGTCGGGAGCAGCAATCTGCACATAGCAGCGCGTGATGCAGGTGCCCGCGGCAAAACACGCTGCCGCAAGCGTGAGTGCCACGCGCGCATCGTGCTCCGCGGCCCAGATCGCGCGCGTGTCCTCGTCCAACTCGCGCCAGGCGTCATCTTGAGCGTCGTATTCACGTTGTGGCATAGCATCAACGACAGACTGCCCAAACCGAACGAGCATGATCCCCTCGGCAACGTTTGCCCGATAGGTATAGTCGAGCCGCGTGACCACGTTAAGTGCCTCGACAATACGCGCGAAGCGGGTACGCACATCCCACTCACCGCCCGGCTGGCAAGTCACCGTACCCGGTTTGCCCCACGGGTTATCGCTCGAGGCCGTATCGAGCAGTCGGGGAACATCGTTGGTCGTCTTGGCGATATGCCACGCATCAAAGAGCGCGCAGCCCTCAAGGCTCGGCGAGGATGCCGCAGGGACCAATCCGGCCCCGATGTGCTCAAGGATGCCGGAGAGACGGTTAAGACGGCACTCAATGGCGAGCAGCATGTCAATCTCGTCCTGGTCCAGCAGGCTGCGATCAAAATTGAGATAGAAAAGCTTTGAGCGATCGATGCGAGCCAGGCTCATCTCGGACTTAGCGGCGATGGTGCGCAAGCGGGGCAAGTCAATTTCACTCATAAGGGCGGCGGCATAGCGCTCGATACCGCTCGGATTCTCGGCATGGTCAACGCGGTAGAGCAGCGTCTCGATAGCGTCAGGTAGCGGTGTCGTGTTAAAGCCCAAAAACACCTCGACCGGCTCGGGCAACTTTACGAGCTTGATCTTGTCGACAACGTTTTGCATACCCTCGTCGAGTCCGTCGGCGTCCGCCGTGCTCGCAATGGTATTTTCAGAGTCAGCGAATATCACGTAGCGCAGGAACATCGATGCCATGAACTCACCGTAAGGAAGGGAGCGGGTCGAATTCCATGTCTCGTGATCGGACTGTTCGCGCATGGTACCTTCGGGAGAGCCGACGGTTCGCGCGCACGCGCGCATCATGCCGTTTGCTCCCCTCACCATAATCTCACCAATACCGGAGTCCAACTCGTCAAGGACCAGTTCCATGTCGGGATCGTTGGGCAGCGGAGCCTCGCTAACGGGGCGGTCCACCTTGTACACCTCACCCGAAACGCTTACGTAGCCCAAAAGCGACACATGGCTTTTGCCAACGAATTCGACGACATAACAAGATTCATGCTGATCCTCGCCAAAGAGTTTCCAGACCACGCCATATGAGCGTCCCGCAGGCTGCTCGGGCATCGCCGGAAAGCGCTTCTTGGGATCGAGAAACCTGAGCTTGTATGTCGGACGCTCTGCCACGAAATATCACCCTGATCGGTCGCTTGAAGAAGGAGTGGTCGCGAATAAGTCGCGACATCTACTCGGAATCTTACACGAGTCGACAGGAAATCGTCCCTTTGGACGAAAGCACTCAAGCTGGCGTAAAAGAAAAGCCCCCGTTGCCGGGAGCTTTAATCTCAAATGGTGCGGCGTATAGGATTCCGCGCATCCGCTTCGCGGATCCGCACCGGCTTCGCCCGCCTGCCGGCGCGCTCGCCCGCGGGCTAAAAACGCCCCGCGTTTTCTTGACGCCCGCGCCTCGACCGAGGTTCGAATCCATGCGGTGCTTACGTAAAAGAAAAGCCCCCGTTTCCGGAGGCTTATAACTCAATTGGTGCGGCGTATAGGATTCCGCGCATCCGCTGCGCGGATCCGCACCGGCTTCGCCCGCCTGCCGGCGCGCTCGCCCGCGGGCTAAAAACGCCCCGCGTTTTCTTGACGCCCGCGCCTCGACCGAGGTTCGAATCCATGCGGTGCTTACGTAAAAGAAAAGCCCCCGTCGCCGGGAGCTTTAATCTCAAATGGTGCGGCGTATAGGATTCGAACCTATGACGTTCTGATTCGTAGTCAGACCCTC
>CATWBO010000031.1 GCA_958349055.1 uncultured bacterium
CCATCGGGGATCTCGAACAATCGGCAGCGGTTATGTATCCCGAGGTCCTTCATGGCCTGCGTGATGGCGAGGCAGATGGTCGTGCGTCCGCGCGATTCGTCGGCAACGACCAGGTTGGTGGTGAGCGGATCGAGCCCACGGTCGACGCACTCGACGCTGGCGTAGAATGTCTTAAGGTCGATGCAGATATAGGTGCGACGCTCGTGACCCACGCGTTCCTCCCATCAAACACATGTTCTTATCGAATACTTGTTCGATAATACCCGCTTGCGCGGACACCGTCAAAACCTGTCCCTCTTTGGCGGGTATGGTCGTGCGGTTGCATCGGGTTTTTTAACGCAGCTCTAAAGAGCGCGAAACAGCTCGGAAAACCTCGCTTCGTAGTATGAGTCTAACGATTGATACCGCCTATACGCACGGAAGGGTTGTGGGGATAATGGTCGACTATGGGTTTGGTATGCCGACGCGCTTGGTTGCGGATGGGGATGTGGCTCGCTGGTGCGGGCGATTGGTTGCCCACTATGGCGGCACCAAGGCACTGGTCGTGCTGGGAGGCGACAAGCACACGCGTGATGAGCTCGTTTCGGCGGCGCTGGGCTCGCTCGATCGCGCCCTGCTCGAGCGCGTGCTTTTCCGCTGCGGTTTGGTCGGGGGCGACGGGGGAGACGAGCTGATCGACGAAGCCGTGGCCCTGGCGACCGACGAAGGCGTGGACTTTGTCCTGGCGATCGGCGATGCCGATACGGCCGGCTTTGCGCGCGAGCTCGCCCGTCGTATGGCGGCGCTCGATGCCGGTGAGGACGGCTTTGTGCCTTATGGATGCATCGTCTCCGAGGGAAAAGTGCCCGCCGTTGTGGGTGTCGGCGAGGTTCCCGTTTTTGCCATCATCGCGCCCGAACTGCTGGAGGGCATCGGGTCTCCTCTGCGTGAGTTGCTCGGTAGCGTCTGCGCTGCGGCCTAATATTTGGCATAAAGGGATAGGTTATTTTTGATTGGTAAAGCGTTTGACCTGCCAAATTAAACCTGTCCCTTTTTGGTCGGTTGCCGTTTGGGGGCCGATTGGCAACGCTCGCTGATTATAGTCTTGACCTGCGCTAGAATAGTGGCATCTGAATGTCCGGGCGCATGGAGGCGTGCGCCCGTATGCTGAGGAGGACTCTATGGCAACTGTTGCCGCACCTATCGATGCTACGTCGACTGCCGCTTGGAAGGCGCTCGAGGCCCATCAGGAGAAGCTCGAGGCCGAGGGTATCGACCTCAAGGCCTGGTTCGCCGCCGATGCCGAGCGCGTGAACAAGCTGAGCTTTGACGCCGGTGACCTGCACTTCGACCTGTCCAAGAACCTGGTGACTGATGAGACCGTCAAGCTGCTGTGCGATCTTGCCCGCGAGGTGAAGCTCGAGGAGCGCCGCGACGCCATGTTCTCCGGCGAGCACATCAACACCACCGAGGACCGCGCCGTCCTGCACACCGCGCTGCGCCGTCCGGCAAGCGAGAAAGGCCAGCTTATCGTCGACGGCCAGGATGTCGTCGCCGACGTGCACGAGGTCCTCGACCGCATGTATGCCTTCGCCGAGCGCGTGCGCTCCGGTGAGTGGAAGGGCGTTACCGGCAAGAAGATCGAGCACCTGGTGTCCATCGGCATCGGCGGCTCCGATTTGGGCCCGGTCATGGCTTACGAGGCCCTGCGTCCCTATGCCGACGCCGGTATCGACTGCCGCTATATCTCCAACATCGACCCCAACGACCAGGCCGAGAAGCTCAAGGGTTTGGATCCCGAGACCACGCTCGTGATCATCGTCTCCAAGACCTTCACCACGCTCGAGACCCTCACCAACGCCCGTGAGGTCAAGACCTGGATGCTCGAGCAGCTCAAGGCTCAGGGCGCCATCGACGGCTCCGATGAGCAGAACGCCGAGGCCGTGGCAAAGCACTTCGTCGCCGTTTCCACCGCACTCGAGAAGGTCGAGGCCTTCGGCATCGACCCCGCTAACGCCTTTGGTTTCTGGAACTGGGTCGGCGGCCGCTACTCCGTCGACTCCGCCGTGGGCCTGTCGCTGATCGTCGTGCTCGGCCCCGAGCGCTTCCAGCAGTTCCTCGAGGGCTTCCACGCCATCGACGAGTACTTCTGCAACACCCCGCTCGAGAACAACGCCGTCGCGCTGATGGGCCTGCTCAACGTCTGGTACGTCAACTTCTTCGGCTCCAAGAGCCACGCCGTGCTTCCGTACTGCCAGTATCTGCACCGTTTCCCGGCCTACCTGCAGCAGCTCACCATGGAGTCCAACGGCAAGCATGTCCGCTGGGACGGCAGCGCTGTGACCTCCGATACCGGTGAGATCTTCTGGGGCGAGCCCGGCACCAACGGCCAGCACGCCTTCTACCAGCTGCTGCACCAGGGCACCGTGGTGGTCCCGGCCGACTTTATCGCTTTCGCCAACACTGCTAACCCCGCAACCGACAGCGGCCAGGATGTCCACGAGCTGTTCCTGGGCAACTTCCTGGCCCAGACCAAGGCACTCGCCTTTGGTAAGACGGCCGATGAGGTGCGCGCCG
The DNA here is from genome assembly GCA_958349055.1 of uncultured bacterium. Classification (GTDB taxonomy): domain Bacteria; phylum Actinomycetota; class Coriobacteriia; order Coriobacteriales; family Coriobacteriaceae; genus Collinsella. Next base: position 2,557 of record CATWBO010000031.1, read on the forward strand.
AGGGCACGCCCGAGCAGATCGTCCCGGCCCGCTGCTTTGAGGGCAACCGTCCGACGACCTCGATCTTCGGCGACACGTTGACCCCGTTCGCGCTCGGCGAGCTCATCGCCCTGTACGAGCACATTACGTTTGTCGAGGGCACGGTCTGGGGCATCGACTCCTACGACCAGTGGGGCGTCGAGCTGGGCAAGCAGCTTGCCAAGCAGATCACCCCGGCCTTCCACGACGATGCCGCCAAGGCCGAGCAGGACGCTTCGACCCAGGCGCTCATCGAGTTCTACCGCGCTCATCGCAAGTAGTCTTTACGGCTGAGTTGGCTTATGGCTGAAAGGGGCCCGTATCCGTTGGGATACGGGCCCCTTGCTATTTGGATAGGATGGAATGTATCGGGAGGCGCCTCGACGGGCATCGCAATCGTCGAAGGCGCGCCGTTCATGTTTGGGACAATATGACATTTTTCCCGTTGCAAACAGCGCCGCCGTGGGTGTTCTGTATGATGGCTCAGACAAGGTTGTTCAATGACAGGGAGGCATATATGGCAATCAAAGCCATCGCAATGGATATCGACGGTACGCTCACCAACGACCAAAAGGTCATCAGCCCGCGTACGCGCGAGAAGCTGCTCGCAACGCAGGAGTCGGGCATTAAGCTCATCTTGGCTTCGGGCCGTCCCGCATGGGGGTTGCACGCCTTGGCGCAGGAGCTCGACCTTCAAAACCATGACGGTCTGCTAGTTGCCTTTAATGGCGCGCATGTGGTCGACGCTCAGACCGATGAGGTCCTTTTTGACCAGGCCATGCCGGCTGACGAGCTGTACCGTCTGATTGATCATCTGCGCAATTTCGACGTGATCCCTATGATTTCGCTCGGTCGCGATTTGCACGTCGAGGACTCGTACCATTGCATGATCACGCTGCCTGACGGCTTGCAGAAGAATATCGTCAAGTATGAGCGCGATGCGTGCAATCTTAAGATTCGCGAGGTCGAGAGCTTGCATGAGGTCGTGGACACTTATCCCGTGGACAAGCTGCTGACGGCGGGTGATCCGACCTACCTGCAGGCGCATTACGAGGAGATGTATGCGCCCTTTACCCAGACGCTTTCGGGCATGTTTACGGCCGACTGGTACTTTGAGTACACGGCGCCCGGTATCGACAAAGCCCGTGCGCTCGAGGGTGCCCTGCCCAAGCTCGGTATCGATGCCAGCGAGGTCGTCTCGTTTGGCGACGGCCAGAACGACAAGTCCATGATTGAGTGGGCCGGCACCGGTGTTGCCATGGGCAACGCCGTCGATGAGGTTAAGGCAGTTGCCCAGATGGTAACCGCCAATAACAACGAAGACGGTATTGCAGTGGCGCTGGATAAGCTGCTGGGTTAGAATCGCCGATTAATGCATGGTTTGGGCGCCTGCTTGCGGGCGCCCTTTTGTTAGGGAGGGTGCCGTGTCCGCATTTCCGTTCGACGCCGTTATCTTTGACATGGACGGTGTCATTGTCGATACCGAGTATTACTACCTGGGCGAGACTGCCGCGTTTGCCAAGGAGCTTGGGCTTAACCTGACTCAAGAGGAGTTGAATGGGCAAGTCGGTACCTCGCATCAGTTCTTCCTGCATATGCTGGTCGATTGGTTTGAGCGCGCCGGTAAGGGGCATTTCACTGGCGAGGAAGCGTTGGCCCGTTGGGATGAGTGGGCGCATAAGCGTCCGCGCGACTATCAGGCTTTGATTAACCCGGGCGCCGTGGATACGATTCGAGAGCTGCCGCGCCGTGGCGTTCGCGTGGCGCTTGCCAGCTCGTCTCCCATAGATAGCATCGAAGAAGTGCTCAACGCATGCGGGCTGTCGGATGCCTTTGAGTATGTGGTGAGTGGCGAGCAGTTTAAGGAGAGCAAGCCCGAGCCCGACATCTACCTGCATGCGCTGGACCTGCTGGGGCTGCCCGCGAATCGCTGCTGCTGCGTTGAGGATTCGGTGCCTGGCATCACTGCCGGCAAGCGCGCCGGTCTGACAGTCATCGCCAAGCGCGAGGAGCGCTTTGGCTTTAGTCAGGACGCCGCGGATAAGATTATCGATCAGCTGCCGGACCTGCTGGAACTCGCGTAAGAGCGCGTTAGTTGCGCGTTTTTCGGGTCCGATGAGTAAATACCCGACATTTTGGTGCGACACCTAGCATACTTTAAGCTAATGCGGGCTTAAGGACTTGTTGAATGCCCTTAAGCCCGTTTTAGACGTAATTGCGCTGGGAGAGGGTATATGCCACCGACTGAAGGGCTAACTGACGGTAAAGCAGCGATACCGCTGTACCAACAGGTCATTGATATCATTAAAAACGAAATCAACTCCGGTGCCTACAAGGCAGGTGCGCGGATACCCAACGAATTCGAATTGGCTGAGAGCTATAAAGTTGGCCGCGTTACCGTGCGACGCGCTATTGAGGAGCTCGTCCAACAGGGCTATCTAACGAAGCGACAGGGGAAAGGCACGTTTGTCAATGCCCCCAAGCTCAAGCGCAAGATTCGCCAGAAGGATGACGTCCAGAGTTTTTCGGACGCATGCCGCGCTAACGGAATGGAACCGGGGGCGTGTGTCATTTCGAGAAAGATACTGCCGGCGGATTCCACCGAAGCACAGTTCTTTGGTGTTCCCGTTGGAACTGACTTGATTTGCGTTGAGCGCGTGCGTACTGCCGATGGCGTCCCTGTCATGCTTGAGAACAACATATACGTTTACGAGGACAACGCCTATCTATCAACGGCGCCTCTATCTAACCAATCCATTTTTGAGTTCGTGCGCAACCGGACGGGGCGGACGCCTGCGTTTACCGACCCGTGCACGCTCGAGATCGCGTGCGCATCGCCCGAGGTCGCTCGGTTGCTGGCGGTTCCCGTTGGCGAACCCTTGTTTTATATGGAAGCCTTCTTCTTTGATGAGCAGCGGCGGCCGTTTATCATCGGTCGTCAGCGGATCGTTGGGTCTCGCTACGTTTTTGACATCTAGGACATTGCGAATGGAGACGCCCGGTGGATCATCTCACCGGGCGTTTCCATACCGTTCACGGCACAAACGCAACCGTTCAACCGCGTTGCGGCAATCAGTTTGAAATTATCTTGATGACGAGAAAAGCTGCTGGTAATCTATAGAACGTCATAGAACGTTTGCCTTGTGCAAACGTTGAAGCGAGATGCGATGCAATCTCGAGTTCTTTGGAGGTATCTATGTCAGATACGAAGGCGAAGAAGACAAACAGACGTTTTAAGTTCAAATTACCGCATGTCTATACGATCATGTTCTTGCTGATCGTTGTCTTTGCGGTCCTGACTTGGATCGTTCCCTCTGGTCAGTATCAGCGCAAGACGATTTCGACAGCGGCGGGCGAGCGTGAAGTCGCCGTTGCTGGAACCTATGAACAGGTCGATAAGAACTACACCGATTCCGAGACCGGCGAGACCATCAATCTGGGTCAGGATATCTTCGCGGTCCTGCAAGCGCCCACTAAGGGCATCCAAGAGGCTGCCGACGTCGTTGCGTTCGTCTTATTGATTGGCGGATCGTTCGCAATCATCACCAAGACCAACGCTTTGAATGCCGGCATGAGCCGTGTGATTAAAAAGCTCAAGAACAAGGACATCCTCATCATTCCCATTACGATGACGTTGCTGTCCATTTGCGGCACTACGTTTGGTATGTCTGAGGAAGCCCTGCCGTTCTATGCCATCTTCATTCCCATCATGATGGGTATCGGTTATGACTCGATGACGGCATTCATCATCTGCTTCCTTGGTCCTAACCTGGGATATTGTGCTTCGACCATCGACCCGTTTAACGTCTTGATCGCACAGGGCATTATCGGCATCGAGGGCAATCCGCAACTGTGGCTGCGCGCCGTTTCTTGGGTCATCTTCACTGCCGTCGGTATCGCATGGGCCATGCGCTACGCCATGCGCGTCAAGAAAAACCCCGAGTCGTCCATTACGTACGAGGACGATAAGCTCAAGCGTATCGAGTTTTCCGTGACCGATGCCTCCATCGAGGAAGAGTTCACTATCCGTCAGAAGCTCGTGCTTATCGATTTTGCTTGCGGTATGGGCATTATCGTCTGGGGTCTTGTTACCCAGGGTTGGTACATGAATGAGATTTCCGCCGTGTTCCTTGGCATGGGCTTGCTTGCCGGTATCCTGGGCGGTCTTGACCAGCAGACGATTGCTGAGGAGTTCGTTAAAGGTCTCGCCGACTTTGCGTACGCCGCCATCGTTATTGGTATCGCTCGCGGTATTCTGGTCATCGCCGAGGGCGGCATGATCATCGACACCATTCTCCAGGCGCTCGCTACTGCGCTCGCCGGTGCACCCGCCGCCGTCTACACCACGTTTATGTATATCGTCCTTGGCCTGCTCTCTTTGCTGGTTCCCTCGAGTTCTGGCCTGGCGGCGCTCACCATGCCTGTTATGGGCCCCCTGACCGAGCTTATGGGCCTCAATCCCGAGGCAGCTGTTACCGCGCTCCAGTTTGCTAATCAGACCATCAACACCATCAGTCCCGTGGCGGGCATGACGGTCGCCGGCCTTGCCGTGGCAAAGATCTCGTTTGGCCAATGGTGGAAGACCATTTGGAAGTTCTTCATTTTCATGGTCGTCTTTGGCCTGATCGTAACGGCAATCTCTGGCATGCTTCCGGTGTAGGTGGTTGTGATGTCTGATCGTTTGACGGTCCTGACGTCTAAGAGCGTCTTTACCGGTACGGGGGACCTGCCGTTTGAAGGTTTCGTAGCGGTCCGTGGCAATCGAATTGAGGCTGTTGGCACCAAGTGTGAGGTAGCTTCGTATTTGACCCAAGCGGACGAGGTAGTTGACCTGGGCGACCGCACCGTCATGCCTGGCCTGATCGATGTGCATACCTTCTATACGGGCTGGGCGCTGCGGACGTTGGGGTCTGATCTGTCCGGCGTCGCCGATGCCAAAGAGGCCGTGTCGCTCTTGCGTGCATGGAAAGAAGATCATCCGGATTGCGCGGCGGCTTTTGGCCACAACCTACCCGAAACGCTGGCATCGGATGCCGAGAACGCAAATACGGCGGCTGTGTTTGACGATTGTTTTGGCGATATCCCTGTCGTCTGCTTTACACCGGGTGCGGAGACCTGCGTTCTCAATGCTGCCGCCAGTGCGCGATACGGCTTTACACCGCAGGCGTGCTATGCCGAGAAGATCTGGCGCATGATGAGCGATTTCCTCGCGCTGCCCGAGGTACGTGCGGGGTATTCGGACTACATGAGCATGCTTAACGAGCGCGGCGTTACCGCCATCAAGGAGATGGCGTTTGATGACTACTACGGCTTTGCCGACGAAATGGCTCGCCGTGAGGAATCTGGTGAGCTGACGGTTCGCGTCTCTATGATGTCGCAGCCGGTGGGCGCTGGTGCAAATCTGGCATATGCCCGCGAGGCACGAGAGCGCTTCCGGGGACCGTTCGTTCGTTTTTCTGGCTTCAACCGTATGACCGATCGCGGCGTATGGGCGGGGCTTGCCGAGATGATTGACCCCTATGAGGACACGGCCGATGCGGGAGCCGCCGGCAAGACGGTCGTCGAGGAGCCCGAGTGGGATCTGATTGAGAACGAGCTACGTGCAATTGATGCTGACGGCTTCCGATATTCCTTGCATTGCCAGGGAGATGGCGCCGTTCGTCGCACCGTGGCACTCTATGCCTCGCTGCCTCGAGACGAACATGGACGGATGCTTCGCCGCCATGCGATTACCGATCTCGAGAACTCTGACCCGACCGATCTTGTCGAGTTTGGCAAGTTAGGTGGAATTTGCGAGGTCTATCCGCAGATTCTGACGCTGGACCGGCGCGAGGATTGCCTATCGATGATGCGTCGACAAATTGGCGAGACGCGACTTTTACACAGCTGGAATCGCCGCGGCATGGAAGATTCCGGATGCACGGTGTGCTGTGGTACGGATTTGCCGCTGCTGATTCCGAGCCTGGGTGAGTCAATCTACAGCGCGTGCGGCGGATACTTCGACGATGGACTGCCCGTGAATGAGGCCAACGTGCTGACGCTTGTCGAGCTCTTGCGCGCTTGGACTGCCGGGGGCGCGTACGATCTGATGCGCGAAGACGAGCTGGGTACGCTTGAGGTTGGCAAGCTTGCCGATATCTGCGTGCTCGATCGGGATGTGTTCGACCTCGATTATCGCGACGCACGCGATCTTGCGGTTGATATGACGATGTCGGACGGACAAATCGTGTTCGATCGAAATAAGGAGGCATAAGGTGTCTGAATCCAAACCGACGCTGCGCCGCGAACAGATTGCGGGCATGAATATCCACTACATCATGTGGTCGCTCGATTACTTCCTTGACGCGCAGCAGCGTTTGGGCTTTGAGTCCATTGAGCTGTGGTGTGCGGAGCCGCATGTGACGCTCGACCACACGGGCTACTTTGAGGCTGAGGTCCTGGCGAAAAAGGCTGCAGACCGTGGGCTTAGGTATCGTACTCTGTGCCCCGAGAATGTTGTCTATCCTTGGCAATACTGCGCACGCAAGCCGCTGCATGAACAGCGCAGCCTGGCGTACTTTAAGCACGGCATTGAGCTTGCCGAGGTACTTGGGTGCGACCGTATGTCCGTCAACTCGGGCTGGGGCGACTGGGACGAGGATCGCGAGGAAGCCTGGAAGCGCAGCCGCGAGCACTTGTCCATTCTGGCGGAGTATGCCGGCGAGCACAGTCTGGTGCTTACGATGGAAAGCCTGCGTCCCGAGGAGAGCAACCTTGTGACGACGGTTTCCGATGCGAAGCGCATGATTGACGAGGTCGCGAGCCCGTACTTACAGCCCATGGTTGATACAACCGCGATGGGCGTTGCAGGCGAGACGCTCGAGGACTGGTTTGCCGCCTTTGGTGATGGGGCAATTCACGAGATGCACTTTATCGACGGTGACCCGTATGGCCATCTGGTGTGGGGCGATGGCAAGCACGATATGGACGCCTTCGTCGCCACGCTCAACGCCCATGGTTTTGACGGCATGCTGGGCCAGGAAATCACGGACGGTCGTTACTACGATGACCCGGCGGCGGCAGATGCCAAGAACATGGCCGCATTCGAGAAATATCTGATTGACTAAAACAACTATCGGCCACGCAGCCAATCTCATTGATTGCGGACCAAACAAGAAAGGAACTGGATATGAACGCACACGATCTGATCAAAGAGGCAATTGCCGAGAAGGGCAAGTTCGACAGCGTCTACTGGATTGCTTGCGGTGGCTCCATGATCGATTTGATCCCGGCTCATGAGCTTCTGCAGCGCGAGGCAACCACCTTCACTTCGTATATCTATACCGCGCGTGAATTCGACATTATGCGTCCGCGTCGTCTGGGCGAGAAGTCCCTGGTCATCGCTTGTAGCCACAGTGGCAACACCCCCGAGGTCGTCGAGGGCTGCGAGATTGCCCTTGCTGCCGGCGCTACGGTGATCGCCCAGACCGACAACGCTGGATCTAAGATCGACTCCGGCAAGTGGACCACGTGGGTCTACCCGTGGGGCGAGGGTGTGCCGCAGGCCGAGGTCCCCGCTGGTATTTCGCTGTCGCTTGCGGCAGAGCTGCTCGATCAGCAGGAGGGCTACGCCGATCTTGCCGATATGTATGCCGGTATCGCCGAGATGGATAAGATTCTTCCCCCGGCACGCGAGAAGGTAAATGCCGAGCTGGGCGATCGCTTTGCCAAGCTTTGCCAGGAGCACGAGTTCTTCTATATTCTGGGCAGCGGTCCCAACTTTAGCCAGACCTACGGTTTCGCTATCTGCTCTCTTATGGAGATGCAGTGGCAGCACTGCAGCTACATCCACTCTGCCGAGTACTTCCATGGCCCCTTCGAGGCTACTCAGGATGGCGTTTTTTACTTCCTGCAGATGGGCTCCAGCGAGTGCCGTGCTATGGACGAGCGCGCCCTGGCGTTCCTTAAGACGCATACCGATACGCTGATGGTGCTCGATGCCAAGGAGTACGGTATGGAAGCCGTGCCGGCGAGCGTCCGTGCCTATCTGGACCCGGTGCTGTTCTATGCCATGAACTGCGAGCTGCGTGCTGCACGCGGCAAGGTGTTTGATCACGATCCCGATTTCCGTCGCTATATGGGTGTTGTCGAGTACTAGAAGGGACAAAGGCCATGGCATTTAACGTTAACGCGCTCGGATTTGGCGACAACGTCGTCGATCGCTACGAGCATATCCATACCATGTATCCTGGCGGCAATGCGGTGAACTTCGCCGTTTATGCCAAGAAATGCGGTGCCGCACGCTCCGCATACATGGGCATTTTTGGCAATGACGCCGCTGCCGAGCATGTCATTGCAAGCCTCGAGGATGAGGGTATCGAGCTTGACAAGTGCGAGCAGATGATTGGCGAGAACGGAGCGGCTCGCGTCACCGTCGTTGACGGTGACCGTGTCTTCCTTGGCTCCAACGAGGGCGGTATCCGTGGCGATGCGCGCTATGTCCTCGATCGCTTTGACCTTTCGTACATGAAGCAGTTCGATGTGGTTCATTCGGGCAACTATTGCTTTACCGAGCGCGAGCTGCCCAAGCTGAAGGCTGCGGGCGTCACGGTCTCTTTTGACTTTTCGGACGACTCCACCGACGAGTACTACGAGCAGATTGCGCCCTACGTCGATTTCGCTTTCTTTAGTGCGGCGGATGCCGCGAGTGAGGACGAGATTCGCGAGCGTCTGGCATGGGTGAAGGGCTTGGGTCCGCGTTTTGTGTCGGCTACGGCGGGCGCCGAGGGCTGCATTGCTTACGACGGCGAGCGTTATTACCGCCAGCTGGCTAAACCGGTAACGGACATGAAGGACACCATGGGGGCGGGCGACTCGTTCCTCACCTCGTTTTTGATGTGCTATCTCGATTCCGCCAAGCGTGGTGAAGATGGCGCCGAGGCCATCGAGCGTGCGCTCGACTTTGCTGCCGGGTTTGCCTCGACCGTGTGCGGCATGGAAGGTTCTTGGGGCCACGGAGCACCAATCGTCGAATAGCTTAAGAAAGCGTACGGCGGTCTGGCTATGAGGCTTTGGACGGCCGATGCAAAACAATAAGCGAAACGCGAAAAGGGGGCTCGCCATGTGGTGGGCCCCCTTTTGAACATTGGAGAAGGCCATGGGTATTAAAGCGTGCGCGGCTGGTTTTTGCTGTGCGGACGTCTATCAAAACATCGGCGTGTTCTATCCGACTGGTAATGGCATTGACTGGGGTATCCATCTTGCACGAATGGGAGTTTCGGTATCCGCCGTGTCGGTTGTCGGCAAGGACGAGTACGGAGACAAGATGAGAGAGGCGCTGGCCGCTGAGGGGTTCGATATCTCACATCTGCGGGTGGAGGATGGCGACACCTCGGTGATGCTCATGGCATTGAAAGACGGCGTCGATCGCGTGCATCTCGAGGCAATCGATGGTGTTATGGAGACATATCGACCGAATGAAGATGACCGGGCGTTTATCCTAGAGCATGACATCATTCATACCGACCTGTTTGGCAATTGTTTGGACCTCCTGCCCGAATGGCATGATGCGGGCAAGACGGTGGTTATGGACTTCTCGGTGTTCAGCCAGGATCCCGAATATGCCTGCGAGGCTCATTTTCCTTACGTAGACTATGCGTTTATGTCGTTTGAAGAGGACACTCCGGAGCTGCGTGATTGGGTACGTCACGTACAGAAGTTGGGGCCGCGGGTGGCAGTTGCCACGCTTGGCGAGAAGGGAAGCATTGCCTTTGACGGCGAACGCTTCTATGAGTGCGGGATCGTACCGGCGGAGAAGGTCGTTAACACCGTGGGCGCCGGTGACTCGTATATCGCCGGGTTTACCAAGGGCGTGATTGATGGCCTTGATATTCCGGCGTGTATGAAGGCGGGCGCCGAGCTTTCGTCCCGCGTCATCGGCTCTTTTGAGCCGTACTAGGGTCAAATGCTTGGAAAGGAGTGCGAAATGGTTATCGACATGTTGGTCCAGCCCATGCTCTACGGCGAGATCTATACGCCGGGTGATGAGCCTGATGGATTCGGTTTTTGGTCACGAGAATTTGGTATGGGGCATATGGGCCCCATGGATTGGGATGAGCTTCAAGTCGAGATGGACGTCTGCGATGTGCAGAAGAGCGTGCTCATGCCGCTCGATGTAACCACGGCATGCGGAGGGCATTTTGGCGCCAATGACCAGATTGCCATGCTGGTTGCCGCGCATCCCGATCGTCTGTGGGGATTTGCGAGCGTAGATCCGCAGGTGAGCGGTGCCGCAGACGAATTGGGGCGCGCCTTTACCGAGTTGGGGGCAAAGGGGCTTTGCCTGCATCCGGCAAAGCAGGGTTTTGCTCCCGATGATGCCGTGGCCGAGCCGCTTTACGAGCTGTGCGAGCGCTATAACAAGCCGGTGGTTTTCCATGCCGGTATGTCTTGGGAGCCGGGCGCAGAGCTCTCGCGCAGTAATCCGCTTGTATTTGAGCACACAATCGCAACGCATCCAAATGTGCGTTTTAGTTTGACCCACTTTGGCTGGCCCTGGGTGCGCGAGACCGTGGCGATGCTGCTCAAGTATCCCAACTGCTACACGGACACCTCTATCACTTACATCGATTCGCCCGAGGAGATGATGCAGCGTCTTTTCACGGTCGATATGGGGCCGCTGTGGTATGAGCGCGCGCTATCGCATCAAGTGATGTTCGCCAGCAATACGCCGCGCTTCCGTGCGTTCAAACTCAAACGGGCGCTCGATACCGTGTCCATGCGCGATGATGCGCGAGAAAGGCTCTACTGGGGTAATGCCCTGCGTTTTCTTGAAGGGGATGAGTGAACATGGTGACGCTCGAGACATTGAGCTATCTATCGACTGCTCCGGACCAGTTCATCGATATTACCGAAGACGTGCACGCTGCCATTGAACGCAGCTCGGTGACGAATGGCTTGGCAGCGATTATTTTGTCGCATACGACCTGTGGAATCGTGGTAAACGAGGGGCTGCCCTGCGTGGAGACGGATCTTATGGAGACGCTTGATCGCATCGCCCCGCCAGATGCCCCCTATGCGCATGCACACTTCCTGCCGAGCTATGGAGCCACCGGCAACAACTCCTGTGGGCATATCAAGAGCATGATTTGTGGAAACAGCTGCTTCTTTCCCGTCCAAGATGGCCACATCGTGTGTGGAGGTGCCCAGAACATCTATCTTGCGGAGTTTGACGGTCCGCAGAAGCGAAAAGTGTACGTCGAGGTGCTGGGGGAGTAACGTCCCCGCGATAACCCTATGAAGGAGCACGTCATGTCGTTTCTAACTTCGATGTTCAAGACCGAAAAGCCGGTTATCGGAATGCTGCACCTGCGTCCTCTGCCGGGCGATCCACTGTATTACCCGGGCGGAAGCGTGTCGCAGGTCGTGGAAGCCGCCAAGCGCGATCTCGAAGCGTTGCAACGGGGCGGTGTCGATGGCATTTTGATTACCAATGAGCTCTCGATGCCCTATGAGCAGCACGTTTCTCCCTCAACCCTTGCATCGATGGGCTATGTAATCGGGGCTCTGTCCCATGATTTGTCGACCCCTTGGGGAGCTGAAGCTATTTACGATGGTGATGCCACAATCGAGCTGTGCGCTGCCGTCGATGCGCAGTTCACGCGCTGCAATTTTTGCGGTGCCTGGGCCGGTGATCTCGGGCTGATTAACCGAGATTTCGCTCACACCATGCGTCGCAAGACGGCGCTGCGCCTGGACGACCTCAAGCTTTTTCACTTCATCACGAGCGAGGGGGAGGTTTATCTCAACGACCGCACGACTGCGGACATTGCCGATTCACTTCTCTTTAATTGCCTTCCAGATGCGATGGTCATCGGCGGTTCGGCTGCCGGTCGTGGTGCTTCGGGCGAGCTTGCCGATGAGGTCCGCGAGCGTGTTGGCGAAGTGCCTGTGGTATGTGGCACCGGTTGTCGCGAAAATACCGTGGCTGACGTATTTGCTCACTACGATGGCGCGTTTGTCGGCACCTGCTTAAAGCGCGACGGAAAGCTGGATGCCCCGGTTGATGTTGAGCGGGTAGTTCGTTTTATGGCTGCCGCTCGTACGGCGCGAGGGGAGTAGGCACCTATGGCGTTCTATCTGGGTATTGATATTGGGACAAGCGCCTCTAAAGGCGTTTTAATCGATGATCGATGCAACATCGTTTGCCAGGCCTCTTGTGGACACGAGACGGACAACCCGCGTGATGGATGGTACCAGCATGATGCGGAGGCAGTTTGGTGGGGAGATTTTTGTCGCTTGTCGCGCGAGCTGGTGGTGCGATCGGGGGTTAATGCGGCGCAGATTGGATGCGTGGGCCTTTCCGCATTGGGTTGCGACTGCGTACCGGTCGATACCGAGTGCAACGCGCTGGCGCCCGCGATTTTATATGGAGTCGATGCACGTTCGAAGCCGCAGATTGACGAGCTTCTTTCCGAATATGGGCCAGATCGCGCACGCGAGCTTTTCGGGCACGATCCCTGTTCGTCAGATATTGCTCCAAAGATCTTGTGGTTTAAGGAGAATATGCCCGAGGTGCACGAACGTGCCGCGAAGTTCCTGACGGCGTCATCGTTTCTGTGCGCGAAGTTGACGGGGCGTTTTACGGTGGACCGTTATTTGGCGGAGGATTTTCTTCCCCTATACGATCGCTACACTTGGAAGGTTGATGCTCGGGAATGTGATCGTTTCTGCCGGCCTGACCAGATGGCGGAGGTAATGTCGGCTACCGATATTGCCGGGGTGATTACGCAGCGTGCGGCTGAGGCGACGGGGCTCGTGGCAGGGACACCTGTCTTGGTGGGAACGGGCGACTCTGGTGCCGAGGCCATTTCGACGGGTGTATTCCGTCCCGGCGATATGATGGTTCAGTTGGGGAGCACGGCGTATTTCATCTACTTAGCTGATCATATGGTCGATGATGCTCGCCTGTGGCCAGGGACGTTTATCATTCCCGGAACTTACGGGATCTGCGCGGGGACCAATACAGCGGGTGCACTCACATCGTGGCTGCGCCAAGAGCTGTATCGCGACGCCGTAGAGGCCGAGGGCCACGGTGGCCCCGATGCATATTCGGTTATGGCGCATGATGCCGCCGATGTGGCGCCGGGTGCCGATGGGCTCCTGTGTCTGCCGTACTTTGCGGGGGAGCGTACTCCGCTCAACGATCCCGAGGCGCGTGGCGTCTTCTTTGGCCTGACCGGAAGGCATACGCGAGCCCATATGGTTCGCGCCGCCTTGGAAGGCGTCGCGTATACCGTTGCATCCCATGTCGACATTATCGAGCGAGAGCATGGACTGCCAATTGGGCGCATTATGCTTGTCGGAGGTGGAACCAAGAATCCAATTTGGATGCAAGCTATCGCCGACGTATGCGGGCGCGAGGTCTCGGTTGCCAAGGTTACGGTGGGCGCATGCTTCGGTGATGCCATTATGGCAGCTCTCGCAGGTGGCGCCTATGCATCATGGGATGAACTCGCCCGAGTCCTTGGCGTTGCGCAAACAATCGTGCCCGATATGACTGCCCACGAGCTATATGCGTCGCGCCGTCATATCTTTGACGAATTGTATACACGCAACCGTGATCTCATGCACGAATTGGTGTAATGCCGCCGAACTGTACCGCCTTCCAATAGGGACTGCGTTGTGCGATTCGCATGTCCCTTGGCATTTTTGCCCACAGGGGTTAGCGAAGGTCAAAAACAGAGCGCGCATTTGCTAAAACTGCCGATTCGATGCGCTTTATGCCACATTTTTTGAGCGAGGCGATGCGTTCTGAGGTCCTTGTGAGCGATCTGATGAGCGATTGCGCGCTTGTTTCTGTGTTTGGCTCGGCCGGCGCATCGGTCTCGAGCAGTAGACGGTCGAGTGGAATCTGTCGTGCGTATTCGCGTCCTCGTTTAGATGCGAGCATCCGCTCGTTCACGGAAAAATAGCAGCCTGCGTTTCGCGCGCGGACGAACTCGTTCGAGGTACCGCTAAACCAGTGGAAGATGATGGCGGGGGAGTCGGGGCTTGGGGCGAGCAATTCATGTGACCTGAGGACGTCCAGCACGGTTCCTGTCGAACGAACGACGTGAATTGATGTCACGCGCCCGGCGAGAGGGTGCTGCACGAGTGCATCGCAGAGACGGTCAAGTGCCTGTATTTGAAGCGGTTCGCTTCCGGCAAAGCGCGCGGAAAAGTCGAGTCCTACCTCGCCGATATAGCGTTCTTGTGCAGCGACTTCGCAAAGCAGATTGATTTCAGCGTTGCCACATCGTCCGTCGGCGAGCCACCAGGGATGGAGGCCGATGCCGGCAAAGATATTTGAACGGCCGCAGGCGCGCTTCTTGGCGCGTGCAAAGTCGTGCGGATCGACGCCGCAGTCAAATAAAACCAGGCCCAGCGCCGTTGCCTCATCGGCAACGGCGTCCGGGTGAGCCATTAGATCAAGATGACAGTGTGCATCAAATAACCGGGGCTCCATCTCGGCGCGCTCCGCTAGTCCAAGCGCTGGCCATCGGCGCGCACGCGCTCGCACCCGCGCCCGCTGATCTGGCGGATAACCTCGCCGGCAATCATCTGACCCATGATGGGCGGCATAAAGCTGGCGGTACCCAACTCGGTACGCTCGTGGATGTTGGACGGGTCGCGGGGTTGGGTCTTAACCGATTCCTCGCAGCTAAACAGTACGTGCAGGCTCTTGATTCCGCGCTTCTTACATTCTTTGCGCATAATGCGGCTCATGGGGTCACGTACCGTATCGAAGATGTCGGCAAAGCGGAGGCACTCGGGATGGAGCTTGTTGGCCCCGCCCATGGAACTGACCAAACGAATGTCGTGGTCTTGAGCATATTTGGCAATGGTGAGCTTGGCCGAGATGGTGTCGATGGCGTCGACGACGTAGTCGAGCTTGCCGCCCGTCTGCTCCAAAACGCTCGCGAAGAACTCGTCGATGTTGTCGCTCAGCAGGTATTCGGTGCGTTTGATAACGGTGGCGGCGGGATTGATATCGTGGGTCATGGCTTCCATCACGTCCACTTTGCGCTTGCCGACGGTGCTATGAAAGGCGATGGCCTGGCGATTGATATTGCTGGGCGCGATGATGTCCTTGTCCAGAATGACGAAATGACCGATGCCGCCACGGGCAAGTGCCTCGCAGCAGTTGGAGCCCACACCTCCGCAGCCGAGTACCAGCACCGTGGCGTTGGCGAGCTTGTCGAGCGCCTCGCGACCCATGATGATCTCGAGCTTGGTGTCGCGCGTCTCGATGGGGGCGGCGGCTGCGGGTTCGGTCATAGATATCCTCCGTTGGGGAAGCTGTCGTGTTTTAGCTATCGCCATTATAGGTATTATCGCGATTCCATTTGAACCCTCGGGGCTTGTTGAAATGAGACCAGGATTCGCATAAGATGAAGCAGATGGCACCCGTTGCAGCGGGTTGGCCAACTCCAATGCACGTTTGTAGCGTGAGAAGTGGCCGTCTTCGCATTACGCGGGGGCGGCTATTTCATTCGACCTCCAATGTGGATGCCGAGCTCCACAGCCGCGATTACAAGCAACAACAACGTCAGGACATCGTTAATACTCATAGTCCATCTCCTTCTTGGGTGGAGGGAGCTGGCCCATCTGCTTCAACTTCCACTATAGCTAAATGCGAACGAATGTTCTATATTACGTTGCAAATTAGATAATTAGACAAACATCTAAATACCGAGTATAGTGTGTGCGTCGAACGAAATACTGAGAGGAGACCCTATGCCGGGAGAAGGTTTTAAAGCGCTGGGGGATCCAACACGGCGGCGCATTTTGGAACTGCTGCGCGAGGGCAATTGTACGGCTGGGGAGCTTGCCGAGCATTTTGACATCAGCAAGCCGTCATTGAGCCATCACTTGGCGACGCTCAAAAACGCCGGGTTGGTGACCGACGAACGTCATGGCCAAAACATCGTTTACAGCTTAAACACCACTGTCATGCAGGACTTGATCGGCTGGTTTATGGGCTTTACAGACACTGAAGGTGATAAGGATGAATAATGAAAACAGGGGCATTCACGCCACGGGGATATCGCCGCGTGTATGGGCCATGCTTGTTGTGGTCTGCGCAATTAATGTTGCTGCGCATCTCTGGGTGATGCCGAGCTTGCCTGCGCAGATTCCCACGCACTGGGGCGCGAACGGCGCCGTCGACGGTTGGGGCCCTAGCTGGATGGCCTCCGCGCTCGGCGTGCTGCCCCTGGCACTTCTCGCGATGTTCTACGTCGTGCCACGCATCGATCCCAAAGGTGAGGCATATCGAACCTCGGGTAAGTTCTATCAGGGCTTCGTAATCGCCTTCACCCTGTTCATGTGCGCCATAAGCTGGTTGGGTGAGCTTACGGTCTGGGGCGTGGTGCCGGCGGTCGGTTCGGTCAACGTGCTGATTTCCGGCGCTATCGGCTTGCTCTTCATTGGTGTGGGTAACTACTTGCCGCGTGTGAAGCAGAACTATACGCTCGGTATCAAGACGCCCTGGGCGCTTGCCGATCCCGAGAACTGGCGCCGTACGCAGCGTTTTGGCGGTGCCTGCTTTATGGTGCTGGGTATTGGCCTGATTGTGATGGGCGTGGCGGGTAGCGTGCTTTCGAGTGAAGTCGTCGCCGCGGTGATTGCGGTGCTGGCGTTTGGTTCAGCTGGCGCTGCCTACGTCTATTCGTATCTGCTGTGGCGCAAATCGCAGCAGGCTGTTCGCTAAGGTTGCGGAAAACTAGCGTACGCAGTTCATAGTATGTTCCGGGGGACTTTTCCCAGGTAGTATTAGGGGGTGTGGGCAACCATGCCCCTTTTTCGTTAAGTTTCAGAGCTGGTTTCCTCATTTCGTTTCCACTAAAGCGAATCAAGAATAGGGAAGCAGCAGGTAGAAAGGATAAAACAGGCAAATGGCGGAGTTCATCTACCAGATGTATCAGGCTCGTAAGGCCCATGGCGACAAGGTGATTCTTGACGACGTGACCCTGAGCTTCTATCCCGGTGCCAAGATCGGCGTCGTGGGTCCCAACGGCATGGGTAAGTCGACCCTGCTCAAGATCATGGCCGGTATCGAGGAGGTCTCAAACGGCGATGCCAGACTTACCCCCGGCTACACCGTGGGCATCCTGCAGCAGGAGCCGCCGCTCGACGACGACAAGACCGTTATCGAGAACGTGCGCATGGCGTTTGGCGACATGATCGCCAAGGTCGATCGCTTCAACAAGATCGGCGAGGAGATGTGCGACCCGGATTGCGACATGGACGCCCTCATGGCCGAGATGGGCACGCTCCAGGACGAGATCGACGCCGCCGACGGCTGGGATATCGATTCCAAGCTCGGTCAGGCCATGGACGCCCTGCAGCTGCCCGATTCCGACATGCCGGTTAACGTGCTCTCTGGCGGCGAGCGTCGCCGCGTGGCCCTGTGCAAGCTGCTGCTCGAGGCTCCCGACCTGCTGCTGCTCGACGAGCCCACGAACCACCTGGACGCTGAGTCGATCCTGTGGCTCGAGCACTTCCTGCACAACTATCAGGGCGCGGTGCTTGCCGTCACACACGATCGCTACTTCCTGGATAACGTTGCCGAGTGGATCTGCGAGGTCGACCGCGGTCACCTCTATCCCTACAAGGGCAACTACTCCACGTATCTGGAGACCAAGGCCGCGCGTATCGAGGCGCAGGGTAACCGCGACGCCAAGCTCGCCAAGCGCATGGAGGCCGAGCTCGAGTGGGTACGCAGCTCGCCCAAGGCCCGCCAGGCAAAGAACAAGGCCCGTCTGGCTCGCTACGAGGAGATGGAGGCCGAGGCTCGCGCAAGCCAGAAGCTCGACTGGACCGACATCCGCATTCCTGTGGGCCCGCGTTTGGGCAACAAGGTGCTCGAGGCTCATCACCTGCACAAGGAGTTCGATGGCCGCGTGCTCATCGATGACCTTTCGTTCACCCTGCCGCGCAACGGCATCGTGGGCGTCATCGGCCCCAACGGTGTCGGTAAGACCACGCTGTTCAAGACGATTGTGGGTCTGGAGCCGCTGACTTCGGGCGAGCTCGAGGTGGGCGAGACCGTCAAGATCTCTTACGTCGACCAGAACCGTTCCGGCATCGATCCCGATAAGAACCTGTGGGAGGTCGTCTCGGACGGCCTGGACCACATGATGGTGGGCGAGACCGAGGTCCCCAGCCGCGCGTACGTGGCGAGCTTTGGCTTTAAGGGCCAGGACCAGCAGAAGCGCGCTGGTGTACTCTCCGGTGGCGAGCGCAACCGTCTGAACCTGGCGCTCACGCTCAAGCAGGGCGGCAACCTGCTGCTGCTCGACGAGCCCACGAACGACCTCGACGTCGAGACGCTGTCCTCGCTCGAAGCGGCGCTGCTCGAGTTCCCGGGCTGCTCGGTGGTCATTAGCCACGACCGTATGTTCCTGGACCGCGTCGCCACGCACATTCTGGCGTGGGAGGGCACCGACGAGAATCCGGGCAACTGGTATTGGTTCGAGGGCAACTTCGAGGCCTATCAGGCCAACCGTATCGAGCGCCTGGGCGAGGACGCAGCCCAGCCGCATCGTATTCACCGCAAGCTGACGCGCGACTAGTAGCAAGTAGAAAGGCCGCCACCAAGGGCGGCCTTTCTTGTAGCAATTGCACTGCAGCTATGCCCTGGCTGCTGGTTTGATTCATAATCAAAGTCATCTCTTTGGGATTAAAGCCCGTTTTTGCTATGAGTGATTTTCTAATTCCGTTTAAAACGTAAAGACGCATTGGGTTGCAAGGACATAAGCAAATCGAATTGAAATATAACCAGTGCTGTAACGTTACAAAAAAGATTATAGAATAGGAGTACCTTATAAGTCGCTTCTCTAGAAAGAAGAACATATGCTTTCGCGTCGTCGTTTTCTGCAACTTGTCGCGTCTTCAATTGTCGCCTTAGCCGCACGTCCGAAAGAGGTTTTTGCTTCGACGGGCAATATTGATGGTGAGCAGATACAATTTACTTCTGAAATTGCGCAAGAGCTTGCCGATAAATATATAAAGGGACTCCTCGGCTATTCGTATACGCCTTCTGACCCTATTCCTTTTGTAGATGTTGATGGGTCCCCGCTTGGTTACATTGTTCCGGTTGTGACATCCAATAGAGCCGCGGGCTATTTGGTTTTAGATGCTTCAGATGATGAAATACTTACGGGATATCGTTTTGGAGACGGCTTAGTCAGCCCTATGGATCGGGGAGGAGATCTTGGTGTCGAGTCTTATTCTTTCAATAACCCAGTCGTAATGATCAATCCATTCGAATTCGGCGTGCAATCTTTGGACGGTTCAATAACAACAAATTGCGGAAGAACAATCCCGGCTGTTTCCATAGAAGGACGGCCTGTCGTTTTATCGAATAAACCTTCAAGCTGGAACGATGTTGTAATTTACGCAACTCAAATGCAGGATTACACAGTATCTGGATTTCGTTCCATTTCTCAGTTTATGTCATATGATGAAAGCGAGATTAAGAGGCTTACCGCCCACTATGCTTGTATGGTGACAGCTTTTTCGAACGTTGCGGAACTGTATGGCATTGCCAATTTATATAGCGACCCTTCGCAATATATGCAGATATGGAATTACACCAATACCCATGCTCTTTCCGATGAAGAACAGACTGTTCCCGGCGTTGTTTTGGGTGGAACGCCGATATCAACCTGTGCAACGGGGTTTACAAATTACTGCGCAAGCAGAGGAAGTACTCTTATCGCCCGCACTGTCTCCTCTCCGGCTATCGCGAGCATTCAAAATGAGATTAACTCTAATAGACCGAATGTTATACATGCGAGTTTGTACAACGGATCAGCCCATTTTGTAACAGCGGAGGCTTACGCCACACTTACTGGTAAGAAAACTGGAGAGACAAGGCAGATGATTGGCATAGCGGACGGCTGGAATTCATCTTTATCCTTCCTGAAGTATGATCAGAGCTATTATGCGTGGACTTATGGAACGACTTTTTCGAAGTAGGGCGATTCGTCTAGCTCTGTCTTTGGTGCTGATGGCTTCATTGGTGGGCTGTTCAACAAAGGAAGAGATATCGCGCGGAGGTTCCGGAGAAGTGACTGCGACAGACTCAGGTTCATTAGAAATAGCTGGCGGGCATACCGATGTGATGTTACAAGGAAAAGGCGTGCTTAGGTCGATTGATGCTGAAGACGCTGTCTGCTCAATAGAGGATTTGAAGACAGGTGAAACTGCATCGTACCGTGTTTCAGATAATGCTGCGAATATGATTGAGTCGATACCGATTGGAGCACAAGTTTCTTTTAGGTATTTTGCTCCGCAACTTGAGGAGGAGCTTGCTTCTCTGGTGTCTATATGTGCTGATGACAGCCAAAAGGTCTGATTTCAAACGGCCCTGGATGGTCAAATGGCTATCCAGGGCCGTTTTGTCACTCGGCCGGGGCGTTGACCTTGTCGATGACCCAGGCGGCACCGAGGCCACCGGTGGTGTTGTGGCGGATGCGCACAGTGACTTCGTGGCGCTCGCCGGCCTGCGTGTAGCGCAGGGGGAAGCTTGCGCGGTTTCGCGCGGCCTCGATGGTACCGCGCTCGCGGGCAATCCAGTAGTACTCGCCGACGATGCCGAGCGTGTCGGCGCCGTAGGGGAGATAGGTCGACAGCTGGTGCAGAAGCGGGCCGGGGCAGAAGACTTCGGTTGCGAAATCGACGGGGAAGTCCTCGGGGATGGCGGGCGCTGCAGGTGCGGGGGTTGGGGCCGCTGCGGGTACCGAAGCCGGTGCCGGTGCGGGAATTCGGTCGCAAGCAGCGGCGGGCACGGATTCGATGACGGGTGCGGGCTCCAGCGTCGCTTCCGGCTTGATCGTGGAATCTGCGGGCTTCACGGTGACGGGCGCGTCTGCAGCTGCAGTTTCAACCTCAACCTGCGTCGCGTTCTCGTTCTCGACGCTCGACTTTGCCTCGATGGGCGTGGATGCCATGGTGGTGATGCCGGCGTTTGCGTTCTCGGGGTCATAGACGACCGTGAGCGAGATGGCGGGCTGCGGCGTCTCGGGCTCCGGCGCCGACTCGGTAGCGCCTTGATCGTCGGGCTCGTCGGGCTGATCGTCCTCGGTCTCGTCGCCAAAGACATCGCTGTTTTGGAACGCAGGCGTTTCGGGCTGGTCAGCGGCTTCTTCGGTTGTCGACTTGGGAGCTTCGTTGAGCTCCGCAGTGGCTTCCTGCTCGGATATGACTTCGGGATCGGTCGTGGCGGTGATTTCGGTGTCGGCTTCTGCCGTTACCTCAATAGCGACTTCGATCTCTGCCTCGGGCTCGGGCTCCGGAGCGACTTCGGCCACGGGCTCGGGCTCGGCGCGCTTAACGTGCTTGGGGCGCACGGCCTTGAGGTCCTTCTCGCCGCGCTTTTTCTTTTTGTAGGACTGCTTGGCACCCTTGGCAGCCTTGGGCTTGTCCTCGCCCTTGGCAAGGGCGGCATCCCAGGCCTCGTTGGCGATGAGCGTGGCATACAGGCGACCGCCCTTAAAGACGGTCAGCCTTATGCAGTCGTCGAGCTCCTCGAGCAGCTCGCGCGTGGACTCGAAGCCCAGGTCATAAGCGGCCATGTCACCAGCAGCGAGCGCCTCCTCGACCTGCGTCATAAACGTTTGCTTGCCGCACCCAATCGCATCACGCAGCAGACGATACAGATAGATGTGGTTGCCCAGCGATAGCGTGGGCTTAACTATTGTCTTGCTCATGGCAAATCTCCTCTTTACACACCAAAGCATCTTACCATCGCGCGGGGCTTGCTACCTCGGCGCCCAAGGCAAACGGGCGCGACCGTTGCCGGTTCGCGCCCGTTATACAGGTCGATTATCTATGAGGGGCAAACGTGCTTAGTTGCCCGATGCCGTGCCTTGGCTCGAGCTGTCAGATGCCGTGCCGGACGCGGTTCCACTCGAGCTGTTCGAGTTGCTGGTGTTGCTGCTGTCTGCTGAGCCCGTTCCCGACGTGGTGTCGCTCGTCTGGTCGCCCGTGCTCGGTTGAGAGCCGTCAGTCGTTTGGCTTGAGTCGGTTGTGCCGGATTGCGTACCGTTGTTGTTCACAGAAGAATCGGCGCCCTGCGACTGATCGGGGGTGTTCGAGGACGAGTCGGTGGATGCGGAGGTGCCCTGCGAGTCGTCCTGCTGGCTTTGCGATTGACCAGTGCTGTCCGCGTCGTGCTCGGTCGTGCGTGACGACAGAATCGGCTCGGGACGCTCGCCCAGACCCTCACCGGCGGTGGTGATAAGGATGGCAGCGGTGCAGGCGATAACCGCGACGATGGCGATGGCGATCGAGAAGATGATGACCTTCTTTTGCGTCTGGCTGCGCTCTGCCGCCGCCTTGGCGCGCAGGCTGTCGGGGGCGACGCGCGCCGTGGTCGCGCGCCCTGCAATCTGGCGCATCTCCTGGGTAGTCGCGGCGCCGCCTAAGTGCTCCTCGGCATTTAATTCAACGGGTTCATAGGCGCCGGCGGGGTAGTCGACGGTGGCGTGCGTACCTTTGAGGGCTTCGGCGCTGGCAGAGATAAAGTGGCGGTAGACCTGCGAGGACACAACGGTGATGACCGAGCTCACAGCGGCACCGATCACCGATCCGGCGATACCGATCTTGGAGGCAAGCGCGACGCTCGTAGCGGCAGCTGCGGCGCCGGCGATGATCTGGGGAATGGAAATGTCGTCAAACAGGCCCTTTTTGGGCGCGATGGCCATGGTCTGGCCGATGGAATGGTTTTCGTGAACGCCGTTGTTGAGCGATGCCGGCGTCATGACACGTGTGCGCGGCGCGTCGGTGTACTTGGTTGTCATACGGGGTCCTCCCGGTGTAAATCTGCTTCGTTTCGTGTAGCCATCAGGGTACCCACCAGATGTGAATCGTACGTGACATTTAACAGATACCATCAACTCATCAAGGGGGCTTGCTGTCTTTGGTGCAATAGCTTGATGCTAAACTGGATTAACGATTGCGAGGTGGTTTACGTGATGTACCCGTATATGACATTCGAAGACGGTACCGAGGTCGTTCATTCTGACCTGATAACAGATGGGGATATCGAAAAGGTTATTGTGCATTTTGAACGACCGACGGTAGAGGGCTTCGACTCCGCTCGCTGTGAGTTGCCTTCCTGTTCGTGGACTGACTGGGAAGGGCATTTTACTCAGAGTGAAAAACGAGCTTTCGAAGAGTGTTTGAGCAAATAATTTAGATTAGTTCGAGTTTAGTTCGAATAAAGAAGCCGAATACGATGACCTAAAGCGTATGCATTTTTAGTGATTAGATGCGTATGAAATGGAGGATGTGAATGGATGAGCTAATAGACTTTAAAAAACGATTTCTCAAGAATGGCGAGCTGGTTTCAATTCCAAAAAAGGAAAGCTATAAAAGAATCATGCTGCTATGGGCCGTCTCTTTCTTTGAATTAAATACAAGTTATACGGAGCTTCAGGTTAATCGTGTGCTGTCACAGCTCTATCCTGATTATGCCGTGTTGAGGCGGTACTTGGTTGATTATGGATTCCTATTAAGGGATGAGCGAGGCCTGAAATACGAGGTTAATCCTGATGTTCACGGTATTGAGAGCTAGCCGTCCGGTTCGGGTCCTATATATTGCTAGAGGGATAAGCGAAATAGGCAATTGGTGTGCGAATATTGCTTTGCCAATGCTGATTTACGAGGTAACTCACGATGTTTCTGCAACTGCTTTGATGGTCTGCTGCAGATTTGCCCCCGCTCTGTTTTCAGTTGCGCTCGCGCAGCTGCCTCAGAAGATGGGTATCGGGACACTGCAGGCCATGAGATTGGCAGACTTAATTCGCGCGGGATTATTCGTTTGCTATATTTTTGTTGATAGTAAATGGAGTATGTTTGCTATTACGTGCGCGGTATCGCTTTGCCGAACGGTTGAAATGCCCTGCTTTTACTCGTTGTTAAGAGCCAATACGAATAGTATCAATCGCGACGTAATTAATAATTCGTTTGGGTTTCTGCAGAATTTGATGATGGTTCTGGGGCCAGTTGCCGGCGGTTTTGTTGTCGCTCAATTTGGGGCGGAGGCTGTTCTTGCATTAGACGCGCTTTCTTTTGCCGCGTCGTTCTGGTTGCTGCGAGATGTTCCGTCGGTTATCGAGGTTAATGATAAAGAGGGGATAAGCAAAAATGAAAAAAACTGGACTGCATTTAGTGATCTTAACGCGAAGCACTTGGCAATTGGTTTCCTATTAATCGATATTTCTAGTGGCGTGGCATTCGGCTCTCTGAATTCTCTTTTGCCAGCTATAGCGCAATTGCAATTTGACTCGTCATCGATACAATACGGATTCCTTCAGAGTAGTCTTACAATCGGACTGTTGTTCGGAAATACAATATACGGTCGTTTAATCAGTGGTTCCGATTGCGTTAAATCATATTGTTTTGTGACGTATCTTGCGCTCGGTGCGTATCTGGCGTTTGGCTATCGCTATGCGTCTGGGATATCGTTTATTTTCCTTTTTATCGTCGGTGCCGGAAACGCCATTCAAGATGTGCTTCTCATAACATCGCTGCAGGATTTGGCGAGAGACGGATCTGAATCGATGAGCCTGTTTTCAATTAGGGAGTCTTTGCAATCGGTTGCTGTTGTTATTTCAACACTCCTTGTTTCGCTGTTCACGAGCATCGCGATGTTCTCAATTCTCGTTACAGGACTTGGTGTATTTTCAATTATGATGGTAGTTGTGTTTCAATTGAATTATTTGCGAAAGATGTGACGTTGATATGCCTAAAACGCTTTTAGTATTTCCCCCAGGATGGAGTCCAGTGGGGCCGTATCTTGCCTTGCCTGTTTTGAAGTCATATCTTCAAGAGGTTGAACAATACAAAGTTGACATTGTTGACTTAAACGTGGAATTTTACGATGACCTCCTATCTTTTAGACATGTCGAAGAGTGCTGTAAAAGGTATCGGGAATCAAAGGATTCGTTTAGTTCGAATGTTCAATTAACAATCGAGTTGATACAAAAGTCAGCACTTAATGTTGACGAGGCAAAAGATATTTTCAGATCGAAGAGATACTTTAATCTAAAAGAAAGACAATATGCTGAAAACATTTTTAGAAATGCACTCTATATCATAAATCACGTCTCGTATGGAGTTAAATACACGTTCAACTCCATAGATCTGCCCTATGATTATTATTCGACACCAGAAATAATGAAATCGCTTGCGGATACCTTGCATAATCCGTTTATTTCCTTCTATGAAACTGCCTTTCTTAAGCGTATTCAGAGGGAAAAAATCGAGTTTATTGGGATTTCGGTGAGCGGCTGTTTCCAATTGATTTCTGCAGTTACGTTAGCGAAACTGATTAAAGAAGAATGTCCATCTGTTAAACACGTCTCATTGGGCGGCAATTACATTACTCGTTTAGCAGATGACTGCATGAAAGAATGGCATCCCTTTTTTGAATACATTGATTCGATAATGATGTATGACGGCGAAGAGCCGCTTGCACGTCTTCTTGAGGCTCTTGACTCTGGTGATGACAATCTCGACTGTGTTCCAAACCTTTGCCATGCTAAAGGTGGAAAGATATATAAAAACCATCGGATTGAGCAAACATTTATCAACGATACAGTTCCCGATTTCGATGGCTTCGCCCTTTCTAAATACTTCATGCCTGAGTTAATATTGCCGGTTTATTCCTCTAGGCAGTGTTTTAATCATTGCGCCTTCTGCACCATTCCCGGTGCTACCGGTGGTTGTTACCGAAAGATGCCTATATCGAGAGTATTTGAAATAATGTGTCGGTTAAATGAAAAATACGGCACGAGAGTTTTCTCTTTTGTGGATGAAACATTCGAAGGCAAAAGAATGGAGCAACTCGCGGATGAAATAAACGCATCGGGAAAAACGTTTTTCTGGCATGGAGAAACGAGGTTCTCTCCAACCCTAAGTACAGACGTTTTCAACAAGATATACCAAAGTGGATGTAGGCAGATTCAGTTTGGCCTCGAGTCATACAACCAAAGAGTTCTTGATCTAATGAAGAAGAACACGAGAGTTGATTGGATTGATCGCAATATCCATGATTGTCTCAATGCGGGTATTCCTGTTCATCTATTCTTTATGATTGGCTTTCCGACCGAAACTAAAGAAGAGGCTCTGAACACCTTAGCTTATACAGAGAATGTTTTGAATTATTCAAAACAGGTATGTGGTGTTCCATATTCCACGAGAGGATTTACGAATTTTGGTCTCGTTATGGGGTCGGATGTTTGGAATCATCCCGATAAGTATGGTGTCTCTGTAATGCCGAAGTCCCAATATGAGGATTTGCGCCTCGAAGTGGATTATGTTTCAGGCACTGGTTTAACTTTAAATGAAGCAAAATCCTTATCTGATGAGCATCATATTGATTTTTATATGCAAGAGGTCATAAACGGTAGCGACACAATTGACTTGCCCCAGCGGCTTCATATTTCAGAGGTGACCTGGATCCTAGATTCTATTCACGCTGTCAGGTATAAGGGACATTTGACCAAAGTAAAGCGACGGCTAACTAGTCTAAATCCAGCTGATCGAATCTGGCTGGATTCCAAGACCTCTGTCGTGCTCGTTGAGCCATTTGCCTACTTCTATAATTCTGAATACCATCATGTCTATGCTGTTTCCCAGTTGGTATACCTTAAGTTGGCCCGTTTATTGGAGGCCGATTGTAGCATTTCTCTTATCCTTGATCAGGGCGACCTCGAGCTGACAAGGGCGATAGAAGAACTGTTGCATTATGGATTGCTGAATACAAATATCGATGCCGATTATGTAATGCACGATAATGGTTTTCAATTGGTTAAAAGTTCGTTTGTGAAAGAAGTCGGACGCTCAAAAGAGGGGTTAAGAGT
>CATWBO010000032.1 GCA_958349055.1 uncultured bacterium
GCCGTCACCTTTTTGCGGCCGCAGCGGCGGGCATACTCAAAGGCGTACTCCACAATGCGGCGGCTCTTGGCGATGGAGATCGGCTTGATCGAGATAGCGGAATCGGCAGCAAAAGTCTTCTGGCCCGAGCGCTCAACGAGCTGCGAGAGCTCCTCGACCTCGGCAGCGCCCTCATCGAACTCGATGCCGGCGTAAAGATCCTCGGTGTTCTCGCGCACGATGACCAGGTCGACGTCGCGGAAGCGCGAGCCGTCGCCCGGCTGCGACAGGCAGGGGCGCACGCAGGCGTACAGGTCAAAGTGCTTGCGCAGGGCCACGTTGACGCTGCGGAAGCCCGTGCCGACCGGCGTGGTGATGGGTCCCTTGATGGCAACCTTGGTCTCGGCGACCGCATCGAGCACATGTTGGGGCAGCGGCGTGCCGAACTCGTCCATGACGCCGGCGCCGGCCTCCTGGACGTTCCAGTTGATCTGGACACCGGTGGCCTCGACCACGCGGCGCATGGCCTGGGTGATCTCGGGACCGATACCGTCACCGGGAATCAGGACTACATCGTGCGCCATAATCTGTTACTCCTCGTCTTCGGCGTCGTCAGATTTTTTAACGCTAGCACGCTTCTTCTTTTTGGAGAGATCCAGGCCAAAACGTTTAACAAGCATTTCGCAAATCTCGCTCGAGCGGGCCTTGAGATAGCTGCCCTTGCCGTTCTCGGCGTCGAACTTAAGGCGCAGCGCGAGCTTCTCGGCGACCTCGGCGTCGATCTCGCCCTGGCCAAACTCGTACAGGCAGCCGAGCATGTCGCGGTACTCGAGGTCGCCGTGATAGCACTGGATGGCCTCGTCCAGGATCGGCCAAGCCTCGCGCGAACGCTCGACACTCGTGGCACCCCACACGCACAGCAGGCGGAAGGCGGCGTAGCGCAGCGTGGAGGAAAGCTCGTCGAACAGCGCGGTCTCGGCGCCCTCAAAGGCGTCGCCCATCTGCTCGGGGCAGGTGGTGGCGAGCGCCGTTAGGGCATCGAGGGCCTCCCAGCGGGTCTGAGCCTCGGGGCGGTCGAGCGCCTCGATCAGCGCGGGCACGCAGGGCGCGACGCGCTGCGGGTCGCGCTCGGCCAGCAGGTGCAGCACGCGGGCGGCAAACTGGCGGATGCGGCGCGTGGGGCAGCCGAGCTCCTGGACCAGGCGGTCGACGGCGTTCTCGTTCTCCTCTGCCAGCTGAAGCTGTGCCAGCTCCTCATCGGTAAGCTGTTCGTCTTTGTTTTCTGCCATAGTTACCTCTTCTTATTTCTTGGTGTGCTTGCCAGCACCCTTGCTGTCATCGGTGACCGAGATGAGCTGTCGGTCGGCAGCGCCGTTGTGACGCGCGCGGCGGCGGTCCTCGGCGTCGCCCGCATCGGCGGCGGCGCGATGGGCCTTATTGACGTTAAAGACCTCGTCATGCTTGCGCCACGGGCCAACAGACTCGCCAAAGCTCATCTTAAGGCCGGCGATAAAGCCGCCGAGCCAGCCGATCGGCGCAAACTGCACCAGCGGGAACAGCGAGAACACCCAGGTCAGTAGGACGACCGCCGCCGCTCCTGCAAAGTTGGCAATCCAGTAGTCGCGCTTGGTGATGACACGCTTTTCGCACGCCCACTGGCCGCACAGAAAGCCGATGTAAATCGCAAAGAGAAAGAGCACCAGCGCAAGCACCACGAACGTCCAGCTCATGGGCGCTACTCCCCGTGATGGTGGCCGCAGCAGCACTCGTGGCCGTCGTCATGGCCGTGGCCGCCGCAGCACTCGTGGTCCTCGCCGTGGTGATGGCCACAACCGCACTCATGGTCCTCGCCGTGCTCGCCGCAACCGCAACCTTCCTCGTGAGCGCCATGCTCCTCGGGGCGATACTGCGACCAGTCCAGACCGGCGGCGATGGCATCGGCCTCCTCCTTATAGAGGACCGTGATGGCCTGGGTGCCCAGCTTGGCGCCACCGATAGCGTCGAGCATGTCGTAGAGCGTAAAGGCCACGTCTGCTCCGGGCAGCGCGAGCTCGCGGTCGTCGGCGTAGGCAAGGGCCAGGCGCAGGTCCTTAATGAAGTGCTCGACCATAAAGCCGGGCTTGTAGTCGCCGTCGAGCGCCTTGGGCGCCAGGCTCTCCATGGCGCCGGACTTGCCGGTGCCGCCCAGGATCATCTGACGGGTCTTCTCCAGATCAAGGCCGCTCAGCTCGGCAAACGCCAGCGCATCGGCCATACCGACCATGCAGGCGCCCAGCGACACCTGGTTGGCGAGCTTGGCAGCCTGGCCCTTGCCGGCGCCATCGAAGCAGCAGATATTTGCCGCAAAGGTGGCAAGGATGTCGCGGACCGGGGCGATATCGTTCTCGGTGGCGCCCACGATAGCCGTGAGCGTGCCGGCGATAGCGCCCGACTCGCCGCCGGTGACGGGGCAGTCAAACGCCATGCGGCCGGAAACCTGGGCGGCCTCGGCAATGTCACGGGCGAGCTCGGGCGAGCTCGTGGTGAGGTCGATCAGCACCGCGCCGGGCTTAGTGCACGCGAGCAGGCCGTCGCCCGCCAGGTAGAGCTCCTCGACCTCGGAGGGATAGCCCACCATGGTAAAGACGACATCGGCGTTCGCCACGGCATCTGCCGGCGTATCGGCCCAAACGGCACCGCGCTCGATAAGCGCGGCGGCCTTGGACTTGGTACGGTTGTTGACCGTGACGGGATAGCCGGCATCCAGGATGTGGCCGGCGATGGGGGCACCCATGATTCCGGTGCCGATGAATGCGACGGAGAGCTTGTTTGCCATGAAACCTTTCCTTTTGGGTTGGGTGTTGTTACCAGGTTGAATACTCGGTGCCAGCGTTTGGGCCGTGAGTTGGGATCGATTACGGCCGCGTTACTTGCCTACTGACCGCGCACGCGGCGGGCGATGCGGTCGGAAAGCGACGCCTTGTCGGCGCGGTTCTTACCCCAAAACGCGCAGGCCACCATGCCGGGGCCCACGTGCGAGCCAATGGTGGGACCCACGGAGCTGCGAATGATCGTGACGTCGGCGCAGCCCTCCTCCTTGCGGATGGCGGCTTCGAGCCAGTCGCCGTCCTTTTCGGCATCGGCCGTCATAATGGCGATGGGCATGGTGCGATCGGGCACATAGTTCTCGCGGAACGACTTGAGAATGGACTTGAGCGCCTTCTTGCGACCGCGGTTGACGCCGATCAGCGACAGCGAGCCGGCCAGGTCGTAGGACAGCTCGGGTTTGACGTCGAGCTTTGCCGTGAGCTGTGCCGCCGCGGGCGGAATGCGGCCGCCGGCAGCCAGCGCGTCAAAGCTCTCGAGCGTAAAGTAACCGTGGACATAGGTCTTGGCCTCGTTTGCCCAGTCGACCAGCTGCTTGGCGGTCAGTCCCGCCGAACGCTGGCGGACGGCCTCGAGCGCCAAGAGCTCGCCGGTCGCACAGGGCAGAGCGTTGTCGACCACGTACAGCTCAAAGTTGGGATATTCGGCGCGCACGGCGTCCGCCGCCTGGCACGCGGAGTTGTAGCTCGACGACAGCGCCGAGGTAAAGCACAGGTAGACCGTGGGCGTACCCTCTTTGGCGCACTCGGTAAAGAACTCGATATAGCGACCGAGCGACACAGCCGAGGTGGACACGCGGGCACCGGCGCGCATGCGGTCGTAGAACTCCTTGGGTGTGATGCTCGACCAGATGTCATCCGTGCGCTCCTCGCCATCGATAATGAAGGGGAAACCCAAGATATCGACATCGAGGTTCGCGGCGACCTCGGGGCTAAAGTCGCAGCAGGTATCGACGACGATGCGGCAACGGTCCGAATGACCGGCGGATGCGGCCTTGTCCATCAAAGCGACTCCTTACGTAAAAAGGCGGCCACCCGCATGGGATGGCCGCCAACCGTTAACTCATGCAAGTTAACGTATTTTACTCGTCAAGTGTTTCGATGCGGGGCTTGATGATGCCATATCCACCATTCTTACGGTGATACACCACATTGATGAGACCGGTCGTCGCGTTCTCGAACACGTAGAAGTCGTGACCGAGCAGATCGGTCTGCACCAGCGCCTGCTCCTCAGTCATCGGGGTGACATCGATGACCTTCTCGCGGACGAGCAGGTCGTCGTCCTCCTCGGGCAGCAGCAGGTCGGCCAGATCCTCGACACGCTCGACCGGTGCAACATCCGCTGCGCTGGCACCACCCTGGCGGTTGTCCACGACCTTGGTCTTGAACTTGCGCAGCTGGCGGGTGACCTTATCGGCGGAGAGGTCGATGGCGGCGTACATATCTGCACCATGCTCGGCAACGCGAATCACCGAACCGCGGGCGCGAACCGTAACCTCGACGATTGCCGGGTTGGGGTTCGAGGGGTTCTTCTCATAGCGAAGTACAACGTCGACCGTCATGGGCTCGATATCGAAAACCTTGAGCGCCTCGCCGATCTTCTCATCCACATGCGCACGCAGAGCATCGGTTACCGTCGTCTTGCGTCCAGAAACCTTGATATCCATACGTGGCTCCAATCTGCCTCGGGGACTTACTGTACTGGCTATGTACCCATTGCCGTGCATTTAATCACGCGGATTCCCAAAGACCCGAATAACGATTGCTTGATACCGCATACCGAAGTCTCGCACTTTTCTGTGGCAAAGTGCGCTATAGGAGGGAGCCGGCGACTTTGTATTTGGTCCCGAAAATTGGCTTTGACCTGCTGGTTTTATAGAGATGAAAAAGCCGGGCTCCCCTATTGGGGAAGCCCGGCAGTGCGTGTTGAAACCGTGAAGAGGCCTCTCTCCTAGCGCATAGGAGACGCCACCCCTAGCAATAACTAGCTATTAAGCTTGTTAATGTCGTCGTCGGTGATGGTGTCTTCCTGGCTGGACGATTTGTCTTCGGAGGATGCGGTCTCATTGTTGGAATCGGAGGACTCGCTGTCGGAGGACGTGGTCTCACTGGACTCAGAGTCGCCCGGCTGCACGTTAGCGCCCGAAACCGTCTTAGTGGTGAGGTCGTAGGGCATCGTGCCATACCAGACGCAGTGGACTGCCTCGAGCGTACCGTCGACCGTGATGCCGTCGAGGGCATCGCTCACGGCACGGCACAGTTCGTCATTGGACGAGAGGCCCGCAACACCAAGCGTCGAGGGCGCCTCGAGCGCACCGACATAGGAGATCCCGCTCATCAGGCGTGCAAGGTAGCCGCCGGCCGTGGAGTCGCAGATCACATAGTCGACTTCGCCGGACTCGAGCGCCTCAAAGCACTCGTTGATGTTGGGGTAGGTCTTTTGGTTGGCGGTGATGCTCTGCTTGGCAAGTGCCTCCTGTGAAGCGGAGGACATCTGAACGCCCAGGGTGGACGTGTTAAGCGTATCGGTGGAGACGCTCAGCGACCCACCGTCGCTGGTTTTTCCGAACACGGAAGCGGCATCGTACAGGCAGGTGCCGAGCGAGCTAACGTCCCCGTCCGTGGAGTTGATCTCGCCGATAAAGATATCAGCCTTTTTGTCGCCGAGCGCGGAACCAGCCGAGGACGCATCGACAAAGGCGACCTTAAGGCCCATGCGGCTTGCGAGGGCGCGGGCAGCGTCGACTGCATACCCCGTGAGCTCGCCGTCAGCGCCCTGCATGGCCTGCGGCGCATCGGAGGTATCGAGGGCGACCGTCAGGGTACCGGGAGTGACCAGGGCATCATCCGACACCGTGGGCGTGACGGTCTCGCGCTCGATCTGGTCAATCGTGGGCGTCGTGAACGTAGACAGCGGGTTGAACGCGCATCCGCTCAGGCCCAAAACGGCGATGACCGCTGCGGTCCCAGCACCTAACCGAGCCGCGTGCATCAAGCTGCCCCTCACCATGTCCACTACCCTGCCTTCTGTGTCGTATACGATCCGTGCGTTGCGCGGAATATCAGATTGTTCCCACCAGCTGACCTGGTATTTGACCCCACACTTGCGCACCGGGGTGTTTGCTCGGGAGGCCGCAGCCACCTTCACGACTGGCCCGCTCGCCCGCGAGGCGGTATTGCCCCAAAGAAAGTAGAACGGACGGTGCGGCTTACATCTAGGACGCGCCATGATCGCGCCGCGCGCACGCGGTCGCTTACGTGGATCCCTTTGACCGCGTCTGTCTTGGACTAGGATGGACATTTCGTCCGTCCGCAACCACAGCCTGGCAGGAACGTAGCGCATTATAGCTAAGTTCAAGCTAAAGTTTAAGGTTAGGGGCGTCATTCGCACCGTGAGCACAGATTTCGCAGGTCGGAGTGGGCTATTCGTGCCCCTGTGAAGCCCGGAGCTCCCCTACGGGGAGCTCCGGGCACCCTTCTTGGGGTGCCGTGGCCAAAAAACGGCAAATATGAGTACTGTCACCAATTTAGTAACAGGCAATTTTGGCCTCTCGGACAGATTTTGCGCTCAGTGTCGCCAACCTGATGCTTAGTTATTCTACATTTGTATATTATCTTCTTACTTTATGCCGCCCCCGAGTCCTAAACTCCTTGATTTTGCTGTTACTGATTTAGTGACAGTACTCATATTTGCCATATTTTGGCCAGGGCATATGATTAACCCTCTAATTTCGACGTGAATTAGACCGGCTTAAGCCCAAAACACGCCCGCAGCGTGTTAAGCAACGCCTCTTGCTTCTTCCTGCGGGCATCGACACGATTCCGGTACCGCTTTCGCATACGCTGGTGGATGCGCCATGCGAGTGCTTCCATCGCTTCCATGTCGCAGAGCATTTCGTTGTTGACCGTCGCGACCTCGATTCCCATAGTAATCAAGCCCGTGTTGCGCTTTTCATCATGGATACGTCCCCTCCGGGAGGAATGGCCCAGCTCACCGTTGTATTCCAGGTCAAACCGGGCTGCCTCTTGATACGCATCGCAAACTGCATGGGGCATCCCCGAGATTGCCTGCGCACGGTCATCGAACTCGATCTTGTAGTCGGTCTTAAAAGGTCCGCAGGCAAACCCGCCATAGGAAAACGGAAGCGAAAACAGAGCAAGCATGATGCACTCCATGGGCGAGAGCAGGTTTTCTGACAAGTAGGGACACAGACGCTGCAATTGTTTGGCCGTGCTTCCCTTGCATGTCGTAAGGTAATCTGCCAGGCGATCGGGCGTCAGCACCGGTTCGACTTCAAAGTAGCCCACGTCTGCTGGCTGGTCCTTGTCCTTTGCAAGTTTATTCGTAACAGGCGAGGTGTAGGGAGGCAGATACTTCCCGCGGTCGCTCAGTGAAATCTTAGAGCACAGCTCCTGGGCCAGGGCAAACGCCTGGATGCAGCCGACCTCGCGCGCAACGGCAACACAAAGAGCCTCGGGAGATAGGCTGTACACCCCCGGTTCCACCTCTAGAATCGAGCCGGCGGGCAACCCGGAACACACGGACCAGCCTACGCCAGGCATGCGGCGGCGCTGCGCCGCAGATCCCACCAGCAAGCACAGATCTTCTTGCACCTCGCCACTTTTGGCTCCAATTCGCACCAAGTCAGGAAGATAGATATCCTCGGTCGAGGGCGACGACGTGCACAGCACACGGCGCTCTTCATCGGGATTAAGGTCCTTCCAGCTGATATAGCCCATCTGCCGGCGCTCGGCGCGCATCATGCGCAGCGCTGAAGCGCCTGTTAGGATTACGGAAGCCGCTAGCTGTTCGCCTGTCGGCTCGTTGCGCCGCTCAATCTTCACTGTCACAAAACCACCCCTACCAAACACGTGCGATAGCAAGGCCATCGACTGCCGCAGCGCCGGCACGCTTGAGCTCCGCCGAGGCTGCTGCCATGGTCGCGCCCGTGGTGATAACGTCATCGATAAGCAGTAGGCGGCGGCCGCGCACGTCCTCAACCGTCTCGTACATGCCTTGGGCACGCTCGCGACGCTCCTCACGACCGAGTTCGCGCTGGTCGCCACGCCCGTACTTGACGAGGGCATCGAGCAGGGGAACGCCCGACAGCTCGCAAAATGGGCGCGCAATGGCCTCCATATGATCAAAGCCACGCCGCCGAAACGCTGCCGCCGTCGCAGGCACAAACACCACCGCATCCGCACCGGACAGCACACCTCCTAAGCGTTCGGGCGCTACGACCTGGGCATGCAGGGCGGTGTCGTAGAGCAGCTCCGCCAGATACGGCGCCAGGCGTCGCTCGCCCGCGTCCTTGTACGCTTTAATGATGCGCGGCAGCGGATGCGCATAGACGGAGCACGCCAGGCAGCGGTCGAGCGCCTCCGCCATTGCCGAGGACGTGCCCTCGACCGAACACTCAGTGCACAGCAAATCCCCAAACGGGGCGCCGCATCGGGTGCAGCTATGACGTGGGTCGATGAGCGTGAGCGCAGCCAGGCAGTCTTGGCAAATAAGCGTACCGGCGCGCTCGCAGCCGGCACATCGTGTTGGCGACAACGCCTCAAGCGCCTCGTGCGCCGCCCGCTCGGCAAACGGTAGCAATTCGTCCGCAAACGGCAGGGCGCCGGCACCCTGCAGACGGCTCAATATGTTCAGATGGCTCTTCAAGACACAACCCTCCCTACGTTCGGTCGCAGGGAGGGTTGTTGATTCAGCGCTATGGTACCCCGACGCGATTGGGGTAAGGCGGGTTAAATCCGCTCGCGGGCGTTATTCGCCGGCGGGCGGTTGTGGTGCGGCCGAAGACGGGGTCGAGCCCTCGCCACCATCCTGGCGCGGCTTGCGGGAACGGCGACGGCGACGGCGCTTTTGACCCTGGTCGGCCGAGCCCTCGCCACCGCGATCCTCGCGCGGCTCGCGCTCGTCGCGAGCGGCGCCACGCGAAGCCTTAGCAGCCGCTCCCCCGCCATCTCCGGGACGACGGCGCGTGACCTTGACCTCGCCATCCGAGACCTGATCGGCAACGGAGGGCACTGAGGGCTTCTGTTGCGTGCCCGAGGAATGGCGACGGCGCGGACGCGGCGCGCGCTCATCCTCGCCACGTGACTTGCCGCCCTTGTCGGCAGGCGCATCGGAGGCCGAGGCGCCCTTGGAAGCGGCACCAGCCTCGCGAGCAGCTGCGGCGCGGAAGACATCCTCGCGCTCCTCGCTCGACAGGTGACGGCGGCGACGACGCGTGGGGTTCATACCACCGCCGCGATTCTGCTGCTGGGACTGCTGAACCTCGCGCTCGCGGGAGGCGTTCTTGCCTGCAGCTGCAGCCTCGCCGACATCGCCCGAGCCCGCGCGCTTGCGACGACGACGTCCACCGGCGGCCTCCTCGGCCTCGGGCGTTGCGGCATTGCCACGGCCCTTTCCGCGGCCACGGCCCTCGCCCTGGCTCTGACCGGCGCGAGCATCGGATTCAGCATCGCGACGACGGCGCTTGGGCATCGACGTACCGGCCAGACGGTCGGCGCTCGACAGGCCATCGCCCACGTCGACGCCGTTCTCGCGGTCGAGTTCCATGAGCGCCAGACGCATCTCGGGCGACTCGATGCGCTCGAGCACGTCGCGCGTCACGCAGTCGGGGCGGCAGTTGCAGCCCTGCTCGGCGGCCTTCTTTTTGCAGCCCTCCGAGCAGGTCATATCGGCCAGGTTGACCTTAAAGACCTTGCCGTTCTCCAGGCGCAGCACCAGCTGCTCACGCGGCGTGTCATATTCCTGAATACGCGCCTTGCCGAGCGGCGTATCGATGAGCGTCTTCTTTTTGGGCGCACGGCTCTTAAAGTCCTTGTACGCTTCAAACTCATAGCGCAGGCAGCACATCAGGCGGCCGCAAACGCCGCTGATCTTGGAGGAATTGAGCGGCAGGTCCTGCTCTTTTGCCATGCGGATCGAGACGGGCTCAAACTGTCCGCCAAAGCGCGTGCAACAGAGCTCCTGGCCGCACTGGGCATAGCCGCCCACCAGGCGAGTCTCGTCGCGCACGCCGATCTGGCGCATGTCGACGCGAATGTGCAGCGTCGAGGACAGATCCTTGACGAGCTGGCGAAAATCGACGCGCTCCTCGGCCGCAAAGTAGAACACGGCCTTCTCGCCGCCAAACAGGTACTCGACGCCGACCGGCTTCATCTCGAGGTCGAGTTCTTTGACCAGACGGCGGAAATCGACCATGGCCTCGTCGCCCTGGATGGCAAGATCGTCGGCAAGCTGCAGGTCAATGTCGCTCGCCACGCGCAGCACAGGCTTGAGCGGCTGACCGATCTCGTCTTGCGGCACCTCGAAGGGATCGGCCGTGACCAAGCCGATCTCGGTTCCGCGCTCGGTGGAGCAAATGGCATAATCGGCCTCGAGGATATCCAGGTCCTGCGGGTCAAACCACAGGTCGCGCGAGGCGTAGGTAAACTTAACGGGTACGACTAACGGCATTTCAGTGCCTTCCTGATATCGAACAGCATGACCTCGATGGCCAGCTGGGGAGTAACGTTTCTGGCGATGTTGCGCTCGGCGGTCGCGACCGCCTCGAGCGCCTGGGTGGCACCCGCAACATTGGTCGCGGCGGCAAGCCGACCGATCGTGTCGCGCACATCCTCGTTCACCACGTCGGCTGCCTCGTCCTGAAGTGTCAGCAGCACGTCGCGTATGAGCGTCCGCGCGCTCGCCAGCGCTTCCATGATACCCGAACGCTCGCGCGCGTTGAGTTCGCGCTTGTTGCGGTCCTCAAGCTGCTTCAATGCTCCACGCGACAGGTAGTCGGCGTTTTGCTCGAGCACCTTTTCCTGCGTGGACTTGACCTCGGCCAACGGCGCCTTGACGGCGACGATGAGTGACTTGGCGCGGCTGAGCACGTCGGCCTCGTCGGCGGCAACGAGCGAGTCGATGGCACGGACCATCTGACGGCGGGCGTCCTGGCGCTCGGCACTCTTAAGGAACTCGATACCGCGCGTGGGGCTGCCCGCCACGGCGACGGCCATGCGACAACGCGCGAGGTCCTGACCGGTGGCGCGGCTTATGGCCTGCGCGGCCACGACGGGCGACACCAGCCGAAACGGCACACACTGGCAGCGGCTCACGATGGTGGGCAGCATCACGTCTGCCGAGGTGCCCAGCAGGATAAACATGACGCCCTCGGGCGGCTCCTCGAGCGTTTTGAGCAGCGCGTTGGCGGTGTTGGCGCGCAGCTGCTCGGCACGGTCGATGATGTAGACCTTGGCCTTGGCACGGATGGGCGCCAGGGGCACGTCGTCGAGCAGCTCGCGCGTCTGGGCGATGAGGTAGCCCGTGGCGCTCTCGGGCGTGTAATAGTGCACGTCGGGGTGCGTATGGCGTGCGACGCGCACACAGCTGTCGCACGATCCACAGCCGTCCTGCTCGCACAGGAAGGCCTGGGCGAGCGCCCATGCGGCATCGAGCTTACCGGCGCCGGGCGCGCCCAAGAACAGATAGGCGTGCGATGCGCGACCGCTAGCGACGGCATTGGTCAAAAAGTCACGCACGCGCTCTTGGGTGTCGAGCTTGGCCAGCAGGCTTGCCTGAGCGGGGGCCATGTTACTCGGCCTCCTTGGCAAGCGCGGCGGCGACGGCTTCCTGCGGGATATCGAGGCCGTACGCGCGAACCTGCTCGACCGTCTGCGCGAAGACGTCCTCGATCGGCGCGGTGGCGTCGATGAGCTTTACGCGGTTTGGTTCCTCGGCGGCAATGGCGCAAAATCCCTGGTAGACACGCTCTTGGAAGGCCATGCCCTTGGCCTCCATGCGATCCGCCGCACCACGGGCGGCCATGCGCAGCGCCGCCTGCTCGGGCGTGATGTGGTAGACGAGCGTGAGCGCCGGGTGCGTTCCCGCGACGGCCAGGCTGTTGGCATCGCGCACCATCTGGCGATCGAGGCCATCGGCAAATGCCTGGTAGCAGGTCGTGGAATCGTAGAAGCGATCACACAGGACCACCTTGCCGGCCGCAAGGGCGGGGGCTATGACCTCGTGCACCAACTGGGCGCGCGCCGCCTCGTAGAGCAGCAACTCGCAGGTGTCTCCCATCGCCGTGTTGGCGGGGTCGAGCAGCAAAGCGCGAATCTTTTCGCTGATGGCGGTGCCGCCCGGCTCGCGCAGGCTCACAACCTGGTAGCCAGCGAGTTCGAGCGCGCGGGCGAGCAGGTGCGCCTGCGTGGACTTGCCGGCACCGTCGACGCCCTCGAGCGTGATAAAGCTATGTTGAGCAGGCTCAAAAGCCATGGGCGCAGCCCCTTCCTACAAGGCGCGTAAATGCAGATATATCAACCAAGCCATGATACCCCAGTGCTCGGCGCGTCCCAAATCCCACCTAGTCATTGGGGACGTTCTTGAATGACTAGTCGTTTAAGAACGTCCCCAATGGCTAAAGGTGCCTTTCCAAAGTTGCGGTGAAATAGGGACCGATTGAAGCTCTGAGACCGCCAAACAGTCCCTATTTCACCGCAACTTATGATGGGGAATTTTGGATGCTGGGTATAATCGTCGTATTGCATTGAAATGTGGCGAAAGGAGTGGCAATGTCTCGGTATTGCGCCTCGTGCGGCAAGCTTCTTGCAGATGATGCCAAGTTCTGCACCTCGTGCGGTGCACCCGTTGAGCAAACAGCCGCGAGCGATAGCCAGCCCGCTTTTGAGCAGACCGGCTCCCTTGATACGCCGCAAGCCAAGGCGGACGACCCCCTCGCCTATAGCCCCGACCCCGCCGCAAGGACCGAGGCCGTCGAGACCACGCAGCGCATACCCGTCGCGAGCGGCTCGCCCCAACAGCAGCCGGCTCCCGCATACGCGCCCGCTTCGCCACAGACCCCCGCTTCCAAAAAGAGCGGCACCGGGCCGCTTATCGCCGTTATCGTTGTGCTGGTGGCGATCATCATCGCCCTGGTCATTTTCTTTGTGATCAAGCCTTTCGACAACGCCGGCACGCAGACGACCGCCGAGGTTACCAAGCTGCACCACGATGTTGACGATGATGACCTTGAGCCTCTCGGCGATCCCAACAGCCTGTACGACGATGATGACGATGACGACGAGGATGGCGGCGAAGCAACGCTCTCCGAGCAGAACCTCTACCGTCGCCTGAGCGAATACTACGACCTGCTCGAAGATCTCGACAGCCAGGTCCGTGGCTGCGCGCAGAACTTCAACGGCAACTATCTGGAAGAGGATCGAACCACCCGTCAAAATCTCGCCGACGTCGCCGAGCGCACGGAGGACACCATCGAGCAGTATTACGACATCGTCGAGGACCTGGACGTCCCGACGAGCTCCAAGAACTACAGCTCCTGGAAGGACATCATCGCCCTGTACGACGACCTGGATCACCGCATTGACGCAATCTGTGATGCCTGGGAGATCAGCCTGAAATACGCCAAGCCTGCGGACCACAAGAATGAGATCGTGGCGCCGCTGTCGCGCGACAACGTGGCGGGCACCAATGACAATAAGTACCGCCTAGACTTTGAGGAGCGCTATCCCGGCGCCAAGCCTGTCGAGGTGAACTAGCGCTTTGTCGTTCCCGAGCCGGCAGTTAGGGACGTTCCTAAACTGCCGGCAGAAAAGGAACGTCCCTAACTGCCGGTCAAAAAAGCGAGCGAGGATCATGGGACCCTCGCTCGTTTTTTTGGGCATTGTTTCGACTGGGCCGCTACTTGTCGGCGGCTGCTTTCTTGGCAGTCGACTTCTTCGCGGTCGTCTTCTTGGCGGCAGTGGCTTTCTTAGCCGTCGTCTTCTTGGCCGCCGTCGTCTTCTTTGCCGTGCTCGCCTTGGTTGTGGTCTTGCGGCCGCGGGCGGGCTTCTTCTCCTTGGTCGGGCAGTCCATGTTGACGCAGATACGCCACGGACCGCGCGCCGTGTTGACCACCACGATGGGGGCGCCGCACTCGGGACAGGTCTCGCCCGTCGCCTCGAGCTTGCCACGCGCCGGCAGCGGATAGCTCACGCCGCAGTCATCATAGTTGGTGCAGCGGATAAAGCGCTTGCCGCTCTTCTCGCTCTTGTGCGCGATCAGGTCGCCATGGCGTCCGGCCTCGGCACACACCTTGCACTCGCCCACTTTAAGGTCGGGCTCGTAGTTGGTGGGGCACGTCGGGTTCACGCAGATCTCAAAAGCCTTCTGGCGGAACGGCTGACACTTGATGCGCGGCGCACCGCACTCGGGGCACACGGCGGCCTCGCCCTCGAGCGGGCTCACCTTGACGCCGCTCGGCACCGGATAGGTCACGTCGCAGTCGGGCCAGCCCATGCAGCCAATGAAGCTGCCACGGGTCTTGGCGCTCGTCTTCATAACCAGATCCTTGCCGCACTTGGGGCAGGCGCCCACGCGCGCATCGGCCGTGACGGCGTCGCTGATGGCGTCGCCGAGCTCCTGCGTATGCTTGAGCAGTTCGTCGAGCACGCCGGCCAGCAGCGCGCGCGAGTGCGTCACGACATGCTCTTCGGTGTCCTCGCCGCGCTCCACGCGGGTCATGTCGCCGTCGAGCTCGCTGGTCATATCGGGGCTCGTGATGCGCGGGGCAAACTGCGTCAGCGCGTCGATGATGGCGATGCCCAGCTGGCTCGGCTCAACGGGATCGTTTTTGAGGTAGCGCACGGCGTACAGACGCTCGATGATGCTCGCGCGCGTGGACTTGGTGCCCAGGCCGCGCTTTTCCATCTCTTGCACGAGCTTGCCCTGGCTGTAGCGTGCGGGCGGCTCGGTCTGCTTGGCCTCGAGCTTAATGTCGAACACGTCGACCGTGTCGCCCTGCTCCAGCGGCGGCATCTGCTCGTCGCGCTTGAGTCCGTACGGATACGCCTCGCGGAAACCCGGGGTCACGAGCACATCGCCCGAAGCCACGAACGGCTCACCGTTCACGTCGAGCTCGAGCTTGGTGTTCTCGATGGTCGCGGGACCCATAAGCGTCGCCAGGAAGCGGCGGGCGATGAGGTCGTAGAGCTTGCGCTGGCCGCCATCGAGCGTGGACGGATCGCCTTCGCCCGTGGGGTAGATGGGCGGGTGGTCGGTGGTCTCGACTTTGCCGCGCGTGGGCTTCATGGGGCCGGCGAGCACCTTTTTGCACACGGGCGCCAGCGCCGGGTTGATCTTTGCCAGGTCGCTCACCACGGCGCCCAGATCGAGCGTCGCAGGGTACACGGTGTTATCGACACGCGGATAGCTGATGAGGCCCGCCATGTAGAGGGACTCGGCGATGCGCATGGTACGCGCAGGTGAGATGCCCTCGGCCGCGGCGGCAGCCTGCAGCGAGGTCGTCGCAAACGGCGTGGGCGGCTGCTGCTTGCGGGAGCGCTTGGTCACCGCGGCAACGGTTGCCGTCGTAGCGCCGTCGACGTGGCCGTACGCCGTCTCGGCAGCATCTTTGTCGGTAAAACGTGCCGTCTTGTGGGCAATCTTAAAGCGATCGTCCTCGGCAGCGCCCTGCGCGGCACCCATGCCGCGAATCTGCCAATAGTCCTCGGGCACAAACGCCATGCGCTCCCGCTCGCGCTCGACCACCAGGGCGAGCGTCGGCGTCTGCACGCGGCCGGCGGAGCGCACGTTGCCAAAGCCGCCAAACTTGGCGAGCGTCAGGTAGCGCGTGAGCACCGCGCCCCAGATAAGGTCGATGTGCTGACGGCTCTCGCCAGCGTCGGCCAGATTCTGGTCGAGCGAGACAAGATTGTCGAAGGCCTGCGTAATCTCGGCCTTGGTAAATGAAGAATACTGGGCGCGGGCGACCGGCAAGTCCGGCGCGACCTCGCGCACCTTGTTGAGAGCGTCCGAACCGATCAGCTCACCCTCGCGATCGAAGTCCGTGGCGATGATGACGCTGTCGGACTTTTTAGCGAGGTTCTTGAGCGAACGAATGAGTTCTTTCTCGGCCGGCAGCTTAATGACGGGCGCCCAGGTGAGGTAAGGCAGGCTCTCGAGCTTCCAGCCCTTGATGGAGATACCATCGGCAAGGAACGGCTTGCGCTTGGTGTCGTACGGCGGGCGGGCCAGGCCATCGGGCATGTCGGCCGGCAGCATCTCACCGTCCTCGGTGACCGAATACCAGCCCAGCTTTTTATCGAACAGCACGCTGTCGCAAAAATCGGGCGCCAAGATGTGACCGGCCAGGCCAATGGTCACGCACTCCTCGCCCTTCCACTCAAAACGGTAGATGGCGGTGTTGTACACCTTGTCCTTTTTGGGCTTACCCGTGGACAGACGCTCGGCGATCTGACGCGCGGCGTCGTTTTTCTCGGCGATGATGAGCTTCAAAAGAGGCTCCTATCTCGTATCTCTGCGGCTACGCCCGCCCGTATGGCGGCCGACTTACGCCCTTGCTTGCTCGACCTGCCCGATGAGCCAATCGCACCAGGCATCCATGCCCTCGCCCCTGCGCGCGCTCACGGCAAACCGCGGCGCTTGCGGATTGAGGTCATCGAGTGTCTTAGTATACCTATCCATGTCAAAATCGAAAGCCGGGGCCACATCGACTTTGTTGAGCAGCTGCGCGCCGGCATGCTGGAAGATGCCCGGGTACTTAATGGGCTTGTCGTCGCCCTCGGGCACCGAGAGGATCATGATGGACAGGTTCTCGCCCAGGTCAAAGTCGACCGGGCAGACCAGGTTGCCCACGTTTTCGATAAAGATAACATCGATATTTTCCAGACCCACGGCCTGGTCGAAGGCATCAACGGCCTCCATGATCATGTTGCCCTCAAGGTGGCACAGGCCGCCCGTGTTGATCTGGATGGCGGGCATGCCGGCTTCCTTCATGGTGATGGCGTCGACATCCGAGGCGATATCGCCCTCGATGACAGCACAGCGCAGGCCGGCCTTGTCGCGCAGGCGCTCGTTGGTGCTCAGGATCGTGGTGGTCTTGCCCGAGCCGGGGCTCGATAGCACGTTGATCACGTAGGTGTTTGTCTCTGTGAATCGCTGGCGTAGCTGATCTGCCAGGCGCTCATTGCGCGACAGAATCGGCGACGCGATATCAATCGTTTTCTCAGCCATACTCGGCGCTCCTTACTTTTGCCCCTTTATACCCCATCACTAGATGGCTGAGCGGGCTAATCG
The DNA here is from genome assembly GCA_958349055.1 of uncultured bacterium. Taxonomy (GTDB): domain Bacteria; phylum Actinomycetota; class Coriobacteriia; order Coriobacteriales; family Coriobacteriaceae; genus Collinsella. The sequence goes on from CATWBO010000032.1 coordinate 16,936, forward strand.
TCGGGGGTTTCGATTTCGATACTTGCGATATCGAGCTCGCGGCCGTGCAGTAGGCGCACGTTGGCACCACCACACTGGGGACAGCGACAGTGGAAGCGATCGTGGTCGAAAACCTCACCGCAGTCCAGACACTCGCTTTGTGGATGGACCTCCTCCACGGCAAGCTCGCAGCCTCGCGTGAGCGGGTCCTCGTCGCGAAATGTCTCCCACGCAAAGTCGAGCGCCTCGCGCACGACCTCGGTCATATCCCCGATACGCAGCGTTACCAAAACGGCGCGCGAGGCCCCCGCCCCACGCGCCGCGCGAATCACTGTATCGAGTATGCCGTTGACAATGCCAACCTCGTGCATACCGATTTACTCCTCGTCGTCCTCGTCGTCCGAGAACAGGTCCAGACGGCTCACGAACAAGCCCTCCTTGCCCTCGCGCGCGGTAATGACCACGCGGGCGACGGCAAGCGAAATCTCGTAGAGCGAGAGCAGGGCGCCGTACATAAGGCCCAGCGTAACGGGCGAGCCGTCGGGCGTGATCACAGCCGAACCCACGAGCAGGCCTACGTACACGTAGCGCCAGGCGCTGCGGAAGGCCGCGTAGGACACGATGTGGAAAACAGACAGGTAGAAGATGATGAGCGGCAGCTCAAACGCCACGCCAAAGCCGATCATAAAGAGCAGCTCCATGTTGACGTAGTTCTCCAGGTCGGGCAGCGCCGTAGCGACGGCCGAGGTCTCGCCGATGAGCCACTCAAAGCCCGCCGGGATGATGATGAAGTAGCAGAAGATGGCACCCAGGAAGAACAGCACCGTCGAGGCGAGCACCGTGGGCACAACCCACTTGCGCTCGTTGGGGCGCAGTGCCGGCAGGAAAAATGCCAGGATCTGCCAGATGATCATGGGCGTGCACATGACCACGGCCATCTTGATGGCCAGCGAGAAGCGCAGTCCAAAGCCGCCGAGCGTGGTGGTGATGTAGAACTTACCGTCCGGCACAAAGGAGCGGATGGGGTCTTCCAAGATGTCGAGCACCACGGGCGTGGCGAAATACAGCACGATGGCTGCGGCAAATACCGACACGACCACGATGGTCAAGCGGCGACGGAGCTCTCCCAAATGATCGAAGAGCGGCATACGCGCAGGTCCGATAGGCATTACTCATCGCCTCCCTTCGGGGCGTCGGCGGTAGCGGCTTCGTCCTCGGCCTCGAGCTCGCGGGCGAGCTGGTCGACGACGGCCTTGCGCTTGCGGGGACGACGGGCGTAGAGGTCAGCCGTCGTGGGCTCTGCCGGCTCGGGCTCGGGCTCTGCAGCAGGCTCGGGCTCGACAGCGGCTGTGGCCTCGGACTCGGCACCTGCGGGCTCGACGCCCTCGGTCGCAGGCTCCTCAGCAGCACCTTCGCCCTCAGCAGCACCCTCGCTTGCGGCCTTCTCGGCAGCAAGACGGGCGCGACGCTCGGCAAAGGTCTCCTTCTTGGCGGGCGCTGCCGTCTCGGCGGCATCCTCGTCCGCATCGGAATCGTCGTCGGTCGCAGCAGCCTTCTTGGGCTTGACCGGGGCCGACGCGGCCTCGCTCACCGGATCGATAATCTCGGACTGAACAACGGCCGTCATCTTTTCCTGCGTCTCGCGGAACTGACGGATGGCACGGCCGATCGTGCGGCCCATCTGCGGGAGCTTATCCGGGCCAAACAGCAAAAAGCCGAAGACCACGATGATCGCGAGCTCACCCTCTCCAATACCAAACACACATACCTCCAAGGCTCGATGTGAGTCGAGCCCGCACCGCGCCATTCGGCCGGAACTCGTCTATTCATTCGGTCAAGTATAGCGCCCGGACGCCAAAACGTCCGAGCGCATCACAAACATATGCCAAACGGCACGCCCTTTTGGGGGCAAAGATTATGCAGCGGTGATCGAAATCTCCTGGTCGACACCCAACAGCTGGACCACGCGCATCACCGGGGGCTGCACATTGGTGCAGCTAAAGCGCTTGCCGTGGTCGACCGCGTGGTGCGCGGCGCCCACGAGCACGCCAATGCCCGTCGAATCGATGTAGCTCACCTGGGCAAAATCGAGCTCAACGGCCTCGGTGGGCTGCTCGAGCGCCAGGTCGATGGCATTGCGCAGGCTATCGGCGTTAGAGATATCGATCTCGCCGGTTACCTTAATGGTGTAGAGCTCTGGCGTGGGGTTGGTGGAAATACCCAAATCCATGTATACGCTCCTTTACGTATCGAAAGTGCGGATAGTACGGGAAGCCGCGCGTTAGGCGCGCTCGGCACGCGCAAGCTCGGCAGCGACGAGCTTGACAGCCAGCACCAGCACATCGAGCGCGGCCTCCAGGTCCTCGACCGTGGGATAGCTCGGCGCGATGCGGATGTTGGTGTCGCGCGGGTCCTTGCCATAGGGCCAGGTAGCACCGGCCGGCGTGAGCTTGACGCCCAAGTCGGCGCAGAGCGCAGCGACCTTTTGAGCCGAGCCGTCGGGACCATCGAAGCTCACAAAGTAGCCGCCGCGGGGATGCGTCCAGGTGGCGCAGCCCGTGTCGCCCAGGCCCTCGGTGAGCTTGCGCTCGACGGCCTCAAAGCGCGGACGTAGGAACTCGGCGTGCTTTTTCATGTGCTCCTTGACCGCCTCGATGGTGGGAAGGAAGCGCACGTGACGCAGCTGGTTGAGCTTGTCGGCGCTGATCAGGCCGGCCTTCAGACGCTTAGAGAACTCGGCGATCACAGCGGGGCTCGCGCCGATAAAGCCGATGCCGGCGCCCGGGAAGGTAATCTTGGACGTCGAGGCGAAGGCCACCACGCGGTCCTCGGTGCCTGCCGCGCGGGCGAGGTCGAAGATGTTGGCGAGCTCATCGGTCTCGTCGTACAGGTCGTGCACGCAGTAGGCGTTATCCCAGAAGATGCGGAAATCGGACGCGGCCGTGGGCATCTCGACTAGGCGGCGCACGGTGTCCTCGCTAAAGGTAATGCCCGTGGGGTTGGAGTACTTGGGCACGCACCAGATGCCCTTGATGGAATCGTCAGCGGCAACGAGACGCTCGATCTCGTCCATGTCGGGGCCGTTGTCGGTCATCGCGACGGGGGCGTTCTCGATGCCCAGGTCGGCGGTGATGCCAAAGTGGCGGTCGTAGCCGGGAACGGGGCACAGGAACTTGACCTTCTTGCCGTCGTGGGCGGCCTCGTAGGCGTCCCAGGGCTCGCTGCCGCACGAACCGCAGCGCCAGAACATGCCGGCGATATCGTGCTCGATCAGCAGGCTCGACGAGCCCAGTACGAGCGTCTGCTCGGCAGGGCAACCCAAAAACTCCCCTGCCAGCTTGCGTGCCGAGGGAATGCCCTCAAAGCAGCCGTAGTTGGAGCAGTCAACGTTGCCGTCGTGCAGATCGGCATCGGCATTGAGGATATCGAGCATGGGTCGAGAGATGTCCACCTGGGAGGGCGACGGCTTGCCGCGGGCCATGTCGAGCGCCAGGCCCTTGGCCTTGACCTCGGCGACCTCGGCTTTGAGCGCCTCGATGGCGGCATCGAGTTCGGTGGTTTCCATCTTCTGGTAGATCGTCTGCATGGGTGCGACCTTTCGCGAAGCGGTACGTTGCAGTTCGTCTAAGTATAGACCGCCACCGCCGCAACGTTATGAAGCCGTGATAGATTAAGTTCATCGCAATGAATTACGAATCGCCGCGCATGCCGGCGTGGGGCGCCCAAGGAGGCACTATGGAGTACGGATCGTTTCAGGCCGAGGAATTCGGCGACCTGCAGCGCCTGGTCGACGGACTGTTTTACGACCGCCACGCCATCGACCGCCTGGATCTGATCGTACAGGCCGAAATCTTGGATCTGGCGCCCGACCTCATGGAGATCGTGAACCTTTTGCCGCCCGGCTATTACGACCGCCAGTCACTTTGTGATCAGCTCAACTCCGCCTTAGCCGCCCACGGCTGGGGCGCCGTCTACGGAACGGTGGAATAGCCCTAGTCATTTAAGAACGTCCCCAATGACTAAAAACGCCGCTTGTGATGGTGTTCACAGGCGGCGTTTTCAAACTTGTATGTGCTTTTACTCGTCCTTGGGCGAGGGATGCTTGCAGACCACGCTCATGTAGATCATGCCGAGCACGGCCGCGGTGACAGAGCCGGCGAGAATAGCGGCCTTGGCTGCAAGAACCTCAAACTGGGCCGTCGGGAAGGCGAGGCCGCTGATGAGGATCGACATGGTAAAGCCGATACCGCCCAGAATGCCCACGCCGGCAATCATGTGCCAGTTGACATTGTGCGGCAGCTCGCAGGCCTTAAGCTTAACCAGGGCAAACGTCATACCAAAGATGCCGATCGGCTTGCCCAGCAGCATGCCAAAGTACACGCCGAGCGTCACCGGGTCGGTGAGCAGCGTGCTCATGTCCACGCCCACCAAGCGAACCTGAGCGTTTACGAACGCAAAGATCGGCAGGATCACAAAGTTGACCGGCGTGGAGATCAGACGCTCCATGCGGATAAGCGGCGGGGTCACGCGGTGCATGACGCGCTCGACCTTGGTTGTCGAGACGGTGAAATCATGCTGGCCCAGGATGTGCGCCTCGTCATCGTAACGGTCGTCGAGCAACGGCAGGCACTCGCCCAGCCAATCGGTAAGGCTATCGAGCTTAACGCCGCACTTGGCCGGAATGGTGAAGGCCAGGATGACGCCAGCAAGCGTGGCATGTACGCCGCTCTTGAACATGCAGAACCACAACAGCAGACCCAGTACCGAATACGGGGCAAGGCGGTAATGCTGCGTCTTGTTGAGCCATACGAGCGCGCAGGTCACAAGCGCGGCGGCGCCCAACCAAAACGGATTGGGGCTCTGACCGTAGAAGATAGCGATGGCGGCGATGGAGATGAGGTCATCGGCAATAGCGAGCGTCGAGAAGAACACGCGCACGCCGTTGGGCACGCGATTGCCCAAAAGCGACAACACGCCCAGCGCAAAGGCAATATCGGTTGCCATAGGGATGGCCCAACCGTTGCGGGCGCCGGCATGGTTAAAAATCAGGTAGATGCAGGCGGGAACAACGACGCCGCCCACGGCCGCCAACATGGGAAGCATGGCCTGACGCGGATTCTTGAGCTCGCCGACCGTCATCTCGTACTTAAGCTCAATGCCCACCAACAAAAAGAAAATCGCCATGAGGAAGTCGTTGACGAAAAGCTCAACGGTGAGACCGGCCGTAAGGTTGCCCAGGCCCACATACAGCGGGGTCTCCAAAAAGTGATGGATTGCCTCGTAGGCATCGGTGTTGGCGCAGATGACGGCGGCGATGGCGGCGAAGACCATGACGGCGGCGGAAATCGTGCCGTTCTCGGCGATGCGCTCCCAGATGTCGTGGCGCTCAAAACGCTTGCGCTCACGAACGTTAAACAGCTGCTCGGGTGCTGCCATGGGCGGCTCCTTTCACGGGAAAGCTCCCGTCTTAAAAAAGCACGGCCCGCCCAAGTGGCGGCGCCGCGCTCTAACGTATTACGCTTGCATCTAGCCTACCCTGCACGACGAGCACGCAGGCGTGGCCGAAAAGCGGAACCACAGGTTGAACATTATTTGCTCAACGGCACGGGCGCGCCTGTCCAAGAGACAACGCGGCGCGTGCACAAAAAACGACCGGAGCGCGGAGCGTCCGCGATCCGGTCGTGGCGTTCGGTCAACTAAACCTAGCAGGCGGCCATGATGGGGGCAGCGACCTGCTTTTTGCGGGAGAGGACGCCCGGCATCCAGACGCCGTCGTGCTCGTCGGCAATGCCCAGGCCCTTCTGAGCAGCCTCGGTCTCGCCCTCGAGCAGGACCTGCGAGCCCTCCTCCATGATGTCGGTGATGCACAGGACAATGCCGTCGGCACCCTTCTCGGCGGCGTAGGCGCGCATGGCCTCGCGAATCTCGTCGATCATGCCGAGTGCACGGGTCTTGTCGACGGTCTCGTACTGGCCGATGAGCAGCTTCTTGCCAGCGGGCTCGAACATCTTGATGTCGTTGCCGACCATCTCGGCTGCAGTGAAGGAGCCGGACGGACGGGTGAGGAAGACCTCCATGCCAAACTTGACCGGGTCGACGCCCACCTGCTCGCCGAGCTTGGCGGCGACGGCACGGTCGACATCGGTGGTGGTGGGGCTCTTGAGCATGAGCGTGTCGGTCATCATGGCCGAGAGCAGCAGCTTAGCCTGGACGTCGGAAAGCTCAACGCCGAGCACGCCGGCGAGCTTGGTGACGATGGTGCAGCTGGAGCCCCAGGGCAGGCAGATGTAGTGCAGCGGGCCGGCGGTCTCGAAGTCGCCGATGCGGTGATGATCGACAACGCCAAAGACCGTGGCGTCCTTAAGGCCGGCGACGGACTGGGCAGACTCGTTGTGGTCGGTGAGAACGACGAGCTGACCGGCCTCGACGGACTCGATCACGCGGGGCTCGGCAATGCCGGCGTCGGTAAGCAGCTTGGCGGACTCGGCCGGAAGCTGACCAAGGGCGCAGGCCTCGTAGGTGTTGCCGGCATACTCAACCTGGTTGAGCAGCTGGGACAGGACGACGGCGCTCATGATAGCGTCGTTATCGGGGTTCTGGTGACCAAAGACAAGAACGTTTGCCATGGATAACCTCCACTTGATATGTGTACTTGGACGTAGCTATGGTAGCACGCCGATGCCGAGCCTTCGCAGACGGAAGGGCTACGGCATATTTTGGGGCAGGCACGGGGGACAGGTTACATTGCACCAGCTATTTACCGGCGGCGCGCAGGGCTACGTAGGCGGCACCGATGATGCCAGCGTCGTTTCCGAGCGAAGCGACCTTGATGGGCGTCTCGCGCGAGGCGGAGAGCGCGTACTGCTTAAAGTGCTCGCGGACCTTGTCGAGGTAGACATCGGCCGAAGCGGAAGCACCGCCGCCGATCAGGAACATCTCGGGATCGACCACGTTGGCAATAAGCGCCAGGGCGCGGCCGAGATAGTCGGCCATGGTATCGGCAGCTGCCAGCGCGAGCTTGTCACCCTCGCGGCAGGCCTGGAACACGTCCTTGGAATCAGAAGGCCCGGTGAGCTCGATGGGCTCGACGCCCGCCTTCTTGCACTCGGCAAGGTAGTTACTCACCACGCCGGTGGCGCTGGAATACTGCTCCAGATGGCCATGGCCGCCACAGCCGCAGGTGCGCTCCTCGGCCGGGTTCAGGCACATGTGGCCAATCTCGCCGCCGGCACCCACAACGCCCGACACCACGTCGCCGTTGACGATAACGCCGCCACCCACGCCGGTACCAATGGTGACCATCACCACGTTTTGCACGCCCTTGGCGGAGCCGAGCCAGGCCTCGCCCATGGCAGCGGCGTTGGCATCGTTCTCGTACTTAACGACCGCGTCGGGGCAGTGCTCCTGAATGGCGACTCTTAGCTCGGGCAGGTTAATGGCAATGTTGGCCTTGACCTTGGCATCGCCCGATGCCGGAATGGGGCACGGAACGGCCAGGCCAATGCCCGCCACAAAGGCGCGCGGAATCTGGGCCTTGGCGACCACCTGGTCGATAGCCTCGGTCACCGCGGCAAAGCCCGCGGCGTCAACGATGGGAGGCGTGGGCACGCTGGCCTTGGCCAGCAGGTTGCCGTCCTCGTCGAACAGGCCCTCCTTAACCGAAGTGCCGCCGACGTCAATGCCGATGTAATACTGCTTAGGTTCCATGGGAGCCCGCCTTTCTCGTTTAAACATTGCCTGTATGGTACCGCTCCCAAGGCAAAAACCTGCCAAAAAGGGACAGGTTTGTTTTGGCAGGTTTTACCTGTGAAAACGCAAACGACCGCTCAAAAGGTCGCGCAAGACCTTCCCCAAATATAAAGGCGCCGGGAGGCGGAGACTCCTGGCGCCCGTGAAAGGGACTGTGTTGTCTGTTGGACCGCACGGTCCGTGGCGGCAATAACGCCGACTAGGCCTTAAGCGCCTGCAGCTGCTTGTGGACCTCGATGAGCTCCGTGGCCATGACGCGCATGGTCTCGGTGCCGGCCATCTGGTCCTCGGCATGCAGCAGAATCAGCGGGGCCTCGCCGTTACGCTCGCCGTTGGCCTCCTTTTTAAGGAGCCCCATGTGAACATCGTGGCCACCGTTGTAAGCCTCGTCACCCTGCTTAATAAGCTCCTCGGCGGCGTCAAAATCGCCCGCCTTGGCCTTTTGCACGGCATTGATGTACATGCTCTTGGCGGTGCCGACATAGCTGATGATCTCGAAGCAGGTCATCTGCAGCTCGTTCATATCCTCCATGCGCCGCACCTAGCCCATCACGCTGACGCAGTGGTCGATGATGCCGGCGGCGTTCATACGGCCGTAATCGACCATGTTGATGACCTCGACCGGGAAACGGCCGGCGGCCTCCTTCTCAAAATCGCCCTTGGTGTAGCCAATCTGCGGGCCGAGCAGCAGGATGTCGCACTCGTCCAGGTGATCGTGAGCCTCGTTCATGGGGCGAGCCTCGACCTCGATGTCCAGACCGCGGCTCGCGACCTCGGACTGCATCTTCTGGACCAGCAGGCTCGCGGACATGCCGGCATTGCAGCAAAGCATGATCTTCTTCATGGTTTCCTCCTTATTACTGCGCGGCGCGCAGACGACAACTGGTTTTATTCCTTGCGGCTACTGTACCCACCCCCTGCATCTTTACGCAGGAGGAGAGCCGCGAGCACCGGCACCGCGTACCGGTGCCCGCAACAATGGAAGGGAAAACGAACGTTTAGGCGTTCTGCTCGGCAAGGGCCTCCTGCTTGGCGATGGCTTTCTCGGAGATCCTCATAAAGGGCAGGTAGACAGCCATGCCGATGACGAGCTCGAGGGCCTGCCACACGCCGGCGCGCCAGTCAAAGCCCGTGGCAAGCAGGGCGTTGATGACGGGAGGCATGGTCCAAGGCACCTGGGCGATGCAGGGGCTGATGATGCCCGCGCAGGTCAGGCCATAGGTGATGCCGATGAACAGGTCGGGAAGAAGCACGAACGGAATCATGAGCGGCAGGTTGTACACGACAGGGTAACCGTAGATGACCGGCTCGTTAATGTTAAACAGGCCAGGAACGATAGCCATCTTGGCAACGGTCTTGGAAGCCTTGTTCTTGGAGAACAGGAAGGTATCGAGCAGGAGCATGAGGGTGCAGCCCGAGCCGCCGATGAGGGCGAAGCTGTTGACGATCTGCATGTTCATGTAGTGATCGGGCTGGATGGTGCCGCCGGCGGCAAAGGTAGCCATGTTGTCGACGATGAGCATGGTCAGGATCGGCTCGACGGTAGCGCCAGAGATGGTGGACTGGTGAATACCGACGCAGAACAGCAGGTTCGCAAGCGTGTAGATGAGGATAACAGCCCACGGACCGGCGTTCATGATGCTCTTGAGCGGGTTGGAAATGCACGTGGAGATGATGGTGCACAGATCGGTGCCGGCAAACACGGCGAGCAGAGCCGCGGCAATGGCGAAGATCGAGAGGTTGAGCAGCATCGGGATCATGACGTTAAAGGAGTTGGAGACCGCGGGAGGCACACCCTCGCCCAGCTTGACCTTAAGCTTCTCGACGCCGGAAATCTTGATGAAGAGGGTGACGGAGAGCAGGGCGATGATAATGGCCGCGAACAGACCGTTGGTGCCGGTGTTGGCAGTCGAAAGGGCGCCCGTGACTTCGGCAGAGGTAATCTTGTCGGTGAGCAGCGGGCTCGTGGCGGCAAGCGTGGCAGTGATCTGTTGCGGCATCATGATGACGAAAGCGGAGATGGCGACGACCACGCAGGCAAGCGGGTTATCGAAGCGCTCGTTCTTAGCGAGGCTGTAGCCAATCAATCCGGCCAAGATAATGGCAGAGACGTTGAGGGTGCCCAGCGTAATTGCCGAACCCCAGGTCTGAAGGTTGGCAAGGCCCGCTGCATCGAGCGGGAACAGGGGGAACACGACGTTGTTAATAAGAACCGCGATACCCGCAAGGATATAGAGCGGCGTGATGGTTGCGAAGGCATCGCGCAGGGAACGCAGGTGAACCTGGTTTCCCACCTTCGCAGAGACCTCGGCAAACTTGTCGAGGAAGCTCTTTCCGTTGTCACTGGCCATGATTGCTCCTAACTTTCAAATCCGGCCTTTTCCTATGCGCACGGTGGTCTGTCGCCCTCTGCCACCAGATGTGCCATGTTTTGCGCGCGACGGCGCGCGGTTTGGGCGTTTGCCCGGTCGCTAGTCAACCACGTGGGTCGTAGCGACCTGCCTGAGCCAGGCTGCCGACTTCTTAAGACGGCGCTTGTAGCCGTCCATGAGGTCGACCTCGACAAAGCCGTAACGGTTCTTAAAGGCATTAGCCCAAGACCAGTTATCGATGACGGCCCAGTAATGGTATCCGCGGCATTTGGCGCCCTCGGCGATTGCCTTGGCGACCCACTCTAGGTGCTGGCGCACAAAGTCGACGCGGTAGTCGTCCTGGATGGTCCCCTCGGCGTCACGGTTCTTGTATTCGTCCATGATGCCGATACCGTTCTCGGATACGAACCACTCAAGATCGGGGTAATTCTTGGCGCAGTCCATGCCAAAGTCGTAGAGACCCTGCGGGTAGATCTCCCAGCCGCGGCTCTCGTTCATAACGGCGTCGGGCCATACGTACTCGTCAGCAAAGTGCGGCAGGCCGTACTGGTCGATCTTGCTCGCCGGAGCCTGGACGCGCGTGGGGTGGTAGTAGTTGCAACCGAGCCAGTCGACAACGCCCTGCTTGAGAATCTCCTGGTCGCCGGCACGGAACGGGAGCTTAACGCCGCCCTCGGCCAGGCTGTCGAGCACGTCGGCGGGAAGCTCACCCTTGGTAATAAGGTCGAGCCACCAGCGATTGTTGATACCGCTGGTCATACGCACGGCCTCGAGGTCTGCCTCGCTGGGGTTCTCCTTGGTGTAGACCGGGGTAAAGCAGTTAATCATGCCGATCTTGGCATCGGCGCGAACGGCGCCCTCGTCATAGGCGCGACGGTAGTTGGCCACGGCCAGCGCATGCGCCACCGAGATGTGATACTGAACGGTGCGAGCGCGGCTATAGTCGTGGAGCTGCGGGAACCACACGCCCTCCTGATAGCGCTGCTCGGGTTCGACAATGGGCTCGTTAAAGGTGAACCAGTACTTGATCTCCTGGCCAAACTCGCGGAAGGCCACATCGGCGTAATGAGCGTAAGCCTCGACGACCTCGCGGCTCTCCCAACCGCCGCGGTCAAAGAGGTAGGTGGGCATGTCAAAGTGGTACAGGTTGACGAACGGCTCCAAGCCGGCCTCGCGAGAGGCACGGAACAGCTCGTGGTACCACGCGGCGCCCTCCCCATTAAGGTTGCCGTCGGCATCGAGCAGACGACTCCACTGGATGGAGGTGCGATAGGTATCCAGACCCAAGTCCTTCATAATGCGAAGGTCCTCCTGGTACTTAGCCATAAAGTCATTGCCGGCATAAGAGCCAACACGGTTGTAGAACGAACCCAGATCCTGGATGGACCAGGTGTCCCACAGGTTCTCGAGCTTGCCGCCCTGGTTCCACTGGCCCTCAGTCTGCGGGCCGGACATAGCGGCGCCAAAGAAGAAGTCACGGGGCAGCTGATACTGTGCCATCAAGTCCTCACTTTCGTGTTCTAGAGCTTCCGGTTGGAGACGGGTTTGCTTTGGCAGGTTATCCGGCGCGGGCGCGCGCCGGTTTTCCGGATATCCGACCCACCAAAACAAAACCGTCCCCAAACGGTCGGTCCTGCTGTACTGCAGGGCTCCGTTCGTTGCCTACAACTATAGCGCTCTAATTTTTTTAGTAAAGCGTCTTTTTCTTTTTTCTTTCTCGGACTTCTTATATAAAAGTAATATGGGTGCCTTGTTGGGGGTTATACTTACTTATGTATTCTTATATGAATTTATAT
>CATWBO010000033.1 GCA_958349055.1 uncultured bacterium
GGGATTGGTCAAAATCGTTTGACTATTAGCGGCTAAAATCGCCCGGCGCTAACAGTGGTAACTACTCGCCTAAAGAGGATACGCGACCGCGAGGACATAAAAGGGTCTATATCACGGATATGATGGCGTTTCTTTTCTAGCACTATTTTGATGGTGCTAAAGCGTGCCGTTGGGCTCAATAAATATCGAGAAGTTGTGTTCTGTTCTAGATAGGTGCCAGCTTAGTCCGCTCGATAGTGTGATCCGAGGCTTTCGGTTCGCTTGCGCATGGCTTTGACCATCTCCTTTGCCAGCAGAAGTTGCGATTGGAGGCGGGCGAGGGCTGCGATTTCGCTATCTTGTGCGTCTGCCATGCTCAAGGCCGCAGACTCGGACTTTAGGCCTTCAAGTTCTTGTTGTGCTGCAGATAGGCCCTTTTCGGTGCGATTGATCATGCAGTAGGTGCTCATCGTGCGTTTGAGGCTGCGTGTCAGGCGCTCTGCATCTGCCTTGGCGAGGCCGCGCTGGGGGAGGGCGACATCCGTCTTCAGGAGCGTCTCAGAGGCGTCCTGTGCCGCTTGTGCCGCCGATGCGCCGGCAATGCGTCCAAAGACGATGCCGTTGGCGCTCGACAGGCCGCCGATGCGGTCGGCACCGTGCATGCCGCCTGTCGCCTCGCCGCAAGCGTAGAGGCCCTCAACGCCCGTGTACGCTGTCTTATCGATCTTGATACCGCCATTAGCTGCGTGGGCGTACATGGCTACACGCATCTCGTCGGTCGGGGCGATGCCGTGCTCGTCTTGCAGCCAGGCGGCAAAGGTCTGCACAAATTCGGGAACATCCTCGCGGGGAAAGTCGTAATGCAGCGCTAGGCCCTCTGCACCCGCTTGGTCGATGGCGAGGTCGATAGCGCGAGAGGCCAAGCGTGAAGTGAAGGGGCCATATCCGGAGCGCTGCTCGAGCAAATCGCCAAGTTTATCTTCGGCAATATCGACCGGTTGGTCGATTTTGACGTAGCGCCAAGTCTTCTCGTTAAAGACCAGGTTGCGCTTGGGCTCAATGAAGCCGGGCATCATCTGCATGAACTCTATATTAGTAAGGGAGGCGCCGTGCGCCAAGGCGATGGCCTGCGAGGAGCTGAGCACGTCTGCCGAAGTGAGACTGCGCTCGAACAGTCCACCCGTGCCGCCGGCGGCAATGATCGTTGCCTTGGCCGCAATGGACTCGAGTTGCCCCTCGGCGCGGTTATAGAGTACGGCGCCGGTTATTCTGCCGCTTGCACCCTCGATAAGGTCGATAAGCTCATGGTGGGGGAGCAGGCGAATGCCGAGCGATTTGATCTGGGCTGTCAGAGCGTCCTCAAGGGGCTTGCGGGTGAGACCGCGCCACATACGCGTCTTATGGTCAAAACAGGGGATAAATTGCTTTTGCTGGGCACTCTCAGCACTTTGCGGACGTTGGAGTTCAACGCCCAAGTCTTGCTCGAGCCATTGAATCGCCTGGGGAATGCTGTGGACAAACGTCTGGACGAGCTCGGGGTCGGCAACGCCGCCGCCGACGGCCTGGATGGTGTAGATGAGGTCTTGTTCGTCATCTTCGTCGACGGGTCCGATAAGGCCGAGGCCCCAGGTGCCCGGGAAGAAGCTCGATCCGCTCATGGTCTTGCCGGCGCTCGCCACGGTGACGGTCGCACCCGCGCGTGCCGCCTCGATGGCGGCGCAGAGGCCCGCAATGCCAGATCCAATTACCAGTACATCAGTCGATTCCATCGGATTCCTTTCTCGTCCGGCGCATTGTCGCACGGGCGCTCGCCAAAGGCACCGAAAAGATTCCGTTAATCGGTAAAGGGCCGATATCGCAGGTGGACGTCGCGGACACTTGGACGCTCCACTCCATCCCTCATTGAGTTGCGGTGGAATACGGACTGTTTTGACTCGTATAGGGGCTAATCAGTCCGTATTTCACCGCAACTGATATATCGGCGTTGGCTGCCCTCGGGAATAAAAAAGAGCCGCTACCCGGGCGGATAGCGGCTCCAAAGCTCAAGTATGTGAGCATCGCGCGGGCGCGATTAGGCCTTGAGGGCCTCCTCGACGGCGACAGCGCAGGCGACGGTGGCACCGACCATGGGGTTGTTGCCCATGCCGATGAGACCCATCATGTCGACGTGCGCAGGCACGGAGGAAGAACCGGCGAACTGGGCGTCGGAGTGCATACGGCCCATGGTGTCGGTCATGCCGTAAGAGGCAGGGCCGGCGCCCATGTTGTCCGGGTGCAGGGTACGGCCAGTGCCGCCACCAGAAGCGACGGAGAAGTACTTCTTGCCAGCCTCGATGCGCTCCTTCTTGTAGGTGCCAGCGACGGGGTGCTGGAAGCGCGTGGGGTTGGTGGAGTTACCGGTGATCGAGATGTCGACGTTCTCGTGCCACATGATGGCAACGCCCTCGCGGACGTCGTCGGAGCCGTAGCAGTTAACGGCAGCGCGGGGACCATCGGAGTAGGGGATGGTCTCGACAACCTTGAGCTCGCCCGTGTAGTAGTCGAACTGGGTCTTCACATAGGTGAAGCCGTTGATGCGGGCGATGATCTGAGCGGCGTCCTTGCCCAGACCGTTGAGGATGACGCGCAGCGGCTTCTTACGAGCCTTGTTGGCGTTCAGAGCCAGGCCGATAGCGCCCTCAGCGGCAGCGAAGGACTCGTGGCCGGCCAGGAAGGCGAAGCACTCGGTGTCGTCGGAGAGCAGCATAGCGCCCAGGTTGCCGTGGCCCAGACCGACCTTGCGGTCCTCGGCGACGGAGCCGGGAACGGTGAAGGCCTGGATGCCCTCGCCGATGATGGCGGCAGCCTCAGAAGCGGTCTTGGCGCCGCGCTTGACAGCGAGAGCGCAACCGAGGGTGTAGGCCCACTCGGCGTTCTGGAAGGCGATGGACTGGGTGTTGTTGACGATCTCACGCGGGTTGAAGCCCTTGTCGGTGCAGATCTGCAGAGCTTCCTCGAGGGAGGCGATGCCGTTGTCGGCGAGGCACTTGTTGATCTTGTCAGCGCGGCGCTCGTAACCTTCGAACGTAACAGTCATAGTTATTTCCCTCCCTTTCTACTCGTGAACCGGGAACACGCTGGCGACGGAGTGAGTCTCCTCGTCGGTGCGCGGGTCGATGTACTTGGCAGCGTTCTCCCACTGACCATAGTGGCCCATAGCGCCAGCGATGGCCTCCTCGGGGGTCTTGCCGGCCTTGACGGCATCGGTGAACTTGCCGAGGTTCAGGAACTCGAATGCGATGATCTCGTTCTTGTCGTTGAGAGCCATGCGGGTGACGTAGCCCTGAGCGAGCTCGAGGTAACGAGCGCCCTTGGCCTTGGTGCCGAACATGGTGCCGACCTGAGAGCGAAGGCCCTTGCCGAGGTCGTCGAGGGAGGCGCCCACGGGCAGGCCGCCCTCGGAGAACGCGGTCTGGCTGCGGCCGTAAACGATCTGCAGGAAGATCTCGCGCATAGCAACGTTGATGGCGTCGCAGACGAGGTCGGTGTTGAGGGCCTCGAGGATGGTCTTACCGGGAAGGATCTCGGAAGCCATGGCGGCAGAGTGGGTCATGCCCGAGCAGCCGATGGTCTCAACGAGGGCCTCCTCGATGATGCCGTCCTTGACGTTCAGCGTGAGCTTGCAGGCGCCCTGCTGAGGTGCGCACCAACCCACACCGTGCGTAAGACCGGAGATGTCGGAAATCTCCTTAGCCTGGACCCACTTGCCCTCCTCGGGGATGGGTGCGGGGCCGTGGTATGCACCCTTGGCAACGGGGCACATGTTCTCCACTTCCTGTGAGTACTGCATGCCTCTCCTCTCTATCGTGTTGGCGTCCCGTCTGGGGGTCGTGGCTGGCGATTGCCGGGCGACCCTTCGAAAGGGACATGACATGCAGCCCCTATAATACCGCGAAATGCACGGAATATTCGGCGAACGGCTCAGTTTTCGTAGCGAGATGCGCGGAACTTTCAATTGAAACGATTTAAATGAGATATATTCATCAGAAGCGCGCGTTCCATTTTTGTCGCTTTTGGTCCTCTTGCGGAAACGTTGCATTGTCTGACCTGTGCTGCAGTGCCGTTCGCCGGTTGTTTGCTGCCATTTGCCGTGCGCGGATGCCATTTTACGTGTTTGTTTTGATAGCACGCTTCAATCGTGCTGTATTGGATGGCAATCAGATCCCGGCGAAGGGAGCGCCATGCAGCGCGTTTGGAGAACGGTTACCGGCTTTTACCATGTCTGTGCCCGCGGTGTGGGCAAGCAGCTCATCTTTGAGGGCGATGAAGACCGGTGGGAGTTTTTGGAGCTGATGCGCGAGTGCTGCCGCGAGGCGGGCGTGACGGTTATCGCCTGGTGCCTTATGGGCAATCACGTGCATCTGGTGCTTGCAGATTACGAGGACAGGATGAGTGCGGCGATGCACCGGCTGCTTTTGACGTACGCGCGGCGGTTCAATAAACGCGCGGGGCGCACAGGCCATCTGTTCCAGAACCGTTTTGACCGGCGCTCGCTCGATACCGACTGGCAGGTGATGGAGGCTATTCGCTCCGTACACGCCGATCCGCAGGAGGCGGGCATCAGTCTCATTGAGCGTTATCTCTGGAGCAGCTTTGCGGAGCATTTACGTGCTTACGACGGTGATGCGGCTGATGTCGCGAGGGGATTTTCTGATCCTTCTTGCGTACTTGAGCTTTTTGGTTCTGCCGAGGGCTTTATTGCCTATTCGCTTTCGACGCCCGACGGCGGCGAGCCAGCGCTGGGCGATATGAAAGAGGCGGAGTGGGAACGCCACGCCTTTGCCGGCAAGTTGGCGAAGAGTCTCGGGGTTCCGCTCAACGGGGTTAAAACTGCGCCACCGACGCAGCGCGATACCGTTATTTTTGGATTGCACGATGCCGGTTTTACGGTGCGCCAGATTGAGCGGTATACCGGGATTGGCAAAAGTACCGTCTCTCGTATCGTGCGCGCCCGCGCGCGAACGGCGATGCGGGCTCGCGGAAACGTGATGTAGGGTTGCCTGTTCACTGTAGCTGGGGTCGTCTATGCGCGCAACCAGCGTTCAAAAGCTCGGTGCGGTAACTGCACTTCTTAATATGCATAGAACAATCGCCATCTTGCATAAAATAACGGCTCAGTCCGGGTTTGCCCGTACCTACCCCCGTCTGCGCTGTGCAAAAAACGGAGTTTTCAGCATCGTGGTGCTGTCGGCACTGCCACAATCTTGCAACATATGGGCCCCGAAGCTATTGATCCCTGCCGTTGCACCCCCGAAGCACGTGCCTGCGTCCCGTCAGACCGCGATGTTTGTTCTAAAACACAATCGTTATGTGCCCGGAGACGTTGATTAACGCTTCCGATGCGTATGCACACAGCTTGGCGTGCTGAATACTCGCAAAAATGCACGCCGCTCCCTATGGGACCCGTCTGTGGCAGGCGCGAAGCGAACCGGAGCCCAGCAGGACGGGGCTTGGCGCATTGCTTGGCGGGCCCGGGGCCCTGCCGCAGGCCTTTGGTGCTGTGGAAAACGCCCGTGTTCGTAGCCGGCAGTGCAGTAAATGACAGACCGGGCGCCGGATGCGCGGACTTTGTGTGTCCCAACCGTTATGAAAAAGCCGAGCCGCCCGTATCGGGCGGCTCGGCAATCAAAAACCTTGGATTCGGGGCATGCGCTACTGGTTAGCTTGCCCCTCGAGCATGCCGTCGAGGGTGCGCCAGGCGAGTTCGGCGCATTTGACGCGGGCGGGCATGTGCGAGATGTCCTGGAGCTGGGCTGCCTCGTCCAGGTCTTCCAAGTCCTCCTCGGAGAGCTGCTCGCCGCGGATCATGGCGAGGAAGAGCTCCGCCAGGCGGCGAGCCTCCTCGACCGTCTCACCGGTGATGAGGTCGGCCATGATGTCGGCGCTTGCCTGGCTGATGGCGCAGCCGTGGCCGGTAAAGGAGGCCTCCTCGATCACGTTGTTCTCGACACGTAGCTGCAAGGTGAGCTCGTCTCCGCAGCTGGGGTTGATGCCGTCGTGCTCGTGCGTGGGGGCGTCCATCTCGTACTTGTAGTCGGGGTGCGAGTTGTGCTCCATAAATGTGGTGGAGGTGTACAGATTACCCATTGAACGTGCTCCAAACGTGATGCAGGCCGGTGATGAACTTGTCGATGTCGGCCTTGTCGTTGTAGAAGGCTACGCTGGCGCGGCAGCAGGCAAGGTTCTCGACGCCCAGCCAGGTGAGCAGCGGCTGCGCGCAGTGGTGACCGGCGCGGATGCAGACGCCGTCCATGTCCATGATGCTCGCGACGTCGTGCGGGTGGATGCCCTTGACGTTAAAGCTCACGACGCCGTGGTGGTTGTCCCAGTAGATCGAGCCGATGATCTGGACAAAGTCGAGCTGCATGAGCTCGCCCATCAGATAATGGACGAGTGCCTGCTCGCGTGCCTGGATGTTCTCGTAACCCACCGTGTTGACCAGGTAATCGAGTGCGGCGCCCGTGGCGAAGATGCCGGCGGCGTCCTGCGTGCCGGCCTCGAACTTCTCGGGGACGGGCGCCCAGACGGCGTCCTGCTCGGTGACCGAATCGATCATCTCGCCGCCGGTAAGCATGGGCGACATAGCGTTGAGCAGGTCCATCTTGCCCCACAGCACGCCGATGCCCATGGGGCCCATGGCCTTGTGTGCGCTAAAGGCAAAGAAGTCGGCGCCCAGATCGGCCACATCGACCGGCATGTGCGGCAGCGACTGCGCGCCGTCGACGACCAGATAGCCGCCGTACTTGTGCACGAGCTTGCCGAGATTCTTGACCGGGTTCTCAACGCCCAGCACGTTAGAGACCTGACCCACGGCCAAGATCTTGGTCTTGGGGCCCACCTTGGACAGAACCTCCTCGGTGGTGAGCTGGCCGGTCTTGGTGGGGTAGAGGTAGACGAGCTTGGCGCCGGTCTCGCGGCAGACCTGCTGCCACGGGATCAGGTTGGAGTGGTGCTCCATGATGGTGATGACGACCTCGTCGCCGGGCTCGAGCACTGTGGGTGCAAAGCTCTTGGCGACCAGGTTGAGCGACTCGCTCGTGTTGCGGGTGAAGACGACCTCGTTGGCCTGGGCGGCGCCGATGACGTCGGCGATCTGTTGGCGGACCTTCGCGATGGCGTCGGTGGCCTCGACGGACAGCGAGTACAGGCCACGCAGCGGGTTGGCGTTCATGCGCTGGTAGAAGTCGCGCTCGGCATCGAGCACGCAGGCGGGACGCTGCGCGGTGGCGGCGCTATCGAGGAAGGCGATCTCGGGGTGCTGCTGGAACAGCGGGAACTGGCCCTTGTAGGGGTTGGTCTCGATGTCCACGGTGGGCCAGCCGCGCGAAGCCTCGTCGCTGGCGTCGAGTTCCATGGGTTCGGGGGCAGTACAGGTGTCGCATTTAACGTGCTCGGTGTCGATCATGCGAGCTCCTCTTCAAAGTTGTCGATCAGGTTGTTGCCCAGGCGGACGACAGCGGCGCGGGTACGCTCGTCGGTGGCGGAAAGCGCGGCGTCCTCCAGCTTGGCGCGGATGAACAGGTCCTCGGCGGCGTTTTGGTCAAGGCCGCGGCAGGCGAGGTAGAACAGCTGCTCGTCGCGGACGTGACCGATGGTGGCGCCGTGGTTGCCGGCGACGTCGTCCTCGTCACAGAGAATGACGGGAACGGTCTTGTTGTCGACGCCCTTGTTGGCCAAAAGCACCGTCTCGCGCTCGGTACCGGTTGCACCCTTGCAGCCGTGCACGAGGTCGATGGTGCCGCGGTAGACCTTCTTGGACGTGCCGGTCAGCACGCCGTTGGCGTCGATCTCGCACTCGGTCTTGCGACCGCGGTGGCGCAGCTCGTAGTTAAAGTCGCGCACCTGCTCGCGGGCGCCCAGGTAATCAGTATCGATGGTGACCTTGGCGGTATCGCCCAGCAGGTCGCCGGCAAGGCCGGTGGCGCTGGCGCCGGCACCCAGGACGGTGTGCTGCACGTTGACGCGCGCGCTCTCGTCCAGGAACAGGCCGGTGTCGTCGAGCGCGATCCAGCTATCGTCGAGCGTCTGCGTGCAGGTCACGTTGACGGTGGCGTACTCGTGGGCGCACACGCGTAGCACGGAGCCCACGACACCTTCGCCGGCAACGGGGGAGTCCAGGGCAATCTGCAGGTCGAGCGTTGCCTGCGGGCGGGCGACGATGTCGATGGCGGCGATGGCCGCGGCTGCATCGACACCGCTCACGCGCACAGTAACTGTGGCGTGCTTGTATGCGGGCACATCGATGACGATGCGCTTGGTAGCGTGCTCGGCCAAGTAGGCGTAGGCAGCCTCGCCCATGCCGGTTTCGAAGGCTTCAGCAGGGGAGAGCTCCTCCTCGAGCTTGATGGCGCCGGCCTGGTAGACGGATGTGGCGGGCACGTCGAGCTCGGTCTCGGGCGTGATACGGGCGCGGTCGGCGGCATCGCCGGGGGCGGAGGCGCGGCGCTCGGGGAAGCGCTCGGCCATAGCGTCCATGGCGGCTTCAAACGCGTCTGTCACGCCGGTAAACTGCTCGTCCAAGCCCTCGACCTCAACGGCCTCGGTGGGAGCGGCGGCAAGCTCGTCAGAGAGCTCGAGCTTGGTCTGATTCATCTTCAGCCAGCCCCAGGTTGCTGCGGGCATCGCATTGACCTGCTCAAGGGTGGTAGCAGCGGTGTTGGTGGTCTGTTTCATTATCCGATCGCTCCTTCCATCTCGAGCTTGATCAGGTTGTTCATCTCAACGGCGTACTCCAGCGGCAGCTCCTTGGAGACCGGGTTGGCAAAGCCGTTGACGATCATGGTGCGGGCCTCTTCCTCCGAGATGCCGCGGCTCATCAGGTAGAACACCTTGTCGTCGCCGATGCGGCCGATGGTGGCCTCGTGGCCGATGTCGACGTTCTTGGCGCGGATGTCCATGGCCGGAATAGTGTCGGAGCGGCTCTGGTCGTCGAGCATCAGCGACTGGCAGCTCACGGTTGCCTTGGAACCCTCGGCCTTGGGCGTGGCCACGATGGAGCTGCGGAAGGTCTGGATGCCGCCGCTCTTGGAGATGCCCTTGGTCTCGACGGTTGCCGAGGTATCGGGCGCGTTGAGCACGACCTTGCAGCCGGTGTCGAGGTTCTGGCCGGCACCGGCAAAGGTGATGCCGGTAAAGCTCGAGCGGGCGCGGCGGCCGTTGAGCACGCTCATGGGGTAGAGGTAGCCCACGTGGCTGCCGAAGGAGCCACTGATCCACTCGATGTCGCCATCCTCGTCCACGCGCGCACGCTTGGTGTTGAGGTTGTACATGTTCTTGGACCAGTTCTCGATGGTCGAGTAGCGCAGGTGCGCACGCTTGCCCACAAAGAGCTCGACGGCGCCGGCGTGGAGGTTGGCAACGTTGTACTTGGGCGCGGAGCAACCCTCGATAAAGTGCAGGTCGGCATCGTCCTCGACAATGATGAGCGTGTGCTCAAACTGGCCGGCGCCCTTGGCGTTAAGGCGGAAGTAGCTCTGCAGCGGGAAGTCCAACTTGGTGCCCTTGGGCACGTAGACAAACGAGCCGCCCGACCATACGGCGCCGTGCAAGGCCGCAAACTTGTGGTCGGTGGGCGGGATGAGCGTCATAAACTTCTCGTGGATGAGCGGTTCCCACTGTGGATCGTGCAGGGCTTCTTCAATACCGGAGTAGACGATGCCCATCTTGGACGCCGTGTCCTGCATGTTGTGGTAGACGAGCTCGGAGTCGTACTGCGCGCCGACGCCTGCCAGGTAGCTGCGCTCGGCGTCGGGGATGCCCAAGCGCTCAAAGGTGTTTTTGATGTCGTCGGGCACCGACTCCCAGTCGTGCTTTTGGTCGGTGTTGGGCTTGACGTAGGTGACGATGTTGTCCATGTCCAGGCCCTCGATCGAGGGGCCCCACGTCGGGTCGGGAAAACGATTGAAGATCTCGAGGGACTTTAAGCGCAGATCGAGCATCCACTGTGGCTCGTCCTTCTTTGCGCTGATCTCGCGAACGATGTCGGGCGTGATGCCGGCGTCGAGGCGCTCGAATCCCTCCTCGCCATAGGTGAAGTCGTAGAGGCTGCGGTCGATGTCCGCGACCTCGGTGCGGTTCTTGGTCATTGCGTCGCCCCTTTACGCCTGCTGCTCGGCAGCGGCGGCCTCGGCCTGGGCGCGCTGCTCGGCGGCTTCGCGCTCGAAGGTCTCAAAACCGTTCTTGTCGATCCAGGGGATGAGCGAGGCGTCGTCCTCGCGCACGATGTGACCCTTGACCATAACGTGGACGCGGTCGACATCCAGGTGCTCCAGGATGCGCGTGTTATGCGTGATGATGAGCATGGAGCCGTCGCAGCTCTTGCGGTAGGCGTCCATGCCGTGGCTGACGGTGGAAAGCGCATCGACGTCTAGGCCCGAGTCGGTCTCGTCGAGGATGGCGAGCTTGGGCTGCAGCAACAGAAGCTGGAGCATCTCGACCTTCTTCTTCTCGCCGCCCGAGAAGCCTACGCCCAGCTCGCGGTTGAGGTAGGCGGTGTCCATGTTGAGCTCGGCCGCGAGCTCCTTGACGCGACGACGGAACTCCTTGCCCTTCATCTCCAGGCCGGGGCGGCCGGCGATGCTGGCGCGCAAAAAGCTCGACAGCGGCACGCCCGGGATCTCGACCGGGGCCTGGAAGCTCAGGAACAGGCCGGCGCGCGAGCGCTTGTCGGTGGTGAGCTCGGTGATGTCCTGGCCGTCAAAGACGATACGGCCGTCGTTGACGGTATAGACGGGGTCGCCCATGACCAGGTGGCCAAGGGTGGACTTGCCGGCGCCGTTGGGTCCCATCAGCACGTGGGTCTCGCCGGCGGCGACGTTGAGGTTGACGTTGTGGAGGATGGTCTTCTCGTCCACGGAGGCGGTCAGACCTTCGATGGAAAGCAGCGGATTTGCGCTCATGCTGTCCCTCTCTGTATATGGTGTACTCATGGGTGTACGAAACCCTAGGAATCTTCTCGGAATAAAGTTACTATGGGCTCGGCGTTAGTCAAGGGAAAACCCGACTAATCCACTCGACTTTTCAAATTCTGGGACAACATAACCTGTTGTGTTTGTCCCATTTACTTAAGAAATGGGACAAACAAACCTGGTTATGTTGTCCCAGATGCGATGGGAGGGTAGGTATGCTCATTTCTTCCAAGGGCCGCTATGCCCTCCGACTGATGATCTATATCGCGGCGCTTGGTGACGCCGAGGGCAAGATCGCCCTGCGCGAGGTCGCCGACCGCGAGCGTATCTCGCAAAAGTATCTGGAGCAGCTGGTTCGTCCGCTTATGAAGGCGGGCCTACTTAAGAGCGTGCGCGGCAAGGGCGGCGGCTACATGATGGCCAAGGACCCGGCCGAGGTGCGTGCCGGCGACATCCTGCGCGCCGTCGAGGGCAGCACGGCTCCGGTGGCGTGCGATGGTATCGACAACAGCTGCGCCCGCAGCGATCTCTGCTCGACCGTCAAATTCTGGCGCGGTCTGGACGACGTGATCGAAAAGTACGTCGACGGCGTGACGTTAGCCGACCTTGCTGCCGTCCCCGAGATTAACTTTGACATTAAGCTGTAGGTTGAACGCAATTCCTTAAGATTTCGCGGAGGGTTGTTGCCGTTTACCGAGGGGTTGTTGTGCAACAACGGGCGAGCTGCAATACTTATTTCTATCTTTGCAAACCGCACTTTAACTACACCAATGCAGGGAGGATCTTATGCAGCCCAAGCATTCTGCGATTGTCGCGGGCCTGACGCTGGCGCTTTCGTTTGGCGCCGTTACCGCACCCGCACCCGCTGCCGCCGAGGAGCCCACACCGGGCGTTGCCTCGGATGCGACCGATATCGATAAGGGTCTCTATACCCAGCAGTCCTTCTCGGGCGTGCTGAGGTCGGTCCAGGGCGTTTCGTTTGTTAACGTGACCCCCGAGATGAAGTACTTTACCAAGTACGAGAGCCATGGCAACTACAACCAGGGCTTTTCGTATGGCGACGGCTATAACGCGCTGGGTTATTACCAGTTCGACCGTCGATGGTCGCTCATTCCGTTTATGAAGCAGGCCTACAACTACAACCCCGAAAAATACAGCATGCTCAAGGATGCGATTGATCGCGGCAGCGAGATTTCCAACACGAGCAATGCCATGTACGAGAATGGCCAGCTCACCGAGTTGGGCCGTATTGCGCAGGAGGCCTTCCAGGGCGCTTATAACACCGACCCTGCTGAGTTTTCGGCTCTGCAGGATGCGTATGCGTACAACTCGTACTATGCAGTGACCGAGGCGTGGCTCAAGAGCGGCTTGGGTATTGATATTTCGGGCCGTGCCGATTGCGTTAAGGGCATGGTGTGGAGCATCACCAACATGTGCGGCACCGGTGGCTGCAGGGACTTCTTCCGTTGGGCGAATCTCTCCAACGATATGTCCGACCGCGAGTTTGTGACGGCGCTTTCCAACAGTGTGGTCAATAACGTGGCGACCAAGTATTCGAGCCAGCCCCAGTATCATGAGGGCTGGAAGAACCGCTACCGCAACGAGCTGAAGGACTGCTTGGTTTATATCGCCGAGGACGAGGCCGCTGCCGCTGCAACGCCCGTGCAGCCCGAGCCTACGCCGGCGCCCTCGCCGACACCTGATTCGAATGACGACTCGAGTGACGATGCCAACGATGACAGGATGGATGCGCCTTCGACCGATGCTGACGGTGATGGCTCTGCTGGTGGCACTACCAACAACGGCTCTACCTCGAACGGCTCTGCTGCGGGCGATTCGTCTTCAAGCTCTGCCGGCAATACGGACAGCGCCGCCTCTGGTTCGACCGACGCTGGCTCCTCTGACTCTTCCACTGGCTCGAGCGATTCGTCCGTTGGCACCGGCTCTAACAACGGCTCCGGCTCTGACGCAACCCCTGGTTCCGATGCTTCTAAGGATGACTCGAATAAGGCGCCGGACGTTCCCGTTACTTCGCCGGACAAGAAGCCCTCTTTCTCCGAGCAGCTTGGTTCTACGCTGGGCTCTTCGCTGATGGCTGGCGTCAATAACGGCTCGACCCAGAACAAGGATAACTCTGATCAGGTTTCCGCGGAAAAGACCGAAGCCGCAAAGGGCGACTCCAAGGACAAGGCTTTCGAGAAGACCGAATCCGACAAGGGTTCTAGCTCTGAGGAGAAGAGCGACAAGTCCGAACAGAAGAAGGGCGAGGATAAGAAGTCTGAATCTGAGGAGAAGGACAAGAGCAAGGCCGGGGGCGAAAAGAAACAGTCCAAAGACGACGACAAGAGCGGTGCTGACAACCAGGTCCAGGAGCAGAATGACTCCAAAACGGTGACCACTACAACCACGACGACTACAACTACCAAGTCATCTGGCGGCAATATGCCCAAGACGGGCGATCTGATTGTGATGGCGAGCCTTGCTAGTGCAAGCTTGGCCACACTGGGCGCTACGTCTATCGTAAGTGGTAAGCATAAGCTCGATCAGCAGAAGAAGGCTTCTGGGGAGGACGGCTCGGAGGAGTAATCTTCCAGATCGTTTTCTATAAGAGTTTGGGACGGGGTCCGGTGCGGCGGCATCGGGCCCCGTTTTTGTTGTGCAACGATTTGTTATGCCCCCTCGGGGGTCTGTTGCTACCGTTGCCCGAAACGTTTGCATGTCGATATTGTTGCACTCTACCCGCTCGCTACAATGGGCATCGTGCTGCGTTAGAAGGAGAGTTTACGGTGTCTGAACAGGCGAATTATGGTGTTGCTCATGCGTTTGGCGCACGGTTGCTCAATTATGCGGATAACGCAGCTCTGCCGGTTGATGTGCACGACTTTTCCGATGCAATCAATCGGTGTTTACTCGTCGATAAGACTATATTTATTGCCGATATATTGGACAGCGAAGCATCTGTTGCGCTTTGCTGTCGGCCCAAGGGTTTTGGCAAGAGCATGAATCTATCGATGCTCAAATGCTATTTGGAACGACCTGATCAACGGCCGGATCGAAGCCCGTTCGTTGGCACCCAGATTTGGCAGGCGGGCGGCGGTCGCTATCGTGATGAGTACGCGTGTTATCCGGTTATCATTCTCGACTTTTTGGCTGCCGCTGCGAGGCGCGACACCGATGCTGCGGCGGCTATTCGCAGCGCTGTCGCGCACGAGTGCGCCCGATTGCTGCCGCTGCTTGCCGCGCCTGATCTGTCAAGACGTGAGGTCCGTCTTATCGAGAGGGCGGCGCGTGGGGTGACCAGCGATAAGGAGATCGATGCGGCGCTTGGCGTACTCATTAAACTGCTCCAGGCAGCTTTCGATGAGCAGGTTGTTCTTCTGATAGACGACTACGACGCAGTATGTCCAAAGCGTTTGGGCGCTAAGGACGACGGTAACGTGGATTCCCTAGAGTCGCTCAGCCGGATGTTGTTCGACACCATTGCCGACGCCGGCAACTTGTTGCGATTGACGTGTCTTATGGGCGAGCGCTCCGGTCCTGCCGAGCTTGCGTTGTCCCAGCGTGGGGTTTCCTATCGATCGGCGACACCGCTGTCGAGCTGGTGTGATCGATGGTTCGGTTTTTCGGACGACGAAGTCCAGGTGCTGTTGGATTGCATCGGTCGCAACGGCTGTCTGGATGACGCGCGTGAGTGGTTCGAGGGCTACCTGCTTGGTGGTTTTTATTGCTCGAGCCCGGAGCGCGTGGTGGACTACGCACATCGCGGTTGCGTCGCGCCCGTTCGGGCGGATTTGTATGGTTACGCCGACCGTCTGAGCGCATGCGTCGGCGACTGGAATCTCATTCGCCTGTCCTCATTGTTCGATTTGGTTGAGCCGCATGGGTTTATTGAGGCGCCAGTGCATATGCATGCCGAGGAGGTCGATGCCGCCAAGCCTGAAGATATCTGGACTGCGCTGTATCTGTCTGGATTCCTTACGACGGATATGACGGGGCATTCGGAGGACGGCGCGTGCCTTCGTTCCCTGCGTCTGCCTAATAACGAAGTGCGTCAGGCGCTCCGTCTTGTAATTCTGGAATGGTTTGAGTGCGCCGTTGAGGACGTTGGAGTTATCGACTCGTTCCATGACGGGCTGTGTCGAGGAGACGAGGACACTGTAAAGCAAGCTTTGAGCTGTGCTATCGGCGATCTGGGCATCGATGTGGGCCAATCAGATGTGCCGACAGCCTATCATCTGGCGCTTCAGGGGCTCTGCTTTGGACTGCCCGGCTATTGCAATCCCAGCTCCAAGCGAAGTGGCGTCTCGGATCGCTGGGATATCCAGGTGATTCCCACCGGTCGGGTGTTTGACGTGGCCGACACGCTCGGCATGCTCGATGAGCGACCGCTGATAACGATCAACATGATGTACGACCCTGGCGTCGATGCCCTGGGCCTGGAACTGTTGGCGGTTCAGGCACTGCTCGACATAGAACGCGACGGCATCGATGATATCCGCGTGCCGCGCCCCGCCGTCGGGCGCATGCGTTGGGGCTTTGGTTTTGACGGTCAGCGTGTGTCCGTGGTGTGCCAACGACTGTAGCGGCGGGCGAAAGCCCTTTAGTGTTCTGCGTCCTTCATGGGCGGCATGGGCTTCCAGTTGGGATCCTTAACGATCTTGCGGGCGTCCTTCATGCCACGGCGCAGCGCCGGTATACCGGTCTTAAAGCACTTGTCAACGGCAGCCAGGCGAATGAACTCCTTGCAGAAGGTCGCGGCATTGCCCAGACGGAACAGCACAGGGTGGTAGTCGCCGTAGATCTGCATGTAGCGTGCCAGATAACCGCGGTTGCGCATGATGTAGTAGCGGTTGGTGTCGCTCGTGGAGTTGAGCTGTCGTTTGCCGGCGATATCCCAGTTGGAGACGGCGCGGGCGCGCTTGAGCACCACGTCGGCAACCACGGCGGCGGGGAAGTGCTGGCTGGCCACGTAGCCGTAGCAGGCATCGTCGCCGTAGATAAAGAAGCGTGCGTCGGGCAGGCCAATCTTGTCGACCACGCGGCGCGAGAACATGCCGCCCTCAAAGCACAGTTGGTTCATGGTGCGGTAACCCTCGGGACCCAGATCCCACTTGGCGATGGGGTTGGGGATGCCGAGTGAAAGGATGAGCTGGTACTGCCAGAAGAAGGCGCCGCCGTCAAAGTCCAGGCGCGAACCTTGGATGACATCGTAGCGGTCGGTCCACTTGGCAAGACGCTCGATGCCTTCGGGGATGACGAGCACGTCGTCGTCCATCACCCAGAACCACTGGGCGCCCAGGTCGTAGGCGCATTTGGTGCCGGCGGAGAAGCCACCTGCACCGCCGCCGTTTTCGAGCTGTGGTGCGTAGATGACGCGGTCGGTGCCGCCCTTCGCGTCGGGCTGTTCGATGTCGGTGCCCCACAGGTTGGCCAGGCGCTCGTTGAATGCGGTGCATATGGCCTCGGTCTCACGCGAATTCTCGTTATCGACGATCACGATGCGCCAGGGCGCTGCCGTAAGCTCGGTCATGGAGTCGAATAAGTTGGCCAGGAGTTCCTGGCGCTTGTACGTAACGACGACGATGGCGAGCTTATCGATGGGGGCGGGAAGGGTTGAAGGCATGGGGCAATATATCCTTTCACGCGCGGCGCGCATGCGCTGCACGGAAGCTATCGAATACGTCCTTGGGACTGTCCTATTGTAAAGGCTCGGCGCACCTTGACGGCAAGCTTTGAATAAAACGCAGGAACCTGCCACGGGTGTAGCGGCTTTGGCGTCTGACGGCAGCGTGTCTATTGCCGTTTGAGCTTGCGAACGATAAGGCTTCTAGCTGCATCGATGATGAGGAGCGCCAGAGCAAAGACGATGCTAATGACGGTACCCGTGATGATACATATAGCTGCAGGGCTGTTTTGGCTGACCAGTATGTTTGCGAGCAGCGTGTTGAAGACGGGACGCCACAGGCTACTGGTGAGCGACTGCATCACATAGAAACCGAGCGTGGCGGTCGATAAGGTGACGATGACACCCGCAGTCCGCGGATTGCCTGAGGCACTGCGTCGGGTTGCCGCAAAGAGCAAGGAGTCGGCAGCGAGGGCAAACGAGATCAGCGAGGTCGATTTTAGGAGAGGGCTGCCATCGCCGTGAGGTTGCCGGTGAAGGAGAGTTCGCCTTCCAGGATGATGGTGAGCGCCGAAACCGCTGCGAGCGACCGCGTGCCCAAGGCGCCCGCCTTGTCCGAATCCATGGCGCCGGTTACGTCGCGGAGCAGTCCGCCAATCAAAAACGCGATAACGTACGTGACGGCGCTCATGAGTTTCTGGAGCCAAGAAAACTCGCCGGCGCTTGTCGTACTCATGGCGGCTATATACCCGTTAACAACAAATGCGAGGATACCAACGGCGATGACCGTCGTCGTGTAGCTCTTCTGGGAGAGTCGACTCTTAGCCAGTCCAAACCATGGCGCCATGAAGACCGTGGCGGCATAGACCCAGATAAACTCAAGGCCTAGCGTGTACCAGTAGTGCGTGTTGAGGGTAACATCGGGAATGGGGGAGACGACCGTGGACCACGCGAGTGCCACGAGGCAATAAAACGCAGTGGGCATAACGACCTTGCCAAGGCGCTGCGCCGTCCGTTGCATTTGCGACTTCCACGTTGCTCCACCGTCCCAAGCACGCGCGGCAGAAGCGATGAGAAAATAGCCCGAGATCATAAAGAAGACCTCGTTGGCCCAGCAGCCCAGCAAGTTAATAAAACCGGGCACGCCGGAATAGGGGAAGGCGGCAAGCGGCGCGTATTCCGGCGTGCCGACGCAGGTCGCTTGGAAGGTCCACTGAAAGGTGTGGAACACCGCGATACCGGCGACCGCGATTAAGCGCAGCGCTTCGATGGATATATTGCGTGCGGCTTTGGGCTGCATGACGTCCTTTCGTATCGGTTTTTCCTCTGCGAGCTCCATAGATTATATAAACGCCCGCTGGCGCGCTGACCCTTTGATACCATGAAACGACAGGTATTTCCTAAGGAGCACATTTGTCTACTAACGCCTCTGGCAGCCCTGTTCTGTCGCTGCTTATCCCCATTTACAATGTTCAGCGCTACCTGCGCGAGTGTCTCGATTCCGCCCTGGCGCAGACGCTCAAGGATATTGAGATCATCTGCATTAACGACGGATCGACCGACAACTCGCCGGCGATTATCCGCGAGTATATGGAGCGCGATGGGCGCGTCAAGATGATCGACAAGGCCAACAGCGGCTACGGCGACTCGATGAACCGCGGTCTGGAGATGGCGCGTGGCAAGTACGTTGGCATCTTGGAGTCCGATGACTTTATGGCGCCCGACGCACTCGAAAAACTTGTCTCGGCCGCCGATACCAATAATGCCGACTTTGCGAAGGCGAACTTTGATTTCTACTGGTCTAAGCCCGAGGAGCGCCGTTCGCTGCACGAGATGTTTAAAGCCAAGGACTGTGGCAAGCCAGTGCACCCGAGCGATACGACGCAGTTCTTTAAGCAAAAGCCGTCGATTTGGTCGGCCGTGTACCGTCGCGATTTTCTTGAGCGCAACGTCATTACGTTCCTGCCGACTCCGGGGGCATCCTTTCAGGACACGTCATTCGCCTTTAAGGTGATCGCGTGCGCCGATAAGGCTGTTTACCTGCATGATGCCGTGTTGTCGTATCGCCAGGACAACGAGAATTCCTCGGTCAATTCTTCGGCTAAGGTCTTTTGCGTCAATACCGAGTATGCCGAGATTGAGCGTTGGATTCGAGAGGATTATGCCCGTGACCACGCAAGTGATGACGTCGCGCGCATGCTCAAGTTCAATCAGCTCATTAAGTACGATTCGTACATGTGGAACTACGTGCGCCTGGCGCCCAAGTTCTATAAGGAGTTCCTGGTGCAGATGGCCAAGGAATTTCAGGCGGCTTTGGACGCGGGGGAGTTTTCGCTTGACGACCTCAAGCCGTGGAAGCGCGCGAATCTCGCTGCCATCCTCAAAGATCCTGAGGGCTGGGTTGACGTGCATCCGAGCTTTGCGACGGATGGTGCCTTGGGGCGTGCTAAGTATTACGCCTCGGTTGGAGGCCCAGGCGTGGTCGCCGCCTTCCTCATCGAATCGCTGAGGGGGTAGGTCGGCATGGGAGAGGCCTCGTGTCCTAAAGCTACCATTGTCGTCCCCGTTTATAACTCCGCGCGCTCCATTCAGCGATGCCTCGATTCGCTGTTGGCTCAGTCCGAGCGCTCGATTCAGGTTGTCTGCGTCAACGACGGTTCGACTGATGACTCGTTGAACGTGTTGCGCCAGATCGCGCAGGCCGACGATCGCGTACTGGTGATTGATCAGGAAAACGCGGGCGTCTCGTGTGCTCGAAATGCCGGTATCGATGCCGCCGAGGGCGAGACCGTCTTTTTTGTGGACGCCGACGATTACATCGATGCCCAGACGGTCGAGCGCGTGTTGCATGTCATGGAGTCTGCGGATGCCGAGGCCGCCGTTTTTGGCGGCGTCTGTGAACCTGCCGATGCTGCCCCCAAACGCGTCCAGCAACTCATGAGCCCCAAAGCCGGTACCTTCGGCGCCCGTGATCCCCAACTGCTGTTCCATTCGAATGCGCAGCCCTATGCCTGCCGTGCGGCTTTTTCGCGCGAGCTGCTCAATCGCGAAGGCATTCGCTTCGCCCCCGGTTTGGCTTTGGGCGAGGACGTCGTCTTCCAATTTGCGGCTTATGCGCTTGCCCGCAAGACCGTCGTCATGCCGGACAAGTTCTACCACTACGTGATGGAGAGTGAATCGGCGACGCACGAGTTCAACAGTGCCGATGCTCGCGCCAAAAAGCTTGACGCCCACATGAGGATGCTCGAGGAGGTCTTGGAGGACTGGGCGGCCTACGGTCTTTTGGACCTGTGCCCCGGCGAGCTGATAACTTGGTTTTTAGACCTAATTGTGTTCGACCTGGCGCGCTTGGATGCCGATGGTTTCCATCGCGTGGCGGCTCGCGTCAACATGGATCTCACGACGTTTTTGGGAACGGCGTGGGCGGATATGCCTGCTAAGGGCGCCGTTCGGCGTGTTGCCCACAAGCTCGTTGCGGCGACCTCGGGCGTTTCGATGGCAGACGCCACGCTGTTCTATCTTTCGACTCGCGGTCTCAAAGCCTGTCTGGAGCGCTTTATCTAATTCCAAGCGCTGCCGCCCGCCGCAACCCGGCTGCTAAAATAACCCTGTTACACGCTATTCAACAGGAGGTTCTCTTGCAGAACTCTGATACCCCTAAAGTTTCGCTGCTTGTTCCCATCTGCAATGTCGAACGCTACCTGCGCGAGTGCCTCGATTCCGCCGTGGCTCAGACGCTCAAGGACATCGAGATCATCTGTATCAACGACGGCTCCACCGATAGCTCGCCAGATATCATCCGCGAGTACATGGAGCGCGACTCCCGTGTAAAGATGATCGACAAGGCCAACAGCGGCTACGGCGACTCGATGAACCGCGGCCTGGAGATGGCGCGCGGTGAGTACGTGGGCATTCTTGAGTCCGACGACTTTATGTTTGAGGATTCGCTCCAAAAGCTGGTCGCCAAGGCCGATGCTGAACATGCCGATGTGGTAAAGGGCGACTTTTACTTGTATTGGTCCACGCCCAACGAGCGCCGTGAGCTGTTTGGGATCATCGACGAGCATATGACGGGCGCCGCGTATCGCCCCGTCGATCGCCCGGGCATCTTCTACCGCAAACCTTCCATTTGGTCGGCTATCTATCGGCGCGAGTTCCTCATCGACAATCAGATTCGGTTCCTTCCCACGCCGGGTGCCTCGTATCAGGACGCAGGCTTTAACTTTAAGGTTTGGGCTTGCGCCGAGCGTGCCGCGTTTATTGCGGACCCCATTTTGTGCTATCGCCAGGATAACGAGAAGAGCTCCGTTAATTCGCCCAACAAGGTGTTTTGCGTGTGCGACGAATATGCTGAGATGCAGCGCTTTTTGGATGAACGCCCCGAGCTTAAGGCTCAGCTTCAGGGCATTTTAATGCGCATGAAGGTCGATACGTACCG
The DNA here is from genome assembly GCA_958349055.1 of uncultured bacterium. Lineage (GTDB taxonomy): Bacteria > Actinomycetota > Coriobacteriia > Coriobacteriales > Coriobacteriaceae > Collinsella. The sequence continues at coordinate 20,987 of CATWBO010000033.1, forward strand.
TTGGAATGATGAGCGCCTGGTCGATGAGTTGCGCGAGCAGTTTTGGGAGAAGGCCTCTCCCGAGCTCAAGTCCGATTGGGATGCTGGTCGCTTTGACCTGTCGCTGTTCGATCCGCGTGGCGAGACCGACTTGCGCCTGATGGTCAAATCGCCCCGCGCCTATATCGATTCGCGCTTTGACTTTAAGAAGCCGGGCAAGCTCAATACGTTTAAGCATTACTTTAAGATTGGCGGCCTGCCGCTGGTCTGGCGCGTGCTGACGTATCAGCGCACCTACGGCGACAACCCGCACCCTGATGACGTTCCGGCCGCACAGTAGGAGCGAGTGACTATGGTTACCCCCAAGATTTCCGTTGTTGTTCCCATCTATAAGGTGGAGGAGTGTCTGGCCTGGTGCCTGGACTCCTTGCTTGCGCAGGACATGCCCGATTGGGAAGGCGTGCTGGTCAACGATGGCTCGCCGGACGGTTCGCGCGATATTGCGGCTGCCTATTGCGAAAAGGACGCGCGCTTTACGCTGGTCGATAAGGAGAACGGCGGCCTGTCGAGTGCACGTAATGCAGGCATCGCTGCGTCCATGGCGCCTATCGTTGCGTTTTTGGATTCCGACGACCGCTTTACGCCCGATGCATGCCACGTGATCGTCGATGACTTTGAACGCGAGGATTGCGACGTGTTGACCTTTGGCGCGAATCCGTATCCGCTGGAGGCGGGGTATCCGTGGCTTAACTATGTGCTGAGCCCGCGCGATGTGTCGTTTGAAGGCTATTGCTCTGACCTGCTGTTTAAGGAAGCATCTCGCCCCTTTGCCTGGCGCACCGCCTGCAAGCGTGAGTTTTTGTTGGGTAACGGGATCGTGTTCGACGAAACCGTTAAATATGGCGAGGACCAGGTCTTCGATTTTGCCGTGTACGGTCGCTCGCGCAAGACCGCGCTTATTTCGAACAAGCTGTACGACTACCGCGTGGCGCGCAAGGGTTCGCTCATGGACACCATGCGCTACGACGACGAGACACGTCTGCTGGAGCACGTGAAGATTTACTCCGCGGTGCTGGCTGACTGGCAGCGCGACGGTCTCGATGTACAGCACGCCGATGACCTGGCGTACTTCCTATGCGATCTGGTGCTGTACGATGCGCTCAGGTTGCTGGGTTCGGACTGCGGCAAGGTGTTTGCTGCCGTTGCTACGGCACTTGCCGGTTCTGCCGTGGGCGGCGATGCTGCGCTCGCACAATGCGCTCCTTCTGTTGCTGCTATGGTGCGTGCGGCGCTTACCGGCAAGGGTCCCAATGCCCGTGCATGTAAAAAGCTCATGTTCGATTACGACGTCTTGAGGTTTGGGCGCCTGGGTGCCTGCAAACGCATGGCAGCGAACGCCCTGGGAAAGCGAGAAGTGTAGATGAGTATCAAGCGTTTGGCGCTTTGCCGCAGCCAGGGCCGTCTGTTTGTGCTGCTTCGTTTTGCCGGTCAGGATGTCGCCGCGCTTATTGAGCGGGAGGGTTCTCAAGCGTTTGCCCATGCGACGACGAGCGGTTCTTGTGTGCCGTTGCTGGTGTTCCCAGTCGATCATGGCCGTGTGCTGGCGTTTTGCCCTTCCGTTTCCGATTACGAGCGCGAGCTCGCCGTCTTGGTGCTTCCGTTTTTGGATGGCTCGTCGATGGATGTCGTTTTTGCATCCGGTGGTCAAAGGTTGGGCTCCATTCGCCTCGATAGCCGCGTGGCCAAGCTGGAATCCAAGATTAACTACAAAGCAAAGCCTGCGCTGTGCGCGCTTATCCGCGATGCGCAGCGTGGCGAATGCTGCGGTCGCTACGAGATCGATGCCATTCGCTATTTACCGGCAGACGCCGGCGCGGTGTGGCGCTATGAGGTTACCTGGGCGGGAGACCCCCAGTGCGCACCTGAGCTCAAGATCTTCGATACGCATATGAATGTCATCGATGCCACCGTGCATGTGTTTGAGTCGCAGGTCGATGTGCCGCAGCGCAACGGTTGCCGCGTCAATAAAACGTATCTGAGCGTTGAGATGCCTCAGGATATACGGGATTTTGTCGCGATTGTGAGCGATCCCACAGAGCAGATCCAGAGCGGGTTTTGCGCCATGGATGGTCGCCTGTACAACGGCATGGTCGACGACAGTTGGAACCGCATGAAGGACGCGCGTGCAGACGACGCAGCTTATCGACGTTGGTTTGAGCAGCATCGCGCAAAGCCGGGTGATTTGGCGTGCCAGCGTGTCGCTTCGGCGGCCTTTGCCTATAGGCCGCTCGTGAGCATTGTGGTGCCGTGCTACAAGACTGATCGGGTCTACCTGCGCGAGCTGCTGGATTCGGTGCTAGCCCAGAGCTATGACAACTGGGAACTGCTCCTTATGGATGCCTCGCCTGAATGGGATGCGGTGGCCGCCCTTGCGGCAGGTGCCAACGACGAGCGCATCCGTCGCATCGAGCTTCCCGGCAACGGCGGCATTGTCGTCAACACCAACGCGGGTATCGAGCAAACGACGGGCGACTACATCGCGTTCTTGGACCATGACGACATTCTGGAACCGGACGCGTTATTCCACTATGTTGCCGCGCTGAATAAGGCGGCCGAGGGCGAGCGTCCTCAGGTCCTGTTCTGCGACGAGGACATGTTCCAGAAAACGGGGGAGTGGGGCCAGCCGGTCTTTAAGACGCGGCTCAACGTCGACCTGCTCTATAGCCATAACTGCGTGACGCATTTCCTGATGGTGGGGAAGGCGCTCATCGATCACATTGGTACGTCTCCAGAAGACGTTGCGGGTGCCCAGGATTACGACCTGACGCTTCGCTGCCTTGCAGCGGGTGCGCGGTTTGAGCATGTCGCGCACGTGCTGTATCACTGGCGCGTTCATCCTGGATCGACCGCCGATGGCTCTGCCGATAGCAAGCCGTATGCTATTGAAGCCGGGCGTCTTGCGCTTCAGCGTCACTTTAACGCGCTGGGCATTTGCGGAACGGTCGAGGAGGCCGATACGCCGTTTGTCTACCGCATGCGCTATGCGCTGCCGGAGCCTGCGCCGCTGGTGAGTATTGTGATTCCCACCAAGGATCACGTTGAGACGCTCGATGCCTGCGTGATGTCGATCGCCCAGAAGGCAACGTATGCCAACTACGAGATCGTCTTGGTGGAGAACAACAGCGAAGCCCCGGAGACGTTTGCGTATTACGAAACCCTGCCAGAGCGCGTGGCTTCAGCATCCGAAGGCAAGGGCATCGCGCGCGTTGTGTACTGGCCGGGCGAGTTCAATTACTCTCAGATCATCAATTTTGGCGTGGAGCACGCCAAGGGCGACTGCCTGCTGCTGCTCAACAACGATACCGAGGTCATAAGCCCCGATTTTATCGAAGAGATGATGGGGTATCTGCAGCGTCCCGGTGCGGGCGTGGTGGGCGCCAAACTCTACTTTGCCGATCATCTGGTGCAGCATGCCGGCATTTTGGTTGGCGTGCGCGGCGCACTTGCCCATGCCAACCAGGACTTCTCGGCAAAGCGCGAGGGCTATCTTGCCCGTGCCGTGCGCCCTGGCAACTTTAGCGCCGTGACGGGTGCCTGCCAGATGGTGCGACGCGACGTATTTGAGCGCGTCGGCGGCTACAACGAGGAATTCGCCGTTGGCTTTAACGACGCAGACTTTTGCCTGCGCGTATGGGAGGCGGGCTTCCGCACCATCTATACGCCCTATGCCGAGCTGTATCACTACGAGTTCACCTCACGTGGCAGGGAAGAGGCCAACGAGGAAAAGCTGCGCCGCTGGAAGCGCGAGCAAGCCCTGTTCATGCAGCGTTGGCCAGAGTTTTTCTTGACGGGCGATCCGTGGTTGGGGCCGAACTTATCCGCTGAGAGCGAGTATTTCTCGATCTAGCGCGAAGTGATTCCGAGTTTGGGTAGCGATTCAGCAATCGTGTTGAGCTCATGTTGCTGTAGGTAGGCGGGATTGAGAGCTTCTTTTCTATAGGCTAGGTAGCTGTCTCTGGTCAGTTCCCTAAGCTGTTTAGTAAAGAACTGCTCCCAACTGAAGAACTTCTCGCAGTCGATGAAATCGGCAGGATGAAGGAGCATGTCTTGCGTTTCGACATCGTTGAAGAGTCCCGATCTCAGCACAAGCCATTCAAACGATTCCGGCAAAAAGAGCTCGATCTCCTTAAATCTCCTGAGCGAATAGACATAGGGCATCTCGGGCCCAAAAGCGGCCCCATCTGCAATTACGAGCAACTTTTGGGCTGGGGAGCTCAGAGCGGTTTCGTATATGTTTGATTTGCCACCGGCACTTACGCAGCGAATTCCGCTTTTGGCACACAGGACTTTAAAGAATTCATAGCCGGCGTTGCTGTCTTCGACGATGACTTCTTCTGGTAGATCTCCATCGTAGAGCTCGTCTCCGTAAATGCGGTATGTAGAAGTGTACGTGCGTGTGTAGACGGGATATTTTGTTGTGGCCCTGTTGGTGTTTTTGAGGCCGTAGATCTCATCAACGCTATAGGGGAGCTGGGGCAATTCGTCCCTGGCAACTATGACGTAGTAGTTAGAGCTGTGCCGAGCCGCATGTTGGAAGGCATGGCTCCTTACGAATTTTTGCGTATCGTCCACAAACACAATACTGTTGTCGATGCGACTGAGTTGCGCTTCCCAATTAATGCCGCCGATGACTCGGCAGGGGGCTGCGCAATTAACGGTTATCCCGCTTTGGGCTCCTAGGTTTTCGTATGCACGAAGGCTGTCCAGCAGCGTGGTTTTGCCTGTGGCGCTTTTGCCTTGGATGATGGTCAGGTTTCGACGAATGGTGAGTTTGACTTGAACTTTATTGGTTCTTACGGTCAGCTGGTATTCCCCTCTCATGCTCGAGCCTCCCTCAGACATTTTGCCGAGATAAGGATAAGTTCATCCATGGTGTGAACAATCTGTCCGGTATTGGTGACGCGGACTGTAAAACGCCCTTTACCAAAATCCATCATGTGGTAGAGGTTAATGGTTATGTCATGTTTAGAAGCGATGCGCAAAATCCAGTAGGCGCAATTATCTCCGCAGGTAGAGGCGTTGTAGAGATTTTGAGGCATAAAGAGCATCAGCAGAAGTGTTTTGGTGCCCGTTGATAATTTCTCGGGTGGAATAACTCCGAGCACCTTGGTGTCGATTGCGTTTGCACCAAGAACCGTCCCATTGTCAATAGATTTGATGATACGCTGTGACAGTGGATCTTGCAGCCAAGAGGGAGAATAACTGTAATCAAAGAATGTTGATGTGTCATAAATCACATCGTCTCTGTCGCCGTAGTGAATGCTGAGCATTGTTCCTCCATGGTTGCTTGTTGCGACTACTTTACCATGTTGGGGTCGATTTCCCTCAGGCCGTGGATAACGGGTCATTCAACACGTCTGTTAGAACGAACCGATGACTTTTACAGGTGTAATAACTTTCTATCCTGCGGTAATTTTCTGTCTCAACATGTTGGATTTAGCAGGTGAACCAATGATATTCCGCGATAGGCTTATACAAGCTTATATAAACCGATAAATCGCGATATAACTTACGATAGGAATATAAAGATGCGATTTAACATGAAACGACAGGTTGAAATGCTTGAGACAAGCTTTCTTACTCGTAATATGCGGGAATAGCTTGGAGATCTTAACTAGGTTCACCACCGAGCAATTTCTAGTGTTATTCAGCCGCTCAGGCGTTATTTAAAATGTCAATAAGGCGGTTTATATCGCTGTCTCCAGTGCCAAAAAAATCGATATTATAACTATGCTCAGGATTAAGCCTCAGCTTTTTCTTGATGGTGCAGGGTGTCTCATCTCTACTGTGGTCGAGATAGATAAGACGACTATTCGAATGCTGCATGAAATCTCGCACCATAGCCGAAATGTGAGAATCGCTTTCGCAAAATGAATAGCCCAAAACAACGAGAAGGTCCGTGTTGTCGAGTATCTCAATAGCCTTGGAAAAGGATCTCAGCTGGGTCGTATCGATAATTGGCTTAATCGGCACTTGTGTCATAAGAAATGGGAAGACAAATTCATCCGCAGCTATGGGTTCTTTACGCACATCTCTTGAAGTGAGAGACCCAAGCGATTCGAACAACCAGAGAGCCCCTGATAGATATACACATGAATTTCCAGTCAACTCAGGAAACAAAAAATCCGAAAGCCCCGTGTAATTCGTCGTCAACACGTTATCAAATCTTCCACGTAACCTTGCGTAGTAAGTATCTTGGATATCTTGGAGGGTAAACTGGTTCCGTGTCGTTATCGCATCAATAACGGTATTGATATTATTTAATGTAAACCTATATAGACCCTGCTGCTTAAATAGCCTATCGTCTTCAAATGCCTTGCGAATCAGCGGTTCAGCAACGGAAAAGAACGCGCTCCAATAATAGTTGATCAAACGCCAGAGCGATTTGTTCCTCCTTGCAGGATTAATTAGGCTTGAGAAATACGTCTCTATAGTCCCATAATACGCATCGTCCGGAATCACCTTGAGTGCCACTTCCTTCAAAGCGCTCACATAGCCGGCGTCCTTATCTCTCTTGATCAGCATGTCAAATAGAAGATCCCGACCATACGGATCAAGCTGATTCTCTTCATCGTCATCCTGGCTCTTAACAATATGCTCATTCAGCTGCGAGCCTAAAAATGTATCCATAGAGGCGCTGACGATATAGTTGGACAGTTTGCGAAACGCCACGTTTTTGGACGAGTAGAGAAACAGTTTTTGATACGAGGAGGGAGTTCCTGTATCCCGATTTGCACTTTTCGAAAGTCGCCCTCGATAGAATTCTTCCAAGGCTTCATACAATGCCTCATTCTGATAGTAGCAAGTGTCGAATGTGAACTCTTTTCCAGCAAGAAGCCCAAAAGGCTCGATACATTCCGCCCCGGCACCCACTAGAAGAGTTTTACTCATAACGCTGCTCCTGCATAAATGTGTTAATGATCTCAGCCCGCATGTGCCAGGGCTCGAAATATCATCCACGATACTCCTGCATAAGAGATTGTTTGTTTAAAGGTCTTCAGCTTCTAGTCTGCTGTTACGCGTCGAACCTCAGTTTCTAGTGATGTAATCAATTGCTTCGGCGCAAGATTGGCACAGATTCACAATAGCGTATTTTTTAATGAAGGTGACTAGGCCTACCTCGCGCATCAATTTGTTTATAAACTCATCTGCAAACGATAAGCTGATGAACGGAACGTCCGCAAAGTCTAAATAGACCTTATCATCTGCATCGCTAGCCATGTTTAATGCTAATCATCGCATTTTCGCAGCGTCGTATCTGCTTCCAAATCCGGATGATTCGTCAGCCAGACGAAGTCGGAGGCTTCTGCCCGAGGGGTTGGTTTCATGGGATTCTTTCCAAAGATTGACTGGCGAGTTTCCCTCAAAAATGTCTGACATGGAT
>CATWBO010000034.1 GCA_958349055.1 uncultured bacterium
GGAGAAGTCGATTATCGATTTCTCCTTTTTAATTAAAGATATTATTGAAATACATGCTCTTAGCACAGGTTGGCCTCTCAGTAAACTGGGAGGTTGTTTTGGCTAGTTAGAGATATGTGAACGTCCGTTAGACTGAATCTCAGGGTAGAAGGGGCCTCCAGTGTCCAGATCAACAAGGCAATGCTGCGTTTCAGCTAATAAGAACGATGGCTTTTTGCGTGTGGCGGCGGCGTCGCCGCAGATTCGCGTTGCCGATGTCGAGGACAATGTCGAGGTTGCATTGGCGGCTGTTCGCGAGGCTGCCGAGCGCGGCGTTCGCGCGCTGGTGCTGCCCGAGCTCAACTTGTGCGGCTATACCGCGGCCGACCTGTTCCATAATCGCACGCTGCTGCATGCCTGCGAGGCTGCTTTGGTGCATATCCTCGATGAGACTCGTGAGCTGCCGATTGTCTTTACCATCGGTCTTCCCGTTGCGGTTGCCGAGAATATCTACAACTGCGCCGCCGTGTGCTGCGCGGGCGAGCTTTTGGGCCTCACGGCCAAGAAGTATCTGCCCAACTATGGCGAGTTCTACGAGCGCCGCTGGTTTGCTCCGGCGCCCGCAGATCCTGTGTGGGTCGAGTTTGCCGGTCAGGGTCTGGTTCCGCTGGGTTCGGGGCTTGTCTACCGCTGCTGCGACGAGGGCGCTGAGGACATGGTACTTGGCGTTGAGGTTTGCGAGGACCTGTGGGTGCCGGCGCCCCCTTCGACCGAGATGGCGCTTGCCGGTGCGACGGTGATTCTCAACCCGTCGGCTTCGGACGAAATCATCGGTAAGGCAGACTATCGCCGCAGCCTCATCTCTAACCAGAGCGCACGCCTGTACTGCGCCTATGCCTATGCGGACGCGAGCGAGGGCGAGTCCACGACCGACATGGTCTTTGCAGGCGAGAACCTTGTCTACGAAAACGGTTCGAAGCTCGCCGCGACCAAACTGCTTACCTGCGATATGGCCGTCGCCGATGTCGATCTTGACCGTCTGGTTGCCGAGCGCCGTCGCTCGACGACGTGGACGCGCGCGGACGATGCGCCGGAGGCCACGACCGTTGAATTTTCGTTTGAGGGCGTGCTGGCCGAAGAACCTGTCCTGCGCGATGCCTGCGATATCGACCGCGTTTTCCCGCGCGCGCCCTTTGTGCCGGCCGACCACGGCGACTTGGCCGAGCGCTGCGAGACGATCCTCGATCTGCAGACTGCGGGCCTCAAGACCCGCCTTGCCCACACGGGTACCAAGGCTGCGGTTATCGGCCTTTCGGGCGGCTTGGACTCCACGCTAGCGCTGCTTGTGACCGTGCGTGCCTTCGATGCACTGGGGCTGCCGCGCACTGGTATCACAGCCATGTCCATGCCCGGCTTCGGCACGACGCATCGCACCAAGTCGAATGCCGAGTCGCTCGCTCGCGACCTGGGTGTGAGCTTCCGCGAGGTTTCGATCCACGCGGCTGTGGAGCAGCACTTCAAGGACATTGAGCACGATCCGGCCGTCCAAGACGTGACCTACGAGAACAGCCAGGCGCGCGAGCGTACGCAGATTCTGATGGATCTGGCCAACCAGGCTGGCGGTTTTGTCATTGGCACGGGCGACCTGTCGGAGCTGGCGCTCGGCTGGGCTACCTATAACGGCGACCACATGAGCATGTACGCCGTCAACGCGAGCGTGCCCAAGACGCTTGTGCGCCATCTGGTACGCTATGCCGCCGATGTCTTTGGCGGGCGCATTGCCGAGGTCTTGCTCGATATCCTCGATACGCCGGTGTCCCCCGAGCTTCTGCCGCCCACGGGCGACGGCGAGATTGCGCAGAAGACCGAGGATTTGGTGGGCCCGTACGAGTTGCACGACTACTTCCTCTACTACCTGCTGCGTTTTGGCTTTGAGCCGGGCAAGATCTACCGCATGGCGCTCAAGAGCTTCGAGGGCGCCTACGACGCCAAGACCGTCCACACGTGGCTACGTACGTTCTACCGTCGCTTCTTTGCCCAGCAGTTTAAGCGCAGCTGCCTGCCCGATGGTCCCAAGGTGGGCTCGGTGACGCTCAGCCCGCGCGGCGATTGGCGTATGCCGAGTGACGCCAGCTCGCGTCTGTGGCTTGCGCAGATCGATGCGCTCAATCCGGTTGACTAAGGTTGGCTAAATTGAACCAATACGGGGGTTGCAAGCGTTACACTTTTGCAATCTGATGGCCCGTATCGCGCGGCGCTCTTGTCGGAGCGCCGCGTTTTTCATATCGAAAGGTGGCACCATGCAGGCATCGCAGCGTCTCGACCGCTTTGGCGCGGAGGTCTTCGCCTCGCTCAACAACAAGCTTCTCGCGCTGAAGGCTCAGGGCAAGACCATTTACAACATGAGCGTGGGCACGCCCGATTTTAAGCCGTACGGCCACGTGGTCGAGGCGCTCACGCAAGCGGCCCAGGATCCCGAGATGTGGAAGTACGCCCTGCGCGACCTGCCCGAACTCAAGCAAGCCGTGTGCGATTACTATGAGCGCCGCTTTGGCGTTTCGGGCATTACACCGTCCATGGTGCAGTCGTGCAACGGCACGCAGGAGGGCGTGGGTCATTTGGGCCTGGCCCTGCTCGATCCGGGTGACACCATTCTGGTTCCCGATCCGTGCTACCCGGTCTTTGAGGCGGGTGCGAAGATTGCCGATGCCAAGCTCGAGTACTATCCGCTGGTTGCCGAGCATAATTACCTGCCCTATGTGGCGTGTATCGATCCCGAGGTGGCCGATCGTGCCAAGTATATGATCGTATCGCTGCCCGCCAACCCGGTGGGCTCGGTGGGCACGCCCGAGGTCTACGAGGAGATCATCGCCTTCGCCCGCGAGCACGACCTGCTCATCGTTCACGACAATGCATACTCCGATATCGTGTTTGACGGTGAGCCGGGCGGCAGCTTCCTGCAGTATCCCGGTGCGCTCGAGGTGGGCGTGGAGTTCTTCTCGCTCTCCAAGTCGTTTAACGTCACCGGTGCGCGTATCGGCTTTTTGGTCGGCCGCGAGGATGTGGTCTCTGCCTTTGCCAAGCTGCGCAGCCAGATCGACTTTGGCATGTTCTTCCCGATTCAGAAGGCCGCTATCGCCTGCCTCAACGGTCCGCGCGATGAGGTCGAGGCGCAGCGCCTGAAGTACCAGGAACGCCGGGATGCCCTGTGCGACGGTCTTGAGGGCCTGGGCTGGGAGCGTCCCAACGCGCATGGCTCCATGTTCGTGTGGGCCAAGCTTCCCGGTGGCCGTACCGACTCGATGGCGTTTTGCGAGGAGCTCATGGAGAAGGCCGGCGTTGTCGTGACGCCGGGCGCGAGCTTTGGTCCTTCGGGCGAGGGACATGTGCGCATGGCGCTGGTCCTGCCGCCCGATCAGATTGCTTTGGCTGTCGAGGCCATTCGCGAGGCGGGCCTGTATTAGAAGGCTGTTTCGACTCGTCAATAGCTCGAAACCGATTTCGTGCAGTTATTTTACGAATTCTGCAAACAATTTCGGTAAACGGTCGATTTTTGGCTGCGAATAGGAGCATAATCAAAGTCCCGATTGGATGTATTGGGATTACGGCAAGCCGCTCGGGTCGTTCCCGGGCGGCTTGCTTGTGGAGAGAGATGGGAGTTTCTAATGGTTAACGAGAAGAAGGTCGCTATTGTCGGCTGCGGTTTCGTCGGCTCGTCTTCGGCGTTTGCGCTGATGCAGAGTGGTCTGTTCTCCGAGATGGTCCTCATCGACGTGGACAAGAACCGCGCCGAGGGTGAGGCTCTGGATATCGCGCACGGCATGACGTTTGCCGAGCCGATGAAGATCTATGCCGGCGATTATTCCGATGTCGCCGACGCCGCTATGATCGTCGTTACCGCTGGCGCTGCCCAGAAGCCCGGCGAGACCCGCCTAGACCTGGTCAACAAGAACGTCAACATCTTTAAGTCCATCATCCCTGAGATTAAGAAGTCCGGCTTTGACGGCATCCTGTTGATCGTCTCCAACCCGGTTGACGTTCTGACCTATGCCGCCATCAAGATGTCCGGCCTGCCCGAGGGCCACGTCATCGGTTCCGGCACCGTGCTCGACACCGGTCGTCTGCAGCAGATGCTCGGCGCCCACGTCGAGGTCGATCCGCGCGATGTCCAGGCCTACGTCATGGGCGAGCACGGCGACTCCGAGTTCGTCGCTTGGTCCAGCGCCCAGGTTGCCGGCGTGCCGCTGAGCACCTTCTGCGAACTTCACGGCCATCTGGAGCACGAGGCTGCCGAGAAGCGTATCGCCGAGGACGTCAAGAACTCCGCCTACACCATCATCGAGAAGAAGCACGCCACCTACTACGGCGTTGCCATGGCCGTTAAGCGTATCTGCACCGCTGTCATGCGTGACGAGCAGACTGTTCTTCCCGTCTCCTCGCTCATGGTGGGCGAGTATGGCCTGTCCGATCTTGCCATCTCCATGCCGACCGTTGTTGGCCGCGACGGCGTTGTCTGCCGCGTCCCCGTGCCGCTGAACGATGACGAGCAGCATGAGCTTACCGCCTCCGCCAAGGCCCTCAAGGACATCATCGACAGCGTCGACTTCTCCTGCTAAATCAAGCTCGCTAGAGCGAAAAGCTACAATGAAGGCGTCCGAGCCCACACGGCCCGGGCGCCTTTTTGGTGCAAAGTAACCTGACCCCAATGCACCATAGTTGATGGGAGGGCCATGTCGGATTCGCCTAATTTTTTGACCTATGCCCAGACGGCGTTTGACCCGTTTGAGGAACGGCCGTTCTGCGCGGTGGATAGCCTGGTCTTTGCGTGGTTGTCCTATTTGCGTTTGCCGGGTGTTATGGCGGAGCTGACGAACTGGCAGGGCCTAGACGTACGCGAGCTGCTTCGTGCCGAGTGCTACCGGGACATGATTGGCGACCTGTGGGATCCAGAGGGGAGCAGGGCCTTGTTGGAGGCCGTGGCAGCAAGCCCTCGCTACCGTGGCGTGCACGTTTGCGGCTATCGTGCCGTGAGCGATGTGGTGGCGACAGAGCAGTTTGCAGCCATGGCGTTCCGGTTTCCGGCGGGGTTTAGCTATCTTTCCTTCCGGGGGACCGACAGCACGATTGTGGGCTGGAAAGAGGACTTCAACATGGCGTTCCGGTGTCCCGTGCCCTCCCAGGAATCTGCGGCGCGCTATGTGGACGAGGCAGCGGATGCGATTGACGGGCCGCTTTTGTGCGGAGGTCATTCCAAGGGTGGAAACCTTGCGGTGTACGGTGCGGCGATGTGCTCCGATGTCGCCCGTGAGCGAATCGAACGGGTGTATTCCCATGATGGTCCGGGCTTCGTCGAGGAGTTTCTGAACGGCAACGCCTTTGCCGATCTTTCCGGTCGAATCGACAAGACGCTACCTCGGTCGTCGATCTTTGGCATGATGTTCGAGACGCAGGAGGACTACGCCATCGTTGAGAGCACCGAGTTCAGCCTGCTGCAGCATAATCCCTTTAGCTGGGTGGTTGATGATCGCGACTTCGTGTACTGTGAGCGCCTGTCCGCCGGTGCTCGATACGTTGATGGCTCCATTCGCGAGATGCTGCTTGCAGTGTCACCTAGCGAGCGCGAGCGTTTTGTAGATGCGTTGTTCTCCGTGTTTGAGGCTACGGGTGCTGAGCGGTTTGCGGATATCGCCGGGAATCTGCGCGAGAGCCTGCCCGTGATGCTCCAGGCTGCGCAAGGCTTTGACGAGGATACGCGACGCTTTGTCTCGCAGACCATCGTGGCAATCCTTAAATGCGCACTGCTGCCCAAACGACCCCAGATCGACATGCCCGCTGCCGGCAAGAGTTTGGCAGAACAGCTCGAGGCTTGGCAGTCCGAGCTCCTGCGCTAACCATTGGTGCAAAGCAACCTGTCCCCGATGCACCAAGCTTCGATGCGCCTGGGGCGGGCTCGACCGCTATACTGGTTCGTGCCGAAATCGATCTAGAACGGAATGCCGTATATGAAAATCAATCACGCGATTCTGCATATCCTGGACTTTGACTCTGCCGTCAACGTCATGAGCCAGCGCGAGCTCGATATCGAGAGCCGTACCGTGCGCAACTTTGTGACCACGCATCTGCGCCGCGCACGAACCTCGGCCGACAATAAGCGCGCCACGTTTGCCGAGAACTCTGCGTTCGGCGGCGAGCTCAAGGACTACTTCTTTGGCGAGCGCGAGTTCGTAGACCTGTCGCAGCAGATTGCGGAGTTCATTTCCTCCGAGCTTACCAAGGCCGAGAAAGCCGAGTCCACCGATGTGCTCGTGGCCGATTTTGACGACGACGAGGATGCCCGCTGGTTTGCCGTGATGCTGCTGGGCTCCAAACAGGCCTTTATGCACGAGGTGGGCCGCGAGGAGGGCGAGGTACGCAACGACATCGCGCGCCACTATGCTATCTTGCCGAATCCTTCCCAAAAGGTGCCAAGCTATGCCATCGTGCGCGCGAGCACCATGGAGATCGGCTATGTGGACAAGAAGCGCAAGATTGCCGGCGAAGACCGTATGCTCATTCCCGACGGTCTGCTGCAGTGCGATACGGGCGTGTCGGGCAAGGAGGTCATCGACACCGTGACGCGCGTGGTCGAGGAAGTCGCCGAGGAGCACGGTGCCAATACAGCCGTAGCGCTCGCTAAGGTTAAGGCTGCCGTTGCCGAGAAGGTTGAGGACGATGAGGAGCTGCCGCCCTGGGATATCGTCGATGAGGTCTTTGAGGACGAGCCGGTCATCAAGGAGAGTGTACGTGCGGCGCTGACCGAAGAGAAGGTGCCCGAGCGTGTGCCCGTGGAGCGCAAGCAGGTCGAGCGTGCGGCCGTGCGCAACCACAAGATTCGTACCGATACGGGCATCGAGATCAGCTTTCCGGTCGAGATGGGCTCGAACTCCGAGTACATCGAGTTCGTCAACGAGCCCAACGGCCTCATTTCCATCGAACTCAAAAACATCGGCAGCATCGAGAATAGATAAACTGCGTTACGCCTACAGCGGGAAAGCAAAGGCCGAAGCTCCTTGGGGCCTCGGCCTTCTTGTTTAGGGCTGAATTGCCCCACAGGTTGAGCATAAGTCAGCGAAAACGCCCCTAAGCGAGCAAGGTGACGTGAAAGAGGAGGGCATTGACCTTTTGGTCATGCCCGACGATTGAACGTCAGATTGCCGCTCTGGGGCGTTTGCAGCGTCGACCGGTCCGTCGTTCGTTAGAACGACGGAACCAAAGGTGCAGCGCCGAGCCGTTACGCGGGTTGGTAAACCCGCGTAACTATTAAAGCTGGCGCAGGCCTTCCTCGAGACCGGTCTTGCTGTCGGTCTTCTCGTCGCGCATCTTGATGACGCGGGCGGGGACACCGGCCACGACGGCACCGGCGGGGACGTCCTCGACGCACACGGCGCCGGCGGCAACGACAGCGCCCTTGCCTACGCGCACGCCTTCCAGGACCACGGCGTTGGCGCCGATCATGACATCGTCCTCGATGATGACGGGCGTGGCGCATGCGGGTTCAACGACGCCTGCCAACACGGTTCCAGCGCCGATGTGGCAGTTCTTGCCCACGGTGGCGCGGCCGCCCAGCACGGCACCCATGTCGATCATGGAGCCCTCACCGATGACGGAGCCGATATTGATGATGGCACCCATCATGATGACGGCACGGTCGCCGATCTCGACGCGGTCACGGATGATCGCGCCCGGCTCGATGCGGGCGTTGATGCCCTTAAGGTCGAGCATGGGCACTGCGGAGTTGCGGCAGTCGTTCTCTACGTCGTAGTAATCGATGGAATCGGCATTGGCGTCCAGGATGGTCTTAAGCTCATCCCAGTCACCAAAGACGGTCTTGCCACGACGACCGCCGTAGACGTGCGCATTGCCCCACTGGACCTTCATGCCCGGCTTCTCGCGCACGTACAGCTTGACAGGCGTCTTTTTGGGCGCGGTGGCGATGTAGTTGATAATCTCCTGGGCATCCATCTCGGCTGCGTTACTCATTTGCTGTCTCTCCTTTGGGTGGATCCGGTTGATACCTGGTTAGGCAAACATGACCTGGTCGAACGTATAGAAGCCGTGCTCGCGGGTGACGAGCTTCTGCGCGGCTGCCAGAGCGCCGTTGACGAAGATCTGACGGCTCGTGGCACGGTGTGCGAGCGTGACCTCCTCGTCCTGTCCAAAGAAGCTCACCTCGTGCACGCCGGCGACGGTGCCGCCGCGCAGCGAGTGCATACCGATTTCCTTGGGATCGCGCGCGCCGCACATGCCCTCGCGTCCGTAGACGGGGTGGTAGCCCGCCTCGGGCTCGGCTTCGACGACGGCATCGAGCAGTAACTTGGCGGTGCCGCTGGGAGCGTCGACCTTTTGGTTGTGGTGCGTCTCGACAATCTCGCAGTCAAAGCCGGGCAGTTCACGCGTGGCCTGGGCCACTAGGTGACGCAGGGCGGCGATGCCGATAGAGTAGTTGCCCGAGTGCATGACGCGGGCATTCTGGCCCAGCTCGCGCAGGCGGTCCATCTGCTCGGGGGTGTAGCCTGTGGTGCCCGAGACCAACGCCGCGCCCGTGCGCTCGACATAGGCAACAACGGCATCGAAGGTCACGACGTTCGAGAAGTCGATGATGACGTCGGCTGCCGGGGCGTTCTCGAGCTCGGACAAGTCGAAGCCGATCTGGGCGACGATATCAAAAACGGGCTGACCGGCGGCGTCGACAACGCCCTCGGCGGTGGTGCGGATGAGCGAGCCCATGCGGCCCGTTCCCATAATGACGGTCTTAATCAAGCAGACCAGCTCCCTTCAGAGCATCGGTAAGTGCAGCGCGTGTGTCGTTGGCCATGGGGCACAGCGGCATGCGGTAGTTTGCCTCGATCATACCCATCTGAGCGAGCGCTTCTTTAACGGGGATGGGATTGACCTCGCTAAAGAGGGCGTTGATGAGCGGCTGACCGGCAATCTGGATATCGCGGGCGCGCTCCACGTCGCCGTCCAGATAGGCACGGCACATGTCGTGCACGAGCTGCGGCTGAACATCGGCCCACACGCTGATGGTGCCCGAGGCGCCCAGGCTCATGAGCGGCACGGTGAGTGCGTCCTCGCCCGAGTACATGCGGAAGTCGTCGGACAGCAGGTGTGCGATCTTGGCGGCATAGGCGACGTTGCCCGAGGCTTCCTTAATACCCATGATATTGGGGTGCGCGGCCAGGCGCTCCACATTGCGCTCGCTGATGCCGCAGCCGCAGCGGCCGGGGATGTTGTAGAGGATGCAAGGGATGTCCACGGCATCGGCGACGGTCTTAAAGTGCTGGTAGATGCCCTCTTCATTGGACTTGTTGTAGTAGGGGGTAATGAGCAGCAGACCGTCGGCGCCCAGGCCTTGGTAAGTAAGCGACTTGGTGAGCATGGTTTGCGTGGAGTTGGAGCCCGAGCCGGCGATGACGGGGACGCGTCCTGCAACATGCTTGACCACGGCGGCGACAACGGAGTTGTCCTCGTCGTCGGTCATCGTAGCGCTCTCGCCGGTGGTGCCCAGGGTGAGGATGGCGTCGGTGCCGTTTTGCAGGTGGAAATCGATGAGGCGCTCGAGTGCGTCAAAGTCGACACTGCCGTCCTTTTTAAACGGCGTAACAAGGGCGACGATTGAGCCCTCGAGGTTGCGGATATCCATGTTCTTCTCCTTCGCTTCCGCGATCTGGATGCGCTTATTCCATTGGGCGGCGACGGCCAAGCGCTCGTCCTGAGCGCGACGGCGAGCACTTTCGGCGCGCGACTTGGCCAGCAGCTCTCGGCCGCACGGCAGCACATCGAGCGTGGCAAAATAATCGCCCGGGCGCTCGGCGCGGCGGATGAGGTCGGCCGAGCCATCGGGGCGCAGCAGCACCTCGGCGGAGCGTAACCGTCCGTTGTAGTTGTAGCCCATGGAGTAACCATGCGCGCCGGTATCGTGGATCACGAGCACATCACCCATGTCGATCCGCGGTAGCTCGCGGTCGATGGCGAACTTGTCGTTGTTCTCGCACAGATTGCCCGTGATGTCGTACGTGTTTGTGACAGGCGCCGCGGTCTTGTCGGAGCCACCCGGCTGGCCCATCACCGTAATGTGGTGGTAGGCGCCATACATGGCAGGGCGGATCAGATCGACGGCGCTTGCGTCGACACCGATATAGTCCTTGTAGATTTGCTTCTCGTGGATGGCCTTGGTGACCAGGCAGCCGTAGGGGCCCATCATAAAGCGGCCCATCTCGGTGCAGATGGCCACATCGCCCATGCCGGCGGGAACCAGGATCTCGTCGTATGCCGCGTGCACTCCCTCGCCGATGGCATGAATGTCGTTGGCCTGCTGCTCGGGCAGATAGGGGATGCCCACGCCACCGGACAGGTTAATGAAGGCGACATGAGCGCCCGTCTCGCGCTCCAAGCGCACGGCAAGCTCAAAGAGGATGCGTGCGAGCTTGGGGTAGTAGTCGTTGGTGACGGTGTTGCTGGCAAGGAAGGCGTGGATGCCAAAATTTTCGGCGCCCTTGGCCTTGAGCATGCGGAATGCCTCAAAGAGCTGCTCGGTGGTCATGCCGTACTTGGAATCCCCCGGATTGTCCATAATGCCGTTGGAAAGCTGGAACAGGCCGCCCGGGTTAAAACGGCAGCTCACCGTCTTGGGGATGGGACCCGCGACGCGCACGTAGAACTCGATGTGGCTGATGTCGTCGAAGTTGACGATGGCGCCTAGCTTGTCGGCAAGCTCAAAGTCTGCCGCCGGCGTGTCGTTGGACGAGAACATGATGTCGTGTCCCGTGATACCCAGCGAGCGGGCGATCATGAGCTCGGTATAGCTCGAGCAATCGCAGCCGCAGCCGTATTCGTTGAGAATGGAGATGAGCGCCGGGTTGGGGTTGGCCTTGACGGCAAAGTATTCCTTAAAGCCCGGGTTCCATGCGAAGGCGTCGCGCACTTCTTGCATGTTGCGGCGGATGCCCGCCTCGTCGTATAGATGAAACGGCGTGGGGAACTGCTCGACGATATGCTCGAGCGTCTCCTTGTCCACAAACGGCCGCTTGGCCGCATATGCCTCGTTGGGAGTCAGTGCCATGTCCCGTAAACCTCGCTATCCAGACGGCGCTACCTGCGCATCGAATCCGCATAACGTGGACCCAATGTCCGGATAGCGCTCCCGCATTGCTGCAGACAGTCCTGCGGGTGTTTCCCGCAGGCCCACCAGGCTGTTCGTGCCCGAAATGCCCAGTTCGGCGGGTTTCGCCTCCCCGCAGGGTCAAAGTCTGCCGACTCGCCCGCGGCTCTTCGTGCCCGCGCCTCTATCAAGTGGTAAAGACCCTACCACGTTGCACTTTACCAAACAAGAGTATTCGTATATAACGTTTAAAAAATGCAGCATCATGCTAGAAACAAGGGTGCCACAATCCTGCGTCACAATAGGTGTCAACCGAGTCGTCTCATGAAAGGAATCCCTATGACCGAGCTCCAAGAACTCCGTCGTTATCGTCGCGACTTGCACCGCATTCCGGAGCTCGACTTCGATCTTCCGCAAACCATCGCCTATATCGAGGGCGTGCTCGCTCCGCTCGCCTGCGAGGTGACCTATCCCTGCCCGAGCTGCGTCTGTGCCTTCTTCGATGCCGGTGTGGGCGCTACGAATGCCACGGCGATTCGCGCCGATATGGACGCCCTGCCCATCGCGGAGGCAACGGGAGCGGCCTTTGCCTCGACGCATCCCGGCAAGATGCACGCTTGCGGCCACGACGGCCACATGGCCATGGCACTGGCGGCAGCAACTTATGTCGACCGTACGATTCGTGAGCAGCCGGGCGTCATCAAACGTAACGTGCTCTTTGTGTTTCAGCCGGCCGAGGAGACGACCGGTGGCGCTAAGACGGTATGCGAGAGCGGCGTGTTCGAGCGCTACGGGGCCGATCGCATCTTTGGCTTCCACGTGTGGCCCGATCTGCCTGCCGGTACGCTGGCGAGCTGCTCCGGTCCGCTGCTGGCGCGCTCGAGCGAGACTCACATTCATATCCATGGCACGAGTATCCATATTGCCAAGACCTATGGCGTTCCGGTCGAGGAATCGCACGATGCGGCGCTGGCGGCGGCCAAGTTCTTGGTTGCCGAGCGCGAGCTGATGGACGAGTTGGGCGCCGACGAGCCCTGCATTGGCAAGTTCGGTCTGCTGCGGGCGGGCACCGTCTGCAATGCGGTGGCAGGGGAGGCCCATGTCGCCGGCAGCCTGCGCGTGTTTACGGACGACATGTTCGATCGTGCGCGCGAGGGTGTGCGCCGTGTGCTCGACGAGGCGTGCGCGTCGACGGGCTGCACCTACGACCTCGACTTCGCCGAGGGATACCCGCCGGTCGATAACGACCCTGAGCTGTTTGCCTGCATTGCACCTGCTTTGCCCGAGTTGCAACTGGTGAACGAGCCACTACTGATTGCCGAGGATTTCGCGTTCTATCAGCGCCATCTGCCGGGCGTGTTCTTCTTATTGGGCACGGGCGTGCCTGCCGGCCAAGACAATCCGAGTGACACCGAGGGCTGCCCCGCCTATGCCGCCAGCGCACTGCATACCGATACCATGCTCTTTGATGAGGAAATCCTGCTCAAAGGCCTCGATGTCTATAAACGATTGCTTTCGCTTGCCTAATGGGCAAAGAAGTAATTGCCTAGAAAATACGAACAGATGTACGGTATAATGAAGATGTAAGTCTATAGAAACGTTTGACGTTATTAACGTAAGGCGATACTATGTTGCGTCGTAACGAGCGCTATCGGGTCTGTTTTGAGTGGAGACAGGAGATGGCTTGGAATGTCGAAATCGTCGATTATCACAAGTGATGAGACTTCGGCCGATTTGCTGTCGCCGGTGACTCCTGGTGAGCTTCTCAAAGAGGAGTTTCTTGTTCCCATGGGCATTTCTCAATATCGCCTTGCGAAAGAGACCGGGATTCCGGCTCAGCGTATCGGGCAGATTGTCTTGGGAAAACGTCGCGTGACGGCCGACACCGACCTCCGTCTTTGCCGTTATTTTGGCCTGACGGATGGTTATTGGCTGCGCGCTCAGGTGGCGTTTGACCTCGAGGCAGAGAAGAGGCGGATTGAACCGGAGCTCGATAAGATCATTCCTGTTCAGCAGGCCATCGCACTGTAGTGCTCAAAGATGATGGGGGTGGCGATGAGACGACGCCGACAGTCTGCCGTATATAGTCCGGGTGGATGCGGGTGTGGCTTATTGTTGCTCCCGGTTATTGCTGTGAGCATAGGCGTGATGTTTGCGCTTGCTGGACTAGCCGCAGCGGCACTCGTGCTGCTGATTGTCGCCATTGGCGTGACGATCTGGCTCTATCGCTGTCGCGAGCAGCGTCGTGCCGACGGCAAAACCAATGTGGGATGGGTTGTCTTTTTGGTCATCGCCTATCTATTGAGCATTAGCTATCTGGCGTTCTTTGTTCTGCTAATGATTAGTGCCTTTACCGGAGAGCCCGTTACGGTGGGGTAGTGTTTCCCGCGGGCTGCCGCGGAAGGCGCGCTTGCGCGACCGTTTATCGCAGCATTAGCTCCCAGCTAATGAATTCGAACTCAATCCTTCCTACGATGTGCTGTGTGCCGGCACGGTAGCCGGATCGTAGGAAGGATGCATCATGAAAAAGCTCGAGACCGAAATGCTGCTGAGCCGTCGCGCTGCGCTTGGCGCATTCGCCACTGTCGCCTTGGGAACCGCCGGCCTTCTTGCCGGATGCGGTAGCGATAAAGCGACCGTCACCGAGGACGCCGGCGATGGCGACAAGAAGGAAGAGACGAAGAAGGAAGAGCAGTCCACGACTGACCTCGCCGTCGGCACGGCGGTGACCACGGCTGCCGGCCTTTCCGTTGTCGTCGATTCCGTCCAGACCGGTCTCACTAATTATGACGGCTCGACCATGACGGGCATCCATGTCACGTACGTCAACAACGGCGACGAGGGCGCAGATTACAATGTCTACGATTGGAAGGGCGAGGACGCCAACGGCGCTCAGCAAAATCAGGGGTACTACAGCGAGGGCTCCGATGAGCTGCAATCTGGCACCCTTGCCGCCGGTGGCTCCGTGGCGGGCAATATCTACTTTGATGGCGACATCAAGAAGGCGCTCTATTTTGCCAACATGTTTGATAAGTCCGCCACTGCAAGCTGGGTGCTGGCCTAGTATGTCGCTACCGTTGCGCCGTATGGGAGGTGAAGCCGTATGCCCGACAAAAAGCCGACTGACGAGTTACTCAATGAGCTTCTCGATGCGCCAAATATCGACGGCTATATCAAGGATCACGACTTTGCCGCCCCTTCGCTTTCGGACTACCTCCAGCAGTTGCTGCAAGAGAAGGGTTTGGAGCGCTCCCGCGTGGTGCGCATGGCCGACCTCAACGAGACCTTTGGCTATCAGATCTTTACCGGCGCACGCCATCCGAGTCGCAACAAGGTGCTGCAGATTGCCTTTGCGATGGCGCTGTCGATGAAAGAGGCCAATCGGGCGTTAACGGCTGCCGGGGTCAGTGTCCTCAACTGCAAAGACCGTCGCGACGCGATTATCATTTTTTGTATCGATCGAGGGTGCAGCCTGCAAAAGGTCAACAAAGAGCTGTACCGCTTTGGTGAGGAGACGGTGAGTTAGCGGCTGATGGCTGAGCCGGCGGTACTGCTACGGAAACGATGTAAACGAACAGGGCGCGGATGCCATGAGGTGTCTACGCCCTGCGCTATGATGGACGCTATGGATACTCAGAGCCCAACATATTCCGATGACGAGCTGACCGCCGCGCTTGCCGAGCACCTGGCATCGCTCGATCGCGATGACAGCTATCGCGTTGATCGCGTGCTTAAGCGCTCGTCGGTCGAAACAACCGAGGTTGTGTATTTTGAGGGTACGGGCGGCGGGTCGCTTGGCCCCTTCGTCCGCAAACGCATCGATGCCTCGGCCCAGATCGGCGGGGCGTACGAGCGCCTGTTCGCCGCCCAGCGGGCGGGACGGCGTTTTGAACATCTGCCCCGGATCGTTGACTGTCGTCGCGCGGGCGACGAGCTGGACGTGGTGATGGAGTATGTTGAAGGCGAGACGCTCGAGGCCTTAGTGGGGCGCTTGGGCGCGACGCCCGATTATGCGCATGAGTTATTTCCTGCTCTCTGCGATGCAGTGGGCGAGCTCCATGCTGGTTTTGCGACGGCGGGGGAGCCGGCCTCGCCGGTAATCCATCGCGACCTTAAGCCGTCGAACATCATCGTGTCGGGCGTGCAGTATGCGCCCGATGCCGGTATGAGCTTTTCGTCGCTGGTGATTATCGATTTGGGAATTGCGCGCGTGTGGCGCGACGGCGCCGATGCCGATACCGTCAAGTTTGGTACGCGGCCCTACGCGCCGCCCGAGCAGTATGGGTTTGGGCAGACGAGCGTGCGCAGCGATGTGTATGCACTCGGCGCGCTTCTCTTCTTTTGTCTGACGGGGGCCGACCCTAAGCCGGGACGCGACATGCACGAACAATGCGAGATGCGCGGCGTTCCTCCTTCTCTGACCGATGTCATTTGCATGGCGATGGCGCTCGACCCAGCCAAGCGCTTTGCGAGCGCGGAGGCATTGGGGCGGGCGACGCGCGCGGCATACGACCTGAGTTGCCCTGTGCGACCTCCTGCGCCTGTGCCTGTTTGTACTCCGGCCTCGGAGACGGTGTTAACGCCCCAAGGGCTCCAGAGCTCCGCAGAGCTTCCTAAGCCTGCCGCCTCCGCTGCATTCGGTCTGCTTTCTCGCATTCCGGAGCCTCTGGGACGCATTTGGAATACGCTTGTCTGCCTCTCGTTGCTTGTATTCTTTGCCGGAAGCCACTTTGCCGTCTTTCACCCCACGGGAGCAAATCAAAGCTACCCGACGTGGCTTCTCATAATCGAGTACTTTTTCTTTGTCGATGGCCTTATGGTGCTTATGCATTTTGCGCTGCTCGACAAGCGCCGCCTTCGTCGGCGATTCGCACTGCTCGACAGCTATCGCGGCAAGAAACTCGCGAAACTCTGGATCAAGGCATTGGGCGTGCTGCTCCTTTGCACGATCGTCATAGTTGCGGTTGTCAATGCGACCGGTGTCGTTGACACCTCTACCACCTAAAAGAAAAGGGCCCGTTTGGGGCCCTTTTCAGCTGTACTTAGATGCGGTTCATCTGAGCGGCGACCTTGTTGTACCAATCCTGCCACGTGGGCGGGCAGTACTTTTTGGCCGCTGCCGGGGTAAGGGTGGAGCCGTAGTTGGCGCCCAGGTAGGCAACATGAGCGGAGATGCCCTCGCTCCAGCTGCCAAAGCTGCGCCAACCGCCGCCACGAGCGCTCCAGCCCCAGGCGTTGTAGGAATTGGCGCAATAAGTACCCTTGGTGCTCTCGATGCAGGCGATGGCGGGGGACCAACGAGGGTCGACGCCGGTATTCCAAGCGGCGACGGCAAAGTTATAGCCCTGGCCTGCCATGGGGGAGCCGGCAAGATAATTGTCGATGCGGCTCGTCCACTCGTTGATGAACGAATCGTAATCGGAGTTGCCGGTATTGGCGTTGTTCACCGTGGTGTCGATGGTGGTGTTGGTGTTGGTGGCCTGGCTGCTGGAATTGCTGCCGCTTACGCCTTCGCCCGAGAGCTTCTCGGCGGCAGCGGCCTTGTCGGCCTCAAGCTTGGCAAGCTCGGCGGCATTTTCCTGCTCGGCTTTTGCCTGCGCCTCGCTGCGGAGCTGCTGGGCCTGTGTCAGCGCATCCTCGGCGTTATTCTGCTCTGCCTCAAGCTGCGACTTGGCCTGCTGGAGTTCGGCCTTGTTCTGCTCGAGTTCGGTTTGCATGTTGTTGAGCTCTTCGATCTCGTCGACGCTCGAGCTCGTGATCTGGTTGGTGTATTTGCAGGTGGTGATGAACTCACCCAGGCTCTGCGCGTTGACCAGGAAGCTCACGATGGGATTGGTGCCCTTCTGGTACTTGTACAGATCGCGCATGGCGGAGCTTGCCTTGGCCTGCTGCTCGGGAAGCTTAGCCTCGATTTCCTCGATGCTCGCCTCATTGGAGTCGATTTGCTTTTGCAGGTCGTCGAGTTTGGTGCGGGCATCGTTGTAGGCGCTCGTGGCGGCTTCGATTTTTTGCTGCGCGGCGGAAAGCTGATCCTGCGTTGCCTGCGAGGCGGCATACGCCGCAACGGGGGAGAGCATCGGCGTGGCAGTCAGTGCGACAGCGAGTGCGGCGCTCGTGATGATACGAGCCGGCTTCGACGCGATGAGCGCTGCGACGCGATGATTCGAATGCTGCATCCAATCCCTCTGCAATCAATCGTAGGTTATGGTTCGAACGGTATTCTACTACTGCTTTCGACCTCAACTTGAACCTTAAAGGTTCCAAAGGGTCAAGTTGAACTTGAGGCTTTGGCTTTGACCTGCAGTTATAGTGAATTGTTGAGAAACCATAGAGTTCAACTTTAACGTTACGGAACTCGGTCTGACCGCAGATTCACGCCGTAAGGGCTACTCCAACATGGGGTTTTGCACCTATAGGGCTCCCTCGCGGCGTGCCTGCTCAATTTCTTCGAGCGCGTCGGCTGGGGTGAAGGAACACGTGCCGTCGCCGAGCTTGACTGTTTGGATATCGTCTCCGACATGCACCTCTCCGCCTCGAAGCACCACACCGAAAATGCCCTCGTGGGGAAAGATGCAATCACCGGCGAGATAGTAGATAGCACAGCGGGTGTGGCAGACCTTGCCGATCTGGCTGATCTCGACCAGAACGTCGTTGCCGATCTTGAGCTGTGTGCCCAAGGGGAGCGAAAGCAAGTTGATACCTTGTGTGGTGAAATTCTCCCCAAAGTCGCCTTCGTGCACATCGAGCCCGCGATGCCGTGCCGTCTGGATTGATTCTGCGGCCAAAAACGAGACTTGGCGGTGCCAGTGCCCGGCGTGCGCATCGGAAGCGAGGCCAAACTGTTCAATGACGGTATCGTGCCCATCGGAGACGGGCGACTTGCGTGTGCCTTTGTGCGCCGACGTGTTAATCGAGACGATGCGGGCGGGTCCTTCGTAGGCGTTGCTGGCGGTGCGTAGGGGAGCGGTCGTCCGAGAGCGTTCCGCTAGCTCGCGTTTTGCAGCGTCAAGGATGGGGTTGTCGGCCAGATGTTCTTGGGGCACGTGCGCGCCTTTCGCTTATGAGATTGACAATATGTTGAATCCTACAACAACGGTAGGTTCATTGCCCGTTGTCGTACAGCGGTGAGTGCCGTCTTTGCGCCGAGTTTGCCCCTCCGATTGCCATAGATACGGTGGAGCTTTGGGTACTGGCGGTTTGGCACGCTAGAATGAATCGGTTGCACTAAGACCGCCCGTTGTGCGGGCAGTTCATGATAGGAAGTTTCCATGGCATTGCAATTTACAGAGCGCGAGTTCATTCCCGTGCTGCTCGGTGGCGACATCAACGCCTATTCGGTGGCGCGCGCTTTCTACGAGGAGTATCAGGTCAAGAGTCTGGTCTTTGGCAAGTACCAGACGGGCCCTGCGTATCGAAGCCAGATTATCGACTACACGCCCAACGTCGACATCGATACCATGCCCGTGATGCTCAAAATCGTCAATGGCATTGCTCAGGCGCATGCCGATAAGACGATTGTCCTGATGGGCTGCGGCGATAACTATGTTGCCCTGGTGGCTCAGGCAAAGGATGCCGATGAGCTGGCGGATAACATCGTCGCGCCCTACGCACCTTACAGCATGCTCGAGCAGTGCCAGAAGAAGGAGATCTTCTACGAGCTGTGCGAGAAGCATGGCGTGCCGTATCCGCATACCTTTACCTTTACTGCGCAGATGCTCAACGCGCAAGGCGAGGCGCCGGCCGAGGTGCTCGACCAGATTGACTTCCCGTTCCCGATGATCCTGAAGCCGTCCGACGGCATCATGTGGTGGCAGCATGAGTTCGAGGGCCAGAAGAAGGCTTATGAGATTGCCGATCGCGCCGAGCTGGAGCAGGTTATCCGTGACTCCTATGCTAGCGGCTACACCGACGACCTGATCTTGCAGGACCGCGTGCCCGGCAACGACGAGTACATGCGCGTGCTCACCAGCTATTCCGATCGCAACGGCAAGGTGCGCATGATGTGCCTGGGCCACGTACTGCTCGAGGAGCATCAGCCCCATGGCGTTGGCAACCATGCTTGTATCATCACCGAACCCAACGACGAGCTCATGGGCGGCGTGCGCAAGCTGCTCGAGGACCTGAACTTTGTTGGTTATTCCAACTTTGACGTCAAGTACGACGAGCGCGATGGCTCGTTTAAGTTCTTCGACTTCAACACCCGCCAGGGCCGCAGCAACTACTACGTAACCAACAGCGGCTTTAACGTTGCCAAGTATGTGGTGGATGAGTATGTGTTCAACCGCCCGTTTGAGCCGGAGTTTGTGACGGCGCAGGACGAGGCGCTGTGGATGGTCGTTCCCATGGGTGTCGTCGACAAGTACGTCAAGGATCCCGAGTTGCGCGCGAAGGTGCATCGCCTGGATAAGGAAGGCAAGGGCGCCGACCCCTCGTTTATGAAGGGCGACTTTGTCTTTAACCGCTGGCTGCGCATGTGGCACACCAAACTGCGCCACTTTAAGCTGTTCAAGACGTATTACAAGTAGATGAGTGCGGCGCCCGTCCGGTTTACATCGGGCGGGCGCGGGTATGATACGCGCAATTGCGCAAGCGTCACCAAGGAGGCGGCGATGGAAAAGCTGGGAGTTATCGGCGGCATGGGCGCCGAGGCCACGTCGTATTACTACGACCAGGTGGTGCGCCATACGGCGGCTACGTGCGACCAAGAGCATATCGACATGGTGGTGCTTTCCAAGTCGACCATGCCCGATCGCACGCTGGCCATCAAGACCGGTGAGCATGCCGAGCTGCTGGCGACCATGAAGGAATGCGCCCAGGCGCTCGAGTCGCTGAGCTGTGCGCACATTGCCATTCCCTGCAACACGTCACACTACTTTTACGACCAGATCCAGTCGTTTACGAAGGTGCCGATTATCCACATGCCGCGCGAGTCGGTGCGCTATGCCCTAGCGGGCGCGGTGATGGGGGAGTGCGAGTTCGATCCTAACCTGAGCATGCCGGCCGAGCCGGTGCGCAAGATCGGCATCATGGGCACCGACGGAACTGTGGGCGCGGGCGTCTATGGGCGCGAATGTGAGGCGGCGGGCGTCGAGGTCGTCTACCCCAGCGAGAAGCGCCAAGCCGACGTGATGTCACTCATCTACGACGACGTGAAGGCCGGACGTGAGCCCGATATGGATAAGTTCGACCGCGTGATGTGGGAGTTTGCCCGCAGCGGCTGCGATCGCGTCATTCTGGCCTGCACGGAGCTTTCGGTGCTGCAGAAATACCGCGAGATGCCCGAGATTACCCTCGACGCCATGGACGTCCTGGTGCGCGAGTCCATCATTCGCAGCGGCGCCCCCTACCGCCAATAGCCCCATACCTGCCAAAAAGGGACAGGTTTATTTTGGTAGGTTTTATCTGGGGAAACAGTAAAGGCCTCGGCTCGTTTGGCGCGAGCCGAGGCCTTTTGCATGTACCGGTTGCCGCTGGCGATTGCTAGAACAGGAATCCCAGGATGATGAGGGCGGCGCTGATGGCGAGCACGGCGATATCCAGACCCTTGATGGGATAGCGTTTGTACGAGCTGGCGCGCGTGCGCAGATAGAAGCCGCGCTGCTCGGCGGCAAGCGCGGTGGCGTCGGTCTTGCCCACGCTCGAGATAAGCAGCGGTACGCACAACGGCAGCATGAGCTTGAGCTTCTTGATGGGGTTCTTGGTGTCGTACTCGACGCCGCGTGCGGTCTGCGCCTCCATGATGGCGTTCATCTCCTGGCCAAACACCGGCACAAAGCGCAGTGCCGTGGTAAAGGTAAAGGCATAGCGATACGGCACGTGCAGCACCTCGACGCAGGCGTTGGCAAGGTCGTTGAGCTTGGTCACCATGAGCATGAGGATGAGTGGCAACGCCACGCCCAGCAGACGCAGACAGGCCTTTGATCCGGTGATGAGCCCCGTGTCGGTGATAAAGCCCCATATCACGTTGCCATCGCGCATAAAGGCCAGCTGGAGCAACAACATGATAAGTGCGAGCGGAATCAGCAGCTTGAGTAGCGAGAACAGGCGATCGACGACGCCGGCGTAGGCGCCCAACGCAAGGGTGAGTGCCAAAAAGCCCAACAGCGCAACATAGGTGTCGGACAAAAAGATGCCGATGATGATGGCAGCAGCGAGGCCCAGTTTGACGACGGGGTTCAGGCGATGCAGCAGCGTGTCGCCCGGCATATAGTCGATGACGTTAACCACGGCGGACCATCTCCTTGGTAATGCGAACGATATCGGTGACCTCGCTCACCTGCGCAAAAGCGGGGGAGACGGAGGATGCCAAGCGGCGCGAGAGCTCGATGACCTGGGGCGGCTCCACGTAGGCGCGCTGCATGAGTTCAATATTCGAGAACAGCTCGTGTGTGCGTCCGCGGTCGAGGATACGGCCGTCGGCCATCACAACGATGCGCTCGGCAAAGTCGGAAACGACTTCCATATCGTGGCAGACCATGATCACGGCGCAGCCACGCTCGGCCATGGTTCGCACCGTTTCCATGACGGTCATGCACTCGCGGTAGTCAAGGCCGCTTGTGGGCTCGTCGAGCACTACAATCTTGGGCTCAACCACTACGACGGAGGCGAGCGCCACCATTTGTCGCTGGCCGCGCGAAAGCGAGAAGGGAGCCTCGTCGGCGGGCAGACCAAAGCGGTCGATGACGAGCTGGGCACGACGCAGGGCCTCGGCGTGGTCGATGCCGGCAAGTTCCAGGCCAAAAGCGACCTCGTCGAGCACGGTATCCTTGCAGATCTGACGGTCGGGGTTTTGGAAGAGCGTTGCGACCTCGCGGGCAATGCGACTCGTGGGAACCGCGGCGGTGTCCAAGCCCGTAACGCGCACGCTGCCCGAGGCGGGCTTAAGCAGGCCCGTGAGCAGCTTGGTGAGCGTAGTCTTGCCGGCGCCGTTTTGTCCGACAATGCCCACGAGCTCGCCGGGGTAGAGCGTCAGACTAAGGTCGTGGACGGCGGCACCGCCGTTGGGATAGGCAAACTCAACGTGATCGAAGGTGAGCACGGGCTCGGCGTCCTTAGCATGAGGGCGCAACGACGGGGCGTGCGGTGAGCCCGCGGGCGCTTGGACTTCGCTGGCCGTGTGTGCGGGGTCGACGATGCCCGAAATCAGGCGTTCAGCCTCGTCGACATCCAAGCAAGGGGTGCCGCTTGCCAGGCCATCGGCCGCGAGACTATTGAAGATTCGTGTGACGCGGGGGCAGTCGACGCCAATGGTGCGAAGCTCATCGGTGTGTGCGAAGACCTCGTGCGGCTCGCCCTGCAGCGCGATTTCGCCATGGTTGAGCACGAGCACGCGGTTGCAGTACTCCGAGAGCAGAGCGACCTTTTGCTCAACGACGACGATGGTGATGCCGAGTGCGCGGTTTGCCTCGCGCAGGGTCTCGAAGACCAGCGTAGAGCTGGCGGGGTCGAGTGCTGCGGTGGGTTCGTCGAGCACCAGCACGCGGGGGCGCATAGCGAGGATGGCGGCAATGGCCACCTTTTGCTTCTGTCCGCCCGAGAGGGTGGCGATCTCGCGGTCGCGCAGGTCGCTGATGCCGACGGTTTCGAGTGTCTCGCTTACGCGCTGTTCAATCTGATCATGGGGGACGCCAAAGTTCTCCAGACCAAAGAGCATCTCGTCCTCGACAACCGAGGCGACCATCTGCGTGTCGATGTCCTGCAGCACGCTGCCGACGATCTGCGATACGTCGGTGAGCGAGACTTCGCAGGTGTCACGGCCGTCAACCATGACGGACCCAAAGAACGTGCCGGTGTAGTGGTGGGGTACGGCGCCCGACAAGCAAGCGGCAAGCGTGGACTTGCCGGCGCCCGAGGGCCCGATGATGCCGATGAAATCTCCCTTGTTCACGTCGAGCGAGATGTGGCTGAGCGCCTGCTCGGTCTGCGTGCCATAGGAGAACGAGACATCGTCGACGTTGATGATCGTTTTCATGGATACCTTTCATAGTCATTGGGGACGTTCTTACATGACGAGTCGTCTAAGAACGTCCCCAAAAGCTAGCTGTTTGGGACAGTCTTTAGTGACGGGGCCGCTTGCGCGCGGCCCCGTCCATCATATCAGGCTATTTGTTGAGCACCTTGCGCAGGGGGAAGAAGAGGGCCTGGACCACGACGGCGTTGAAGACGGCAGTGCCGAGCACGATGGGCACCTTGGCAAGTGCCGTGGGCAGCGCGGCACCCATGATGACGGTGCCCAGGACGGCGAAGAGGGCACCCGAGACCAAGGTGGTGAGCAGGCCGGCGATGAAGGGGTTGAGTTTGCTACCGCCGATGTTGGACTTGATGAGCGCCGCCATCGTCAGCGCGCCGGCAAGCTCGGTGACAAAGTTGAGGCCGGGGATTGACGTGGTGATCTGGATGACGGCGGCCGACAGGATGCCAAAGATGGCGGCCTGGGCAAAGCTCGCCTGCGTGAGCGCGATGGCTAGGACATAGGCGGCAATGATGAACTGCGGCTTGATGCCCGTGACGGCCAGGGCATTGCCTACGGTTATGTTGAGGATAAAGCCGGCGGCAAGGAGGATGGCGAGCAGGACGAGCGAGGTGATGTCGAGGATGCCTTTGTCGGAAGCGGCGTTGGCAGAAATGGTACGAGCCTGAGTGTTGGTGGCCATGATGTTCTCCTTAAGGTGGGATTTGAGATAAGCGTGTCCTAGACCCCCACGAAAGGGCTTAAATCGAAAAGGGGATTAATTTTGAATAATGGAGCACGAAGACGGCTTTATGAGGGGCCCAGGTTGGCGCGAAAGAGGAACGAAGCGTACTTGGGTATGCGAGCGACGAATGAACGCCAAGATGGGGTGGCTCGTAAAGCCGAGCGGGTTAGTTGAGCCTAAGGGCCTTCTGGATGGGCAGGTAGAGGGCACCGACCAGGATGGCGTTAAAGACGGCGGTCATGGCGACGACAGGCAGCATGGCGGCGGCGAGCTCGCCCACCACGCCGAGCATAGCCATCTTGATGACCATGAAGATAACGCCCGAGACAAAGGTGGTCACGAAGGTGGCGACAATAGCGGCAGCGGGCTTAACCTGGCCCTTCTTGCCGGCGGCGTTGACGATGGCGGCCATGAGCATGGCGGCGATGCCCTCGGCGGCAAAATCGATGAACGGCGAGGTGGTGGTGATCTGGATCACGGCGGCCGAGATAAGGCCGATGACGAGCGCCTGACCGATGTTGGGGCGCACGACCAGGATGGTGAGGCAGAAAGCCGAGATGATGAACTCGGGGCTGATCATGCCGCCCGAGATACCCGAGATGGCCTTGCCGACGGTGAAGTTGAGGATAAAGCCGGCGGCAAGCAGAATGGCGAGCAGGACGAGGGCGCGGACGTCAAGTTTGCCGCGGTCGGCGGCCTGGACGGTGCGGGGCTGGGTGGCGGTGGTGTTCTGAGACATGGTAAAGATCCTTTCGGAAGGGGAGTGTAAGAGAAAAGCGGAGGCGCGTGATGCGAATGCGATCGGGCTCGAGATAGAAAAAGGCCCCCGGTCGAAACCGGAGGCCTTCCAATCACCTAGAGCGCAAAAACAGGCGTGAGGGACTCACTGTCGACCGATCGTATTCGCATCACGCCACCACCAGTTGTTGAGAGACTTCATCGTGTTCTTCATGTTGGTGGCTCCTTTCGTGATGCCGTGGCGCGGTCGCACCTAGTTGCTGTTGCGCTGCACTATAGCACAGCAAAGTGTGTGCGGGGAAATCTTTTTTGAAAAGATTTCAGCGGTGTTTCCCGCTGGTCAAAAGGACGGGCTGAGTGGGCGAGGCTGCCATTGCTGCCTTGCCCACTCGACAAGGACATGAGGGCCTTAGGCCTTCTTGCGACGATAGATCACGTAGGCGCAGACACCGATGATGACGACGGCGCCAACGGCCATGGCGGCCATGTTGTTGCCCTCGGACTTCTCCTCGGTGGCCTCTTCCTCTTCGGCCTCGGGCTCGGCCACGTCCTCATCGGAAAGGGCCTCGTCGGCGTAGGTGATGGACTTGACCAGGCAGTCGTTGTCGGCATCGTAGTCACTCGGGACGAACTCCTCGGAGAAGTCGCCCTCCTGGAGATAGTCGCGCATCTCCTCGAGCATGGCCTTGCACTTAACATAAGTGTTCTTGGTTGCAGCCTTGCCGGCCTTGTTGGCCAGGGCGGTGCGGGCCTCGGTGCCTTCTTCGGCCTGCATGGCCTCGTCGACGGTCAGGTTCTGCTCGATGAGCTCCTTCTGCAGAGCGTCGAGATAGGCGCGGACGCCGGTGGCGCAGTGGTCGCGGTTTTCATAGGCGAGCGTGTTGATGTCCATGAGGACGTAGTTGATGGAGTTCTTGGGCTCCTCGTTGTTCACGACGTCTTCCTCTTCGCAGTGATCGAAGGAGACATCTTGATCGCTGAAGTAGGGGCTGACCTCGGTGAGCAGTGCGGAGTAGAGGGGGATGGCGACGGAGAACTCGGCGTTGGAGAGCATCTCCCATTGAATGGTCGCGATCTCGGGGTCCATGCCCTGACGGATCTGGAAAGTGTGAATCTCGGTGTTGCGGTTAGAGCCGATGGCATAGGCGCCGTCGGTGTTGGCGTTGAGGCCGGTGACGTTCTCGCCGCGAGCGGCGAAGGAACGGATCATCTCAAAGGTGTTCCAGTCGGACTTGCCGGGCGTAAAGAACAGCGGCTGCAACTCGTGGACCAGGGCGCCAGTCGTGGCACGAGCGTCTTCGCGCTCGTCCTTGACGATCTCGTAGTCGGTGCCCTCGGCAAGCGGAGCCATGAAGTAATCGCGGCCCTGGACATAGCGAGACCAAGAATGCATGGCCTTCTCGCTAATTTCCTCTCCGTAGGTCTGGGCAACGTCGAGCTTGCCATCCTCGAAGTACTTGGCGAAGCCCTTTTCCTCGGGCATGGTTTGAATGCCCTCGGAGTGGAGGCAGTTCTCGGTGTCGTCGAGGTCGATGTCGTAGTTAAGGTTGCCTATGTTGGGGTTGACCGAGGCGATGTCGTCGGTGAGCTTCATGGCGATCCACTGATGGCCGGAAAGCGCGGCGAACAGCCAGGTCTCGTTGTTGTCGGCGATGATGACCTGGTCGTTGGCGCAGGTCCCCTGCTCGTCGATCAGGCTTCCGATGAGTTCGACGCCCTCGCGTGCCGTGGCGCTCTCGCCCAGGATGACGCTGGCGTAGCTATACTCGCCGATACCGGTCTCCTCGGTGATGGGGTCGGCCTCCTCGGCCTTCTCGTTGTAGGAGGTACTCAGCGTGGCAGAGCAGGAAACGCCCTTCTCGTTGATGCCGGCCTCGGAATAAGCGTCATAGCGATCTTCCCACTGCGAGGGGTTGTCGCGAACGAAGGTGTAGCGGTAGGTTGCGCCCTTGGACTTGTAGTCGAAGCCGGACTCGAGCGAAGTGTACTCGGTGCCGTCCTTGTGCGCGGGCTCGATGCCAAAGTGCTTGAGGTAGCGCGTACCAAAGTCTTCTGCGCGGCCGTAGTACGTGTTGCCGTCTGCCGTGAGCTTGCTGCCCATGTAAATCTGGGTGCAGGCAAGCGCTGAAGTCGGCATGGCCATAATGGCCGCAGCTCCAAATGCAAGGCCGCAGCCAAGCTTTTTGAGCGTGTTGACAGGATGAGTAAACCTCATAATCCCTCCCAACGGTTGAAACCCCGCACAACCGTGCGAGATTCCAGCTAATTCATACCCTGATTAGCCT
>CATWBO010000035.1 GCA_958349055.1 uncultured bacterium
AACTGCGGGAAAGGCCTATCCCCTCAATGTGTTCGGCTGAGATCGGAAATCAACCGTTCGCTTTGTTTATCACATTTCTGCCGACGGCTTGTTACCGGCTCAACATCAACCGCTATCGAGCTCTAATACTTTTCCGCAAAGTGAACGGCTGTTTTTGAACCCCTGGAGCATCCGCATCTTTCAACGGCAAAAACGCAGGATTCCAGGGTCAAAACCGCAGGAAATAGCGCCTTTAAAGTGTCGATGCGTCGGGGGTCCGTTTTAGCTCGTTCACTTCTCGGAAAAGTATTAGACCTCGCTGCTTGCCACCCAGAAGGACACCTCTCCCTTCCCCGCCACCACACAAAAACTCATCCAACATTAATCTTGGCTCAAGAATCGCTTAATCTATAACCTGCACTATAGAGTTCGACCAAGGGCGGGGCGGCGCCGCGCAACGCAGGCCGCCGAACGCAACGCTCGCGCCCGGGCAGATCGCCCGGCGTCGCGCCCATCGAACGAAAGGATAGGTCATGGACGACCTCGAAAAAGTTGAAACCATCCGCACCAAGTGCAACGTGAGCTACACCGATGCCAAGGCCGCGCTCGACGCCACCGACGGCAACGTTCTGGACGCCATCATTTGGCTCGAGTCGCAGGGCAAGACCCAGACCACGTCGGCGCATGCCGCCACCGAGTCCGCGCCAGTCGATGAGCCCTCTGCCGAGATGGTCGCCGCGCAGGCCGCCTACGAAAAATCGAGCGAAAAGACCGACTTCTCTAAGAAGATGGACAGCGTGTGGGAGTACCTCAAAAAGCTCTTCCGCCTGAGCTTGGACACCAAGTTTATCGCCACGCGCCGCGACGCCATCATCCTCAACATCCCCATCCTGATCCCCATCATCGCCCTGTTTGCCTGGGGTGCCACGATCTGGCTGATGCTGATTGGCCTGTTCTTTGGCATGCGCTACCGCATCGACAGCGACGGCGACGTGCCCGGCAGCATCAACAACTTGATGGACAGCGCTGCCAATGCCGCGGACGACATCAAGCAAAATCTGAACGACGACAAGTAATCGCAGACGGGGGCACGCATGGCACGGATCCTGATCGTAGAGGACGAAGAGAAAATCGCCCGCTTTGTGACGCTCGAGCTGGAGCACGAGGGCTACCAGGTGGAACACGCCTCCGACGGCCGCACCGCTGTGGACCTGGCGTTGGAGCGCGACTACGATCTGATCCTGCTCGATGTACTGCTGCCGCAGCTCAACGGCATGGAGGTACTGCGGCGCGTACGCAAGCACAAGGATGTGCCGGTGATCATGGTCACCGCGCGCGATGCCGTGATGGACAAGGTTGCCGGGCTCGATGCCGGCGCCGACGATTACCTGACCAAGCCGTTTGCGATTGAGGAGCTGTTCGCACGGATCCGCGTGGCGTTGAAGCGCTCGGAGGCCGCGCGGGCGGCTTCTGGCGTTGAGGCCGGGGAGGGCGCTACGGGCGCCGGTACCGCCGCGACGTCCCCGGCTGGCGACTCGGCCAAGACCTCTGCCGTGCCCTCCCCCACCGCGCTCGCCGTGGGATCGGTCACGCTCGACCCCGACCGCCGCGAAGTCACGGTCGGCGGCTCGCCCATCGCGCTCACGGCCCGCGAGTTCGACGTCCTCGCCCTGCTTATGGCGCACGCCGGCACCGTGCTCACGCGCGAGCGCATCGCGCACGAGGCGCTGGGCTACGACTACGTGGGCGACACCAACAACGTCGACGTGCACATCGCGCACCTGCGTGCCAAGATCGAAGACGCCGGCGGTGCCCGCATCATCCAGACCGTGCGCGGGGTGGGCTATGTCTGCCGCGCGTAACGACGAGGCCAAGCGCGTCACCTCCATCGCCCGCGCCATCAACTGGAGCTATATGTGGCGCCGCTTGGTGAGCTACGTCTGGCTGGATCTGCTGCTGATGGTGATTGCGACGGCGATCCTCGTCTATGGATACAACCAGACGCTGCCCGACGGCGCGTTTACCGCAGGATGGATCCCCGGCGCCGCCGTTCACGGCATGTCGCTGATGCCCACACGCGGCTGGGACCTGGCAACACTCACCTATACCGTCGAGCTTGCGCGTAGCACCAAGACCTTCCCCCTCGCACAGGACCTCGTCGCGCTGTGGCCTCTCTGTCTTGTCGTTGCGGGCTGGCAGGTTATCAGCGTGCTCGATATGCTCGGCGGCGCCCGCCGCGTGCGCCGCACTATGGCACCGCTCAACGACCTGGCCCTGCGCGTTGACGAGCTCGGCCGCATGCAGCTCGCCGGCGGCAAGATGGAAACGCTCGAGCAGGCCATCGAGCGCGCAAGTGTCGACTCGCCGAGCGTCACCACCGGCGACGCCGATCTGGCGAGTATCGAGGTCGCGCTCAACCGCCTGCTGCGCCAGATGCAAGAGGCCAAACTGCAGCAGATGCGCTTTGTCAACGATGCGAGTCATGAGCTACGCACGCCCATCGCGGTGATTCAGGGCTATGTGAACATGCTTGACCGCTGGGGCAAAGACGACCCGGACGTGCTGGCAGAGTCCATTGCCTCGCTCAAGGCCGAAAGCGAGCACATGCAAGAGCTCGTGGAGCAGCTGCTGTTTTTGGCGCGCGGCGATGCCGGGCGCACGATCCTGCGGCGCGCAAATACCAACCTGGCCGCACTGGTCGGCGAGGTGTGCGAGGAATCGCAGATGATCGATGCCGAGCACACGTACCGGCTGGCGTTTGACGGCGCCCTTGTTAACGATGCGCGCTGCAACGCGCCGGTCGACGTGGCGCTCGTGAAGCAGGCGCTGCGCGTAATCGTGCAAAACGCCGCCAAGTATTCGGATGCGGGTACGGCTATCACGTTTGGCGTAACGCCGGATGCGGGCACGGGCACGATCGACATAAGTGTTGAGGACGAGGGCATCGGCATGAACCAGGAATCCGCAGCTCACGCGTTTGAGCGGTTCTATCGCGCCGACAACGCGCGCGACGCCGGCGCACAGGGTTCGGGCCTGGGGCTTGCCATTGCCAAGTGGATCGTCGATAGCCATGGCGGCGTTATCGGCGTGACCTCGGTCGAAGGCGTCGGCAGCCGCTTTACGATTCGCCTACCGCAGTAAGGGGCGCCTCTCACGAATCGAAGGTGAATGGTTTTCCCGAGAAGTGAACGACCTATTTTGGACCCCCGAAGCATCCGCACTTTTTGGCGCAAAAACTGCAGGAAAAACCTTACGAAACCGCAGGAAACGGTGCCTCCAAAGTGTCGATGCTCCAGGGGTCCGATTTCACTCGTTCACTTCGCGGAAAAGCATTCACCTTCGTTTTACGGCAGCCCGTCAGTCACCCTCTCGGCATTAAAAATGGGGTAAGGCCACGTGGCCTTACCCCATTTTTCGTTAGCTATGGCAGCCTGTGCGCTACTCGCGGCACAGGTGCACGGCGAAGCCGGCGAACTCGCGCTTAAAGTACACGAGCTTGGTGCCGCCGTCGGGCAGCAGCACGCGCGACTCCTCGTTGACCTCGAGCCCGCGCTCGGCAAACCACTTCTCGGCCGCATCGATGTCGTTGACGGCAAAGCCAATGTGGCCCTTGGTGCCACGACCGTTCTGCTTCATGACCTCGATCAGCGAATCGTTAAAGTACGAAACCGGGGTCTCGATAACGGGTAGGCCCATCATCGTCGAGAACAGCTCCGCGATCTCCAGGGCATCGGCCGGGTCGGTGGCGTTAATGCCCACGTGGGCGACGCGCATGCCAAAGAGCTCTACCGGGTTGGCGTTCTGCTCATTCATACAGGCAGCGCCTACTGAGCCATAACGTCGAGAACGGCCTTCTCGGCAGCGACGCGGTTCATGCCGGTCATGAAGGGCACGCCACTCACGTACGGGCAGGTGAGGCCCTCGGGGGCAACGGTGGTGGCGATCAGCAGATCGGCACCCTCGTCGCAGTAGTCCTTGGCCTCGGAGATGGCGCACTGCACGATCTCGTACTTGTCGGCGTAACCGTTGGCGTCGAGCAGGGTGGCGACCTTCTGGGCAACAAGCGTGGAAGTAGCAGCGCCAGCACCGCAAGCCAAAACGATCTTCTTCATAGGTAGTGTCTCCCTTCATGGTTTACTTTAGGTAAGTGTACCGCAGCGAGCGATGGCACTCAGCCTCGATGAGCTTTTATGCCAGTTTGCTTGTGCGCTGCGTATAATACATCTAGTACGTGTTGTCATACCGCTCGCGCTACGAGCGACTAAGGACCCTAACATGCCCGATTCCCGCACACTCTGGACCGCCGTCGTTATCATCTGCATCGGCGTGTCGGTGTTCTTTAGCGTCAAAAAACGCACCACGTTCAAGCGTCTGCAGCAGCTTATGGCTGCCAAGCAGTGGGACGAGTTCGATCGTTTGCTCGACGGCAAACTCACCAGCATGCTGTACCCGCGCTACAACCGCGACTACCTGCGTCTGAACTCCTATCTGCTGCGCGAGGACCACGAGCGTGCCAGCGAGATGTTCGACCTGCTGCTGGGACTCAACCTGCCCAAGATGCAGCGCGTCGACCTGGTGATCAAGGCCTTTAACTACTACGTTGGCCAGGAGGACCGCAAAAAGTCCAAGGAGCTGCTGCACGAAATCAAGGGCTTTGAGGGCGGTCAGGCCGAGGCGGTCGCGCACGAGTGCCAGCTGATGTACGACACGATGATCCTCAAGCGTCACAACGACATTCCCGAACTGGAGCGCATGCTCAAGGAAGCCGGCGACGACCCGGTCAAGCGCTGCCGCCTGGAGTATCTGCTGGCCCTGCAGTACAAGAACAAGGGCGACGAAGCCAAGTTCCAGGAGTTCCTGGAGAAGTCGGGCCAACACTCGATGGCAGTCAACGCGTAACGGACGGCTTGTGCTAGACTTCTAGTCTCACGGGGGCGTGGCGGAATTGGCATACGCAGGAGACTTAAAATCTCTCGCCGCAAGGATTGTGGGTTCGAGTCCCACCGCCCCTACCATATGGAGCTTACTAGCCCGTGTCCCCCAGGGATGCGGGCTCGTTTCCTTTAGGTGCCGGTGGGACTCGAACCCGCGAGGGGGCGAGCGTCAAGCGGACGCACAGCGTCCGTAGCGAGCCGGCGAGGGCGCCAGCAGGCGACCGAAGCCGGTGCGGATTTGCGCAGCAAATACGCAGACGTCCCACCGCCCCTACCATGTGATTGCTTGCGAGCTCGCATCCCTTTGAGGTGCGGGCTCGTTTCTTTTGGATGCCGATACAAATGGTGAGTTGCGGTGGAATAGGGACTGTTTGGTGCCCGAAAGGGCGATTTTAGTCCGTATTTCACCGCAACTTATTGGAGGATGCTGAGGCTGGGGGTCCAGGCGATGGTGGGAGTCGCGCCGTCGAGAACCTCGTTGATGGTGGCGGCCATACCGGCGAGCAGGCTGTTCTCGCTCACGGTAAGCGTCTTGTAGCCGCCGGCACGCATGAGCTCGCGGATCACCACGGCGCCAGCGAGAATCACGCCCGCGCGTTTGGGCTGTACACCCGGCAACGCGGCAATGCCCGTAACGTCCAGCGCGGACATGCGCTCGATAGCGGCTGAAACCTGTTCCATCGAAAGCTCGCGCAGGTGCACAAAGCTCGAATCGTACGGCTCCAGTTCGTGGACCAGCGCCACGAGCGTGGTGACGGTACCGCCCACCGCAACGAGGCGCTCGGCGCGCTCAAAGTCACTGGGCAGGCCCTCAAAATAGGCGGCGAACTGATCGCCTGCCCACGCGGCAGCGGCAGCAAGTTCGCCATCCGCGGGCGGCAACGCGGAGAAAAAGCGCTCCGTCACGCGACGGCAACCGATGTCCAGCGAGCGCGTTCCCTCCAGCGCAAAGACGCCGCGCTCCGGAGCGTATACGCCCGTCGCGAGTTCCGTGGACCCGCCGCCCGAATCCGCGACGATGATGCGCTCGCCGGCAAAGTCGTGCGCCACGCCAAAAAATGTCAGGCGCGCCTCAACCTCGCCCGGAATCACCTGCGGCTCGAGCCCCAGCTCGCGCAGGCCGTCCAGCAGCAGCGCGGCATTGGACGCATCGCGCGCGGCGCTCGTGCACGTGGTGCAGACGCACGCGGCCCCAAAGGCACGCGCCTCATCCACAAACATACGACACGCATCGAGCACACGCTCAACGGCCGCCTCGCAAAAGCGGCCCGTCGCGTCCACGCCCTCGCCCAGGTCGGTAATCTCGGTATGCTTGGACGATTCCACAATCGCCCCGGCCTCGACCTGCGCCAACACCAATCGCGACGACACCGTTCCCAGGTCGATCGCGGCTACCTTATAGCGTTTGCAATTTGTCATTGCGGGCTCCCCTCCGGGCGCTATTTGCCGTTGGACACGACCGTCTGACCCTCGACGCCGTTAAACCCAAACAGCATGTCGAGCGCCTGGATGTACCACGGCGCGTCCTTGCCGACTTCTTCGATTTCCTTGGCCACTTCGCTGGCCTTCTTGGCGTTTGAGGACTTTTTGCTCGACGACGAGTCCGAATCGTCGTCCAAGCCTAGCACGTCGATCTTCTTCTCGCCGGGCATCACCAGGCCCAGGTCCTCGGACGCCGCGTCCTTGATACCCTCCTCCGAGAGCAGTTTGTCGACGCTTTTTTGCAGCTCATCATTGTATTGCTGGCGAATCTCAACCTGCTTGGCCAAGATATCGCTCGAGCGTTTTGCCACGTACAGGTCGCGCACGGGAAAATACAGGCTCACGAGCACCAGCGCCACCACGATACCGATAAACAGCGGACGCAGAGAGCCATGCGTAAAGTCATAGATCGCCTTGACCACCGCGTTGTCGTTGGCGTAATGCATAAAGTCCGAGCCCGAAAGACGGCTCGAAGGTCTGCTCGATTTGTCGTGTGCCTGAGTCGAGGGACGCGACGCATGCGATGAACGTGCCGGGCGCACCGGTCCATCTGTCGAAGTATTCACTTGAGCATTGGGGCGCGAGGTACTTGTCGGGCGCTGTGTGGAGCGGTCGACGCCGGCGTAGGCGGACCCACCGAGCTGCACCGTGCGCGCACGGCGAGGCGACGGCTCGCGCGAACCGGCGAAATAGTACCTGTTGTCGTAAATCTGATCCATGTGCGCCTTGTGCGGTTGAGGTTTGTTTGCGCTAAGTCCTTTAGTTATAGCACGAGCGCCCGCACCGCCTTCGCCAGCCTTTGCTCGACATAAAAAAGGCGCTGAGCCATATGGCCCAGCGCCCACAGCGCTTTGCGGCGTCCAGCCAAGACGGGGCGGAACCGAGTCAGCCTCCCCCTCGCCAAATTCGCCCGTTTAGCGAATGTTGTAGAACGCGGCCTTGCCGGCGTAGCGCGCGCTGCCCTCAAGCTCGTCCTCGATGCGGATGAGCTGGTTGTACTTGGCGATACGGTCGCTGCGGCACGGGGCGCCCGACTTGATCTGGCCGGCATTGACGCCCACGACCAGGTCGGCGATCGTGGAATCCTCGGTCTCGCCGGAGCGGTGGCTCACGATGCAGGCGTAACCGGCCTCCTTGGCGGTCTCGATGGCCTCGAGCGACTCGGTGAGCGTGCCGATCTGGTTGACCTTGACCAGGATCGCGTTGGCGGCACCCAACTCGATGCCCTTCTTGAGGCGCTCGGTGTTGGTGACGAACAGGTCGTCGCCCACCAGCTGCACTTTGTTGCCAATTCGACGGGTAAGCTCGACCCAGCCGTCCCAGTCCTCCTCGGCCATACCATCCTCGATGGAGATGATGGGATAGGTGTCGACGAGCTTCTCCCAGTAATCAACCATCTGAGCACTCGTGTACTCCACGCCCTCACCCTTGAGCTCGTACATGCCGGTCTCGGCGTTGTAGAACTCGGTCGAGGCCGGGTCCATGGCGTACATGAAGTCGATGCCGGGCTTAAAGCCAGCCTTCTCGACGGCCTTGGTAATGTACTCGAACGGCTCGGCATTGGTCTTGAGGTTGGGCGCAAAGCCGCCCTCGTCGCCCACGCCGCCGCCCAGGCCGGCCTCGTGCAGCACGCCCTTGAGGGTGTGGTAGACCTCGGCGCACCAACGCAGGCCCTCGGCAAAGCTCGGGGCGCCCACCGGCATGATCATGAATTCCTGGAAGTCGACGTTATTGTCGGCATGCACGCCGCCGTTGAGGATGTTCATCATGGGCGTGGGCAGCAGATGGGCGTTGACGCCGCCTAGGTACTGGTACAGCGACAGGCCCGCCGACTCGGCAGCGGCGCGGGCAACGGCCAGCGACACGCCCAGGATGGCGTTAGCGCCGAGTTTGGTCTTGTTGGGGGTACCGTCCGCGGCAATCAGCGCGGCATCGACGGTGCGCTGGTCGAAGGCGTCGAGGCCCACGACGGCGTTAGCGCACTCGTTGTTGACGTGCTCGACGGCCTGCGAAACGCCCTTGCCCAGGTAGCGGCCTTTGTCGCCATCGCGCAGCTCACATGCCTCAAAGGCGCCGGTCGAAGCGCCCGAAGGCACCATCGCGCGGCCAAAGCTGCCATCCTCGAGCACGACCTCGACCTCGACAGTGGGATTGCCGCGGCTGTCGAGCACCTCGCGACCGTAGACGTCCAAAATATCGCTCATGTTGTCTCCCTCTCACTTGGAAACGGGTTGAATGCTTGGCGACACGGCTTGCACGCTACAGCGGCGCGCAGGTTCATAAGTTAGCCTTGTCGCACTTTTTGCATTATGCCCTAAGTTAGCCAAGGGATACATATGAATTGGAGAAATCATTCTTTAGGGCGCTTGTTTTTGCACCGAGCATTCATCTCTAGGGGTCGCCCTCCCATTAAATTCTTCTATCGGCATACCGTCTTTACCTGGCTTGCGAA
Organism: uncultured bacterium; assembly: GCA_958349055.1. Taxonomy (GTDB): domain Bacteria; phylum Actinomycetota; class Coriobacteriia; order Coriobacteriales; family Coriobacteriaceae; genus Collinsella. The sequence continues at coordinate 8,848 of CATWBO010000035.1, forward strand.
TAAAAGAGCCAATAATGTGCTTTTACATCGTGCAAAGTTCTGGATATCGTGCAATTCTAAGGGTCTGAAGTTCTGGATATCGTGCATAATCAGGTTATAAAAGTTCTGGATATCGTGTACGAGGTAGCCATGCTTAAACGAAAAGCCTATGACAAACTACTAAAATGGAAGCATGAAAGCGCTGGTAAAACAGCACTTCTTATTGAAGGAGCCCGCCGCGTCGGCAAGAGCACGCTTGCCCGCACGTTTGGAGAAACCGAATACAAGTCCTGCCTTGTCATTGATTTCTTTCAAGCACCTGCCGAAGTTAAGCAATATTTTGAGGACTATCGCACTGACTTCGACTCGCTCTTCCTCTATCTCTCGGTTTTCTATAACGTCAAACTCTATGAGCACGAAACGCTTATCGTCTTTGACGAGGTCCAGATGTACCCGCAAGCACGCGGACTCATCAAGTATCTCGTTGCAGACGGACGTTACGACTACATCGAAACTGGATCCCTGCTCAGCATCAAGCAGAACATTAAAGATATCGTCATCCCATCCGAGGAAGAGTCTCTGGAACTTGAGCCCCTCGACTTTGAGGAGTTTCTTTGGGGCATGGACGAAAAGGGGCTGGCCGATCTCATTCGCATGAGTTTTAACAAGATGAAGCCGCTCCCCGATGCCCTACATCGCAGAGCGCTCTCCCTTATGCGCGAATACATGCTCGTAGGCGGCATGCCTGAGCCGGTATCCATCTATGTTGAACAGCGCGCTTTTGCGCCCGTCGACGCTTCGAAGCGCCGAATCGTCCAGCTCTATCGCAACGATATCTCTCGTTTTGCAACCGGTTACGAATTCAAAGTCGTCTCCGTACTCGATGGCATCCCGGGTCAGCTCTCTAGGCACGAAAAACGATTCAAGCTTTCCTCACTTGATAAAAACGCACGCATGCGCACCTACGAAGAAGCCTTCTTTTGGCTGGCAGACGCGCGAATTGCCAATATCTGCTATGCCGCAAGCGAACCGAGCGTGGGCCTTTCACTCAGCATGGAGCAAACGGCCCTCAAGTGCTACATGGCAGACACCGGCCTGCTTGTAACGCTTGCCTTCTCTGACAACAACGATACCGATGAAGACGTTTACAGGGCCGTGCTTCGCGGCGACATCGGATTGAACGAAGGAATGCTTACCGAAAACTACGTTGCCCAATCTCTAAAGGCCAATGGGCACAGGCTCTTCTTTTATTCCCAAAGCGGAAAGAAGGAGGGGGAGGAGCGCATGGAAATCGACTTCCTCGTTACCCGACCCTATGTCAATGCCGCCGGAAAACCGCGCATCAGCCCCATCGAAGTTAAGTCGCCACGCAGATACGGAACCATCTCCCTCGACCGATTCCGCGCGCGCTTTAACAAGAGGATTGGGATGGCTTACGTGTTGCACCCTAAACAACTCGATTGGGATGCCGAAGCGCAGCTGGCACATCTTCCGTTGTATATGGCTTTTTGCTTGTAGAGACCTCTCTACGAATGGAAACCGTGAGAGACGCAGGCCTCACTCGCTTGCTTTTGCTTGGTCCCATAGGTCGTTGAGTTGAGCGGTTGAGCAGGCGGCGAGGTCATCGCCCGCCTCGTGCACGGCGGCCTCCATCGCAGCCCAACGGCGACGGAACTTTGTCGTGCTGGCGCGAAGGGCGCTCTCGGCGTCGATTCCCTCCTTGCGCGCAACGTTGACCAGGGCAAAGAGCAGGTCACCAAACTCCATCTCGCGCTCGGGCGAGCCGGGCTCCTCGGCCTCAAACTCGGCACGCTCCTCGGCGACCTCGTCCCACACGTCCTGGACCGTCTCCCACTCAAAGCCCACGGCCGCGGCCTTGCGTGACACCTTCTGCGCCTGCATCAGCGCCGGCAGGTGCGTGGGCACGCCGTCGAGCAGGCCCTCGGGCGCGGCCTCGCCCGCTGCCACGGCCTTGTCTTTGGCAGCCTTCTCCGCAAGCTTGACCTCGTCCCAAATCTTGAGCACCTCGTCGGGGTTGTCGGCATCCGCATCGCCAAACACGTGCGGGTGGCGGCGAATGAGCTTGGCGTCGATATCGCGCGCCACGTCGGCCAGCGTAAACTCGCCGGCATCCGCCGCAATCTGCGCATGCAGCACTACCTGCATGAGTACGTCGCCGAGCTCCTCGCGAAGGTGTGCCGCGTCGTCGGCCTCGATGCAGTCGAGCGCCTCATAGGCCTCCTCGATCATGTTCTTACCAATGCTGCGGTGTGTCTGCTCGCGGTCCCACGGACAGCCGTCGGGCTGGCGTAGGCGCCAGATGGTCTGCACCAGATGCTGCAGCTCGGCCGACGCGTCTACCAGCGTGGACAGATCGCGCGAACCCTCGGCATTTTGCTGAGCCATATGCTGTGCCATGGTTAATCCTCCTCCATGATCACGTGGCGGAACGCGCCACCCTCGTAGATGCCGTAGCTGTGTGTGCCGTCCTTGGGGATGCTCACGCTGCCGGGGTTGAAGAGCCACAGGCCCGGGTATGCCTCGCTCGCCTCGTTGACCTTGATGTGCGTGTGGCCGTAGACGAGCGTGGAGCCCTCGGGCAGCGTGGGCGCGTGGTCGACGCTGTTGTGCATGCCGGCGCCAAAGACGTGGCCATGCGTCAGGAACAGCCCGCGGCCGGTCTCGTCGAACAGGGTGGCGTAGTCGGCCATGACGGGGAAGTCGAGCACCATCTGGTCGACCTCGGCGTCGCAGTTGCCGCGCACCGCGATGATGCGGTCGGCCAGGGCGTTGAGCAGCGGAATCACGCGCTTGGGGGCGTAATCGCGCGGCAGGTCGTTGCGCGGGCCGTGGTAGAGCAGGTCGCCCAGCAACACGATGCGGTCGGGGTTCTCGCGCTCGATGGCGGCGACGAGGCGCTCGGTCCAATATGCCGAGCCGTGGATATCGGAAGCGATGAGGTATTTCATGGTGGTCCTTTCGGGTGGGGTTAGTTGGGCTGGGCGCGGCGCGTCTCCGGCCGCGTTACTCAAATTGGAGCGCTGCGGCTTGCGCTGTCTGCATCACGCGCTGGAGCGGCACGCCGTGCTCGCGGGCAAGGCGGGCGCAGTCCTCGTACTCGGGTGCCGCGCGTTCGCTGCCGTCGGGCAGAGTCGCCACCTTTACGGCCACCTCGCCCCAGGGCGTCGCCACCTGTTCAAAGCGACGCGGTAGGCAGACGCGCTCCATGACCTGGCGACGAATGCCGTTGGTCGTGGTTTCCAAAAAGATAATCGTCTGCAGGCGGTCGATATCCTCGTGTGAGCAAATCACCTGCAGCTGCCATCCGGGGCGGCCCTTTTTGCAGTAGAGGGGCAGCCAGTGCACCTCGCGCGCACCGGCCTCGCGCAGACGATCGGCGGCGTAGGCGAGCACCTCGGGCGATGCGTCATCGATGTCGCACTCCAACTTGACGATGGTTTCGGGCGCATCGGTCTCGCGCGACAGCGGAGATGTACTTCCACGTTGCATACGGTCCGGATCCTTTCCGCACGGGCTCGTTTTGTTCATCCAAACGCTAGCACATCGCGGGCGACGTGGGAGCGGCATCCTCGGATGGGCGCGACTTTCGTCCGTCGTCGTCCCCGCCCCCGTCCAAACGTGTACATCAGCCTCCAAACATGTCATTTTTTGTCGGTTTTGGAGGCTGACGTACACGTTTTGGAGCGGGGCCATGCTCAGGACGGACCCACGCCGCCCTCACCCGCCCCTTAAGTTCGCCGCGCTCAACAATTTTGAACATTTTACGCAGTTCATCGGCCAAAAATTACCCTCGGCATACTTATGCAACCCCCGATGGTACTCTAGTTGCATTTGGCTAACTAAACGGCTGCCGAGCATTTCGCACGGCACCGTCACGACACCGGAGGTTCCATGTTCGAGAAGCGGCTCTTCTCCCTTGTTCCGCAGGCGACGCCCCACATTGTGGCAAGCGTCCTGTTTAAGTGGATCGCGCTCATGGCAAACATCACCGTGATGTGGGTGCTCGCGCATATCTTGGGCGGCGTCATCACCGGCGGCTTCCCCGCCTCGCTCGCCGTCGAGGCGCTCATGCAGGCCGCCCTGCCGCTCGCCGCCGCCATCATCGTGCGCGCCGCTTCCATCTACCTGGCCCAGCGCGCCGGCGACAAGGCCGCCTTCGAGGCCGTCCGCCGCGTGCGCTCGCTCGTCTACGACAAGCTCACCGCACTCGGCCCCTCCTACACCGAGACCGTCCCCACCGCCGAGGCCGTGCAGACCAGCGTCGAGGGCGCCACGCAGCTCCAGGTGTACTTTGGCGGTTACCTGCCGCAGCTTTTCTTTGCCGGCCTGGCGCCCATCACGCTGTTTGTGCTGCTCGTGAGCCAGGCGGGCCTTCCTGCCGCGCTGCTGCTCGCCTGCGTTCCGGTCATCCCCGTCTCCATCATGATGGTCATGCGCAACGCCAAAAAGATCGGGGCCGAGTACTGGGGCAGCTACGTCGATCTGGGCGGTATGTTCCTGGAGGCCGTTCAGGGCCTCACCACCCTTAAGGTCTACCAGGCCGACCGCGACTGGCACGAGCGCATCAACGCCGAGTCCGAGCGTTTCCGCACAGCGACCATGCGCCTGCTGGTGATGCAGCTGCGCTCCATTTGCGTCATGGACCTGGTCGTCTACATGGGCGCCGCGCTCGGCATTATCGTGGCGGCGCTGCAACTCGCCAGCGGCAAGATTAGCTTTGAGGCCGCCTTCCTCATCGTCTTTTTGTCGCAGGAGTTCTTTTTGCCCATGCGCCGCCTGGGATCGCTGTTCCACACGGCCATGAACGGCATGGCCGCCTCGCGCCGCATGTTTGGCATTTTAGATGCGCCCGAGCCCGAGCGCGGCAATGTTGAGCTTGACGGCCGCGGCGATATCGAGCTTTCCGGCGTGGGCTATGCCTACGGCGACCGCACCGTGCTGGATGGTACCGACGCGACCATCGCGCGCGGCTCGCTCGTGGCGCTCGTGGGCGAAAGCGGTGGCGGCAAGTCCACGCTCGCGGGGATTATTTCGGGCCGCAAGGATGCCTACCAGGGCAACGTTCGCATCGGCGGCGTTGAGCTGCGCGACGCCACGGCCGCCTCACTCATGCGCGCCGTCACGCTGGTGCCCACCAACGGCTACCTGTTTGCCGGCACCCTGCGCGACAACCTGCTGCTTGCCCAGCCCAACGCCACCGATACCGAGCTTTTGCGCGCGCTCGACCGCACGCGCGTGGCGGCCTTTGTGCAGGCCAACGGCGGGCTCGACATGGTGATTAACGAGGGCGGCACCAACCTTTCGGGCGGCCAGCGCCAGCGCGTGTGCATGGCACGCGCCCTGCTGCACGACTCGCCCATCTATGTGTTTGACGAGGCGACGAGCAATGTGGACGCCGCAAGCGAAGCCGCAATCGGCGAGGTCATCGCATCGCTCGCCGGCGAGCACACCGTAATTGTGGTGGCGCATCGCCTGTCGACGATCGTGGACGCCGACCAGATTCTGGTGCTGGAACGCGGTCGCATTGTCGAGCGAGGCACCCATGATGAGCTCCTGTCGGGCGCGGGCGCCTATGCGCGCATGTGGAACAGCCAGGAGCAGCTCTCGGCATATGCGTATGCGGAGGATGATGCCGAGGATGCCGGCGCGGTTGAGGCTGTTGGCGGCAGTACTGCCTGTACCGATGGCCTCAACGGTGCCGGATCGTCTTCCGCTACCGCGGTGCCTGACTCCGGCCGCGCCCGTCGCTCGGCGCCGTCCATCATGTGGCGCATGATGGGGCTCGTCCGACCGCTTGCCGGCTGGCTTGTGCTAGCCGTCGCGCTGGGCAGCATTGGCATGCTCACCGCCGCGTTCGTGCCGGCCTTTGGCGCCCTCGGCCTTATGGCCGCGCTGGGCCGCAACGCCTTGGGGCTTGGTCTGATCGCAGCATGCGCGGCCTGCGCCGCCTGCGGCATCGCACGCGGGCCGCTCCACTACGGCGAGCAGCTCTGCAACCATTACATCGCATTCCGTCTGCTCGCGCACGTTCGCGACCTGGTGTTTGGCGCCCTGCGCCAGCTCGCCCCCGCCAAGCTCGAGGGCCGCGGCAAGGGCGAGCTCGTGAGCCTGGTCACCTCGGATATCGAGCTGCTCGAGGTCTTCTACGCGCACACCATCTCGCCCATTGCCATCGCTCTGGTCTGCACCGTTGTGTTTGAGGGCTTTTTGCTGGCTGTGAGCCCCGAGCTCGCGGGCATCGCGCTCGTGGCCTACGCGGTCCTGGGCGTGCTGCTGCCCCTGACCTCGGCCAAGGCATGCGGCACCACCGGCCGCCAGAGCCGCGAGGGCGCCGGTAAGTTGGGAGCCTTTGTGCTCGACAGTCTACGCGGCGCGTCCGAGACTATCCAGTTTGCCGGTGGCGCCGATCGCAGCCGTGCCCTGGGCAATCTGACCGAGCAAGTCGGCGCCGTGGACGCGCGCCTCAAGCGCCGCCAGGCGGCCAGCGAGGCCGTAGCCGATGCGCTTATTCTTGCGGCCAATCTGGTGATGCTCGGGCGTGCGCTGCAGCTGGTGGCTGCGGGAACGATTGACTTTGCCACAGCGTTTGTCGCCGTCTTTACCTTTGTGTCGTCGTTTGGCTCGGTGATGGCCGTGAGCCGCCTGGGCACCTCACTGCAGGAGACGCTCGCCTCGGGCGCACGCGTGCTCGATTTGCTCGACGAGCAGCCCCAGTGCGCCGAGGTCGCCGATGGACAGGACGTTGAGTTTGCCGGCGCCGCAGCCGAGCATGTGAGCTTTAGCTATGCGGACGGCGTGGACGCGGGCGGTGCCGACGCCACAGAGCGGGCCGCGAATGACCCCGCTTCGAGTCTCATCCTCAACGACGTGACCCGCACCTTTGCGCCCGGCACCATGACCTGCATCATGGGGCGCTCGGGCTCGGGCAAGTCGACGCTGCTTAAGCTGCTCATGCGTTTTTGGGACCCCGCAGCCGGCACCATCACGGTGAGCGGCGTCGATGCCCGCCACATCAACACGGCGAGCCTGCGCAGCCACGAGGCCTATATGACCCAGGACACACATCTGTTCTGCGGCACCGTACGCGAGAACCTGCTGGTTGCGCACGCCAGCGCCACCGATGCCGAGCTGCTCGATGCCTGCCGCTCCGCTTCGCTTACCGCCCTCATCGACCGCCTGCCGCAGGGTCTCGACACCCCGGTTGCCGAGCTGGGCGACTCGCTCTCGGGCGGCGAGCGCCAGCGCATCGGCCTTGCGCGCATCTTCCTCAACGACGCGCCTTTCATCTTGCTCGACGAGCCCACCAGCGCGCTCGACGCCCTCAACGAAGCAGCCGTGATGCAGGCCGTCGACGAGCTCAAGCGCCGCGGCAAGACCATCGTGCTCGTAAGCCACCGAGCCAGCACCTGCGCGTTTGCCGATTTCTCGCTTTCGGTCGAGCACGGGAGGCTGAGCTAATGGCGCGCACCGCCGACACGCCGGAGCTGGCGCGCAAACGTGCACGCGAGGCCCAGATGGTGTCGCAGATGATTGCGCTGTGGTGCCGCGGGCATCATGGCGGCGGGCATGCGGTCGAACAGGCTGGCGACGATGAGCCCGCGCGCGTGAAGCTCGGCCTTCGGACCATTACGCTCTGCCCCGAATGCGTCGAGCTGCAGAAATACGCCATCGCGCGCATTGAGCACTGCCCGCACATGGGCACCAAGACATTTTGCTCGGCCTGTCCTTCGCATTGTTACCGGCCTGCCATGCGCGAGAAGATCCGCGAGATCATGCGCTGGTCGGGACCGCGTATGATCCGCTATCGCCCCATCACCGCCGTGAGACACGCGATGGTAACGGTGCAGGCCAAACGCGTGGCGGCACGAAGCAAGTAGTCGCCGGCGCCGGCACGCGCTGCCTGCCCTTTCCAGTCGGTTTCGACTTGCAGCGTTCCCGCCGCGCCGAGGCTGCGCCATTACAATGGAGCAGATTCGCCGAATGCAAAGGAGTCGCCATGCCCGCATGCCCGCTGGTCGATTGCCATACTCATACTTCGTTTTCGGACGGCCATGCCTCGTTTGAGGAAAACGTCCGCGCTGCCGCGGCCGCTGGCTGTCGGGTCATGGTCTCGACCGACCACCTCACCCTGCCTGCCAGCATGGATGCTAACTGCGAGGTGCAGGTCGTCGAGGGCGACTTGCCGGCACATCGTCTGGCATTTGAGGACGCCCGCAAGCTCGCCGCACAGATCGCGCCGGAGCTCACCTTTATCTACGGTTTTGAATGCGATTGGTACGAAGGCTGCGAGCCCTTGGTTGAGCGCTGGTCCGAAGGCGCCGTGGTGCGCCTGGGTAGCGTGCATTGGATCGGCGACCCCGGCGATATCATGGCCGGTGCCGCGGGCACGGCGGGAACGGAGGACGTCGCTCGCCCCGATACGCCCGATTCGCTCTGCGGCTGGATCGACGATGACACCAACCTGCATGTTTGGGAAAACCTGGGCGTGCGCGGCGTATGGGAGCGCTATGTCGACGACTGGTGCCGCGCCTGCGAGAGCCCGCTCAACTTTGATGTGATGGCTCACCCCGACCTAGTCATGCGCTTTTCGAAGGAAGGCTTTGCGCCCGACTTTGACCCCGCGCCGTTTTGGCAGCAGATGGCCGAGTGCGCGCACGATACGGGTCGCCGCGTTGAGGTCTCGACGGCCGCACCGCGCAAGGGGCTCGACGATTACTACCCCGCGACCGGCCTTTTGCGCTGCTTCGCCCACGCCGAGGTGCCGATTACTTTTGGCTCGGACGCACACCGCGCCCGCGACATCTGCTGGAACATCCGTGAGGCCCAGGCACACGCCTACGACTGCGGCTACCGGGCCTTCGATATCCCCCACCCCACCGGCGAATGGGAATCCACACCCCTCGCCTAACTAGTCGTTTAAGAACGTCCCCAATGACTAGTGGCGGCGGGCATTGAGTTCGCCGGCCAGTTCGTCGAGGGTGATGCCGTAGCGCTCGAGCGTCACGAGCAGGTGGTAGATCAGGTCGCCGGCCTCGTAACGGATGTGGTCGTGGTCGTTGTCCTTGCAGGCCATGATGACCTCGCTCGCCTCCTCGGCAAGCTTCTTGAGCAGCTCGTCCTCGACGTCGGTCAGCAGACGGGCGGTGTAGCTCTCCTGTGGCGACGCATCGCGACGACCGTGAATCACCTCGGCCAGTCCCGTCAGCGTCTCGCCGATATTTCCCGGCTGCACGTTAGCTGTTCTGACTCCCATGGTTATTTCCTCTCGTTACTGCAGCGTAAAGTAAGTACCGGTCTCATCGAACCGAAGCTTTGCGCCCTTTTTCTCAAAGAACTCAACGATGACGGCATGGGCCTCGTCGAGCCTTTCCTTCTCGGCCTCGAGCCAAAACGACTGCGCCCCGCAGGCATCGGTCAGGTGCACGCGGCACGGCACGCCCGCGCGGAGGAGTTCGGCGTTGCAGTCGGCGACTTCGAACGGCGTCACGACCTTCATCGTGTTCCTCCCTTTACGCGTTTAAAGAAGCAGGTACGGTTGCCGGTGTGGCAGGCCGGACCCGGCGAGTCGACCTTGACCAGCAGCGTATCGCTATCGCAGTCGGCCCAAAGCTCCTTGACCTCCTGCATGTTGCCGCTCGTCGCGCCCTTGTTCCAAAGCTCCTGGCGGCTGCGGCTCCAAAACCACGTGGTCCCGGTCTTGAGCGTCAGCCCTACCGACTCCTCGTTCATCCAAGCAACCATAAGCACCTCGCCAGTGTCATACTGCTGAACCACACAAGGAATCAATCCACTGGCGTCGTACTTAAGATCCGCCGCTTCTACTACCTCAGTCATCATTTCTCCCAAGTTATTACCGTAAACCCCACAGGTCGGCGAGGGTTGCCCAGGTGCCCGAGATTCCGAGCGACAAGCCCGACGACGCGTACTTAAGTACGCGAGGAGGGTTGGAGCCGGAAGGTCGGGTGCCTGGGCAAGCCGCAGCGCTAAAAGTCCAGCCTGACAGGGATTCCTTGGCTGGCCATATACTCCTTCACCTGGCGAATGCTGAAGGTTCCAAAGTGAAAGACGCTGGCCGCCAGTACGGCGTCGGCTTCGCCCTCGATCACGCCCTCGGCGAAATGCTCGAGCGTGCCCACGCCGCCGCTCGCGATGACGGGGATTGGCACCGCGCGCGCCACGGCGCGGGTGAGCGCCAGGTCAAAGCCAGCCTTGGTGCCGTCGCGGTCCATGCTGGTGAGCAAGATCTCGCCGGCACCGCGACGGGCCGCCTCCTCGGCCCACGCCACCGCATCGATACCCGTGGCATTGCGGCCTCCCGCGGTAAAGACCTCCCACTTGTCGGCATCCGGCTGCCCAGGCAGGCCGACGCGCTTGGCATCGATCGCCACGACCACGGCCTGGCTGCCAAACGCCGCGGCAGCTTGGCTGATCAGCGATGGGTCGCGCACAGCGGCAGAGTTGAGCGATACCTTGTCGGCACCGGCCGCCACCATGGTTCGCATGCCCGCCAGGTCGCGGAAACCGCCGCCCACGGTATAGGGAATAGCGAGCTCCTCGGCCGCGTGCGCCGCCATCTCGATGGTCGTCGCGCGGTTGTCGCTCGTGGCGGTAATGTCCAGGAAGATGACCTCGTCCGCACCCTCGCGATCGTAGGCACGCGCCAGCTCCACCGGATCGCCCGCATCGCGCAGGCTCACAAAGTTGACGCCTTTGACCACACGGCCGTCCTTGACGTCTAGACAGGGAATCACGCGCTTGGTAAGCATGGGCTACTCCTCCCCTCGGGCGGCGGCCAACGCCTGTACCAGCGTAAAGTTGCCCTCGTAGAGCGCACGGCCGGTGATGGCACCTTCAATCGCGCCCTCGCCCACCGCGGCCAGCGCGCGGATGTCGTCGAGCGTCGAGATGCCGCCCGAAGCCACGACGGGAAATCCCGCGACCTCGGCCACATGGCGATACGCCGCCACATCGATGCCTGTCTGCATGCCATCGCGCGCGATGTCGGTATACACCAGATGCTTAAAGCCCAGCTCGGAAAGCTGCGCCACGGCATCGTCGAGCGCCACACCCGCACCGTCGCGCCAACCGTTCACCTTGACCTGGCCGTCACGGGCGGCAATATCTGCCACCAGCAGCTCGCCAAAGCCTTGGGCCGCCACCTCGGCAAAACCCGGCTCAGTCACCAGCACGGTGCCCAGTGCGATGCGACGCGCGCCGTAGCCTGCCAGCTCGTCGATGCGCGCGAGCGAGCGGACGCCGCCGCCCACGTCCACCGACAGACCGTCGACGCCGCAGATGGCCTCGATCGCCGCCGAGTTGGCAGCGCACGCGTCCTCGTCCTCGCCAAAGGCAGCGGACAGGTCGACGACGTGCACCCAGCTCGCACCCTGCTCGGCAAAGGAGCGAGCAACGGCCACGGGGTCGTCGGAATATACCTTGCAGCGGCTCCGGTCGCCGCGCTCCAGGCGCACGACCTTGCCGCCGATCAAATCGATTGCGGGAAACAGGATCATCGGCCAGCCTCCTCGACGATGTTGACGAAGTTCTTAAGGATGCGCTGACCAAGCGCAGAGGATTTCTCGGGATGGAACTGACAGCCCCACACGTTGCCGTGACGCACAATGCACGGGAAACTCCGCGTGTAGTGCGTGCACGCCAAAACATCAGCGGCATCGGCGTCGTCGGCCACCGCGTAGCTGTGGGTGAAGTACATGTTGGCGCCCTCGGCAAAACCGGCGAGCAACGGATCGGCCGCGCCGGCGGGCGTCATGTGCACCTGGTCCCAGCCCACGTGCGGCACCTTCAGGCGACTCGACTCCAGGCGCGTGCACGAACCGCGCATGATGCCCAGGCCATCGACCCAGGGGCCGCCAGACTGCTCAGGGGTGCTGTCGTCTGCAGCCATGCCCTCGTCCGCAGGCACGCCCTCGTTGCCGCGCTCAAAAAAGAGCTGAAGGCCCAGGCAGATGCCGAGCAGCGGAGTTCCGGCGGCGACGGCATCGAGCACGGCCGCCTCCTCGCCGCTCTGGCGCATAAAGGCGATCGCGTCATAGAACGCGCCCACGCCAGGAATGACCAGGCCGTCGGCGCGGCGGATCTGCTCCGGATCGTCCGACGTGCAGGCGGCAGCACCGGCGCGCACGAGCCCGCGCACGACGCTCGACAAGTTGCCCTTGTGGTAGTCGACCACCACGATCTTCGGTTCGCCCACGCGACCCTCCCTTATCTCATTCAAAACCTGCCAAAAAGGGACAGGTTTATTTTGGTCGGTTAAACGTTCACCCACCGTATGAGACGGCATTTCCGCAGATAAAACCTGCCAAAATAAACCTGTCCCTTTTTGGCAGGTTACAGTGAGCCCTTGGTGCTGGGGATGCCCTGCACACGGGGATCGAGCTCGCAGGCGCGGCGCATCGTGCGGCCCACAGCCTTAAAGGCGGCCTCGATAATGTGATGCGAGTTGCCGCCTGCCAGCTCGCGCACGTGCAGCGTGAGTTTGGCGTCGCGCGCGAAGGCATAGAAGAACTCGACGGCCAGCTCGGTATCGAAGGTACCCACGCGCTCGGTCGGCACGGGCAGCTCGCAGTAGGCCTGCCCGCGACCCGAAATGTCCACGGCGGCCATCACGAGCGTCTCGTCCATGGCAATCGCCGCATCGGCAAAGCGCGTAATGCCCGCCTTGTCGCCCAGCGCCTGGCAAAACGCCTCGCCCAGCACAATACCTGTGTCCTCGACGGTATGGTGCGCGTCGACCTCCACGTCGCCTACCGCATGCACCGTCAAATCAAACAGGCCATGGCGACCAAAGGCGTTGAGCATGTGGTCGAAAAACGGCACGCCGGTCGAGATATCGCACGTACCGGTTCCATCCAGATCGAGCTTGACGACAATATCGGTCTCCCCCGTCTTGCGGTTTACCTCGGCATAACGGCCCATCTACATCTCCTCCTTCACCAGCGCGGCAAACGCAGCCAGCACCTCGTCGTTTTCCCGCGGCGTACCCACGGTAATGCGCAGACAGTCCGCGAGTCCCGGCGCGTAGCTAAAGTCGCGCACCAAAATCGAATACTCATCACGCAGACGCTCGCGCACGCGCGTGGCATGCGGCGTGCGCACGAGCACAAAGTTCGCCGCGCTCGGCCACGCCTCCACGGGCAGGCCCTCGGCAGCCATCGCGCGCAGGGCGCACAGCTCGCGCTCGCGCTCAGATGCGACCTGCGCCACCACGGGCGCGTAGGTATCACGGGCACGCACGCAGGCAAGTGCTGCCGCCTGGCTCAGCACGTTGACCGAATAGATCTGGCGAATCGCCGCGAACACCTCGATAACCTCGGGCGCCGCGATCACGTAACCCAAGCGTGCGCCGGCGGCGCCAAACGCCTTGGACAGCGTGTGCAGAATCACCAGGTTGGGATGCTCGGCGATAAGTCCCTGTGCCGTCGTGGCCGCGCCAAACGAATCGTCGGCAAACTCAACATAGGCCTCGTCGACCATAACCATGCCGGGGCAGGCTTCGCACAGCGCCGCGACAAAGTCGAGCGGAGCCACGTCGCCCGTGGGATTGTTGGGCGAGGTCACGATGGCCAGGTCGCACTCCGGCGCCGCGGCAAGCACGGCAGCCTGGTCGAGCTCAAAGCTCGCCGGGTCGCGCCACACGTCGCGTACCTCGGTCTGGCACAGCGACGCAAAGAAGGCGTACTCGCTAAAGCACGGCGGGCAGTTGAGCAGGGTCCGCCCCGTGCCGCCAAACGCCAGCAGGTAGTTATAGAGCAGCTCGTCGCCGCCGTTGCCCACGCAGATGTTCTCGCGCGCCACGCCGTGCCAGGCGGCAAGCTCGTCGCGCAGGTCGTTGGACATGGGATCGGGATAGCGGTTGAGCGGCGTGGCAGCAAGGGCAGCATCGACCGCCTCGCGCACGCCAGCCGGCACGGGATAGGTGTTCTCGTTGGCCGAAAGGTTGATGCGTGTGGGCGTAAAGTTGGGATCGTAGGGCTCAATACCAGCCAGGTAAGGCTGGACGAGCTCCCTCATGCGGGGTGAAAGCTCGGCCATCTTAGGCCTCCTCGCCGGCCGCGCCAGCGGCGCTGCCCGCAGCGGCCGCCAGGTCAATGCCTTCGGCAACGGTCGCCACGGCGTCGCCCGGCCAGGCAACCTTGGTCAGGTCGGCCGCGGCCAGCGACTCGGCGCTCACGGAGTCCTCGCCCTGCTCCAGCACGCGGCGGCGCAGCGCGGCCGAAAGCGCGTGTGCCCACAGACCCTCGGCCTCGGCGAGGCGCTGCGTGGCGGGAGCGTCGGAAAGCAGGCCCTCGGGCGTGTAGCAGATGACGCTCGAGCGCTTGACGAACTCCTCCACCGAAAGCGGGTTGGAGAACATGGCCGTACCGCCGGTCGGCAGCGTGTGGTTGGGGCCGGCAACGTAATCGCCGAGCGGCTCGGAGCTCCAGGCGCCCACAAAGATGGCGCCCGCGTTGCGAATGCCGCCGAGCAGGCCCATCGCGTCCTTGCAGTGCAGCTCCAGGTGCTCGGGCGCCACGGTGTTCACGGCCTCGACGGCGGCGGCCATGTCGGCGGCTACCACGATGGTGCCCTCGTTGTCGAGCGAAGCACGCGTGATCTCGGCGCGCGGCGACTGTGCCACCAGGATGTCGATGCCGGCCTCGACCTCGCGCGCAAACTGCTCATCGCAGGTCACCAGATAGCACGCGGCCAGCGGATCGTGCTCGGCCTGGGCCATCAGGTCGGCTGCGACCACCATGGGCTTGGCCGTGGCGTCGGCCAGCACGCAGACCTCGGACGGACCGGCGACCATGTCGATACCCACATCGCCCGACACGATCTGCTTGGCCGCGGCGACAAAGGCGTTGCCCGGGCCGGTGATCTTGTCGACACGCGGAATGGTCTCGGTACCGTATGCCAGCGCGGCCACGGCCTGGGCGCCGCCCACCATATAGATCTCGTCCACACCGCCGAGCTTGGCAGCCGCGAGCGTATAGGGGCTGATCAGGCCGTCCTTTTGCGGCGGGGTCACCATGACCACGCGCTTAACGCCGGCCACCTTGGCGGGAATGGCATTCATGAGCACCGTGGAGGGATACTGCGCGCGGCCGCCCGGCACGTAGATGCCGGCCGCGGCGAGCGGGGTCACCTTGACGCCGAGCATCGTGCCGTCCGGGCGCGTGGTAAACCAGCTCTGCTCGACCTCACGCTGGTGGAACTCGCGAATCTGGCGCGCGGCCTTCTCGAGCGCGGCGACAAAGGCCGGGTCGAGGCCCTCGAGCGCGGCATCGATCTGCTCCTGCGGAAGGCGGAAGCTCTGCAGCTCAACACCGTCAAAACGCTGGCAGTAATCGCGCACCGCGGCATCGCCGTTGGCGCGCACGTTGGCCACGATATCGCGGGCGGCGTCGACGATGTTTTGCGGCAGCACGCCCTTGCGGTTGAGCTGGTTGGTAACGAGGCGCTCGCCGGGAGCAAGCTTGATGGTCTTCATATCGGTATCCCCTATCGGTTGAGGTTGCGTTTGAGAAACGTGAGACCGGGCAGCAGTGACAATCGGCCCGCGGCCCGGACATGGGGGCGCCCGTGCGCGCTCGCGCTATTGTGCCGAGCCCGCGACGGGCTCAAAATGCTTGTCCTTCACGGCGGCCGCCAGGCGATCGGCCAGGTTGCGCACGCGCGGATCCAGGCGCGCGGCACCCGGGTTGACGAAGAAGCGGGCCGTGCAATCCATGATGCGGCCGGTGATGACCAGGTCGTTGTCGCGCAACGTGGCGCCCGTGGCGGTGATATCCACGATGCGGTCGGTCATGCCGACGATGGGGCCCAGCTCAATATTGCCGTGCAGCGAAACGATGTCGGCATTCACGCCGCGCTCGGCATACCAAGCGCTCGCGATGTGCGGGTACTTGGTGGCCACGCGCAGCGACCCGCGGCGGGCATAGTTGCGCTCAGCCTGGCCGGCGCGCCATGCGGGCTCCGCCTCAATAAAGGTGCACAGGCCGTAGCCCAGATCGACGAGCTGCAACAGGTTGAGATCGGCCTCGATGAGCGAGTCCCAGCCGCAGATGCCGCAGTCGGCACCGCCGCAGCCCACAAAGGCCGGCGCGTCGCTGGGGCGCACGATGACAAACTCGATATCGCCGACCGCGCCCTTGCCGGCGCGCGTGTCTCGACCGCGCACAATCAGGTGGCGGCCGGGATCGCGCAGCTCAGAGACATCCAAGCCCGCAGCCTCGAGCACGTCGAGCGTGTCGGCCTTGAGCGAGCCCTTGGGCACGGCGATGCGCAGCGGGCCCTCGGCGCCACGGCCCACGGCATGGTCGCCATCGGAGGCAGCGTCCTCGGCCGAAGTGCGCGCGGCCTCCAGGCGCTCGAGCGAAAAGGCGAAGCCCGCCGCCGGCAGCTCGATGCCGTCGCCAAACGCGCCGGTAAAGATGGAGTCGTAGCGACCGCCCGAGCCCACCGGATCGGGCAGGCCACCCGCGTAGGCCTTAAAGACCAGGCCGGTGTAGTAATCGAAGGAATTCATGATGGAGAAGTCGAAGGACAGCACCTGGGCGTCCTCGGGAGCCAAGCCCTCAACCAGAGCACGCAGCTCACGCGTGAGCGGTGCGACGATACCGGCAGCCGCCAACAGCGCATCCACGCGGTCGAGCACCTCGGCGCCGCCATGCAGGCGCGGCAGCTCGCTAATGGCAGCCTTAACGGCCTCGGACTCGGCGCTCTCCGCCACGCGGGCGTCGAGGCCCACAAAGTCGTTGGCGTGCACGCAACGCAGCGCCTCGGCAGCCAGCTCGCGATCCTCACATGCCGCGAGCAGCTCCTTAAACGGACGCACGCTACCTGCGATAATGCGCGCATCGGGCAATGCGAGCTTACGCACGGCCTCGGCGACCAGCGAGACAATCTCGACATCGCCTGCGGTATCGCCCGCGCCGATGAGCTCAAAGCCCAGCTGCGTAAACTGACGCGAACCGCCGGCATTGCGTTGGCACTCGCGGACCACCGGCGCCTCATAGCGCAGGCGCAGCGGCAGGTCGGCCGCGCGCATACGGGTCGAGACCAGGCGCACGATCGGCAGCGTGTTGTCGGGACGGACCACCAGCAGGCGACCGTCGTCATCAAAAAGCTTAAACGGCGTGTCCGCGATGCGGCCGCCCTCCTCGAGCGAACCCTTGTCCTCGAGCAGCGGCGTCTCGACCGGCAGGTAATGATGCTCCCTAAAGCAGCCCTTCACCGTCAGCGCAATCTCCTCGCGCGCCTGAGCCTCCTCGGGCAATATGTCCCGGAATCCCCACGGTGTGGCCGTCATCTGGTGAGCCTCCTCATGCTGTGTTTCATATAGAACAGAAGACCGGCATAGCTCCGCCGGTCTTCTGGGTACTTTAGCATA
Organism: uncultured bacterium; assembly: GCA_958349055.1. Taxonomy (GTDB): domain Bacteria; phylum Actinomycetota; class Coriobacteriia; order Coriobacteriales; family Coriobacteriaceae; genus Collinsella. Next base: position 26,240 of record CATWBO010000035.1, read on the forward strand.
CTAGAGTGCTTGCGGGGAGAATCGTCTCCCGCGACTCACAGCGTATTCATTTGGAAACATTGGAGCGGATTGCCCGCAGCCCGCCTCTACAGCGAAGGGCATCGACAGTCCATCCGAAAAAACGTCCGAGGCCCCGCTCGCTCAGCGGAAGAACATACGGACGAGGGCCGGGGAGCCAGTCGTGTTTTTTTTAATAGGGGTGGGGGAGGTGGGAAAAAAATAAAAGGAGCCCCG
>CATWBO010000036.1 GCA_958349055.1 uncultured bacterium
CGTACATGTACGGATGAATGTGGGAAGTGTTCGGATGAAGTTGATAATCAAGGAAACAAAGCGAACGGATTACTGGAAATCATAATCACGTTGCAAAAGTATGAAAATATCCTACAATTGCAACATGAAGTACTTTAGCAACATAACGGCGATAAGCGAGCTTTCCGAGAGTGAGGGCGTGTTCACCACAGCCCAGGCGGCTCGCATGGATATCTCTCGAGATGCACTGGCACACTCATGCCGTGTGGGGCGTCTTGAACGGATATGCCACGGCGCCTACCGGATGTCCGGAACGCAGCGCCGAGACACCGACGAGCTCAACGCTTTTTGGAAGCTCACCAATCCCTCCCTTTGCGCGTGGGAGAGAAAAGGCCAGTGGGACGGCATTGCAGTGAGCGGTACGACAGCGGCGAACCTGCAGCAAATGGGCGATTTCTACCTGTCCCCCTACAGGATGACCGCGCCTGCGCGTATCAATACAAGAAACGAATCCCTTTCTTTTGTAAAGCGCGAGATTGCCGAGCGGGATATCGTTTGGCTCGACGGCCTGCCGGTAACCAAACCCGAGCGCACGCTTGTTGATCTTTGCCTCGATTGCGAGGACCCCTCATTAATTATCGATGCCTATCACGACACGCTTGGACGTGGGCTCGATATGCAGCGGCTGAAAGATCTCGTAAAGGAGAACTCTAAAACCGCCAAACGACGCGAACTGATGAGGCCTTTGCTGATGGTACTGAACGGGTAGCGTGAATATGCAAGCTGACTCTTATGGCGTTCCGCAGCGCAGGCCTGTGTCGATCACCTATACTGGTTGGGCTCAACTGGAGAGGTGATAACTGGTTATGAAATCAATCAATGTTGCGGCAGCGATTATTCAGAAGGACGGGAAAATCCTGAGCTGCCAGCGTGGCTACGGCGAGTTTAAAGACGGCTGGGAGTTTCCGGGCGGAAAGCTCGAGCCGGGCGAGACCGGCGAGCAGGCAATCGTGCGCGAGATTCAAGAAGAGCTCGAGGTCACGATCGGTAACCTCGACTATCTTTGCACGGTCGAACACGATTACGAGACGTTCCACCTGTCGATGCAGTGCTACCTAGCTAACATCCTTTCGGGGGAGTTCAAAGAGCATGCTCACGAGGACATGAAGTGGCTCGATACCAATAACCTGTGGGATGTCGACTGGCTTCCGGCGGACGTTAAAGTCGTCAAGGAGCTTGAAAAAAAGCTCGGACTTAAGTAAAAAGGAGCGGGCGCCACATGGCGACTCGCTCCTTTTTGTTACTCGGCTTCACTCAGATCGCTGAGCATAAACTCGTAAATGTCCTGACGCAAGGGTGCATTGAGCTCATATTCGATTTCAACGGCGTTGTCTCCGCTCTTAGTTTTAATAGCTTCGAACTCACCGGTCGGATGCATTTCGCCTAAGAAATAGAACTCCTTGCCACCCTTATCGTCCTTGTTCTTTCGCATAAACAAATACGTCTTCAGGCCGTTTTCCGGCCATGTCTTCAGGCGCTGAATCTCGGGGGAGTTGGGCGTGCGGTTGTTCTTAGAGATTGCAACTAGCTTACTCGGCGAAACAAAGCGGTCTTCATACTGAATTGACTCACTAATGTCGGGCGCCTTGTCATAGTTAATAAACACGGGGAATGTATTGGTCTTCTCGTCGTAGAAATAGCCGCCAAGATTTTGGCCGTTGATGTTCTTTTCCCAGTTCATCAGGCGGCAAACCTCCTCGTATGTGTACTTGGCGTTGAGAACGAAATTTGTGTTTTCGTACGTCTCGGCATAGTCGAGTCGGTTGCGCGCAATACCAAAATCCAGCACTTCAAGAATCTGACGCTTGAACTCTGCGTTGCGCAGGGCGGTCGCAAACGCTTCGGTCAGACGAGGTCCGGTTCCATCGTCAATAAGCAGGGAAACGAAATCCTTAGGAGTGGCAAAGTCGCCCTTAAGGACTGCGATTGCCGACCTAACGGCGCTGTCCTTAAGTTGTGCGCGGTAGTTCCTAAGCGCAGCCTCGCGCATATGCCGGTAGCCCTCGTGTCCGGCTTCGACGAGCGTTTGAAGCAAATAGAGATCTTCAAATCGCTTGCCCGCGGCAAGTTTTTGAGAAATAAATCTGAGGATTTTGATCTGGTCCGAGGAAAACTGGACCGTGTAGTCCGGCTCACATTTGGAAAGAAAATCGTGGTAGGACTTGCTGCTTTTGAAGATGAGTAGCGGGTCGATAGAGCCGTTGCGATCAAATTCGAGCAGCGAGGGGATCTTTCCGAGCTTCTGCCGCAAGTCGAGATATTCGTTCTTCAAAAAGCGGGCGGAGGTAAAGTTGCCGCCGTCGATGGCCTTGTAAATGCGTGCCTCGGAAATACGATCGAAGCTCACGGTCGAGCATCCGGGTATCACCGAATCGCCCTCTTGGACGAGACGACGCAGGCGATCTTTGTTGTACGTCTTGTCGCCCGAAAGCGCGATGGGTACCAAGAAGTTGCTCTGGTAATTGCCAATAAAGTCGAGTATCAGTGCGTATTCCTTGCCGCTGTCCAAGCGCAGGCCACGGCCGAGCTGCTGAATAAAGATGATTGCGGAGTCGGTGCGTCGAAGCATGATGATCTGATTGAGCGAGGGGATGTCGACGCCTTCGTTCATGATATCAACCGAGAAAATGTACTCGAGCTCGCCGGCTTCAAGTCGGCTGATTGCGACATCGCGGACCTCATCGGAATCTTGACCGCTAATCGCAGTTGTTCGATATCCGAGAGCGTTGAACTTGCGTGACAGTTCTTCGGCCTCGGCGTTTCGATTGCAGAAGATTAAGCCCCTGCGGTTGCTTTTGGTGACGCTATATTCCTCAATCTTCTCGGTGATGTGACGCACGCGCTCGTCGGATGTTAAGCGTCCGAACAAGGCGGTATCTTCGACCGTTTCGTCGTCAATCTCCAGATCGTGAATGCCAAAATAATGGAAGGGGGCAAGCATCTCCTCGGCCAAAGCGTCCTGCAGCGTGATCTGGAACGCGATGACGTGATTGAAAAGGGCAAAGACGTCATAGCCGTCGGTGCGATTGGGTGTAGCGGTCATGCCCAGATAAAACCGAGGCGTAAAGTGCGACATGATGGATTGGTAGCCCTGGGATCCCGTGCGGTGGGCCTCGTCGATGACGATGTAGTCGAACTCATCGGGACAGAAATCGCTCAAATGTTTGGCGACCGAAGAACACATGGCAAACACGCAGGTGGCATTGCTTGTATTCTTGCCAGTTTGATAGGTGTCGAACGTATAGGTACTACCTAAGAGCCGTTCGTAGCTTGCGCGGGAGGCGTCAATAATGCGCCGGCGGTGCGCAAGAAAGAGGACGCGCCGGGGTTTAAACGCGAGTACATCGAACGCCGAAAGGAAGGTCTTGCCGGTGCCGGTTGCCGAGACCAGCAAGGCGCGGGTCTCGCCCTTGCGATGGATTACATCGAGTGCCTCAAGGGCGCGCTGCTGCATTTTATTGGGCTTGATTTCTTCGGGGTCATTCGTGGTTGGGCTAACAGTTGCCTGGAACGTCGGTTTCGATTTGGGCTTTGACGGACGTGCCGATCGATATGCGGCATAGTTCTCAATCCAGTCTTGGGAAAGCAAAACGGTTGAGGTGTTGTTCCACAGCGAATCAAACTCGCCTCTAAGCTCTCCGAGCAGGCGGCTGTTCTCGACAGTCTGGTACAGCACGTTCCATTCTTTATTACAGGTGAGGGCGGTCTGCGTCATGTTGGAGCTGCCGACGATGACCGTGCTGGTTTCGCCCTTATCAAAAATGTATCCCTTGGCATGCAAATTACCCTGGAATACGCGAACTTCTATGTTGTCGTATTCCAGGAGCTTTCGAAACGCATCGGGTGAGTTGAAGTTGAGATAGGTGGACGTGAGCAGTCTGCCCTTAATGCCACGCTGCTTGAGCTCCTGGAACGCCTCGACCAGGATTTGAAGGCCGCCGTCTGCAACAAACGCTACGCAAAAGTCAAAAGAACTGCAGGTTGAGAGCTGCTCCTTGATAACGGATAGTAGTGTTCCGCCTGTCGCCTTCGAGTTGGCGATGAGCTTGGGTGAATCGTTCTCGCGTGCAAGCGAGTCGAATTCAATATCAATCTGCTGTTGCGTAGTCATCCCGGCCAAACCTTTCGAAAGACTATGTTGGCGCCAGGATAACAGATCGATCGTTCGTGTTTTGAGCGTATGTGATTTTTAGACTATCGGCCACTCAAGTTTGTGGCTGCGGCCTTGGCGCCGTGTCTTGCCGGGCTTCTCTTTATCTATGTGTATGTGTTTTTGTCTTATAGGCTGCTGGGAGAAGTCCTGCCCCCAAGATTCCGCGCATGCCATGGCTCCGTGTCGGCCATGTGGCCTGCTGCTTTGCATGACCTCGCCAGAATCCGACCGCAAATGGCCACGACGGATATGCAGGCTCTTGTCGCTACGTGAGAAGAACTTGCAGAATTCGCAAGTTCTTGTCATGTGATGAGAAAAACTTGCAGATTTGGGCGAGCAATGGACAACCGGATTGTTCCTAGAATCGATATCTCGATTAGTTGATAGACTTTCGTGATGCCCAGGTCACAGAGTCGATTGACGAGGAGGCGACGCGTAAGCGCGAGCTGCGTCCATTTGAGCTTAGGTCGCTCGAGAAGATTACCGGCGGTTACGAGAAGATCATCATCGTTCGTCAGGGGAGCCATCCGACCGACATCGACGGCATCAAAATCGTTTCTGCAGTCGATTTCTTAATGGGTAGGCTTGGGGCTTAGGGCGTTCTGTGGGCTTATGGCCACTTTGGCAACGAGACTGCCCTCTGTAGGCAAATTCCGCCCAAGACCCGATGAGGACAACGTGGTCTATGCATCCTGCTTCCTCGACCAGGTCAAGTACTTTTGAGAAAGCGTGTTGCTGCTCAGTCGGCATTCGGCACCCTTCCCAGCGCACGTATGATTTGCTTTTGAGATTGCTTCTGTTCTCTGATGGCGGTCACAAGAGCCCTTCGGCGTTCGATTTTGGCTCGCAGCTCATCAACCTCTGCAGCAGGGACATAGTCGCTTTTAACCTTGTCGCCGACTCGATAGTTGAGGTAGCAGTATTCGTGGCCCTTTATGTTTCGCATGCGGATGCTGCCCTTTGGAAGGAGGTCAATCTCCTGTTCCATGAGCCCTAAGAGGCGGCTCGAGCGTGCATATTCCTCTTCTAGGACACCTTCTAAGACGGACATGGCACCTCCCTTCTGAGTAGTTACCCTACATTTTATCAAATACACTTATTTGTAGGGTAACTAATATGTGTCCGCACGGCATGTGACACTTAATCTGCCGTCCAGCCCTGTCGCGGCGGCATGCATCTGAACAACGATCCTCTAAGGAGTACGATATCGATGAGTGACAACACCAAGCATCTCGCAAAGAAGTGCGTCAAGGACGCGGGGCCGTGCCTCGCGCTGTGCGCAGCCGGCGCAGCGGTCGGGCTGCTGGCTGTTCTGGGGCCATTCGACGTGCTCCGAAGTGCCGGCTCTCTGCACGTTGCCATCGCCCTTGCCGGCGCCATGATGACCGGCGGCGTGCTCGATTTGATTTTTTGGGTGTTTGACCCGTTTGGATGGAAGAACGAGGGGTAAGCCCTAAGGGGTGTAGATATTGGGGCCTGCCTGCAATTTCTGCTATCGATTTGTCCAGAGTCGCACAGCGCGGAGGTGTTGCTTGATGTCCATTTTCGTTACCGGAGACGTTCACGGTATCGCCGAGTACGGGGCGAGCCGCTTCTCGTCGCGCGCTTGGCCATTGGGCCGAACACTGACGCGCGATGACGTGATAATCGTTGCCGGCGACTTTGGCTTTATATGGAGCGGCTCGAACACCGACAAATACTGGCTCGACTGGTTTGAGTCCAAGCCCTGGACCACGTGTTTTGTCGACGGCAATCACGAGAACCATCATCTGCTGACGGGGCTGCCGAAGCGAGAGTGGAATGGCGGCCTCGTTCACGAGGTTCGCCCGCACGTGCTGCACCTGATGCGCGGCGAGGTATTCGACATTGCGGGGAGCACGGTGCTAGCCATGGGCGGCGCCGCGAGCCATGACAAACAGTGGCGTCGGGAGGGAAAGACTTGGTGGCCCGAGGAAATGCCGAGTGAGAGCGAGATGAGCCATTGCCGCGCCTCGCTCGATCGCGTGGGCTGGAAAGCCGACTACGTTGTGACTCACGAAGCGCCGGCCGATTTGGCAGACGAGCTGTGCATGGAGCGCAATCGCGAGTTCTGCGACGATTCGCTGCAGGCCTTTTTGGGCGAGCTCGACGGGCGGCTCGACTACTGCACCTGGTTCTTCGGCCATTACCATGACGATGAATGGCGTGATGAAAAGCATCGCCTTATCTACCAAGATATCGTGCCGATCGAAGCGCGGCGCCCCGACGGATTTGGCGAGGCGACGAGCATTTATTCCGAGCAAGAGCGTTAGGAGGCCCCGTGATCTGGTTTACCAGCGATACTCACTTTGGGCACGAGAACATGCTGCGGCTTAGCGATAGGCCTTGGTCGACTGTTGCGCAGATGAACGACGCCATGGTCGCCAACATTAATAGCAGGGTAGCTGTGGATGACGAGCTCTACATCTTGGGCGACTTTAGCTTTAAGATGACGGTCCAAGATGCCTACGAGCTGCGCAAAAGCATTGTCTGCAAGCGTGTCCATCTGCTGCCCGGCAACCACGACAAAGACTGGACGCAGCCTGCGGTGGCGGATGCTTTTATCGTCGAGGCGCCCATTTGCGTGCTCAAGATCGACCGCCAAAAAATCGTACTGAGCCACTATCCCATGACCGACTGGCAGGGCATGTCGCACGGCAGCTGGCATTTGCACGGGCATATCCACAGCTGTGGCGGCGCGTATAACAAGTTCAACCTTCGGCAGGGGCTGCTGCGCTATGACGTGGGCGTGGACGCTAACAGCTACGCCCCGGTAAGTTTGGATGAGCTCAAGTTATGGTTTGCGCAGGTAGACGAGCCGGTGTGTTGCGTTAAGTGGCCGTGGTGGGTCAACGCCACGGACGATGAACAGGTCGAGCGCGATCTCGAAGCCTATAAGAAGGAAGTGGTAATCCGATGACGGTCTATGTGACGGGCGATATTCACGGCGGTCTCGACATGCAAAAGCTGCGCGATTGGGAGCTTGGGGATAGACTGACGAGCGACGACTATCTGATTGTCGCGGGCGACTTTGGCTTTCCGTGGGATTTCTCTGCCGAGGAATGTGTCGACATCGCTTGGTTGGAGTCGCGCCTCTATACCGTGCTGTTCGTCGACGGCAACCACGAGCGTTTTGACCATTGGGCAGAGCGCCCCATGGAGTTGTGGCACGGTGGGCTGACGCAGCGCCTGTCGGATACCTCCCCCATACGGCGCCTGGCGCGCGGCGAGGTTTTTGAGCTCGACGGCCCAACGGTCTTTACCATGGGCGGCGCCACGAGCGTGGACAAGGAATACCGCATTCCGTATTCCAGCTGGTGGCCGCAGGAGTTGCCGGACGAGCGCAACTTTGAGGAGGCTCGGACAAAGCTCGACAGCGTGGGCTGGAAGGTCGACTACGTGGTCACCCACACCTGCTCTACGCGCATGCTTTCGCCCACGCTCTATCCGGCGCCCGGCTGGAATTGCCCCGCCGTCGATCGACTTACGGCATTTTTCGATGAGCTGGAGGACCGCTTGGGCTACAAGCGCTGGTACTACGGGCATTTTCATCGGGACGCCAACCCAGCCGAGCGCCACACCGTGCTCTACGACTGCATCGTTCGCCTGGGCGACGAGCTTATGCCCTGGGATGTTGCGTAGCGGCGATGCGTTTGGCTACTCGACCGTTACAGTGATGTTCTCCCGATGCGCGCGGATAACATCCCAGCTAAAGTGCTCGACCAGCTGCTCGGCAGAGCGTGGTGTGGTGTCCGGCGCGATGCCCGTTTGTCCGGCGAGCCATCCCAGCAGTGCCTCGGGTGCGCCAAAGCGGGCGCGTAGTTCGCCCAGGTCCAGATCGCGGTCGCGCTTGGAAAGGCGGCGGCCATCCGGCGATATGATCAGCGGAACGTGCGCGTAGCGCGGCGTGGGAAGTCCCAGCAGATGCTGCAGGTAGATTTGGCGGGGCGTGGAGCCCAACAAGTCGCATCCGCGCACGACCTCGGTGACGCCCATGGCGGCGTCGTCGACCACCACGGCTAGCTGGTAGGCAAACACGCCGTCGCTGCGACGCACCAAAAAGTCGCCGCACTCGGTAGCGAGTGCCTCGCATTGGGCGCCGTACGTGCGGTCCACGAATTCGATCACGTCGTTTGCGAGGTCATCGACGGTGGGCACGCGCAGACGCGTGGCCGGGGCGCGCAGGGCGCTGCGGCGGGCGATTTCTTTGGCAGAAAGGTTTCGGCAGGCGCCGCGGTAGATGGGTGTGCCGTCGCTGGCATGCGGCGCGCTCGCGGCGTGGAGCTCGGCACGCGTGCAAAAGCAGGGATAGGTGAGACCGGCGTCTTGCAGCTGGCGCAAGGCGCTCTCGTATAGGTCGAGGCGATCGTGCTGGTAGTAGGGGCCTTCGTTCCACTCGAGTCCCAGCCATGCCAGGTCGTCAATCAATTGGGCGGCAAGCTCGGGGCGCTTGCAGCGATCGTCCAGGTCCTCGATGCGCAGCACGATGCTGCCGCCCTGGCTGCGGGCCGAAAGCCACGCGCAAAGGCAGCTGAACACGTTGCCCAGGTGCATACGGCCCGATGGCGACGGGGCAAAGCGCCCCACGACGGGTGCGGGAACGGAGACGGGCTGCGCCGTTGGCGCGTCCGCGGCGGGCGTTGCTATGTTGCGTGCTTTGATATCCATGCGGACGAGTATAGCGCGGGGTGAGGTGGGGGAGGCGTCGTCGATGCTCGCAAGTTGCCGAGGCCGCGTGTTGTGCTCGACGGGCACCGACTCAACATCTCGATTACCGCCCGCAAGCTTAGCCCCTTCAACCCCTCAAACGACAGAAACCCCGGCAGCTCTTCGCAACTGCCGGGGTCTCCGCGGAAAAGGGGGACATTATCCTCGAGCGAACGGGAAAGGGGCAACCGTTTTCGCTCAACTGCTTTATGCCCCTTGCCCGCCGGCTCAATCAGCGCGTGTCGCAGCAACACAAAGCCACTACACCTGTGACGGAGCTGTGAAGTGGTATCTATCGTTGGTGCAGGCCATGCCAAAGAGTGTCCCTAATGACTAGTCATTTAAGAACGTCCCCAATGACTAGCTGTTGGCGGCGGGCGTGACTTTCATCCCGTTTGGCGTTCCGGTCGCCTAGATATTCGTCATGTGCGTTCGCAAACGTGGGACAATGACGCTGTTGGTATCACAGAAAAAGGATGTGCCTATGAACGCCCCCGTTGCCAAGACCTGTCGGCAGCGCCGCCTATTCGCGCGATTCGCTTCCGTCTGCGCGCTCGCCGCGCTTGCGTTGTTGCTGCTGCCTGCCGCCGCGCACGCCGACGGCTACTCCATGAGCCAAACCCACATCGGCGCCACGGTCGAGGCCGATGGCTCGCTGACCGTTGTCGAGAGACGCCAGTTTGATTTCGATGACGACATCAACGGCGTGTTTTGGGAGATCAATACGGGCTCCAACCAGCAGGGAGGCGCGGCGGGCGTCAATGTGCTGAGCGTCGAGGAAGATGGCACCGCGTTTAACAGAGTCGATTATGCAAACAAGGGCGACAGCGGTGTCTATACGGTTGAGCAGTCCGACGGCGGCGTAAAGATCAAGGTTTTCAGCCCCCACGAGAGCGGCGACAGCGCGATTTATTACGTGAGCTACACCATGACCGGTGCGGTCATGAACTGGTCCGATACTGCCGAACTCTACTGGAAGTTTGTGGGCGACGGCTGGTCGGCGGATTCCGACGATGTTGAGATGGAAGTCCACTTCGCAAACGCTGCCGCGGGGACCCCGGCAACCAAGGGTGACAACTTCCGCGCGTGGGGCCACGGTCCGCTCACGGGCAACGTATCGCTCGACACGGACGAGCCCATGGTCACCTATACCATTCCGTGCGTGCACGAGGGTGAGTTTGCCGAGGCGCGCATCGCCTTCCCCAGCGACTGGGTGCCGCAGCTCGCCGCCTCAAGCGAGAAGCACATGCCGACAATCCTGAGCGAGGAGAAGGCGTGGGCCGACGAAGCTAACGCCCGCCGCGCCCGCGCGCGCATGATTGCCAACGTGCTTGCCGTGGTGAGCGTTGTCGCGGCGGTGACCTTTACCGGCACAATCGTTGTGCTCAAGCTGCGCCGCCGCAAGCCCAAGCCGCTTTTCCAGGACGAATATTTTCGCGATGTGCCCTCGGCAGACCATCCTGCCGTGCTTTCGGCCCTCATGAGCTGGAACGAGGTGCCCGATCAGGCATATATCGCCACGCTCATGAAGCTCACTGACGACCGTGTGATCAAGCTGGAGCAGGCGACCGTGACCAAGGCCAAGAAGGGTCTGTTGGGGCGTGAAAAAGAAGAACAGACGTATCGCGTGACGGTGAGTAAAGCGGGTTGGAAGTCGGCCAAGGGCATTGACCGCACGGTGCTCAAGGTCTTCTTTGCCGGCGCTAAGCCCGACGAGAACGGTGATCGCTCGCGCACGTTTGACGAGCTGCGGCGCTACGTCAAGCAGCACGCCACACCCGTGGACGACAAACTCGAGGACTATCAGAACACCGTTAAGGGCAAGCTGGCCGATAGCGAGTACGTTGCCTCGGACGGCATCGTTGCAATGGTGTTTTGCCTGGTTCTTGGTATTCTGATCGCCTTTGTTCCCGTGGGATCCATCTTCTTTACCGACGGCGCGCAGGCGAACATTATCGCCGCGGTTATCTCGGTGCCGATTGTGCTGGTGGGTATTGGCGTGGGCCTTACGTTTCGCCGCTTTACGCCGGAGGGCGCCGAGGTGGCGGCTCGCTGCAAGGCGCTCAAGCATTGGCTCGAGGATTTCACGCGCCTCAAGGAGGCCGTCCCGGGCGATCTGGTGCTGTGGAACAAGCTACTGGTAATGGGCGCAGCGCTGGGCGTTTCCAAGGAAGTATTGCGCCAGCTTGCCGAGGCTGTTCCGCCCGAGGTGCGCGAGGCCGACGGCTTCTACGACAATTACCCCTGCTACTGGTGGTACTACCATCATTACGGTACCGAGTCGCCGATGGATTTGTTCGACGGCGTGTATCACGAGAGCATTCGTGAGCTCGCGTCGAGCTCCGACAGTTCGAGCGGCGGCGGAGGCGGCGGCTTCTCGGGCGGCGGCGGTGGTGGCGTCGGCGGAGGCGGCGGCGGAACGTTCTAGCGAGCGCTTGCTTTGGGGTGGACCTTTCTGGGCGGTTGCCAGGGAAGATCCATCCCATTTTTGTGCATCGAAACGGGCCATACTTTCCGCTGCGGACCTTCGCGCAAGGGGTGGTGGACAAAAAATGGCAAATATGAGTACTGTTGCCGAAATAGTTGCATTAATTTTTGTTCATTTATTGGCTTCTAATGAGAGTATTTCTCGTTAAGAGCCAATTTTATCGAACATTTGGGGAGATACGTCAGCTCGCCCGGCTGACCGCCGTGTCTAAAAGCCTCAAAAATGCCCCGAATCGCTGTTACTAAAAAGGTAACAGTACTCAAATTTGATGTTTTTTGACCACAGCCATTTGCAGACCCCCCCCTAGGCTACTCATTGGGGACAGACTTAAATGACCAGTCGTTGGGGATCAGTCATTTGGGACAGACTTAAATGACTAGGTGTGGCTGCTGAGGCTAGGCCGTTAGGTCGAGCTCATAGAGGAAGCTTTCGCGCGGCATGGCGTGGCGGCGTTCCTCGCGGTTGGCGCGGTGCGTGGCGGTGCGCTTAAAGCCGTGCAGCTCGTAGAACTTCCACGAGCAGTTGGAGTCGGTGTACAGGTGTGCCCTTGTCGCCCCGTGCGAGGAAAGGTACGAGACCGCGGCATCGAGCAACACCGAGCCTACGCCCAGGCCATGGACGTCGCGATCCACGGCAAGCAGCGTGACCTCGTTGTCATGCGGCAGTGGGCTTTTCTCGAGCAGGCGGTTGTTGGTTCGGATGGTTGTGCGCACAAACGAGAGATACTCGGCGCACGACTCGGGTTCTAGCTCGCGCATCTGCGACAGCAATGTGCGTTCGGTATCCATCCAATGCTCGTTGATAGTGACGCCGGAGCTCTGTCCTGCACGCGCAAGCGCAATGCCGAGCGCCTCGCCGTCTATAACTGCAACCTGCGAAAACGTTGAGGAAGAAAGGTAATAGGCGAGGTCGCACGCGGCTTCGAGGCGGTTGTACTCATCGTTATCCGAGTTGTTGTGCCAAAGCTGCTGCAGAATCAGCGCGATGGCGTCGAAATCTTCGGTATCAAACGGTCGGTAGAGAACCCGCGAGACCATGGTGCCTCTTTCTTTTGCGGATGCATATCGAGCACAGTTCTACCACGCCGTTGGCATCTAATTATGGTGCCCCTGTGTTCCATCAACTCACCGTGCCCAGTGGCACACCTGCAACCCCCGCTCGCGAGCTTTTTCTGCACATGCGACCGTTGCGGGGTGCATCGTCGCGCTCGATGCGCTACATTGAATCAGTATTTTCAATGCCGCTGCGCGAGCGCTGCAGATCGACGTATCACCGACTCACAGAGCACGGCGGCGTACCAGACAGGAGGACTGCATGGGATCTGATGTGAAGATCGCACGCGCGTTGATCTCGGTTACCGATAAGACGGGCGTCGTCGATTTCGCACGGACGCTGGTTGACGACTTTGGCGTCGAGATCATCTCTACGGGCGGCACGGCTCGTGCCATCGAGGACGCGGGCATTCCCGTAACCCCCATCGAGGAGTTCACGGGCTATCCCGAGATGATGGACGGCCGCGTTAAGACCCTGCACCCCAAGGTCCACGGCGCGCTGCTGGCCCGTCGCGATTCCGAGCAGCACATGCAGGAGGCCGCTCAGCACGGCATTAAGCTGATCGACCTGGTCGTCGTCAACCTGTACGAGTTCGAGAAGACCGTCGCTAACCCCGAGGTCACCTTCGCGGATGCCATCGAGCACATCGACATCGGTGGCCCCTCCATGTTGCGCTCTGCCGCTAAGAACGCCGCGAGCGTTACCGTCATTTCCGACCCGGCCGACTACGACGCCGTCCTGGCCGAGATGCGCGAGACCGGCGGTTGCACCACGCTTTCCACCCGTCGTCGCCTGCAGGTGAAGGTCTACCAGACCACCGCCGCCTACGACACGGCTATCTCCCGCTGGCTTGCCGCCCAGGCAAGCGATGTGGCGGACACTTCCGCTAAGCTCGAGATCTCGCTGGAGAAGATCGACGACCTGCGCTATGGCGAGAACCCGCAGCAGAAGGCCACGGTCTATCGCTTTGCCGAGGGCTGCGAGAACACCGCGAGCTCGCAGTTCCCGCTTGTGGGTTCCGAGCAGATTCAGGGCAAGCCGCTCAGCTACAACAACTATCTGGATGCCGACGCCGCCTGGAACCTGGTCCGCGAGTTCGACGAGCCGGCCTGCGTGATCCTCAAGCACCAGAACCCCTGCGGTTCTGCCGTTGCCGAGGGTATCACGGCCGCCTACGACCGCGCCTTCGCCTGCGATCCCAAGAGCGCCTTTGGCGGCATTATCGCCTGCAACCGCGAGGTTCCCTATGAGCTGGTTGAGCACTTCGCCGATCAGAACAAGCAGTTCGTCGAGGTTATCATCGCCCCGAGCTACACCGCCGAGGCGCTCGAGCGCATGGCTAAGCGCCCCAACCTGCGCGTGCTGGCTACCGGCGGCGTGGACCACGGCGCTCAGGTGGAGCTGCGCTCCGTCGACGGCGGCATGCTGGTGCAGGAAGTCGACCACGTAACCGAGGATCCCGCGACCTTTACGTTCCCCACCGACCGCAAGCCCACCGACGCCGAGATGGCTGAGCTCGAGTTTGCCTGGAAGGTCTGCAAGGGCGTCAAGTCCAACGCCATCCTGGTCTCCAAGGGTAAGTCCGGCATTGGCGTGGGCCCGGGTCAGCCCAACCGCGTTGACTCTGCTCTGCTTGCCTGCGAGCGCGCCGAGGACTTCTGCGAACGCGAGGGCGTGGAGAAGGGCGGCTTTGCCTGCGCAAGCGACGCGTTCTTCCCGTTCCGCGACAACGTCGACGTGCTTGCCGAGCATGGTGTGACCTGCATCATTCAGCCCGGCGGCTCCAAGCGCGACGACGAGAGCATTCAGGCCTGCAATGAGCACGGCATTGCGATGGTCTTCACGGGGGCCAGGCATTTTAGGCACTAGAGGCTTTCCCAAGCACCCGACCTTGCCCCTCAAACCGTCGCTTGCGTACATTTAGTACGCGGCGCTCCTCTTTCGGGGCAATCTCGGGCACTTGGAAGACCCTTAATGGGATGTTGTTCTATCCCATTAAGCTGATCGGTCGCCTGACCATATCGTCAAAATAATCTCTGCAAAAGACGGTCGCTCCGTTTGGGGGGCCGTCTTTTTGGTATAAGAGGACGGAATGACTAACACGAAAGGTACAACCATGCCCCAGATTGATGATGCCGAGCTGTTTGGCAATGCCGAGGATCAGCGTGCGTACGAGGATTTTTGCGCCAATCAGGAGGCGGTCGAGAAGTTCACGCTCGACAAGCCCGCGCTCATCTGCCGTTGGCGCATGTCCAACAAAAAGGTACCCATGCTCAACCGTCACATTCGTGCGCTGTCTGAGCGTCTGGTGCAGGGCGAGCCGCTTACCCATAACATGCTCAGCTGGGCCAAGCAGCACGTTGAGTGGTCGCTTGCCGAGGGCGACTACACCGCCCGCGACGGCGTGCTCATGCTGGTGATCGACATCAACGGCAATGCCGCCATGACGGTGGGTGAGTACGAGCCGCTGGCCGATACGTCGGCCAAGGCGCTGCGTGCCCGCTCCGCCGAGGCTCGCTCCGAGGCCGACGAGACCGGCGTGGCGCCCGAGCTGCTCGCCGCCGTCAACAACGGTGAGCTGACCTTTGTGGCGCCGGCGGACGAGTGCCTGTGTGGCACGGCGACGCTCATCGAGCAGCTGGCCCAGACCAAGGGCATCCCGGTCACGCGCGTGGACATTCCCGCACAGCTTAAGGGCGCACTGTTCCTAGTGAGCGACGAGCACGGCGTGGTGCCCGCAACCGAGACGGACGCCGCCGAGTCCGACGCCGCCACGGTCGCCTTCTTCGCCGACGGCTACGAAAAGCTCCGCGCCCGCCGCTAAATGATTTTTTTGGGACGGGGATTAAAGAATCATTTTGGTCCCCGCCACCGCTGCGAGTTCGAGGCGGACAAAACGCCCCCGCTCGCGAACAGTTCTGTCACCTTGGCACCGCGCGCGGTGCGCACCTGCAGTTTCGCAGCCATAATGGTGGCAAGACAACCAAGAGGGGAGCGGAATCCATGGCGCTGATCTATATCGTTGAGGACGACGAGCCCATTCGTCGCGAGCTTGCCGATATCCTTGCCCGTGCCGGTTTTGAGGTTGAGGCATGCGAATCGTTTGAGCACGTCTCGCGCGATATTCTCGCCGCCGTGCCCGACCTGGTGCTGCTCGACCTCACGCTTCCCGTCAAGGACGGCCAGCATATCTGCCATGAAGTCCGTCGCGAATCCGAGGTCCCCATCATCGTCCTCACGTCGCGCACGACCGAGATCGACGAGGTCATGGCCATGACGCTCGGCGCGGACGATTTCGTTTCCAAGCCCTATAGCGCGCGCGTGCTCGTGGCACGCATCAATGCCTTGCTGCGTCGCACCGCGTCGGCGGGCGAGCGCAGCACGCTCGTCCACAAGGGGCTGGAGCTCGATCTCGCCCGCTCCATAGCCAGCAATACGGCGTCCGGCGACAGTACCGAGCTCACCAAAAACGAACTGCGTATCCTCTCGCTGCTTCTGAGCCGCGCGGGCAAGATCGTTTCGCGCTCGGCTATCATGCAGGACCTGTGGGACTCCGATGCCTTCGTGGACGACAATACGCTCACCGTCAACATCAACCGCTTGCGAACTACACTCGAAAAAATCGGTATCAAGGGGTATCTGACCACGCACCGCGGCCAGGGCTATTCAGTCTAGGTGCCGGTCATGTCGTTTGCCAAATTCTTTAAAGACGCGCTGCTTCCCGTCGCCGTGTGGACGTGCGGCGTACTGCTGAGCTGCTTTGTGCTGATGGTCGGCGGCGCACCCGTTTCTATCGTGGTCGTGGCGGTCGGCGTGTCCTTGATCTTTGGCATGCTGGGCATTGTGATCGAGTACGCGCGTCGCCGCCGTTTTCTGCGTCAGCTGGAGCGCGCGGCCGAGGAGCTGGAGAGCCCCGCGTGGGTGCACGAGATGGTGCAATGCCCAACCTATGCCGAGGGCGAGCTCGAGTACGAGGTTTTACGACGGGTGGGCAAAGCTGCCTGCGACGAGGTTGCCGAAGGCCGGCGTCAGACCGATGACTATCGCGACTATATCGAGAGCTGGGTCCACGAGGCCAAGCTGCCCCTGGCGGCGGCTCACCTGATTTTGGAAAACCTGGACGGCAGCGAAGACGACCTGTCGCGCGTGGATGACCTGGGCCGTGAGCTGGCTCGTATGGAGCGCTATATCGACCAGGCGCTGTACTACGCGCGCTCGGAAGTCGTGGAGCGCGACTACCTGATTCGCCGCTGGGATCTCAAGACCTTGGTGACGGGTGCGATAAAAGCCAACGCGCGTGAGCTCATCGCGGCACACGTGGCCCCGGTGTGCGAGAACCTCGACTTTGAGGTCTTTACCGACGAGAAGTGGCTCGAGTTTATTCTGGGCCAGCTCATTCAGAACAGCATAAAGTATGCGCGTGAGGACGGCGCAAAGATCGTGTTTTCGGGTGCGTTGTTGGACGAGGGCCTGGCAAGCGAACACATCGAGCTTATCGTTGCCGACAACGGCTGTGGCGTGAGCGCGGCAGATCTGCCCCGCGTGTTCGAGAAGGGCTTTACCGGCGACAACGGTCGCACCACCAAGCGCGCAACGGGCATCGGTCTCTACCTGGTGGCGCGTCTGTGCTCCAAGATGGGCATCGACGTCACCGCGGCATCCGACTCCGGCGAAGGCTTTGTCGTCACGTTTGCCTTCTCAACAAACAAATTCCAATATTTCGAGTAGGCGCGCTCTTGCTGTTTTTCTCTGGGCTATGTTCACGTTCGGGAATATAGCTGAAGCAACTGGCGCAATGTTCCCGAACATTAACATAGCTATGAGGCGCGAAAGGATCCCCCAAACAAAAACGTGCCGCCCCAATCGGAGCGGCACGCCATTTTTCCATCAGCCAACTCGCTGAAGTAAGGCTGCGAGGGCCACGGGGCCGGGAGGGGTTTCCTAAGGGCACATCCCGCAGCCGCAGCGCGGCGAGGACGTGCCCGTGGAAACCCCGCAGGCCTTGCGCCGGCGGGAAGGAACCTACTTCACGACCAGAATGTCGCAGTCGGTGTTGCGTAGCAGGAACGTCGAAATCGAGCCCAGGAGCGCATACTTGATCGAGGACAGGCCGCGCGCGCCGCAGAGCACCAGGTCGGGCTTGACCACGTCGAGCATCTCGTCTTTGAGCGTCTCGCGAATACGGCCGGCGCGAATCATGACCTCGACCTCGGGAATGCCGGGATTGGCCTTGGCCTCTTCGAGCTGCTTGGCGATGGAGTTCTTAAACGCCTCCTCTAGGCCGTTGACCAGATCGACCGGATAGGAACCGGCGCTCTCGAGCGCGGTGGAGTCGATGACGTGGCCGATGATCAGCTTAGCGCCGTTGTTCGCGGCGACCTTGATGGCGCGTGCGAGCACAAAATCCTGCTGCTCAGTACCGTCGAGTGAAACAAATACCTTGGTGTAGCCCTCGTTCATGGTTTCCTCCTTGGTCTATCGCACGGGCGCGGGGCTCGTGCGTCGGGCGGGCGCGGGTGCGTTGACCGCCGGACACTTTACCTTGTCGCAGTTATACCCAAGGATTTCGGTTTGACCGCTCGCAATTCTGTGAACGGGCGAGTTTTTTGGTAAGGGCAGGCGCGGTCGCACCGCCAACGGTTGATAATGGGACATCGCCCGCATCGTCCGCAGAACATCTACCGGCGGGTGTCTAACGAGGGGGTCCCTTTGGATATTATCGAGCTTCTAAAATCTGCTTTCATGGGTCTAGTCGAGGGCATCACCGAGTGGCTGCCCGTTTCGTCGACGGGGCACATGATCTTGGTGGACGAGTTCGTCAAGATGAACGTGAGCGAGACGTTCTGGAATATGTTTCTGGTCGTGATTCAGCTTGGCGCCATTTTGGCCGTCTGCGTCCTGTTCTTCTACGACCTTAACCCGTTTTCTCCCAGCAAGGGCAAGGAGGGCCGTCGCGACACCTGGGTGCTGTGGGGCAAGATTGTGCTCGGCTGCATTCCCGCCGCGGCGATCGGTCTGCCGCTCAACGACTGGATGGAGGAGCATTTCTACAACGCTCCCGTCGTGGCGCTGGCGCTCATTGTGTACGGCGTGCTGTTCATCGTGATTGAAAATTGGCGTGCCCGCAAGCGCGAGGAGATGGCCGTTGCCGGTTCGTTTGGTTCGCGTGCTGTGGTGTCGGGTGGACGTCCTGCCGGTGCACACTTTGCGGCGCCTGCCGCGGCTGCCACTGAGGACGAGGGCGATGACGAGAATCTGGACTTTGGCTCCATTGCCACGCTCGAGGATCTGAGCTGGAAGACTGCGCTGGGCATCGGCTGCTTCCAGGTGCTTTCTCTGGTGCCTGGTACGTCTCGCTCCGGTTCCACCATCATCGGCGGCCTGCTTTTGGGCTGCACGCGTTCGGTGGCGTCAAAGTTCACGTTCTTCTTGGCCATCCCCGTTATGTTTGGCGCGAGCGCCCTCAAACTGGTCAAGTACTTTATCAAGGGCGGTACCTTCGGCGCTAACGAGATCGCCATCTTGGGTGTGGGCTGCGTCGTGGCCTTTGTGGTCTCGCTCATCGCCATCAAATGGCTCATGGGCTTTGTCCGTCGTCACGACTTCAAGTGCTTCGGCGTCTACCGCATCATCCTGGGCATCGTAGTACTCGCATACTTCTTCGTTCTGGAGCCCATGCTCGGCCTGTAACTTGGTTGACGCTGCACGGCGTCCGGAGCGACAACTTGTCATTCAAAGAGGGCGGCATGACCAAAAGGTCTATGCCGCCCTCTTTTTGGTGCAAAGGGGTCAGGTTACTTTGCACCAACTTGGTGCAGACAAACCTGGCCCCTTTGCACCAATTATTCGGCCACGGTGTGTTCGGGCTTGCGGCTAAAGACGAGCTTGTCTACTACGGCCTGCAGCGACATGCGACGGACGGTGTCGTAGGCTTCCTGCGTGCTGTAGGCGCAGTGGGGTGTGACGATGCAGCGCGGGTGCGCGATCAGGGCCTGGTTGGGTGCGGTTTCGTCGGCAAGCACGTCAAGCGCGGCGCCGCAGATGCCGTGCACGCCGCCGTTGGCAATGCCCTCGTCCAACGCGGCGACCAGGGCATCCTCGTCCACAATGGGCCCACGGGCCGTGTTAATCAAAAACGCCGTGGGTTTCATAATTGCAAGTTCGTGCTCGCCGATGAGTTTTTCGGTCTCCGGAATCAGCGGACAGTGCAGACTGACGATATCCGATGTGCCGAGCAGCTCGTCGAGCGTCTTGGCTTTGACGCAACCGGCGGCGGCAAGCTCTTCTGCGCTCTTGGTTGGCGCCCACACCAGTACCTTCATGCCGAGTGCCTGTGCGATGGGCACCACGGCACGCGCGATGCTGCCAAAAAAGACGAGCCCCAGTGTGCGGCCCTGCGTGCGGTGCATGGTGTAGCCGGCAAGTGGATTCCAGGCGCCATCACGCACGTCGCGGTTGAGCAACGTGACCTGTCGCATCAGGTCGAGCATCAGGGCAACGGCGTGCTGAGCGACATCGTCCGAGCAGTACCCGGGACAGTTAGTGACGGTGATGCCATATGAGGCCAGCCGGTCGACGGCAACGTGGTTCAGGCCAATGGACATATTCGAGACAATGCGCATCCCCGCGGCGGCCATGGCGTCGGCACACGTATCATCGACGGGGCCGAACTCGCCGACAAAGCCCTCGCAGTCGATCAGTTGCTCGGCGGTGGGGCAGACATTGGGATCATGCGCGCAGCCAACCAGCTCAATCTGATCGCCACCTTCGATTGTGTTGAGCGCCGCCTGGCCCGCCTCGGTCGAACCATCGACCGTGTAATAGAGCACCCTATGCTTCACAGCAACCCTCCTGCCATGTGGGGATGGGGTAGAAATGGTAGATATTCTATCCCTCCAAGCCAATCGAAGTTGTGGTGGAATAGTTCCTGTTTGAGGGCCAGAAGGCCGGTTTCAGGAACTATTTCACCGCAACTTATTTGGGGGTGCTTGGGTGGTGGCGGTGCGCGGAGTCGTGGTGTGATTTGCGTCGGTGTCCGCGCGGCTCGGTATACTGGTACGGCTCAAACTATGGCGCTGCCCGCAGGCGCGCCGTCCGTCAGATGAGGAGTCGCCCATGACCCAGCCCCTGCCCTGGGAAAAGAACACCGCCGCGCCTATTCCGCCCGCACCGGAGCCCGTGCCGCTCGACGCGTACACCGCCCCTGCCGCGCCGGAGCCCGAGCTCGTTCCGCTCGACATCTACGACGCCCCGGCTCCGGCACCCAAGCCCGCCAAGCCGCTCGTCGATATCGATAGCCTCAATCCCGCCCAGCGCGAGGCGGTCCTGACCACCGAGGGCCCGCTGCTGGTCCTCGCCGGCGCCGGCTCGGGCAAGACCCGCGTCCTGACCTTCCGCATCGCGCATATGCTTGGCGACCAGGGCGTTAAGCCCTGGCAGGTCCTGGCCATCACGTTTACCAACAAGGCCGCGGCCGAGATGCGCGAGCGTCTGGCAGCGCTCATCCCCAGCGGCACCCGCGGCATGTGGGTGTGCACCTTCCACGCCATGTGCGTGCGCATGCTGCGCGAGGACGCCGACCTGCTGGGCTACACCGGCCAGTTCACCATCTACGATGACGATGATTCCAAGCGCATGGTGCGCGACATTATGCAGGCGCTCGGCATCGAGCAAAAGCAGTTCCCCATTAATATGATCCGCAGCAAGATCAGCTCGGCTAAAAATGCCATGATCGGCCCCGAGGACATGCTCAAATCCGCCGACAGCCCCAACGACAAAAAGGCCGCGCAGGTCTACCTGGAGCTGGAGCGCCGCCTGCGCGCCGCCAACGCCATGGACTTCGACGACCTGCTCGTGCGCACGCTCGAGCTGCTGCGTACCCGTCCCGAGGTGCTCGACAAGTACCAGGAGCGCTTCCGCTACATTAGCGTCGACGAGTATCAGGACACCAACCACGTCCAGTACGAGATCGCCAACCTGTTGGCCGCCAAGTACCAAAACCTCATGGTCGTGGGCGACGACGACCAGTCCATTTACAGCTGGCGCGGCGCCGACATCACCAACATCCTAGACTTCGAGAAGGACTTTAAAAACTGCAAGACCGTCAAGCTGGAGCAGAACTACCGCTCCACGGGTCATATCCTGAGCGCCGCGAACGCCGTGGTGCGCCATAACTCGCAGCGCAAGGACAAGCGCCTGTTTACGGCCGAGGGCGACGGCGAGAAGATCCAGGCCTTCCAGGCGAGCGACGAGCGCGACGAGGGCCGCTGGATTGCCGGCGAGATCGAAAAACTGCACTCCAAGGGCACGAGCTACGACGACATCGCCGTGTTCTACCGCACCAACGCGCAGTCGCGTATCCTCGAAGATATGTTCCTGCGCGCGGGCGTGCCCTACAAGATTGTGGGTGGCACACGATTCTTCGACCGTGCCGAGATCCGCGATGTCATGGCCTACCTCAAGATGATCGTGAACCCGGCAGACGAAATGAGCGTCAAGCGCGTCATCAACACGCCGCGCCGCGGTATCGGCTCCACCTCGATCCAAAAGATCGAGCAGCTGGCGCGCGATAACCGCTGCTCGTTCTTCCAGGCCTGCGAGATCGCGACGGCCGAGACGGGCATGTTTAGCGCCAAGGTGCGCAACGGCCTGTCGAGCTTTGTAGCGCTGGTTCGCGAGGGTCGCCGTATGGACGGCGAGCTCAAGGATGTCGTTGAGATGATCGTCGACAAGACGGGCCTGTTGCAGGCGTTCCGTGCCGAGGGCACCATGGAGTCCGAGAGCCGCGCCGAGAACATCCAGGAATTCTTGGGCGTTGCTGCCGAATTTGAGGAGACGCACGAGGATATCGAGGGCACGCTCGAGAGCTTAGAAGAGCTGCGTGCGGCTGGCGTTGCCGATGTGCCGGCCGGCGCCGAGCCCGAGCCCGTCGTGGTGAGCGCTCCGGCGCCCGAGCCTGGGCCGTCTGCGCCCGCGTCCTCGTTTGAGGCGCTGGTCGGCGCTCGTGATGCCGCGGGCTCCAATCCGCTCGATAGCCTGGCCGCCCCGGCGCTCTCGCCGCAGGATGCCTTGGCCGCCGCCATCGCGGGCAACGCCTATGCTGTGCCGACGGAGCTGCCGGCCGGTGCCGTGCATGCTGACGAGATTGAGCGCACTTATGGTCCGCTCACCTGCAAGGCGCTGCCGGCACTCATGGAGTGGCTGGCCCTACGCTCCGACTTGGATTCCCTGGCCGGCGAGACGCATGCCATCACCATGATGACCATCCACTCCGCCAAGGGCCTGGAGTTCCCGGCGGTGTTCGTGGCCGGCATGGAGGAGGGCATCTTCCCGCACGTGCACGACTTTGGCGGCAGCGATGACCCGGGCAAGCTCGAGGAGGAGCGTCGCCTGGCCTACGTTGCCATCACGCGTGCCCGTAAGCGCCTGTTCCTGACCTATGCGGCCACGCGTCGCACCTACGGCTCGACCTCTGCCAATCCGCGCTCGCGCTTTCTCAACGAGATTCCGTTTGAGGATATCGAGTTTAGCGGCATCGGTTCTGCCGGTTTTGAGGGCACGGGCTGGGAGAAGCGCGGCGACCGTCATGGCACCTTTGGCTCGGGCATGGGCTCGGATATGTATGGTGGCAAGGTGTTTGGCTCGCGCACGCGCTCGACCGGCGGTTCCGGTTCGCGTGGTGGATCGAGCTTCGACGATTTCTTTGGTGGCAGCAGCTACGGAACCGAGCGTCATCGCGGCGTTTCGCCCGACGCCGGCCGCGTTGCCTCGACCTTTGGCTCGGGTGCGCCGCGCGCCAAGAAGCCGTCGTCCAAAGTGTCGCCGACGGTGGAGCGCAAGGTCGACCGCGCGAGCGCGTCGCAGGACTTTGCCGCGGGCGATACCGTGAGCCACAAGACCTTTGGCACGGGTACCGTGATCTCGGTCGTCGGAGACATGATCGAGGTCCAATTCGAAAAGACCGGCCAGACCAAAAAGCTTATGAAAGGTTTTGCACCGATCGTCAAGCTGTCGTGATCCCGGCGGACCTGGGCGGGCGTATAGGGCAACATCGCCTGCTCGGGCAGTCCTGCGCAAGACGGAGAGCACATTAAGTGCTCTCCTTTGCGTGCGGAACTCGCGATCGATGTTGCCCCATACGCCCGCCCGGGTCCTTGGGTAACGTTGCTTGCGAACATCGCTCTGCTCGAACGCTTTTTGTCTGGAAAACCGGGTGGGCTGATAAATAGATATGAGTAGGGGCTCCCCCGTTGAAGAGCGGGGGAGCCCCTTGTTGCATTTTGGGTTGTTGCTGCGGCTTAGAGATGGCTAATGATTAGCTCCATGGTGCCCTCGAGTTCAATCTTGTCCACGGTGCTGGGCGCCAGCAGGTGGCTGCCCTTGTGGACGGGGTCGCTGCAGACGGTGCCTTCGCCGTCGATGACCGACAGGCACATGAAGGGCCAGCGCTGCTCGAGGGTCTTGCTGCCGTCGACGCGCACGCGATCGACGGTGTAGCAGGGGTTGGACTCGAGCTCGGTTACGCCATCGATCTCGGGCGCGGTTACGGTACCGTCGGTCGGTGCCTGCGCGTTAAAGTTGATGCAGTCGAGGCTCTGCTCAATGTGCAGCGGACGCAGCTTGCCGTCGGTACCGGGGCGGTCGTAGTCGTACAGACGATACGTCACGTCGCTCGACTGCTGCGTCTCCAAAATGAGCGTACCGGTCTTGATGGCGTGCACGGTGCCGGAGTCAATCTGGAAAAAGTCGCCCTTGTGAATCGGCAACACGTTGAGCATCTCGTCCCAACGGCCGTCCTCGATCATCTGCGCGGCCTCGGCGCGGTCGTGCGCACGCTGGCCGACGATAATCGTGGCGCCGGGCTCGCAGTCCAGCACGTACCAGCACTCGGTCTTGCCCAGGCTGCCGTTCTCGTGCTCGGCAGCATACTCGTCGTTGGGATGAATCTGGATCGAAAGGTCGTCCTTGGCGTCCAGGATCTTAATGAGCAGCGGGAACTCCTTGCCCTCGCAGTTGCCAAAGAGCTCGCGGTGCTCGGCCCACAGCCATGACAGCGTGTGGTCGGTATACGGGCCCTCCGCAATCTGGCAGTCGCCGTTGGGGTGGGCCGAGATAGCCCAACACTCACCGATGGGACCCTCGGGAATGTCGTAACCAAACACGGTCTCCAGCTGGCGGCCGCCCCAGATCTTCTCGTGGAAGATCGGCGTCAGTTTAATCAAATCGGACATGTTCATACCCCCATGGTGTTGTGCGGCCGCCCACTCTAAGCGAGTCATAACGAGCGCCCGTATGACTACAAAAACCTATGCCAACGTTACGTTGTGCAGTTCAAAGCGGTCTCCGACGTTGCGCGAAATCGAGTACTCAAAGGCGTTGCCGCTATCCAAAAAGCCAATCTGGTTGAGTTCGAGCAGGGGAGCGCCGGGCTTGGTGTCCAGGCGCTCGGCCTCTTCCTCGGTTGCCGCCACGGCACGGATGGTGCGGTGGAAGCTCGAAATCTTCAGCCCGCATTGCTCGCGGATAAAGCTATAGACCGATCCGTACAAGTCCTTCTTTTTAAGGCCCGGTATCAGCTCGAGAGGCATGTAGGTGTACTCGATGACGATGGGCTTCTCGTCGACCTGGCGCACGCGCACGATGTGATAGGCAAAGTCGTCATCGGCAATTCCCAGCTGAGTTGCGACGTCCGCTGGTGGATTGACAATCGAGAAATCGTAGACCACCGAGGTTACCTTCTCCCCGCGGTGCTCATACGAAAAACCCTGGGCGCGGTCGTTTTTGCCCTGGAAAAACGCCTGGTTGGGAAGACCCGCCGTGTCCTTAACGTAGGTGCCCGACCCGCGACGGCTGGTAACAAGACCCTCCTCGGTGATCTGCTCGATAGCTCGCTTGACAGTGATTTTGGAAACGCTATAGAGCTCGCAGAACTCAACGACGGTGGGTAGCTTGTCGCCCGGTTTAAGAGCGCCATCCTCGATGCTTCGACGGATATCTGCAGCTATCGCCTCGTATTTGGGAATCATGGAACCTCCTTTCTGACATATATAAATT
>CATWBO010000037.1 GCA_958349055.1 uncultured bacterium
AGAGCGCTTGACTGGCAGTCAAGAGGTCAGGGGTTCGATCCCCCTCGTCTCCACCCGAGCATTGAATGAGGCTCCAACGCAAGTTGGGGCCTTTTTTCATATCATTTGATTTGTAACAGATGTTAGCTGATTAGCTTCTTGGCGGCACACCCATTCTTAATTGTGAATAAGAATGTCAATAGCTTACGTCTCTAGAGGGCAAAGCTAGGCCGCAGCCTCAATAACGAAGAGGCCGGGCGTAACGCCCGGCCTCGCAATACTCTGGTGGGCCCTCCGGGATTCGAACCCAGAACCCAGGGATTATGAGTCCCCTGCGCTAACCGTTGCGCCAAGAGCCCTTATGTGCGGTGAATACAATTCTAACAACGGCAATCCATGCCCAATTGCTTCACTTCACGTCGTGAAATACTACCATGCGCGAGCAAGTCGCACAACGCACGATCAAACCCATTAGCAAACAACGAAAATTCTCGGCGCATCGCAGATAAGAAGTTTAATAGAGGTAGCTATGGTCATTATTCCAAGGCTCCAATTCATTTATGGGCGACGTCAGCCTGGTGCCATTTCAAAACTATGCCAGTTTACTACGACGGATCGACAGTCCTCGAGCACGCTTCATCTTCCGTTTGCAAAACCGCAGGTAGGGCGCTTGCGACATTGACGAAAACGGCGGCGTGGTCGGCCATCCCGGAATCATCGTAGTAAACCGGCCTTCTTTTGGGGCGACGGGGCAGGGCGCCTCGTGGTCGGCACCGATAATGGGGCCGGCAGCGCGCGGGAGCCCCGATACCGGGCGGCGGGCCCCGCGCGAGCCCAAACTGCCGGCGCGTGGGTCCGGGGAGGACGGGTGGACCGGGGAGCACGATTGGCCCCGCGCGCGGCGCGGCGACGCCGCCGGCGAAAGTTTTTCTGAAATTGTCCTTGCATCGCCGTCCGAGTTCCCGTATAGTACTTCTTCGCACGGGGGCGTAGCTCAGCTGGGAGAGCGCTTGACTGGCAGTCAAGAGGTCAGGGGTTCGATCCCCCTCGTCTCCACCCGAGCATTGAATGAGGCTCCAACGCAAGTTGGGGCCTTTTTTCATATAGGCACACAAGGTCAAAGGCGGCACCATGATCCTCCTGGTCGACAAGATCGAAAAAAGCTTCGGCGCGCGCATCCTCTTTAGCGGCGCATCCTTCCAGATCAACCCCGGCGAGCGCTTCGCGCTCGTGGGACCCAACGGCGCCGGCAAAACCACCATGCTCAAGATAATCATGGGCATCGACAGCCCAGACGCTGGCCAGGTTCAGTACGCAAAGGACTGCCAGGTTGGCTACCTAGAGCAGGAAACTAATCTGGAGCAAAAGGACACCACCATCCTTGCCGAGGTCATGGCCGCTGCCAAGGAAATCCGCCGCATGGGCGAGCGCGCCAACGAACTGCAGGCCCAAATCACCGAGCTCTCCGAGCAAGGCAAGGACGTCGACGCCCTCCTTAACGAATACGGCCAGGTCCAGGACCGCTTTGAGCACCTGGGCGGCTACGAGCTCGAGAGCAACGCCCGCAAAATCCTGTCCGGCCTGGGCTTTAAGGTCACCGACTTTGAGCGCCCATGCTCCGAGTTCTCGGGCGGCTGGCAGATGCGCATCGCGCTCGCCAAGCTCTTCCTGCGCCACCCCGACCTGCTGCTTCTGGACGAGCCCACCAACCACCTGGACCTCGAAAGCGTCCAGTGGCTGCGCGGCTTTATCGCCAGCTACGACGGCGCCGTCCTCATCGTCAGCCACGACCGTGCCTTCATGGACGCCTGCGTCGACCACGTCGCCGCGCTCGAGAACCGCCGTGTGACCACTTACACCGGCAACTACAGCAGCTACCTTAAGCAGCGCGAGGACAACCTGGAGCAGATGCGCGCCAAACGCGCCGCCCAGGAGCGTGACATCGCCCACATGCAGGTCTTCGTCGACAAGTTCCGCTACAAGCCCACCAAGGCCGCCCAGGCCCAGGAGCGCATCCGCAAGATCGAGCAGATCAAAAAGGAACTCGTCATCCTGCCCGAGGGCCACAAGCACATCGACTTTAAGTTCCCTGACCCGCCGCGCTCCGGTGACATGGTCGTGGGCCTGGAGGGCGTCTCCAAGTCCTACGGCGACAAGCACATCTACAGCGATATCGACCTCAAACTCTACCGCGGCGAACACGTGGCGCTCGTCGGCCCCAACGGCGCCGGCAAGTCCACCCTCATGAAGATCATCGCCGGCCTGGAGCCGCCCACCACCGGCACGCGCGATCTGGGCACCAACGTAGGTGTGGCCTACTATGCCCAGCACGCGCTTGAAGGTATGACCGAGTCCAACACCGTCCTGCAAGAGATCGACACCGTCACGCCCAAGTGGACCGTGCCACAGCAGCGCAGCCTGCTGGGCGCCTTCCTGTTTAGCGACAACGACGCAATCGAAAAGCAGGTTCGCGTCCTCTCCGGCGGCGAAAAGGCGCGTCTGGCCCTGGCCAAGATGCTTGTGGCCCCCGAGGCGCTCCTGTGCCTGGACGAGCCCACCAACCACCTGGACATCGACTCGGTGGACATGCTCGAGAACGCCCTGCAAAACTTCCCCGGCACCATCGTGCTGATCAGCCACGACGAGCACCTGGTGCGCGCCGTTGCCAACCGCGTGATCGACATCCGCGATGGCAAGGTCACGGTCTATGACGGCGACTACGACTACTACCTCTACAAGCGCGAGGACCTCGCAGCCCGCGCCGCCGCCGAGGCGGCAGGGGAGAGTGCACCGGCCGCGACCAAGTCCGCTAAGGTCACCGCGGCCCAGCCTGATGCGCCCGCCGCCGCTTCCAAACCTGCCGAGGGCAAAAAGACCAAGGAGCAAAAGCGTGCCGAGGCCCAGGCCCGCGCCGCACTCAACAAAAAGCTCAAGGGCGTGCGCAACCAACTCAAGAAGATCGAGGCGGAGCTCGATAAAAAGCGCGCCCGCTATGACGAGCTTATGGAATTGATGGCAAGCGAAGAGCTTTATGCCGATCAGGACAAGTTCAACGCCGCTCTGGGGGAATATAACGGCCTAAAGCAAGAGCTGCCCAAGCTCGAGGACGAATGGCTGGAGCTCTCCACCCAGATCGAAGAGGAGACCGCGCGTGAACTCTCGTAAGGCCGCTGCCGTGGCGATGAGCATCATCGCCATCGCGTGTCGCATCTGCGGCATCTTTATGAGCGCAATGACCGTGCTGCTGTGCTTTAGCGGCCTCACCGCCAAGTCGCAGATCGTGGGCTTTATCGTTGAGCTTTCGCGCGCACTGCCGAGTGCCATCGCCGGCTATGGCGTCATCACGTCGCCCTTTGGCGGCGTATTCCGCCTAGATTACGCCATCGTGGCGGTCATCCTGTTTGTGGCCGATTACCTGCTCTCGCGCGCCTCGCGCCGCGTCCGCTAGGGGAGCGCCATGTCCAACAGCTACATCATGAACCTGCTCGCCAGCGCCGTCGCCGTCATCGTGGGTATTGTCATCCACGAGAGCGCACACGCCGCGGCGGCCTGGGCGCTCGGCGACAAGACGGCCCGATCCCGTGGCCGCGTCTCGCTCAACCCGCTCAACCATATCGACCCGTTTGGCACCATCATCCTGCCGCTGCTTATGCTTGCCGCCGGCGGCCCGGTGTTCGCCTTTGCCAAGCCCGTGCCCGTCTACCTCAACAACCTCAAGCACCCCAAGCGTGACGAGGTCCTGGTGAGCGTAGCCGGCCCCGCGTCGAACATCGCACTCGCGTGCCTCGCGGCCGCCCTCATGCACGCAACGTACGGCAACCTCTACACCAGCATGTCCTTTGCCCTAGCGTCACAGATCATGAACTTCGGCGCCACGTTTATCGTGGTCAACCTGTCACTCGCGTTCTTCAACCTCATCCCGATCCCGCCGCTCGATGGCTCATCGGTCATCGTGCCCTTCCTCAAGGGCAAGGCGCTCAACAACTATTACCGTCTGCAGCAATACGCTATGCCCATCCTCATCCTAGTGCTGTACCTGCTGCCAATGTGGACCGGCATCGATGTAATCGGCCGCTATTTCGACGTTACCGTGTATCCGCTTGCTGAGCAGCTGCTCAACTTCGCAATCGCCGGCATCTAAGGTAAACTTACAGGTCGACCGTGCAAAACGGTCGTGATATGCACCCAAACCGCGCCGCGAAGGCGCCGTCAAAGGAGGTCGAAGATGTCGTATCGCGTGTCGACGCAGGTCTACAGCGGACCGTTCGACCTGCTGCTGCAGCTGGTAACCCGCCAAAAAGTAGATATCGGCGCCATCTCCATCAGCGAGGTGGCCGAGCAGTACCTTGCCGAGGCCGAGCGCATCGAGGCGCTGGACCTCGACGTGGCGAGCGACTTTTTGCTGGTCGCGGCAACCCTTTTGGACATCAAGGCCGCCTCTCTGGTGCCGCAGGAGGCCCCGCGCAAAGTCGATGACGACGATGACGAGCTCGACGAAGAACTCGAGGAGCTCAGCACACTCGACGGCGACGCCCTTCGCGAGGTC
Source organism: uncultured bacterium (assembly GCA_958349055.1). Classification (GTDB taxonomy): domain Bacteria; phylum Actinomycetota; class Coriobacteriia; order Coriobacteriales; family Coriobacteriaceae; genus Collinsella. The sequence continues at coordinate 4,526 of CATWBO010000037.1, forward strand.
CTGATCCAGCGTCTGATCGCCTACAAGCAGTTTAAGGGCGCGGCTGCGGCCCTTGGAGCGCGTATGCAGGCCGAAAGCCGCATGCACCCGCGTGTGGCCGGCCCCGACCCTGAGTTTTTGGGCCTCATGCCCGACTACCTGGCTGGCATCACCCTGCGCGGCCTCGCCGTCATCTGCGCCGACTTGGACGGCAAGCGCCAGACCTTCCTGCTGGAGGCCGAGCACGTGGCACCGCACCGCGTGCCGCTCGACCTGACCGTTGCCTCGGTCGACCGCTTTACCATGGCGCACCAAACCTGCACCTTCCGCGAGTTGCTGGACGGCGACGCCACCACCGAGCAGCTCGTCGTCACCTTCCTGGCCATGTTGGAGCTCGCCAAGCGCGGCTCGCTCACGCTGAGCCAGGACGAGATCTTCGGAACCATTCAGATTAACCGCGTCGAGGGCGCCGAGGCCTATGTGCCCGGCGAGGGCCCCGAGCTCACCGAATAGGAGCGACCAACCATGTCAAACCTTTCCACGCTGGAGGCAAACAGCCTCAAAGGCGCCCTCGAAGCGCTGTTGCTGGTTTCGAGCGACCCCGTGAGCGCGCCTGCGCTGGCAGGTGCGCTCGATATCGCCCCCGGCGAGTGCGCTTCGCTGCTCGCTGAGCTCAAGGTTGAGTACGAGGAGGCCAACCGCGGCTTTCAACTGCGCGAGGTCGCCGGTGGCTGGCGCCTGTTTACGCATCCCGCCTACCACGACGTGGTCGAGGCCTACGTGCTGAGTTGGGACACGCAAAAACTTTCGCAGGCGGCGCTCGAGACGCTCGCCGTCATCGCCTACCACCAGCCCGTCACGCGCGAGGTGGTCAAGGGCATTCGCGGCGTTAACTCCGACGGCGTCATCGCTTCGCTCGTGGACAAGGGCCTGGTGCGCGAGCTCGGCCGCGACCCCCAGCGCGGTCAGGCCATCATCTACGGCACGACCAACGCCTTCCTTGAGAAGTTCGGTCTGCGCTCCACCCGCGACCTGCCCGATCTGGAGCAGTTTGCCCCCGACGAGCAGTCGCGCCAGTTTATCCGCGAGCGCCTGAGCGGCCGCAGCATTCAGTCCACGCTCGAGGAGCAGGCCGAGGACCTGGACGAAGAGTGCGAACTGCTCGATACCGATGTTGAGGATGTTGAGGCAGTCGAGGACGAGGACGCCCTTGCCGTCGACGAGACCTCGGAGGATATGCATGACGAGAACTAACGAAGCAGGGGAGACGCGCATCGTCGGCACCGCAGGATCGCACGAACCCGGTGCCCAGCCCGTCTACCCGCACACCATGCGCCTGCAGCGCTTTTTGGCGCGCGCGGGCGTGGCGAGCCGCCGCGGCTCGGAGGACCTGATGACCGCCGGCCGCGTGACCGTCAACGGCGAGGTCGCGACCGAGCTGGGTACCAAGGTCGATGTCGACCGCGACCACATCGAGGTCGACGGCATGCCCGTCAAGCTCAATCAGGGCGCCGTGTACCTGATGCTCTACAAGCCGACCGGCTACCTCACCACCATGAGCGACCCGCAGGAGCGCCCCTGCGTGGCCGACCTGGTCCCCCGCGACCGCTTTCCAGGCCTGTTTCCGGTAGGCCGCCTGGACCGCGACACTACGGGCCTGTTGCTCTTTACCACCGACGGCGACCTGTCGCAGGATCTACTGCACCCCAGCAAGCACGTCTACAAGACCTACCAGGCGCTCGTGGACGGCCACCTCACCGACCGCGACCTCACACCACTCCGCCGCGGCATTGAGCTCGACGACGGCCTGTGCCAACCGGCCATCTGCCGTGTCATCACCGCGTACGAGGCCGAGGCCGTGGCGCCCCAGGGCGTCAAGCCTGGCACCACCGCCGTGGAGGTCATTATCCGCGAGGGCCGCAAGAACCAGGTCAAGCGCATGCTGAGCAAGATCCACCATCCGGTGATCCGCCTGCATCGCTGCAACTTTGCCGGCCTGGAACTCGAGGGCGTGGCCAAAGGCTCGTGGCGCGAGCTCACCGACCGCGAGGTGCAGATCCTCAAGGACGGCGGAATCCCGCCCAAGCAGGCCAGAGCCAAGCGCAACGGCGGCAAGCCTCAAGACACCCCTGCGAGCCGCACCCGCCATCACGGCAGCCACGGCTCCGCGCCCAAGCGCAACACCTACCGCGAGCGCTACACGGGCTAGGCAACCCGCAGCACCCCAGCACTCGCGTCCCATACCAACACGTCAACCACCGAAAGGAAGCACTGCATGATCGTCGCCATCGACGGCCCCGCCGGTTCCGGCAAGTCTACTATCGCTAAGGAGATCGCCCGCCAGCTGGGCTTTAACAAGCTCGACACGGGCGCCATGTATCGCGCCGTCACCTTTGCCGCGCTCGACCGCGGCATCGATCTGGACGACGAGGCGGCCATCGACGCCCTCGCCGAGCAGATCGAGATCCGCTTTACCAATGGCACCGGTGAGGACACGCGCCTGACCATTGACGGCCAGGACGCCTCGGCCGCCATCCGCACCCCGCAGGTGGACGCCAACGTCTCCAAGGTCTCGGCCTACCCGGGCGTGCGCGCCGCCATGCTCATCCACCAGCGCCGCGCCGCCGAGGACCGCGACATTGTGGCCGAGGGTCGCGACATCGGAACCGTTGTGTTCCCCAACGCGCAGGTCAAGGTCTTCCTGACCGCCGACCCGCGTGAGCGCGCCCGCCGCCGCGTGCTGCAGCGCCACCAAAACGACGCCCAGCCGCTCACTGCCGGACGGCTCGAAGCCGAGGTCGACGAGACCCTCGACGCCCTCAAGCAGCGCGACAAGCTCGACAGCAGCCGCGAGGTCGCGCCGCTCGTGCCCGCCGAGGACGCCGTGCACGTCGACTCCACCGCCCACACCATCGACGAGGTCGTCCGCATCATCGAGGACCTCATCAACCAAAGGAGGTAGCCCATGCGCCTGTTTAAGCAGACGCCCGAGGACTATTACAACGCCCCCTACGCCGAGTTCCCGGCGCTCATCCGCGGCACCGTCGTCGTGGTGATGGCCATTCTGTGGGTCTTCTCCAAGCTCATGTGGCGTTGGAAGGTCGAGGACGCCGACCTGCTGTTTGAGCGCCAGGAAGGGCGCGGCAGCGTAGTCATCTGCAACCACACCTCGATGGCCGAGCTCTTGGCCGTGGAGACGGCACTGTTCTTTGGCGGTCGCCGCACCCGTCCTATCTTTAAGTCTGAGTTCGCCAAGACCAAGATCGTGCGCTGGGCCTTTAGCCGCGTGGGCGGCATCCCCGTTGAGCGCGGCACCGCCGACATGAAGTGCCTGCGCGCCGCCCAGCATGCGCTGCAGCGCGGCGAGGATGTCCTGATCTTCCCCGAGGGCACGCGCATCCGCTCGCGCGAGATCAAGCCCGAAGTCCACGGCGGCTTTGCGCTCATCGCCCAGATGGGCAAGGCGCCCGTCAACCCGCTCGCCATCTGCGGCTGGTCCGACATCACGCCCAAGGGCAAAAAGCTCATGCGTCCCAAGAAGTGCTGGATCCGTGCCGGCAAGGCCGTCTCGCTTTCCGACGCGCCAACCGGGCTCAAGCGCACGGAGCGCCTGGCTTGGTTTGAATCCGAGGCCATGGGCCGTGTCTACACCATGCGCGACGAGCTGTGCGACGAGCATCCGGGCAGGTTCTAGCCATGGGTGAGAACGTGAAGAATACCGCCGCGACCGCCGCTAAGGATACCGTCCCCACCATCGAGATCGCCGCCCACGCCGGCACCTGCTACGGCGTGCAGCGCGCACTCGACATGGCGCTGGCCGCCGCACCGCAGGCAGGGGAGAGCGCGCAGGTCCACACCCTGGGCCCGCTCATCCATAACCCCATCGTGGTGCGCGAGCTTGCCGAAGCGGGCGTGGGCTTGGCCGAGACCCTGGACGACGCAGCATCGGGCACCGTGATCATCCGCGCCCACGGCGTGGTGCCGCAGGTGATCGATGCCGCCCGCGAGCGCGACCTTACCGTGGTCGACGCCACCTGCCCCTACGTGAAGAAGGTCCACGTGGCCGCTGAGCGCTTGGTACGCGAGGGCTACCGCGTGATCGTCGTGGGCGAGCCGGGTCATCCCGAGGTCGAGGGCATTCTGGGTCACGCCGGCGATGACGCGCAGGTCGTGAGCTGCGCCGCCGACGCCGATGAGCTACCGCTCAAGGGCAAGGTGGGCTTGGTCGTGCAGACCACTCAGACCGCACAGAACTTGGCCGAGGTCGTGGCCGCCATCACACCGCGTGTGCAGGAGCTGCGCGTGATCAACACCATCTGCGCTGCCACGAGCGAGCGCCAGCAGGCGGCCGCGTCACTCGCCCAGCGCTGTGACTGCATGGTCGTCGTGGGCGGCAAGAACTCGGGCAACACCCGCCGTCTGGCGCAGATTTGCGCCGACGCCTGCGAGCGTACGCATCATATCGAGGAAGCATCTGAACTCGAGGCCGAGTGGTTTGCCAATGCTCAGCACATCGGCATCACCGCCGGAGCCTCCACCCCGCAAGAACACATCGAGCGCGCCGTAACGCGCATCAAGGAGCTTTGCCGCTAATCATGGACCAGACCGTACCCGCATACGCCGCCGAGGTGGCCGATTACGGGCGCAGCCGCGACCCCGAGCCGGGTGAGGGCGCGCTCGTAAAGAACGTGCGTCCCGAATCGCCTGCATGGGATGTGGGTATCGAGCCGGGCATGCGCGTGCTCACGGTCAACGGCGAGCAGCTGAACGATATGATCGTGTGGCTCTGGGAGGCCGACGACGACACCGTCGAGCTGGAGGTATTCGATCCGCGCGACGGCACCGTCACCCCCGTCGAGCTCGACCGCTTTCCCGGCGAGGACTGGGGCTTGGAGTTCGATGGCCCCATCTTTGATGGCATGCTCACCTGTGTGAACGCCTGTGTGTTCTGCTTTATGACCATGCTGCCCAAGGGCGGCCGCTCCACGCTCTATATTCGCGACGACGACTATCGCCTGAGCTTTTTGCAGGGTAACTTTGTCACGCTCACGAACCTTTCCGACGATGACGTGCAAAACGTCATCGATCGCAACATGAGCCCCATGAACGTGTCGGTCCACGCCGTGAGCCCCGACGTCCGCCGCCGTATGATGGGCCGCAACGCCCAGCGAGGCATGGATGTGCTCGAAGCCATCATGGCCGCCGGCATCGAGATTCACGCGCAGATCGTGTTGTGCCCCGGCATGAACGACGGCGAAGAGCTTGAAAAGACCCTGCGCTACTGCGAGGAGCATGAGCAGATCACCAGCCTGGGCATTGTACCGCTCGGTTTTACCAAGCATCAGAACCGTTTTAGCTGGTCCTACAGCGACAAGCCCGAGCTCGCGCGCGAGACCATTGCCATGATCCGTCCCTACCAGGACCGTGCCTTCGAGCGCTTTGGCCGCCACACCTTCCAGATGAGCGACGAGTTCTATCTGGACGCCGGCATCGATCCTCCCGAGGCGGACTTTTACGACGGTTACCCACAGTACTACGACGGCATCGGCATGATCCGCTCGTATCTGGACGAGACCGACGACGTGCTGGCTACCGATGCCGAGCGACTAACCCGCGTCCGCGCGGTCATCGCCGCCCGCAGCCAGCGCCTGCTGTGCCTCTCGGGCGCCAGCGCGCGCGATACGGTCGCGCGCTTTGTGGAATCGCCGCACGGCCTTGCCGGCTCCGTCACGGCCATTAAGAACCGCTACTTTGGCGGCAACGTGGACGTGACCGGCCTCATCGTCGCGAGCGACATCCTGGAGCAGCTGCCGCAAGACCTGTCGGGGGTTATGCTCTTTGTGCCTAAGCTCATGTTCAACGCTGACGGCATGACGCTTGACGAGTATCATCGTGACGATTTACTCGCAAGCCTTACCAGTCGCGGCGCCGAGGTTCATGTGGTGTCGACCATGCCGCATGAGCTGCTCGATACCCTGGAGCACATCCTTGGCATTGTGCCTGCCGACTCTACTAATTCCGCTGACCCTACCCATTAAAGGAGAGCAGATGAAACCTATCGTCGCCGTCGTCGGACGCCCCAACGTGGGCAAGTCCACGCTCGTTAACCGCCTGGCCCAGACCTCGGACGCCATCGTCCACGAGTCCCGCGGCGTCACGCGCGACCGCTCGTATCACACGGCCGATTGGAACGGCCGCGAGTTCACCATCGTCGACACGGGCGGCATCGAGCCGCTCAAGAGCGATGACGTCTTTGCCACGTCCATCCGCGACCAGGCACTTGCCGCCGCCGAGGAAGCCGCCGTCATCCTGTTTGTGGTCGACGGCCGCACCGGCGTCACCGAGGAGGACGAGTCGGTTGCCCGCATGCTCAAGCGCTCCGACAAGCCGGTCTTTCTGCTGGTGAACAAGCTCGACAATCCCGATCGCGAGAACGACAACATCTGGGAGTTCTATTCGCTTGGCATCGGTGAGCCCACGCCGCTCTCGGCCCTGCATGGCCATGGCACGGGCGACCTGCTCGACGACATCGTGGCCCTGCTTCCCGAGGAAGAGGACGAAGTCGCCGACGAGTTCCCCGATGCGCTGAACGTGGCCATCATCGGCCGCCCCAACGCCGGTAAGTCGTCGCTGTTCAACCGAATCCTGGGCGCCGACCGCTCCATCGTGTCCAACATTGCCGGCACGACGCGCGACGCCATCGATACCGTCGTCGAGCGCGACGGCAAGCACTACCGCATGGTCGACACCGCTGGCATTCGCAAGAAGAGCACCGTCTACGAGAACATCGAGTACTACTCCATGGTCCGTGGACTGCGCGCCATCGACCGCGCCGATGTGGCGCTGCTCGTCGTCGATGCCTCCGTGGGCGTCACAGAGCAGGATCAGAAGGTCATGGGCTTGGCTATCGAGCGCGGCTGCGCCATCGTGGTGCTGCTCAACAAGTGGGACCTGCTCGACGACGACCGCAAGCGCGAGGCCTGCATGGAGACCGTCGACCGCCGTCTGGGCGTCATGGCTCCCTGGGCTCAGTACCTGCGCATCTCTGCCCTGACCGGCCGCAGCGTCGAGAAGATCTGGGCCATGGTCGACGCCGCCGAAAAGACGCGCTCGCAAAAGATCTCCACCTCGCGCCTCAACACGTTCCTCACCGACCTACGCGAGTTTGGCCACACCGTGGTAGACGGCAAGCGCCGCCTGCGCATGCACTACGTGACCCAGACGGGCGTCAACCCGCCGACGTTCACCTTCTTCGTCAACCACAGCGACCTGGTCAATGACACCTACCAGCGCTACGTGGAAAACCGCATGCGCTCGACCTTCGACTTTGCCGGTACGCCCATTCGACTCTTCTTTAGGAAGAAGGAGCAAAAGGATGCTTAATCCGATTCTGCTGACCGCCATCTGCGCCGTGGTCTCGTTCTTTATCGGAGCGATTCCGTTTGGCCTGATCCTGGGCCGCGTGTTCAACCACACCGACATTCGCAAGGCGGGCTCCGGCAACATCGGTACCACCAACGCCCTGCGTGTGGCCGGCCCCAAGGTGGCCGCGCTCACGCTGCTGCTCGACTGCCTTAAGGGCGCCATCTGCGTCCTTATCGCCCGTCCGCTCATCGCTGGCGTGGGCTATGGCTTCCCCGTAAGCATCATGGCGCCCGGAGCCCCCGGCGACTGGATGCTCGGTGTCATCTGCCTGGCAGCGGTGTGGGGCCACATCTTCTCGCCCTACCTCAACTTCCATGGTGGCAAGGGTATTGCCGTGGGCCTGGGCGTCATCCTCGCCTGGTACTGGCCCATTGGCCTGTCGCTGCTGGGCATGTTTATCGTGGCCGTTGCCATCACCAAATACGTGTCGGTGGGCTCACTTGCCGCCGCCATCGGTCTTCCCATCGCCTCTTGTGCAGTCTTTCCGTACAGCAGCCTGGGCCTCAAGTTTTGCATGGCGCTGATCGGCATCACCGTGGTGTGGGCCCATCGTGCGAACATCAAAAAGCTCATGGCCGGTAAGGAGTCCAAGCTCTCGTTTACCAAGCGCGTCACCGAGCCCGACGATAAGTAGGAGAGAGTCATGAATGTTGCGCTGATTGGCTCCGGCTCCTGGGGAACCGCCGTCGCCGGCCTTGCCGCCGCGCGAGCCGAGCACGTGACCATGTGGGCCCATAGCGAGCAGACCGCCGTCGGCATCAATGGCGAGCACCGCAACCCCCGCTACCTTGTGGACTACGAGCTGCCCGGCAACGTCTTCGCCACCACGGACCTGGTGCAGGCGCTCGACGGTGCCGAGGCCATCATCTTTGCCGTTCCTTCGACGCACCTTCGCAGCGTGTGCCACCAGGCCGCGCCCTTTATCGCCGCCGATACCCCGGTGCTCTGCCTCACCAAGGGCATCGAGCCCGAGTCCGGCCTGCTCATGAGCGAGGTCATCGCCAGCGAGATCGGCAACGAGGCACGTGTTGCGGCGCTCTCGGGCCCCAACCATGCCGAGGAAATCTGCCGCGGCGGGCTTTCTGCCGCCGTCATCGCCAGCGAAGACCCGCAGATAGCGGAGACCTTTAAGGAGCTGCTGCTTTCCACGGCATTCCGCATCTACCTATCGCAGGACATGACGGGTGTCGAGGTCTGCGGCGCCATGAAGAACGTTATCGCCATCGTATGCGGCATCTCCGCGGGCTCGGGCGCGGGCGACAACACACTTGCCCTCATCATGACGCGCGGCTTGGCCGAGATTAGCCGTCTGGTGCACGCCCGCGGCGGTCAAGCTATGACCTGCATGGGACTTGCCGGCATGGGCGACCTCATTGCCACCTGCACCTCGGAGCATTCGCGCAACCGTACCTTTGGCTACGAGTTTGCCCACGGCGTGTCGCTCGACGAGTACCAGGCGCGCACGCATATGGTGGTCGAGGGCGCCGTCGCGGCCCGAAGCGTCAGCGAACTCGCCCGTTCACTGGGCGTGGACATTCCGCTCACCTTTGCCGTGGAGCAAACGCTCTACAACGGTGTTACTTTGGATAGGGCGCTCGAGATTCTTACCGACCGCGTCCCTTCGCAAGAGTTCTACGGACTCACCGACTAGCGCAGAAAGGCTTCTACCATGGGTTCCATCAAAATCGCTCCGTCCGTCCTTTCGGCTGACATGGCCAACCTCAAGGGCGAGCTCGACAAGATCGCCGGTGCCGACTACGTGCACTTCGACGTTATGGACGGTCACTTTACCGGCAACCTTACCTTTGGCGTCGACATCCTCAAGGCCGTCAAGCGCTCCACCGATGTGCCAGTCGACGCGCACCTGATGGTGTCGAATCCCGACGAGACGGTCGATTGGTACGCCGACGCCGGCGCCGATATGATCACCGTGCATTACGAGGCCTCCACGCACCTACATCGCACGCTCACCCATCTGCAGCAGCGCGGCGTCAAGGCCGGCGTTGTGCTCAACCCCGCCACGCCCGTCTGCGTGCTCGAGAGCATTATCGATGTCGTCGATATGGTGCTGCTGATGAGCGTGAACCCCGGCTTTGGCGGTCAGAGCTTTATCCCGGGCACCATCGCAAAGCTGCACGAGCTTACGGCCATGTGCGAGCGCCACGGTGTGTCGCCCCTGATCGAGGTCGATGGTGGCATCTCTTCCAAGAACATCGCCGAGGTCGTCAAAGCCGGCGCCAACGTACTCGTGGCCGGCTCCGCCGTATTTAAGTCCGAAGATCCCGCTGCCGAGGTTGCGCTGCTGCAAAAGCTGGGCAACGAGGCCGCACAGGAGGCATAATCCCTTATGACCGCAGGTCAAAACCGCATACCCGTGAATCTTGACTATGCCGCCTCGACGCCCATGCGCGCCGAGGCGCGCCTTGCGCAGCGCGAATACGACGAAAGTGAGCTTGCCGGTATCAACCCCAACTCGCTGCACTCGCTCGGCCGTAAGGCTGCCGCACGCCTGGAAGTCGCCCGTCGCGAGATCGCCCGCAGCTTTGGCTCGCGCGTCCGCCCGTCCGAGATCGTCCTGACCAACGGCGGCACCGAGGCCAACCAGCTGGCGCTGCTCGGCCTTGCCGAGGGCGCCCGTCAGCGCGATCGCAAGCGCGACCGCGTGATTGTTTCGGCCATTGAGCACGATTCGATCCTGGACAACCTACCGCTGCTGCGTGCCGCCGGCTTTGCCGTTGACCTAGTACAGCCTTGCCGTGCGGGCTACATCGAGCCCGCTATGCTCACCGAGCTGCTGGGCGACGACGTGGCGCTGGTGAGCATTATGGTGGCCAACAACGAGACCGGCGTGGTGCAGCCCATCCGTGAGCTTGCCGTCGCCGCACACGCTGCCGGCGCCCTGTTCCACACCGATGCCATCCAGGGCTATCTGCATATTCCGCTCGATGTCACCGAGCTTGGCATTGACGCCATGACCGTTGCCGCCCACAAGGTTGGCGGCCCCGTGGCGTCCGGCGCGCTCTACCTTAAGAGCCGCACGCCGCTGCGTCCGCGCATCTTTGGCGGCGGACAGGAGGCTGGCCGTCGCGCCGGCACGCAGGACCTGCGCACGCAGCTGGCCTTTGCCGCTGCCGTATCTGCGCTGGCTCCCAATGTAGCTCAGGAGCGCGCGACGCTGCAGGCCCTGTCCGACAAACTCTACGCCACGCTTACGGCTCATCCACGCATCCACGCCACGATGGGCGACTACGCGCAGGCCAATCGCCTGCCGGGCATGGTTTCGATCTACGTCGACGGCATGGACTCCGAGGAGCTCATCATTAAGCTCGATGCCGCCGGCTTTGAGGTTTCGGCCGGCTCTGCCTGCTCGAGTGGAAGTATGGACCCGAGCCACGTTTTGAGCGCGATGGGCATCGGTCGCGAGCAGGCTCTCGGCGCCCTTCGCATCTCTTTCGATGACCGCGTGAATCCAGACGATCTGGACGACTTTGCCCAGGCGCTGCTGTCGATCGTGGGTGCCGCATGATCGTCGCCGAGCTCGAGCGCGCCCTGCTGGCACGCTATCCCAAGACGGACGCCGAGGGCTGGGATCACGTAGGCTTATCCGTTGGCGACCCAGCCGCCGAGATTACCGGCGTGGCCTGCGCACTCGATGCGACCGAGGCCAACGTACACCGCGCCCAAGAGGCCGGCGCCAACGTGCTGCTGACGCATCATCCCATCTACATCAAGGCACCCGAGGCCTTTTGCCCGGCCGATGCCGAACGCCCCCAGTGCAGCGCGGCGCTGTACGAGGCGGCCCGTTGCGGCGTGAGCATCATCTCGCTCCACACCAATCTGGACCGCTCGCACGAGGCACGCGTCTGCCTGAGTAGGCTGCTAGGTGCTGATCCCATGAACTCGCTTGAGCATGTGGACGACCCCGAGGCCTGCGGCCTGGGCGCACTCGCGACCCTCAACGACCCCTGTAGCCTGCGAGATCTCGCCGCCCGTGCCGCCACGGCCTTCGGCAGCGACCCGCGTGTATGGGGCGAAGCCGATCACGCATGCCGCACCGTTGCCATCTTGGGCGGCTCCCTGGGCGACTTTGGCGAGCTCGCCATCGCTGCGGGCGCGGATGTTATCGTGACCGGAGAAGCGGGCTACCACGTGGCACAGGACCTTACCCTGCGTGGCCTGGACGTGATCTTGCTCGGCCACGATCGCTCCGAGGAGCCGTTCGTGGATATCTTGATGAACTCTGTGAGTGACGCCGGGGTCGACCCCCGTCATGCGATTAAAATACTGAACCCTTGCCAATGGTGGACTGTGACAAAAGGAGAGAACTTATGAGCGCCGGCGCTACGCTACTCAAGCTGCAACAGATCGATTTGGAGCTCGCCCGCAACAAAAGCGAACTTGCCAATATGCCGGAGCTCAAGGAGCTCGCTTCCAAGCGCAAGACCTATGTGAAGCTCAAGTCCGAGATGACCAAGCTCTACGCCCAGCGCAAGGACCTGGACATTGAGCTCGACGATCTCAACACCACCGAGATTCAGACGAACAACGCCATCGAGGCTGCCAAGAAGCGCCACGTCGACGGCTCCGACTACCGCGAGGTCCAGGACCTGGAGAATGAACTCGCCACCCTGGCCAAGCGTCTGGACAAGATTGAGCACACCCGCAAGGACGTCGTCATCGTCCACAAAGAGGCGCTCGACCGCGAGGCTCGCGCGCAGGCAATCATCGCCAAGTTCGAGGAGGGCGTGAAGGCCGATACCAAGGCCGCCCGCGCCAAGGCCGCCGACCTGCAGGCTCAGATTGACACCGCCACGAAGGAGCGCACCGCGCTTGCCGCCACGCTGCCGGTCGACGTGCTCACCGACTACGAGCGTCTGCTCAAGCAGTTCCGCGGCCTGGCCGTCGAGACCATCCAGGGCAACATCCCCACGGTCTGCCACACCGCGCTGCAGGCATCGTCCATGAGCGACCTGAACCACGACGGTAGCGAGATTACGCACTGCCCGTACTGCCATCGCCTCCTGGTGCTCCCGAGCAAGGAAGCCTAACGATGACGGCGGCATCCAACAATTCAATGCAACTTGAGGGAAAAACGATCCTGCTGGGCATTACCGGCGGGATCGCCGCCTATAAGTCGTGCAACATCGTGCGTCTGCTGCAAAAGCGCGGCGCCCACGTGAAGGTCGTTATGAGCGAGCATGCCACCGAGTTTGTGGGCCCGCTCACCTTCCGCGCGCTCACCAATGAGCCGGTCGCCGTGGGCTTGTTCGACGATCCCTCCGACCCCATCCACCACATTTCGCTGGCACAGGAGCCCGATCTGGTGGTCGTGGCGCCCGCAACGGCCAACATCATCGCCAAGATGGCCAACGGCATCGCCGACGACCTCATCTCCACCACGCTGCTGGCAACGCCGCGACCCGTCGTGATCGCGCCGGCCATGAACAATGGCATGTGGAAAGCGCCGGCTACACAGGCCAATATGGCCACGCTGCGCGAGCGCGGTGTGCATGTGGTGGGTCCGGGCAGCGGCTACCTTGCCTGCGGCGACGTGGACACGGGCCGCATGAGCGAGCCCGAGGACATCGTCGAGGCCGTCTGCAGGGTGCTCAATCCCGTGCCGCAAGACCTGGCGGGCAAGCGCATCGTGATCACCGCCGGTCCTACGCATGAGCCAATCGATCCGGTGCGCTTTATTGGCAACCGCTCTTCGGGCAAGATGGGCATCGCCCTGGCAGGGGAGGCCGCACGCCGCGGCGCTGCCGTCACGCTCGTACTGGGACCGACATCGCTCGACGTTCCCCGCGACGTTGAGTGCGTGCGCGTGCAGACCGCCGCAGAGATGCTCCAGGCCGCGCTCAGTGCCTTCCAGACGGCCGATGCGGCCATCTGCGCTGCCGCCGTCGCCGACTACACGCCCGCAGCCCCTGCGGACCACAAACTCAAAAAGGCCAACGAGCGCCTCGACCGCATTGAGCTTGTCGAGACGGTCGACATTCTGGCCGAGCTCTCGCGCCAGAAGGGCGAGCGCCGCGTGATCGGATTTGCAGCCGAGACCGATAACGTCGTGGAGTACGCTGAGCGCAAATTGGCCCGCAAGGGTTGCGACGCGATTATCGCCAACGACGTCTCGCGCGCGGATTCGGGCTTTGGAACCGACACCAACAAGGCCTGGATTGTGAGCACAACGGGCACGCAAGAACTTCCTGTGCTAACAAAACCCCAGCTCGCAGATACAATTTTGGACTTGCTTCAAAATTTGTAAAAAAGTTCTTGCACAAGGCTAAAGTTTCGGGTTAATATACTCCCTGTTGCGAGCGAGAGCAGAGCAACAAACTAAAGCTTCGGGACGTGGCGCAGCTTGGTAGCGCACTTGACTGGGGGTCAAGGGGTCGCTGGTTCGAATCCAGTCGTCCCGACCAGAAGTTTGCAGGTCAGGCACCTAGTGCCTGACCTTTTTTGTTTTAAGCAATTGCTTAATTTTCAGTAAGCAACAGGGTGCCAAAAATCTACCTACGCGATAACCGCCTATTGCGGCTACTTGCGCGTTTTGCACACGCTTGAGCCGATTTATTAACGCGATATGAAACTACATACGCGTAGCTGGTATACAGTCGAGTACAGGCTGTATTTATCGCGGCGATTTACACAGATATAGCGACTGTAACGGACAAGCGTGTCGCTGTATTTATTCCAGTAGTTCACTTGACCGGTGGACAAGTGGGCGATTGCAACGATATGCCAAACGGGATGGGCTCTATTCGGGGACGCCGCAGAGGCAATGGCTGGGGGGAGTGCGGCAGGCGCCCTGAGAGCCGCTGTATGACCCCATGTCTCCTTAACTCGATTATTTGTGTTTCAAGCCACGAATCGGTCGAGCAATTGCCAAAAGAAAGGCCCTTGCAGGATTGCACGGGCCTTACATCAGATCAAATTTGAGCTAGAAGCACCAAATGGGGCAGACGCAACACCATCTCGTCGCGGCCTCGGCGAGCGACATATCGCAGTCGAGGTAGACATCGAGGAAATCGTCAGGCCCCGCACAGGGGGACCGCGATGGTGGCCACCGCGCCGCCCGAGGGGCTGTTGGCGAGCGAGACGGAGCCCCCGTGGGCGCTCGCGGCCTCGGAGGCGACGTGGAGGCCGAGCCCGTAATGGCGGCCTCCGTCGCGCGAGGAGCGAGAGGAGTCGTCTGTGAAGAGGCGCTCGCAGCCGCGTTCGAGGGCGGCGGGAGAAAAGCCCGGTCCGTCATCGGCGACCTCGATGACGAGGTATCCACCAGCGACGTCGCAGGAGACCACCACGCGCGAGCGCGCGTGCTCGGCGGCGTTGGCCACGAGGTTCGCGGCGGCTCGCGCCAGGGTGGTTCGGTCGAGTGGGGCCTCGGGCGCGCCCGCGACAGCGGGGCCCGTGGCTGCGTCGAGCGTCACGCCTCGCGCCCGGGCGATCTGGGCGGCCTCGGCGAGGACCTGCTCGCAGAGCTCGGCCGGCCGCATGGGGGCCCTCTCCGCCCCGCCGGACCCGCGCGAGACCTCGATGAGCAGGCGCACGTAGCCGTCGAGCCTTTCGACACTGCCGGCTATGTCGCGCGCGGCGGCCGCGAGGTCGGCGTCTTTCTCGTCTTCCAGCTCCTCCGCCACGAAGTCGGCGTTGGCGCGCAGCACGGTGAGCGGCGTCTTGAGGTCGTGGGCGAGCGACGCCACCTGCTCGCGCTGCCCCCGCTCCGCGGCCCAGCGGGCCTCGAGCGACTCGGCGAGGGAGGCCCGCATGGCGTCCATCGCGGCGAGGACGTCGTTCACCTCGCGCACGTTGGTGCTGCCGACCGCGAAGTCGAGCTCCCCCGCGCCGACGCGCCCCGCCGCCTCCGCGAGCGGCGCCATCTTGCGCGAGATCACGCGGCTCGCGCGGCGCGCCACGAGCGCGAGCGCGAGCGCGCTTCCCGCCGCGGCGCCGACGAGCATGAGGTTCTGCGGGTTGGGAAGCAGGCCGGCGAGGTCGCGCGAGACCCACTGCGGCAGGTACTCGCTGGCGAGTGCGCAGGCCCCGCCGCCCTTGAGCGGGAACGCGGCGTAGGTGAGGCCCGAGCCCCCGCCCTCGATCTCCACTGTGCCCGGATCCGCGGCGAGTGCCGCACGGGCCATTTCCGTCGCGTCCTCGAGCCGCGTGCCCTCGAGGTCTGTCATCAGCACGTATCCGTCCTTATTCAGGATGAGGTAGCGGTACGCCGTCGGCACGTCCTGCTGCCCGCAGACGCCGTCGCGTGCCAGGCCCTCCGCGACCTCGCGCGCATTGGCCGGCCCCCAGCTTGCCTCGTAGACGAAGCCCGCGTTGATCGCTGCGGAGAGCGCCATGAACGAGGCGAGCCACGCTGTGGCGACCGCCGCGAACGCGTAGGCGAAGTAGCGCGCGATGACGAAGGAGAGCGGCATGCCCCCGCGACCTCGCGCCCCGGTCCTTAGAGCTGCCACTTGTACCCCATCCCCCAGACGGTCGCGATCGGATCGGCGCCGGCCTCGGAGAGTTTCCTCCGGGCGCGGCTGACCTGCATGGATATGGCCGCGTCGTCGGCGTCGCTCTCCCAGCCGAGCACCGCCTCGCGTATCTGCGCGCGGCTCATGACCTGCCCGGGGTGGCGGGCGAGGTACTCGCAGATGGCGTACTCGGTGGGCGTGAGCGGCACGGCCTCGCCGCCCACGGCGAGGCCGCGCGCCCCGAGGTCGATCCGCACCTCTCCGAAGGAGAGGGCGTGCGAGCGCGGCCGGCGCTCACGGCGTAGATGGGCCGCGACCTTGGCGCGCAGCTCCGCGGCCCCGAAGGGCTTGCGGACGTAGTCGTCGGCGCCCAGGCCGTAGGCGGCCACGGCATCCTCCTCGGCCACGCGAGCGGTCAGGAAGACGATGGGCCCGTCGAAGTCCGGGCGGATCTGCCGCACGAGCTCGAAGCCGTCGAGCCCCGGCATCATGACGTCGCAGAGCACGAGGTCGAAACGCGAAAGGTCCGTCCCCGGGACCGCCGTCGGGTCCGCCGCCTTGACGACCTCATGGCCGTCGCGGCCGAGGACGCGCGCAAGCGCGTCGAGGATCGCCCGTTCATCATCCACTGCCAGTATCCTCGCCATGTTCGACCTCCTGAAACTTCCGTCGGAATTGTACTAGCGCCGCGCTCAGCGGTCCAGAGCCCTGCGCGCAGCCACGGGTACCTCGACCGCGTCGCACGCGCGGTAGCGCACGCCCGAGCCGCCGCGCGCATCGATCTCGAGCCAGCCCTCGCCGTCCGACTCCCGCCCGAAGAAGATGAGCTGGAGCTCTCGGACATTGCCCCTGTCGTCCGCCGCGTCCACCAGGTAGACGTAGTTCGCCCCCGCCCCGGTGGCGTCGGCGTAGGAGCTCGCGTGGCTGCCGGGCTCGGGCGCGGGCGCCCACATGGCGATCTCAGGGTTGGGCAGCACGCGGTCGGCGATCGAGCGCAGGACGGGACCCCAGCCGGCGTCGAGCAGGGCGTTCCCGCCCAGGACGAGCGCTGCGGAGAGGAGGGCGAGCATGGCGGCGAGCGGCCTCCTACGCATCTGCCCACCCGTCCTCGAAGCGGCAGAACCAGGCGATAAGGACGGCGGCGGCTGCCAGGGCGAGCACGAGGCCAGCGAGCGCAGTCGTGAGGAGAGGGCCCGCCGCGCGTGCGGCGTCGATGAAGGCCTCCACCCCGAGCGACCCCAGGCGTGCGGGCCAGGCGAGCGGCACCCAGCTCAGGGGCGTCGCCAGGGCACCGGTGAGCTCGCCGGTCATGAGGCCGTGCGCAAGTCCGCCCACTGAGAAGAACGCGAGGAGCATCCCCGCCGCGCCGGCGCCGATGGCGGCGTTGCGGCCGAGGCGCAGGGCCACGCCGAGCCCCAGCGCGTAGAGGGGCAGGCTGCCCAGCACGATGCCCGCCCAGGCGGCCGCAAGCGGAGCGGGCCCGAGCGGCAGGCGCCCGGCGACGGCGAGCACGGCCCCGAACACGCCGAGCGCCACGGCCAGCGCGCCCGCGCCGAGCGCCGCAAGGGCGAGCAGCTTCGCCGCGACGGCGCGCCCGCGCGAGGGGACCGCCGTGAGGTTGGCGAGGCGCCCGGCAGCGCGCTCCTCGTCCACGGCGAGCCCGCAGACGATGGCGGACATGAGCGGCATGAGGGCGCCGAGGAACTGGGCGTAGGCGTCCGCGCCCAGCGCCGGGTCCCATCGGGTTACGGAGAAGTACTCGCCGCAGGCAAGACCGGCTGCCAGGCCGCAGACGAGGTGCACCGCCGTGAGCGGGGAGCGCGCCAGGCGCAGGGCCTCGGAGAGCAGGGCCCGCGGGAGAGTCATGCGCGGCGTCGGGTCGGAGAGTCGTGTCATGGCCATCACCTCTCCTCGGAGCGCGCGAACCAGGCCGCGCCCGCCGCCGTGAGCGCGACGAACGCGAGCGCGCAGACCGCAAGGCCCGCCAGCGTGAGCATGCCGTCCGCCGCGAGCGTCCCGCCGAGCGCCATGTCCGCCGCGAGTGGCTCGCCGCTCGGCAGCACGGGGATGAAGCTCGTGGGGATGACCATGCTCGCCGACGGAGGAAAGAGCTGCGGCAGCGGCACCAGCGACCAGGCGAACCCACCCACGAGCTGCGCGGCGAGCGGGCAGAAGATGCCCGCGAGCATGCCGAGCCGCGCCGTGAGGAAGAGCCCTGCGGGGATCATCCACGCCGCGGTCACCGTGTTGGCGAGCGCGCAGAGGAGCATCGTGAGCGTGCCCGCGGCCGTGAGGCCCTGCGAGGAGAACGCCGATCCCGCGAGGTAGATGCCGAAGACCACGAGGTTCGAGAGCGTGCAGAGCGCGAGGCACCAGAGCGCCTTGGCCCACCAGGCGCGCCCGAGCGGGAAGCCCAGGCCCAGAAGCCCCCGCATCCGCGTGCGCGCGTCCGCCCGCGCGACGCAAGCCACCACGAGCGAGAGAGCCACGGGCAGGAAGAGCGCGTACCAGTAGTTCCACGCGCTGAAGATCTGCACGCCCCGGTAGGGCATCGCGCCGAGCAGCGGCATCGGCAGCGCCATGAGCACGGCCAGGCGAACCGGTGCCGCGTGGCGCGACTTCAGGGCCTCGGCGCGCAGGCCCGCGAGCAGGCCGCCTTTCTCGCCCGTCATGCCGCCACCTCCCCGCGCGCTCGTCGCCCCTCCCGGCAGACGCTCATGAAGAGTTCCTCGAGGTCCTGCCCGGGCCGAAGAGCATCCTCGTAGGCGAGGCGCCCCCCGTAGATGATGCCGATGGTGTCCGCCATCTGCTGCACCTCGGAGAGGATGTGGCTCGAGACGATCACCGTCGTGCCCGCCGCCGCGAAGCCGCGGATCTGGTCGCGCAGCTCCTCGATGCCGATGGGGTCGAGGCCGTTGGTGGGCTCGTCGAGCACGAGCAGGCGTGGCCGGGCGATCAGCGCCAGCGCGAGCCCCAGGCGCTGCCGCATGCCCATCGAGAAGCGCCCGGCGCGCTTCTTCCCGGTGTCCGCGAGGTCCACGGCGGCGAGCACCTCATCTATGCGGCTCTCGGGAAGGCCCAGCAGCGTGGTGCGCACGCGCAGGTTCTCGCGCGCGGTGAGGTTGGGGTAGAGCGGCGCCTCCTCGATGAGGCTGCCGATTGCGTAGAGGTCCTCGCGGCGCCAGGCGTGCCCGGCAAAGAGGATCTCCCCGGCAGTCGGCCGCAGCATCCCGCAGATCATCTTGAGCGTTGTCGACTTGCCGGCGCCGTTGGGACCGAGCAGCCCGTACACCTCGCCCTCGCGGATATGAAGGCTCACGTCGGCCACGGCGTCCTGCGCCTGGTCGCCGCGGCAGAAGCGCTTGGTGAGCCCGCGCGTCTCGAGCATGTAACCCATGGGTTTATCCTTTCTCTTCCGAGCGCGCGGGCCGAGCCACCGTGCCAGCGCGCCTTACCTTTCGGGTTCACCATCCATGGTGGGGCGCGTTTCTAACGAAGCCGTAACGGCCGTTGGGCTCTTTTGGCGCCAGCCCTTCTCGACCCGTACGCCACTCATGGTGTGTTTATCGCGATAACAAGGACGGAGGTGCCCGTGGCACGCAATAAGTACCCGGAGGAGACGGTCGAGAAGATTCTCGGCGTTGCCGAGCGGCTCCTCGTGGAGCGCGGCTACGAGCACACCACGATGATCTGAAGAGCAATACGCTAAATCGAAAAAGGCAAACCCTGGAGACGTGATTTTTGCCATAACGAGCAAGAATATCGAAGATGTCTGCACACCATTGGCGTGGGAAGGCGAACAGTCGGTTGCAATCAGCGGACACTCTTGCGCGTATGCGACCGAAAGCATTATCCCGAGATACCTAGCATATTTAGCTACTGCTCAGGACTTTCAGATATCCAAACGAAAGGTGGCGAAAGGGGCAGAGGTAATCGAAGTCGCGCGTGTGGACTTAGCGAGAGTCGAGATTCCCGTCCCATCCCTCGAACCACAGC
>CATWBO010000038.1 GCA_958349055.1 uncultured bacterium
ACGCAGCCCCCGGGCGGGGCCCGCCTATATCGTCCCGCGCGCAGTTTCGCAGCAACGCGAGAATGTTTGAGCACGGGATGATATATAGGGCTCTCCCACAGGTGAGCGAACGTAAGAGGCTATGCGACTAAGCCACGCCGCTGGAGCCGAAGCCTCCTTTGCCTCGGTCGGTTTCGTCTAGTTCGTCTACCTCTATGAGGTTGACCGTGGGGACTTCTTGGATGACGAGTTGGGCTATGCGGTCGCCTTTGTTGACTTGGATGTTGTTGGTGGGATCTAGGTTGATGAGGATGACTTTGAGTTCGCCTCGGTAGTGGGCGTCGATGAGGCCGGGCGTGTTGACTATAGACAGGCCTTGTTTGATGGCCAGGCCGCTGCGGGGCTGGACGAAGCCGGCGTAGCCGTCGGGCAGAGCGATGGCCAGGCCCGTGGAGACCAGACGGCGCTCAAAGGGCTTCAGGACACAGTCCTCGTTAGAACGTAGGTCCAGACCGGCGTCTGTGGGGTGAGCGTATTTGGGAAGCTCAACCGAGGGGTCGAGACGTTTAATGTTGACGGTAATGTTGGACATGGAATCACCTTAGCTTGTCGAGCTCTTGCAGAAACTCATCGACGTCTTTGAAATCGCGGTAGACCGAGGCAAAGCGAATGTAGGCCACTTTGTCGATCTTGGCCAAGCGCTTGAGCACCATGTCACCCAACTCATGGGACGTGACGGCCGTCAGTGTGCGAGAGCGCAGCTCGACCTCGATGTCGTCGATAATCTCATTGAGCTTCTTAGTGTCGATATCGCGCTTGATGGTGGCGCGCATCAAGCCGACGAGCAGCTTATTGCGATCAAACCGCTGCTTGGTTCCGTCTGACTTAATGACCTCGATTGGGTCTTCGCATCGCTCGAACGTTGTAAAGCGGTAGTTACACGAGCAACATTCGCGACGGCGCTTAATGGTGTTATTTGACTCCTGCATACGGGAATCAACGACGCGGGTATGTGCCTTTCCGCATTTGGGACAGCGCATGGTACCTCCTCTTAAACGATAACAAGGGTACCATGCGCAGCGCGATAATGATTACGAACGAGCAGGAACCTTAAGATGCGCACCGGCGGCGAGCGAACCATGCTCCAGATGATTGACATTACGGATCGTGTCAGAAGTCTCTTGCGTGGAAAGGCCTTCGATTGGATATTCCTCGGCAAGCGACCAAAGAGAATCGCCAGCTTGAACGCGAATGGTCTCGTAGGTAATGTTGGAAACGGACTCGGCATACGCGGCGTGACGAGCGCTAAAGACCGACGTAGCGAGGACAAAGAAGAGCGTAAGCGCAACGGCGACGGCGACAATCGTCGGAACCTTCAGGGAAACGCGGGCCGGCGCGACTA
The DNA here is from genome assembly GCA_958349055.1 of uncultured bacterium. GTDB lineage: Bacteria > Actinomycetota > Coriobacteriia > Coriobacteriales > Coriobacteriaceae > Collinsella. The sequence continues at coordinate 1,382 of CATWBO010000038.1, forward strand.
CAGCCTGCTGATTACAAGCAGGCTTTACGGTCAAAGGCTGAATGCCGGAGCGGCCACCCTGAACAACCGTAAAAGTAGGTTCTGCAGGCGTCTCGAGCTTAAGGGCAAGGTTACCCTGGACCATATTCGTTGCGTTCATCATGTTCTCCTCTCGCGTGTTTTGCTGAGAACAGTTTTATCAAGCCGAGCGGACAAAAATGTCTAGCGCGAGAACGAATGTTCGGTTATTATTATCTTCGAACAGTTGTTCCTGTCAAGCAAAATTCGAACATTTGTTTGACATGGGTAGAGAGGATGCCCTGATGGCTCGCAAAATTACCAAGCGTCAGCAGCAAATTTACGACTTCATCAAGGAATATCAGCAGGAGAAGGGTTATCCGCCCAGCGTGCGCGAGATGGCTTCTGCCGTGGGCCTTTCCTCCCCCAGCACCGTGCACGCCCATCTCTCTGCCCTGGAGGCGCGCGGGCTACTCAAGCGCGATGCCACCAAACCGCGCGCCCTGGAACTCTTTAACGAGGACGGTTCCTCTGTCACAATTTCTAAATCTGACGAGCCCACCGCACCTCGCGGAACGGTCTCGCTGCCGCTCGTTGGTCGCGTCGCGGCTGGGATTCCCATTCTGGCCGAGCAGAATATCGAAGACACTTTTACTATCCCGACCGAAATCGCGACTGATCAGGGTTCCTTTATCCTTGAGGTGCATGGGAGCTCAATGATCAATGTCGGCATCTTCAATGGCGATTACATCATCGTCCGTGAACAAAAGAGTGCCATGAACGGCGAAATTGTCGTGGCCATGATTGATGGTTCAGCGACCGTCAAGACGTTCTACAAGGAGCAGGGGCGCGTGCGCTTGCAGCCCGAGAACGACACTATGGAGCCTATCTATGCGACGAACCCCGTTATTTTGGGTAAAGTTGTCGGTTTAATGCGCCGGTTCTCGTAATGCAAAAACGCATCACCATCTTTGATACCGTCCGCGGGTTTACGATGATTTCTATGGCAGGTTTTCACGCTTGCTACGATCTCGCCTACCTGTACGGCTGGAATATGCCCTGGTTTACCCAGTCAGTCTTTCAAGACATCTGGCGCGCCAGCATCAGCTGGGTATTTTTGTTTATCGCGGGTTGGATGTGTACCCTTTCGCGCAACAATATCAAACGTGCCGCCAAATACGCCTTAGCAGCACTCGTCGTCTGGTTGGCAACAACACTTGTCTCAGTCGACGATTCGGTTAATTTTGGCATCATCTACTGCATGGCCGCATGTACCGGCATCGTGGCGTTGACCGATCCCGTCCTTAAGAAGATATCGGCGAGATGGAGCATGCCCCTATGCCTTGTGTTGTTCGCCCTCACCTGGAGCATCCCCAAAACGACCTACCCTGTCCCCTACCTGGCGTGGCTGGGATTTCCGAGCCCTGGGTTTGTCTCGGGTGATTACTACCCCATCATCCCGTTTATCTTTATGTATCTTGCAGGATACTTCGCCGCACACATAGCGCAGGAAATCGATAAGACCGTCCCTAGCTGGGCCTACGCCAACCCCCTGCCGGCGCTCGCCAGCCTTGGACGTCACGCACTCCCCTTTTATCTGCTGCATCAGCCCATCATTCTGGGCATTTTGGAGCTCGTCTACTCGGTGCGATAACGCTCGAGCCGCGGTGCAATACGAGCCGGCAACTTCGCCACAATGCGAACACCGTCCTCGAGATATTCCTCATGCAGAAGGGTTCCCTGCTCATGCACCAGCGTGATGAGAGCGCCCTCGCGATACGGAATGTCAGCGGAGAGCAACACATCGGTGGCAGCTGCCTCACGAGCAATGCGATCGACGAGATCGTCGAGCCCCTCGCCCGTTTGGGCCGAGAACAGAACGGCTTCCGGATAGCGACGACGGAAACTCAATCGATCAACGCTATCGAGAAGATCGTTTTTATTGAATACGGTCAGCGTTAAACGCTCTCCGGCGCCGATCTCATCAAGCACGCGGTCGACAGCCTCCAGCTGCCGCTCATAGTCCTCGTCAGACGCATCTACGACTTTGAGAATTAGATCGGCACCCAACACCTCGGACAGCGTCGATTTAAAGGCATCGACCAGACCATGCGGCAGCTTTTGAATAAAGCCGACGGTATCGGTAATCGTCATGCCGCGACCGCCGGGCAGGCGATACGAACGCGTCGTAGGGTCGAGCGTAGCAAACAGCTTGTCCTGCGAAAGTACCGTAGAGCCGGTCAGACGATTGAGCAACGTCGATTTACCGGCATTGGTATAACCGGCTAACGCGACGCGAAACGCCGGTGACTCAATGCGGCTCTTGGATTGAACATCGCGACGCTGTTCAACCTGCTTGAGCTCACGACGAAGCGCAGCGATCTTATTACGAATGAGGCGACGGTCGACCTCGAGCTGACTTTCGCCCTGACCAAAACGTGAGCCGATGCCGCCGCGCGTCTGCTCCTTGGCGAGATGGCTCCACATGCCACGCAGGCGAGGCAACAAATATTGAAGCTGTGCCAGCTGTACCTGCAGGCGTCCCTCACGCGTCTGAGCATGCAGACCAAAGATATCCAGGATCAGTGCTGTACGATCGATAATCTTTACCGGCTCGCCCACGGCTTTCTCCAAATAGGATTGCTGCGAGGGGGTCAGGTCGTCGTCAAAAATAACGACATCGGCATCCATGCGATGCACCAGGCCGCAAAGCTCCTCTACCTTACCGGAACCGATAAACGATTTAGGATACGGCTTTACCAAACGCTGCGACAAGCGTGCCACGCACTGGGCACCAGCTGTGTGGGCAAGACGCTCCAGCTCATCAAGCGAGCGATCGAGCGGCCATGCATTGTCGCGCCACTCAACACCAACTAAAATGGCACGCTCGGGCTCGGGTGCCGTGGGAACAAGGGGGAAACGGGCCATTAGGCAGCCTCAATACGATGCAGGATATCCTCAACGACCTCATCGATCGCGCATTCATCCATATCAAACCACACGATACGGTCATCGCGCTTAAACCACGAAAGCTGACGCTTGGCATAACGACGCGAACGCATCTTAATGAGTTCGCGAGCCTCATCCATGCTCATCACGCCATTGAAAGCATCGATGATCTCTTTATAACCAATTGCCTGCATCGACGTCAGGGCATCTCCCAGCCCCTGGTCCATAAGACCGCGGACCTCATCGACAAGACCCTGCTCAAACATCAGATCGACGCGCAGATTAATGCGCTCGTAGAGCACCTCGCGATTACGCGTCAGACCAAACCATAGGGCATGATAATGCTCGCGCGGAACACTAAACTGACTTTTTTGCTGTGCATAGGAGATACCATCATCATGCATCTCGAGCGCACGAATCACACGGCGCACGTTATGGGGATGAATAACAGCAGCCGATTCTGGATCGCGCTCGGCAAGCAAGGCATGCAGTTCTTCCTCGCCAATACGCTCGGCAAGCTCCTGATAGCCCGCACGGCGATCGTCCTCAAGTTCACCCGAGGGAAAGTCCATCTCATCGAGGGCGGCCTTGAGATACAGCCCCGTACCTCCGCAAAAAACCGGCAGGCAACCCGAACCAAGGAGACGTTCAACATGCGCGCGAGCGTCAGCCTGATAAAGCGCAGCAGAATATGCCACACCCGGCTCTACAATGTCGACGAGACGCAGCGGCGCCGTGCACTCATCGGGCGCCATCTTTGCGGTACCGATATCCATGCCGCGATAGATTTGCATCGCATCGCACGACAGCACTTCGGACGAAAGACGAGCTGCCAAACGGTCGGCAACATCACTCTTACCAACCGCCGTCGGACCGACGATCGCAACGGCGGAAAGACCTGCCCCGGGAGAAACCATTAGCGCGGCTCGCCCACAACGGAACCGGACAAATACCAGGTCTTGGCAACGTCAACATCAACATCAACGATCTTGCCAACAAGCTGATCGATGCTGTAACCCTCGGGAATAGGCGCATGCACGGTCTGATTCTTGGGGCTCTTGCCCAGCAGGACCGCATCGTTCTTTTTACTCGTTCCCTCAATGAGCGTGGGAACCACAGTATGAAGCTCGCCCTGGTTGTACTCGTGTGCCGTGGTCTCGATAACCTTAACCAGGCGATTGAAACGCTCGAAAATAACCTCATGCGGCGTAGGATCGTCAATCTCGGCGGCCGGGGTACCGGCGCGCTTGGAATAAATGAAGGTATAGGCCTGAGCATAGCGGACCGTCTCGGCAAGTGAGAGCGTCTGCTCAAAGTCTTCTTCAGTCTCGCCCGGGAAGCCAACGATAATGTCGGTCGAGAGCGCGATATCGGGCATGCGGTTGCGAATGCGATCGACAAGGCCCAGATAGTCCTCGCGTGTATAACGGCGATTCATCTCTTTGAGGATCCGCGTCGAACCGGACTGGACGGCCAAGTGCAGCTGCGGCATAACGGCAGGCGTCTCGGCCATGGCGTCGATGGTCTCGGGCAACAGGTCCTTGGGATGCGAAGACGTAAAGAAGATGCGCTCCACACCCGTATCGCCCACGGCACGCAGCAGATCGGCAAAACGCGGCTTGCCAAACAGATCGCGACCATATGAGTTAACGTTTTGGCCCAGCAGCGTAATCTCACGCACGCCTTGGCGCACCAAACCGGTCACCTCGTCGACAATCTCCTCGAAGGGGCGGCTCTTTTCGCGACCGCGCACGTACGGCACGATACAATAGGTGCAGAAATTATTGCAGCCCGTCATGATGGGCACCCAGGCGTGATACTGGGTCTCGCGATGCCACGGCATGCTCATGGCGTCCGTATCCTCATGCTCATTGGTGCGGATATGACGCTTACCATCAAGGAACGCCTCGGCAATAAGCTCGGCCACATGCGCGATGGAATGCGTGCCAAAGATGACATTGACGTTATCGACGTTGGTGAGCAGGCCCTCGCCATCGCGCTGCGCGATGCAACCGCCAACGGCAACCACGCGCTTGCCCGAAGGCGAAGGCGGCAGGCTTTTGCAGGAATTGCACTGACCGTACAGGCGAGTATCGGCGGCCTCGCGCACGCAGCACGTCATGAAGACAACGATATCGGCATGCGCGGGATCGAGCGCCATGAGGCAGCCATACGAATCAAGCAGACCGCTCACACGCTCGGAGTCGTGCTGATTCATCTGGCAGCCAAAGGTGCGGATAAAGTAGGTTTTACCGGCAAGAATATCGCGTACGGAACGCTGGTCCATGTGCATAAGTCCTAACAATGGGGAGCAAAACGAGGCAATCAGAAGCTATGCCACAGGCTTAACATCATCCATGACGACGTTATCCATAGCAGCTCGATTGATCTGGTGAACGTAGATAGAAAGGCGGATGGCCGTGCGCGACTCCCCGTTAATGAGGATGTCGGAGAACACGGGCGCGCAGGAAATATCAAAACCAGTTGGAATCAAAAAACCGCGCGCGATAGCAACGGCCTTAATGGCCTGGTTGACGGCACCGGCGCCGACACACTGGATGTTGACGGGTACACCATCCTTGACCATGCCGGCGATGGCGCCGGCAACGGACGCGGGCGATGATTTGCTTGATACCTTCAGGCAATCCATGAAGAAACTCCTGCATTTAAAAGTACGTTTTAACTGCAATAACTGTATCGTACCGAGTGGACTCGGTAAAGGCACTATTCCTCTTTGGCAAGATCAAAGGTCACGGTGATTCGATCACGCGAAACACGAATCTTTGGGTCACCGCAAAGGTTGAGATAGTACCGGGCAGCAAGGTCATTAAAGTCGCGCTCCACAGCACGCGAAAACTGTGCCATGTCATCCTTGGCAATACGTAGCCCGCGACGATCCTTCGCGAGATCGACAGGAGCCGGCGCATGCGAGGACGAATCACGCTCGCGCAGCAGACGCGCGGTCACACCGCGAACGGGCTTAATCTGCCCTGCCAAAATGCGATGGGCCGTGCGCTCGGACATCTCAAGACCCAAACCCGAACAAATACGGATAAAGTCCTCGGCATCAGAAGCAAGGCCTAAACGATCGACAACCGGAAGCTCGCTCTCGTCATCAATGAACAGGAGACGAGACGTATCAAGCCGGCTTGACGCCTGAGCATAAAGGGTCGCGGCAATCTCAGACGGAGAACCAAGATAGACATCGCAACCACGCAATTCCTCAAGCGCAAACTCACAAGCAGCGCGAATAATATTATGCGGACCGCGAGCACAGACATAACGTCCGTCCTCATCCTTGACGGCCTGGGGCCAGCTGGACTGATCGGCACGCTCACTGAGGCGGTCGGCCGCGACGCTCACCTTAAAGGCTGAACCAAGATCGACGCCGGACGTGACCACACGGGCCTCGTCGGTGTTCTGCTTGATCGAAAACAATGCCATGCCACGACCGTGAACGCCCCAACGGTCCATCTTCATGCTCTCGAGCTTGGAGGTAACGCGGGCATCAAAGATTCGCTCTTGCATATCCTGCGGAACGCCAGAACCGTTATCCAGAAAGACAAGCGTGCGGACGCCATCTTCCTTGGTCGTGGCGAGATAGACCTTGTCGGCGCCGGCATCGCGAGCATTACGGAGCATTTCGATGACGATATCCTCGACATGCTGAATGTCGTGCTTTGCCTGGCGCCGCTCGGCCTCCGAAACGCGGAGGCGGACATACCCCTCGCCAAGGTTCTCCTCGACGCGAAGGTTGCCCTCCCCCGACATCGACGCGATAAATGAGATGAGCTCGTTCGCGTCGCTCATGTTATTTAGCGATATCGACAGCGCGGCTCTCGCGAATCACGACGACGCGCACCTGACCGGGATACTCCATCTCTTCCTCGATCTGATGGGCGATATCGTGAGCCAGGACCGTGGACTGGGCATCGGAGATCTTGTCCGGCTGAACCATGACGTGGACCTCGCGACCAGCCTGCATGGCATAAGTACGCTCGACGCCATCATGGGAGTTGGCGATCTCCTCGAGCTTCTCAAGACGCTTGATGTAGTTCTCGGCAGACTCGCGACGGGCACCGGGGCGAGAGGCAGAGACAGCATCGGCGGCCTGTACCAGAACATCGAGCACCGTGTTGGGGTCGACATCGGCATGGTGAGCCTCGATAGCGTGGACGATAACGGGCTTCTCGCCATAACGGCGGGCCAGCTCGGCACCGATGACGGCATGCGGGCCCTCGACATCATGGTCGATTGCCTTACCCAGGTCGTGCAGCAGGCCGGCGCGCTTGGCAGTCACAACGTCCAGGCCAAGCTCGGAAGCCATCACGCCGCACAGATCAGAGACCTCGAGGGAGTGCTGAAGCACGTTCTGACCAAACGAGGTACGGTAGCGCAGGGCACCAAGGGTCTTGACGATCTCGGGGTGCAGGTCGTGGATGCCGGTATCGAAGGCAGCCTGCTCGCCAGCCTCGCGCACGCGCTGCTGAACCAGGTCGGCGGCCTTGTGATACATCTCCTCGATACGGGCAGGGTGAATGCGGCCGTCGGCGATAAGGTTCTCAAGGGCGACACGGGCGGTCTCACGACGGACCGGGTCGAAGCTCGAAAGAACGACGGTCTCGGGCGTGTCGTCGATCACGAGGTTGACGCCGGAAACCTGCTCGAAGGTCCGGATGTTGCGACCCTCGCGACCGATGATACGGCCCTTGAGGTCATCAGAGGGAATGTGCACGGAGGTAACGGTGACCTCGGCAGTGTGATCGGCAGCGCAGCGCTGAATCGCCAGAGACAGAATCTCCTGGGCGGTCTTGTGGCACTCGGCGCGAACCTGCTGCTCGGACTCGCGGATGATCGTGGCGGCCTCGTGGGTAACCTCGCCGCGAACCTTGTCGAGAAGCTCCTTGTGAGCGTCCTCGCGGGTCAGGTCGGCGATGCGCTCGAGCTCCGAGGTCTGCTTGGCGCAGAGCTCCTCAAGCTCGCGGGAACGCTTCTCGACCTGGCCAGCCTGGCTGGACAGCTGGTGCTCGCGCTTGTCGAGGGCATCGTTGCGGCGATCGAGGGACTCCTCGCGCTGCATCACACGGTTCTCGAGCGTACGAATCTCGTTCTTACGCTGCTTGTCCTCGGCCTCGGCAGCCTGCTTGTTCTTGATGATCTCCTCTTTAGCCTCGAGCAGAGCCTCTTTTTTGAGGGTCTCGGCCTGGCGCTTTGCATCGCCGATTAGGGACTCAGCCTGTGCATGTGCCGACTGGATCTTTTCGTCGGCCTCGTGAAGACTACCCTGCTTGGCGGTGCGCATGTAGGCAATGGCGGCGATGGCACCCAAAACGATGCCAACGAGCGCTGCGATGATAGGCATGCTCACTCCTTTTTATGGATTCGTTACACAACAAAGCGAACCGTCCTTACGAACGGCTCGCGACATTTGAGTAATATGGGCGCAGCTTATGCGGGTCGGATACAGATAAACATATAAACAAACTCATCAAAGATGAGCACATATCACAAAGCAAATGACAGTGTTTATCGTACGTTGAACCGCAACAACTGTCAAATAAATGGACCCGGTATGGCGTCTAAAACACGGTGAACGGCTGGTACGCAAAACGCATGCTTCTAGCATGTGTCTAAACTGCACATTCCTCACGTTCGGCATCGAGACGCGCCTTAACGGCATCGGCGGCGATGTGGTACGAAAAGCCCTTGCCCATCAAAAACCGAACCAGTTTTTCGAATCCGCGCGTCTCTGGAACACGCCGCTTGGCGAGCAGGGCTGACGCACGCGCCAAATCGTCTTCGACGGCAAAATAATCCTCGGGATAACCGGGAATGTCATCGAGCACGACATGACGGCGCTTGAGCTCGGTCTCGATTTTACGCTGTCCCCAACCGCGCCGCTTGCGTTCCTCGATAAAGTACGAGCAAAAGCGGTTCTCGTCTAAAAAGCGATACTCGGTGGCGCGCTCGACGGCGAAATCGATCGCGGACTGGTGAAAACCGTAGCGAGCCAGCTTGTCACGGACCTCACCCGTCGCATGGTCGCGGCGCGATAACATCTCGGTCACCATGGTAAGTGCGCATTTACGCTCGATGAGCTGCACCGCATCACGAAAGTTATCCCAATCACAGGGAAGATCGGGGCGGTTTTTGACATACAGCCGCGCGACCCGCACAGGGATCCAAATGGACCGCTCAAAACCGCCCTCAAGCTCACAATCGATATGTGCGCAAGGCTTTTTGGACGCATAGCCGCTCGAGAACGAGGAGGCCGCCTTCTTATCGGGAAAGACGACCGTGGCCTCGGTCACCGTATACGACATGAGCGTAACCGCTACTCGTCGTCATCATCGAGCATGGCGGAACCATCGATGGCGTAAAGCTCGTCAAAGTCCTCAGGCGCAGGCTGATCGGTCAGCTCAACCTCGGACGGAGCATCGTCATCAAACTCAAGCCCGCAGGCAAGGCGGACCTTATGCTCAATCTCGTCGGCGCAATCGGGGTGTTCGCGAAGGAACGCCTTGGCGGCCTCGCGACCGTTGCCGAGCTTGTCCTCGCCATAGGCAAACCAGGAGCCCATCTTCTTGCAGATGCCGCACTCGACAGCCATGTCCAGAATCGAGCCCTCCTTAGAGATGCCCGTACCGTACATGATGTCAAACTCAGCAGAACGGAACGGAGCTGCCACCTTGTTCTTAACGACCTTGGCGCGCACGCGGTTACCGATAACCTCATCCTTAAGCTTAATGCTGTCGATGCGGCGAATGTCGATACGCACCGAAGAGAAAAACTTAAGAGCGCGGCCGCCCGTCGTGGTCTCGGGGTTGCCGAACATGACGCCGATCTTCTCTCGCAGTTGGTTAATGAAGATGCACGTCGTGTTGGACTTGGACAGCGAGCCGGCAAGTTTGCGGAGCGCCTGGCTCATCAGGCGAGCTTGCAAGCCGACCGTGGTATCGCCGATCTCTCCCTCGATCTCGGCACGCGGGGTCAGCGCGGCGACGGAGTCGACGACGATGGCATCGATGGCGCCGGAACGCACGAGCATGTCAACAATCTCGAGCGCCTGCTCACCCGTATCGGGCTGGGAAATCAGTACCTCGTCGATATCCACGCCAATGCGCGCGGCATACGTGGGATCGAGCGCGTGCTCGGCATCGATAAATGCCACCACGCCACCCATTGCCTGGGCCTCGGCCAGGATCTCGAGCGAAAGCGTCGTCTTACCGGAGGACTCAGGACCGTAAATCTCGACGATACGGCCGCGCGGCACACCGCCGATACCCAGAGCGGCATCGAGTGCCAGAGCGCCCGTGGGGATGGCCTCGACCTCAAGCTCGGGGCCGCCGTCACCATACCTCATGATGGAGCCTTGACCGAACTTCTTCTCGATCTCGGCCTTGGTGGTGGCGATCATCTCATCGCGCTCTTTACCCGTCGTGCGAGCATGAACGGTACGTACGGGACCTGAATTCTTGGCCATGAATAGCCCTCCTCTTAACAACCTGCATCGATAATAAACGAACGGCTGTTCGTGGTCAACCGTTCAGGCCAATCATATGCAGGCAGTCTTTCCAAAACCCAACCAAACGCCGACCAAACACTGACCAAATGCTTGACCACAAAGGGCCGAATAAGAACAAGGAAGGCAAGAATACACCTATAACCAGCGCAAACGCTAAATTCGTCAGGGGTCCCTATCTCCACAATTAAGGGGCCCTAAGGCCCCTTAAAACACGTCTATTCCATAGAGTTGAGCACAAGGGCAATGCGTCCCAATGCCTCCGCGACCGCATGGGCACGAACACACGAACGGTCGCCCTCATAGTGGCAGCGCACAGAGTCCACGACCGGCACTTCCCCATCAGCCGCGCGATACGCCCAGCCAATATAGAAAGTGCCAGCCGGATCGTCCTCAGTGCCGCCGCCGGGGCCGGCATAACCCGTTGCGCTCACTGCAATATCGCTCTGGTACAGCTCCAGCGAACCCGCCGCCATCTCGCGCGCGGTCTGATGCGACACCGCGGTATAGCGGTCGAGCGTCTCCTGATCAACACCCAAAACGCGATGCTTGATCTCATCGCAGTAGGTCACCGCACCGCCACGCAGCACCACCGAGGCGCCCGGGATATCGGCAATCGTCGAGGCGATCATACCTGCTGTCAGCGACTCAGCCGTCGAAACCGTCACGCCCCGAGCGCTCGCGCGCTCGACAATATGACGCGCCAGCTCCTCGTTATGTGCGGAAATCTGATCAAAAGAGTCCGTCATACCCACCAGGACCTAGATCGAAAAGACGATCTTGCGGCAGTTCCAGAAGTATTGGGCGCCCGAGATAACGGTCAGGACAACGGCAACGGCGTACAGGAAGCGCGACACCGAGTAGATGCCGAGCGTCAGCGCCAGCGGGCCAAGGTGCAAGCCGGCCATCGCAAAGACGCACAGGTAACCGCAGATGGAGACCATCGTGGTCGCCGTCTTGTACTTGCCAAGCTTATCGGCGGCAACGACCACGCCGGCGGCACTCGCAACCATGCGCAGGGCGCTTACCAACAGCTCGCGGAACAAGATGATGAACACGGACCAAACCGTCACGGTGCCAAAGTCCAAGAACAGCAGCAAGGCCGAGAACACGAGCAGCTTGTCGGCGATGGGGTCCAAGAACTTACCGAAATCGGTAATCTCGTTGCGCGAGCGCGCCAGGTAGCCGTCGACCTTATCGGTGCACGACAGGATCACATACAGAATGAAGGCAGCGGCGGCGAGCGGGCCGTCGAAGGTGCTCCAATCTGTACCGGCAACACTCGTGTGAGAAAGCGCCGACACGATCATGAACACCGGGATAAAGACGATGCGAACGCACGTCACGATGTTGGCGGGCGTCCAAACACTCGTCAGTTCCTTATTGCTCTCGTTTGCCACGATGCTCTCCTACTCCACAACATGGCCGATAAGCTCATAGCAGAAGCTATCGGTAAACTCGACCGTCAGAATATCGCCCACGGACGCCTCGCTGGCGTCCAAGTGCACCGCGCCATCGGAATCGGGCGCCTGGAACCAAGCATGGCCGATCAGCTCGGCGCCGTCCTCGGTCTCCTCGATGCCGTCGACAATCACCTGGGCGCGCTCGCCCACATGTGCGGCGGTGGCGGCAAAACCGAGCGACTCGGCCAGGTCCATGGCCTCCTGGGCGCGCTCGAGCTTGACCTCCTCATCGACCTGACCTTCCATCTTAGCGGCCAGGCTGCCCTCCTCCTGCGAGTAGGCAAAGACACTCGTGTAGTCAAAGCAGACGGTGTCCATAAAGTCGATAAGGTCGCGGAACTCGTCGTCGGTCTCGGTCGGGAAGCCGACCATGGCCGTGGAACGGATCACGATGCCGGGGATACGCTCACGCAGATCGCGAAACAGGTCCTCGAGCTCCTGGCGCGAACCGGAGCGACGCATGGCCTTAAGGATGCGTGCGTCGCAGTGCTGCACGGGGATATCGATATAGGGTAGCACCTCGGGGGTATCGCGAATCGTCTCGATAAGCTCGTCGGTCATGCCCTCGGGCTGCAGGTAGAGAACACGGACCCAGACGTTCTGCGGGCGCACGGCCTCGGCAACGGCATGCAGCAGCTGCGCCAGATTGCGCGGCGAGCCATCGGTGGCGTCTTCGTCGGCAAAGTCGGTGCCCCAAATACCCGTGTCCTGGCCGATCAGCACGATCTCGCGCACACCGCCGGCAACCAGGTCGCGTACCTCGGAGATAATGCTCTCGGCATTGCGCGAATGATAGCGACCGCGAATATAGGGGATCATGCAGAAGCTGCAGAAGCGGTTGCAGCCATCGGAAATCTTGACGTAAGCAACAGCGCCCTCGACAGTGCGCTTGACTTGCGGAATATAGGCAGCGATCTCACGCTCGACACCCAGCACGCCATCGATGACCGCCACGATGCCGTCCTCCTCGTCGGCCTTCACAAAGGCAGCGACCTCGGGCAGCTCGTCAGGCAGGTCGTCGCCATAGCGCGACGGCACACAGCCGCACATGACGATGGGACAAGAACGAACGCCGTCCTGAACCTCGTTGGCGAGCTCGAGCGTGGTCTCGATGCTCTCGGACGTTGCGGAGGCGAGGAACGAGCATGTATTGACGATGGCGATATCGGCATCCTGTGGGTCGAATGCCTCCTCGTAGCCCGCGGCGGTCAAAAGAGAACGCATGCGGTCGGTGTCAACCTCGTTCTTAGCGCACCCGAGGGTGATGTAGAGCACGGAGCCCAACGGTGTATCCATGTTGGAGAGCAGTCCTTTCGAATGATATTAGCGGTAGTTGGTGAACTGCAGCGGCTGGCCGTAGTCCTGGTCGCGCAGGAACTGGATCACGGTCTGCAACGCGTCCTTCGAAGCAGAGGAAACACGCAGCTTGTCGGCCTCGATAGTCACCTTGACCTTGAGCTTTTGGTCCTTGATGTCCTTGTTGATCTTCTTGGCGGTCGCCTGGTCGATACCCTCGACGATATGGCCGAGCACGCGCACGGTGCCGCCCGTTGCCGCCTGCGGAGCATCCCACGAGACAGCCTTGAGGTCGATGCCGCGCTTGATGAGCTTGGAGCTCAGCACGTCGATAATCTGCTTGGAGACAAAGTCGGCCGGGGCGTTGATCGTAAAGAGCTTGTCGCCCTTCGAAAGCTCGATGGTGGCGCCGGAATCCTTCAGGTCATAGCGCTGGGAAATCTCGCGCGTGGTTTGCTGGAAGGCATTGTCGACCTCCTGCATATTAACCTCGGACACGACGTCAAAGCTGGAATCTTTAGCCATGGTTAATCCTTTCGCTTACGAGCGGCTTAGTAGCTGTCGTACGAATAATCGGTAGAATCGGTCGTCGTTTGACCGTCGGTAGCGGTATCGGTGCCCTCCGTGGACTGGGCTTCGGTTCCATCCGCGCTGTTGGTATCATCGGTACCGTCAGTGCTCTCGCCGTCCTCGGAGTCGGTCGTCTCCTTCTTGGGAACGGTAATGGTCACGCGTGCCACGCCCGACGTCTTAGTGTCGTAGCGGACCTTTTCGCCGTTCTTGGTAACGGTGACATCGGAAGGCTTGGACGTGGTGATCTCGATCGTGGACTCGGGCGTGTATTCCTGCTCAAAGGGTCCGGTCGCCTGAGCGCCATAGACCGACTTGCCATCAACCTTGACCTCAATCCAGGCGGTCTTTCCCTTGGCAACGGAGACCTTGACCTTCGTTACCTCGTTCTCTTCCTTTTTAGCCATCGTCTTGGTGGCGTCCGAATCGGTCGACTCATCCGTCGCCTCATCGGTATCTTCGTCCTCGTCGACGATTTCGGTCTTCTTAGAAGACTTCTTGGTCGTCGTCTTGGTAGCAGTGGGCGTCTCGGGCGTGGTCTCGGGCGTCGAAGATGCGCAGCCGCGCAGAAGTGCCACGATGAGCACGATCAGCAGCAACGCCACGGCACCGATACCGGCGTAGACGATACGCGGATCGAGCCCGTTGTTTTGAGGAGCACGGGAACCGCCGCGTCCACGACTGGAACTGCTGCGGCCGCCTCCCTGAGGCATACGACCACGATTGCTATCGGATCGGCCGCGATAACCACCCTGGCCCTGAAGGCTGCGCTGACCCGAACGGGGCGCAAGTTCACCGCGGCCTTGATAGCCACGCTGACCCGAACGAGAAGCCGATGAACGCTGCCCATAGGGCTGCGACTGCGAGCGAAGACGAGGCGTTACCTGCGTGGTATCGGCATCCGCATAGCCGCCGCGAGAACGACCGGTAGAAACGCCACGGTGGCCGCGATCGGAATAGCCGCCATCGCCGTAGCCGGCACGAGGATCTCGTGCGACGCCGCGGGCAGCGGGAAGCGCACGGTCCTCGGGCATCGGCGTGCTGCGGAACCGGTCACGTTGAGAGCGAATCTCCTCGCCCGAACCCGTCTCGGTAATGTAACCCGCCTGCTGAGGGCGCTGGCCATAGCGCGTCGAGCGACCGCCCTGAACCATCAGGAAGCGGCCGTTGTCGACCGAGGAGCGCGAATTGACGTATCCGGCGGCGTCCTGAAAACGACCACCCTGCTGCGATGTCTCGCGCTCGTATGCCATCAGGTCGTCAAAGTAAGCATTGACGACCTCGCGCGGATTGAGGCCCAAGAAGCGTGCATAGCTCGAAATCATGCCCTGCGCATAGCCGCGCGGGGGCATCGATGCAAAGTTACCGGTCTCGAAAAACTCGATGATCTGCGGTCTGATTTTGATGGTGTTGGCGACCTGCTGAATGGAAAGGCCCATTCGGCGACGCTGCTCGAGCAGCATGTCACCAAAGCGTGCAGCCATCAGAATCCTCCAAACTCACGATCTTCACGTGCCATCTCGGCGTCGACAGACTCAAGCGCGGCGAGGCCTTCTTCGTCCAGCAGGACCTCGCGCGGCTTGGAACCATCGGGCGGTCCGACGACACCCTTTTCTTCCAGCATGTCCATAATACGCCCGGCGCGCGCATAGCCAACCTTTAGGCGGCGTTGCAGGCCAGATGTGGAGCCCAGCTGCGATTCCACCACAATATGGGCGGCTTCCCAGATGAGCGGATCATCGTCTTGCGGCTCGGCAACGCCGGTACGCACGATGCCGCCGCCACCCGCCATGGACATGGAGGCGGGAGCCACGGCCGAAAGAATCTCCTCGTGGTAATCGGGCTCGCTTTGCGACTTGACGAACTCGACGATCTCGTTGATCTCGTCGTCGGAGACAAAGCAGCCCTGGATACGACGAGGCTTGCCCCAGTCGACCTTGGAGAACAACATGTCGCCCAAGCCGGTAAGCTTTTCGGCACCCATCTGGTCGATGATGACGCGTGAGTCGATGCCCGTGGCGACATTAAAGGCGATGCGGTTGGTGATGTTGGCCTTGATGAGACCCGTCACCACGTTGGAACTCGGTCGCTGCGTAGCAACGATAAGGTGGATACCGGCGGCACGGCCCAGCTGGGCGATACGCACGATCGATGCTTCGACGTCCTTGCCGGCGACCATCATCAGGTCCGAGAGCTCGTCGATGATAATGACCAGATAAGGCATCTTTTGCGGCGGGTTGTCGTAGTGCTCAAACTCGCCGGCGGCCTGTTTTTCGTTGTAGGTCGAGATTTTACGAACGTTAAGACGCTCGAAGACCTTCAGACGACGCTCCATCTCGGAAACGGCCCACTGCAGCGCGCTGGCGGCCTGCTTAGGCTCGGTCACCACGGGCACGTACAAATGCGGCAAACCGTTGTAGCCCGCGAGCTCGACGCGCTTAGGGTCGACCATGATCAGGCGAACGTCCTCGGGAAGCGCGCGCATGAGCAAGGTCGTGATAATGGAGTTGATCATCACCGACTTACCGGAACCCGTGGTACCGGCAATCAGCAGGTGGGGCATCTTGGCGAGGTCGGCGACAACCGGCGTACCCTCTGCATCGCGGCCGATGGCAAGCTCGAGCGGGCCACCCTTGACATAGGGCAGCACGTCACCCAAGTTGACGTTTTGGCGCTTGCGGTTGGGGATCTCGATACCCACAAGCGAAGTGCCGGGAATCGGCGCGAAGATGCGCACCGACTGGGCGGCAAGCGACAGCGCGATATCGTCCTCGAGGCTCGAAATCTTGCTCACGCGCTCGCCCTCGCCGGGCTGCAGCTTAAAGGTCGTCACCGTGGGGCCGGCAATCCAACCGACCACGCGGGCGCTGCGGCCAAACTCAAGCAAGGTGGATTGCAGTGACTCAGCGGTCTGCTCCAGCTCCTTATCCGAAGACGCGGCAGAAGCCGACTGCGGGTTGGCATGTAGGATTTCGAGCGGCGGAAGCTTGAGGCCGTCCTCTTCTTCGCCCTCGTTATCTGCGGCGCCGCCGTCCGCTCCCCCATCACGAGCCGCAGCCGATTCGACAGCACTCGTGGCAGGCGTATCGGCAACCTTGGGATGCTTTAAGAAGTCGGGAATCTGAGGTGCGGCCGAAACAGGGTTCACGGCAAACGGCGGCTCGGACTCGTCAACCTTGTCCGGATCGTCCTCCATCGAAAGCTGTCCAGTGACCTGCCCGCGCTTGGCGTGGCGACGCGGCAGCAAGGTTGTCTTGGCGGTCTCGAGCGGAGCCTCGTCGTCCTCGTCGTCACCCTCGGTGAGCTCAATCTCGCTATCGGACCAAGACGGGTCGGGCTCGCTTGTGTTGAGCTTGGGCGCAGCCTTGCCCTTCTTGGCATGGCGGCGCGGCAGCAGCGTGGTCTTGGCGCGCTCGGCTTCAACCGACTCGGATACGTCGACAAATGGGTCATCGTCCTCGTCGTCATCCAAAACCGGGTCGACATCGCCACCCATGACCGTGGTCACCGCGGCGTCAGTCCCCTTCTGGCGCAGAATGCTCAGGTGCGGACGAGCGACGCCGGGAACAGACAGGGCCTCTTCATCGCCCCACGGGCTCGCATTGACATCGGCACGTCGACGCTCGGCAAAATCGGCAGCGCGATCGCGTGCGGAGCGCAAAACGCCACCCACCGAAAAGCCGATAATGACCAAACCAACGACGACAAGCCCCAGCAAGACAACCATGGCGATAGGTTTACCCAGGGCGTTTTGCAAGGCACTTGCGATAAAGGCGCCAATGTAGCCGCCCGACACGGAAAGGTTCTGCGGCGTAAACATAAGGTCGCACGAATCGCTCGTGCCCGGCACCATCAGCGAAAGAATGGAGACGACGGCGATAAAGACCAAGGCGCCGCCCGCAACAGAGCGCACGTTGAGCGGCGAGTCCTCACCCAAAAAGAGCGTGGCGGCAAACAGCAAGATGACGATCGGCAGCACGTAGGCGCCCAGACCAAAGCCCAGGTGGTAGAAACCGGCAACCGCAGCCGTCACGGGCGCTGTTGCCGGAGAGATCACGGCAATGAAGGACGCGATCGCCAAAACGGCGATGACCACACCGGCGATATCGCGATTGGCCGAAGGCTCGACCAAGGGCTCAAAATCGTCGAAGTCTGCCTCATGGCCCTTATTGGCACGAAGATGGGAACCGGCACCCTTAGCAGATGCCGGTTGGTTGTTGGCCTTATTGCCTTTGGCGTTTTGTGCAGATCCGCGCGCCAAACTAAACCTCCATGACGACCGGGATGATCATCGGGCGAGTGCGCGTACGGCTCCAGATAAAGTTGGAGAGCGAGTCGCGCACGGCCTTGCGAATGGCGTCGGAACCGCTGCTGGTAAAGCTGAACTTGCCCTTCTCGATCGTCTTCATGATGGACGCGGAGGCATCCTCGGAGAACTGGTCGTCGATGGCAAACGAAACGCCGCGGCCCGAGAACTCGATGGCCTCGATCTTCTTGTGTTTGAGGGAGACGATGGCAACAGCCGTAACCATACCGTCGTTGGCGAGCTTCTGGCGATCGCGCAGGACGATAGGGTCGGTATCGCCGATGCGCAGACCGTCGACGTAGACGACGCCGGACTCGACGGGCGTGCCGCGCTTGACGATACCACCGCGCATCTCGAGCGTGTCGCCGTTATCGAGGATAAAGATATGATCGTCCTTGATGCCCATCTTGCGGGCCAGCTGGGCATGGGCGCGCAGATGCACGGCCTCACCGTGAACCGGCATAAAGTACGTGGGCTTGGCCATGGCCATCAGGAGCTTGAGCTCCTCCTGGCTACCGTGACCCGAGACGTGGACGAGAGCGCGGTTCTTATCCCACACGTCGCAGCCGAGCTTGGCCAGGCTGTTGACGACCTGCTGGACGGCCTTCTCGTTGCCAGGAACGGGAGTTGCCGAGAGGATAACGGTATCGCCCTCGTGAATGGAGAGCGTCTTGTGCTCGCCATTGGCCATGCGGGACAGAGCCGACAGCGGCTCGCCCTGCGAACCAGTGCACATGACGACGATCTTGTCGTCAGGCAGGTTATCGATATCGAAGGCATCGATGATATCGGCATCATCGATGTTGAGATAACCGAGCTCGCGCGCCACGCGGGTGTTCGTGAGCATGGAGCGACCGGTCACAACGACCTTACGGCCGCACTTGCGGGCGGCATCGCAGATCTGCTGCAAACGATGGATGTGGCTCGAGAACGACGCGACGAACACGCGACCCGGGGCGTTCTTGATGGCGTGCAGCAGGTTGGGACCAACCTCGGCCTCGGACTTGGTAAAGCCGGGAACCGTGGCGTTGGTAGAGTCGGAAAGCAGCAGGTCGATGCCCTGCTTGGCAAAGCGGCTGATAGCGGCATAGTCGGGCGTGACGCCGTCGATGGGCGTCTGGTCAAGCTTAAAGTCACCCGTGTGCATAACGGTGCCCTGATTGGTGCGGATGAACACGCCCAGAGCGCCGGGGATGGAGTGCGTCATCGAGAAGAAGTCGAGCGAGATGCCGCCGAGGTTGACATGGCTGCCGCCCTTGACCTCGCGGAACTTGGGCGCGCGGATGCGGAACTCAGAAAGCTTGCCCTCGATAAAGCCAAGCGTCAGCTTGCTCGAGAAGATGGGCACCTTATTGTTGAGGTCCTGCAGCAGATACGGAAGCGAACCGGTGTGGTCCTCGTGGCCGTGGGTGACGACGATACCGCGGAGCTTCTCCTCGTTCTCTAGAACATAGGTGTAGTCGGGAAGCACCAGGTCGATACCGGGCTGGGAGTCATCGGGGAACATGAGGCCGGCGTCGACGAGCACCATGTCGTCGCCGCACTCGAAGACCGTCATGTTCTTGCCGATGCCATCAAGGCCGCCGAGCGGGATGATCTTCAAGGGAGATGATTTTTTAGCTGCCATAGGTTAGTGTGGTTTCCTTTCTTCGAAACGGGTCTGAAACAACCGACGGGGCGCTTCTGGCAAACCGACCGCCGGGAACGTACAACATGCATCGCAGAGTCGATGCAGTAACCACAGTATGATACCCATTTGCACAACAACAGACCACCCATGCATCAAAGCCCCATCTGAACCGGTCTATCCCGCCGGTCTGGTCTCAGCGGGCCCGGCACGGGCTAAGTTTTCTGCTCTACAG
>CATWBO010000039.1 GCA_958349055.1 uncultured bacterium
CATCCCGGCTGCCGACGCCTACGGCGAGCACAACCCCGAGATGGTCCTGACCTTCCCGGCCGAGCAGGTTCCCAACATCGAGCAGATCGAGAAGGGCATGAAGCTCTTCCTGTCCACGCCGAGCGGCATGCCCGTCCCCGCCGTGGTCATCGACGTGACGCCCGAGGCCGTGACGCTCGACGCCAACCACGAGCTCGCCGGCAAGGATCTCAACTTTGACATCGAGCTTGTCGAGGTCGAGGACTAGCCGATGTCTGTAAGCCTGGTTTCGACGACGTGCTTGGGAAATCTTAACGACCCGTCCTATGAGCTTCTGCTTCGCCGGGAGTTGGGTGGCGTCTTTGAGATTGATGAGCTGGTGCTCGATTGGGATCAGGCGGATGTCCGCGCGTTTGTGGGCACCACGGAGCTGGGACGCACGGTTGATATTGGACCGGGCGTTGCTGACAGTGAACGACTTACCGACGGTGACGTGCTTGCCATTGACCGTTCGGGCACGGTGCCCGTAGCGGTTGTCGTGCGCCTGCGCAGCGCCGAGGTCTATCTGGTCGAAGTTGACCGCATGGACCCGATTGCGCTCGCGCATGCCTGCTGGGAAATCGGCAACATGCACGCGCCGCTCTTCCGAGGTGACTCGGATGATCATACCGTGCGCATGTATACGCCGGTGCAACCGATTTTGGGCCGCATGCTCCGGGGTATCGAGGGCGTTCGACTCTCGGTGGTTACGCGCGAGCTCGATGCCAGCCGACGCTTTGCGTCGAGCGCGGCAGATGTCGTTGTGAGCATGGCTCCAGACTTTACGATCGTAAAAAGGGCGCGTAAGTAAGCGCGCATATACGCAAGACGGACTTTGAGAGGCAATCAATCAAAGTCCGTCTTGCTGTTGATGAGATGCTTTGGGGGAAGCATATGGGTCTTGAGGGAATCAAGCTGATCGCCTGCGATTTGGATGGCACGCTGCTGCATCCGGGGGAGCGTGAGCCGCGCCCCGAGGCGTTTGAGCTCATTCGCGAGTTGCATCGTCGCGGCATTGTGTTTATGCCGGCAAGCGGCCGCCAATATGCGAGCCTGCGTTACCTCTTTGCGCCGGTGGCCGACGAGCTGGGCTATGTGTGCGAAAACGGCGCCCTGGTCATGAGCGAGGGGCGTGCCGTGGTTAAGCGGTCTATGGGGCGCGACCTGGCCATGGATATCGCGAATGCCGTGGTTGCGTATCCCCATGCCGATGTGACCCTGTCGTGCGAGGGACACCTCTACACCATGAGCGGCAACGATACGTTTGTCGACCACCTGCGCTATGAGGTCCACTGCGATGTGGCGGTGGTTGACCGCCCCGAAGACATTGACGAGGATGTCATTAAGATTGCATTTCAGACGTCCGAGGACGACCAGCCGGCGGCACTGGAGTATTTCGAGCGCCACTTTAGCGATCGAGTCGATGTCATGACATCGGGAACCGAATGGACGGACTTTATCGGGTTTGGTTCGGGCAAGGGTTCCGCGCTTGCCGACTACGGTCGCGCCCTGGGGATTTCGCCCGATGAGATGATGGCGTTTGGCGACAACGAGAACGATCGCGACATGCTCAACGTCGTGGGCCATCCCTATCTGATGGAAAACTGCAATCCTACCATGCGTGGCATCAACGACCGCGTCCGCTACGTGCGAACGGTCGAAGAGGAGCTGCGTCGCCTGCTCGCTGAGTAGGCTTTTGGGACATGCCTACCGGCAGTTGGGGCAGAGGCCTTCGAAGATAGTGTAGTGCGAGGAGACGTTCCAGCCGATTTGCTCGGACGCCTTGGTATCGAGTTGGGCGTCGAAGGGGAGCGGTACGTCGATAACGCGGCCGCACGAGGTGCAGATGATATGCGCATGCGGCTCGACAGTGCGATCGAAGCGGCTGCCGCCCGGCGTCTTGATGGAGAGGATTTCTCCCGCGTCTGCTAAAAGGTTGAGGTTGCGGTAGACCGTGCCGCGACTGATCTTGTCGTCCTGCTCGCGTACAGCGTTGTAGATCTCGTCGGCGGTGGGGTGGCTATAGCTTTGGCGCACGGCGTCCAAGACCAGCTTTCGCTGTTTGGTGTTTCGTCTTTGTACTGCCATGCGCCTCGCCTCTTTTCTGGTAATGGTATACAAGCAAATGATACCGTATTTAGAACACAATACTAATAACGAGGGCTAAAACCGTCTTCGTCAGCAAGGGGAGTGCGGAGCTGTGCCTTCTTGAGGCAAAAGCGGATTCCCATGCGCTCGTACGAGGCGTGAAGCGCCTCGAGATGCGACAGGATGTTTGCAGGCGTGCCCTGCACCTCCATTTCGACCGAGCCGTCTTCCATGTTGCGTACCCAACCGGTGAGGGAGCGCGCCTGTGCCAGATTGGTGTTGTTAAAGCGGAAACCCACGCCTTGGACCTGTCCCTCCCAGCGCAAGAAATACCGTTGAGGCACGCTGCTGGTTGCGTTATCACCAGCTAGGACGGTAAGGCGTTGGCGTAGCTCCATCTCCAGAGAAGAAGGCTTTTGAGGCTCGCGCTTGGCGCCGGAAAAGAGCTGATCGAAAAACCCCATGGCACGACCTAGTTCTGCGAATCGGCGGGAAAGGCGATGCCCGCCTGCTGGCGCACGGCATCCATGATGCGCAATGAGACGAGCGTGACATCGCGGTAGTGGCCAAGTTCGTGACGTCCCGCCGGGGTCTCCCAAATCTCTTCCTTAACGTTATCGATGCCGCCGATGGCGGTGATAAAGTCGGCGAGCTCATACTCCATGGTGTTGCTCGACTTTGGCAGGTCGAGCATGCGGCCGTTGTCGCCCTGCTCGCGCGGGGCCTCGGTGGCCGACCCGCGCACAACATCGCCGAGGTAGTCGATGTGCACGTTGCGGGGTGTGGACAGATGGTCGATCTGGATGGTGCCGCGCTCGCCTTCGATTTGCGAGGGCAGCAAGTCGTTCGTGATCTTGGAGTGCGCAAGTTCGACGGAGATGCGGCCGCCGCCGTAGCTGGCGAGGATGGAACCGCAGCCGTCGATGGGTCCGTTCGTGAGCTGTTGCGTGGCGGGATCCAGCAACGTGGTCATGCTGGTGAGGCCGGAGGGCATGCCGAAGATCTCGACCATGGGCTCGACAGTGTAGACGCCGATATCCATGAGGGACCCCGATGCCATGTGGCAGTCGAAGATATTGGTGGCACGTCCCGCGAGAACCTCGTTGTAGCGCGAAGAATATTTGCCAAAGCGCAGCGAAGCGCGGCGAATGGGCGCAATCTCGCCTAAGGCGTCCTCGATGGCGTGGAAGGCGGGGTCATGGAGGGGGCGCATGGCCTCGAGGGCTACAACGCCCGCTGCCTCGGCGGCGCGGAAGACCTCCAGCGCCTGTGCCTCGGTGGCGCAGAAGGGCTTCTCGACGATGACGTGTTTGCCGCCGGCGATGCAGGCAAGGGCCTGCTCGTGGTGAAGTGCGTTGGGACTGCCAATATAGACGGCATCGACATCGTCGGCGGACGCGAGCTCATCGAGTGCGGTGAAGTTGCGCTCGCCGCCGTGCTCAGCGGTAAAGGCGGCGCCGCGCTCGGCATTGCGCGAGAGCGTGCCCACGAATGCAGCCAGGTCGTTGGCGTTGACGACCTGGATGAAGTCGTCGGTGATCATGGATGTGCCGATGGTCGCGATGCGCAGCATATGTCCCCCTTGCGTTGTTTGGTCTACAGGATGAGTGTAGCGCGGGAGAACGAAAAAACGTGCGAAAACGCCGTTACAGGTCGCTCTCGTTAAAGCCGGTGTCGATATCGAGGTTGCTGCCGTCGGCCGCCGTGGTGGCGAGCTCGTCGCAGCGTTCGTTGAGCTCGTGGCCGGCATGACCCTTAACCCAGATGAACTCGACCTTGTGCTTGCTCTTTGCGGTGATCAGGCGTTCCCACAGGTCGCGGTTCTTAACGGGCTGCTTGTTGGCGGTTTTCCATCCGCGCTTTTTCCAGCCGTCGATCCAGTGCTTGTTAAAGGCGTTGACGACATACTGCGAATCGGAATGGACTTCGACCTCGCAAGGGCGGTTGAGCGCCTCGAGCGCCACGATGACCGCCATGAGTTCCATGCGGTTGTTGGTGGTCTTGGCGTAGCCGCGCGAAAGCTCGGAGGTGAAGGTCTTGCCGGCGGGGTTGGTGTATTTGAGCACGGCGCCGTAGCCGCCGCGTCCCGGATTTGATCGGGCCGAGCCGTCGGTGTAGATGATGACCTTCACGGGCTTCCTTTCGTTGAGTGCGTTTCATGTGAGTGACCATTGTAGCGCCATGCCCGCCGGGGGCCAGCAATCTACGATTTCTACCCCGTCTTCCGACTGTTAGTTGGCATGGATGATGCGGTTGAGCTCGTCGAGGTATTGCTGCAAGAGGAGAGAGGGCCTGCGCTCGTCGTGCATGATGTAGCCAACGTGCATCGTTGGGGCGTCTGCTAGCGGGATCGATGCCATGCCCCATTGCATTTCATTGGAGAGGACACCGGTCGACAGGGTGTAACCGTTCGATGTGATAAGTAAGTTAGTAAGTGTTCCGCGGTCCGAGATTCGTATGTTGCGGTCACAAGGGATATAGCTAAAAGGTTCCTCGGCGTAATGGAAGGAGTTTGAGGTTCCCTGCTCAAAGCTGTAGCGCGTATAGGGCGTGAGGTCGGCAAGGGACAGCTGAGGGCGGCGTGCGAGCGGGTGGCGCTCGCTAACGAAGACGTGGACCGTCGCGTCGAAGAGGGGATGGAAGCTTGCACGGGCATCGGCGAAGGCCTTCTGCAGAACGCGGGCGTTAAAGTCGTCCAGATACAGAATGCCGATATCGCTGCGAAACGCGCGGACGTCATCGATGATCTGCGATGTGGTGGTCTCGCGCATGATGAACTCGAACTTGCTGTCGCGGCAGCGTTCGACGACGTTGACAAAGGCCTCGACCGAAAAGGCGTAGTGCTGGGTGGAAATGGCGAGGCGGGCTTGCGGGGTGCCACCATCCTCGTAGCGTGCCTCGAGCATGTCGGCCTGCTCTACGACCTGGCGCGCATAGCCCAAAAGCTCGGTGCCGTCGTTGGTGAGCGTGACGCCGCGGCTGGAGCGCGTGAAGATTTCCAAGTGGAGCTCCCGCTCCAGGCTTTTGACGGCGTTTGAGATGTTGGACTGAGCGGTATAGAGGTGCTGAGCTGCGGCGTTGATTGAGCCGGACTCTGCCACGGCGATCAGAAAACGAAGCTGCTGAAGGGTCATCGACGCCACCCTTTCGATTGCTATCTATAAAACCGATAACAGGTTAGCGCTTTTAAGTGATTGACCGAGCGAAGCAATGCTCGTACTATTCAAAACACACAAAGGCGGTAGGTAATTAAGCCGACCACGGAACCGGGATGTCAAAAGGAGGACCGCATATGAATTGCTTACCAAGACGAATGCCGGGCTCCTGTTTGCGCCCGTCGGCGTGATCAGGAGACAGCGACTTACTTCTCTCTTATTTATTTACTTTCGTTCGATCAAGGAGATCATCATGAGCCAGTTCATCAACAACCCCGAGCACACCTTTGGTTTCGATACCCTGCAGCTGCACGTTGGCCAGGAGAGCGCCGATCCCGCATCCGATGCCCGCGCCGTGCCTATCTATCAGACCACGAGCTACGTGTTCCGCAACGCCCAGCACGCCGCCGACCGCTTTGGCCTTGCCGACGCCGGCAACATCTACGGCCGTCTGACCAACTCCACCCAGGGCGTCTTCGAGGACCGCATCGCCGCGCTCGAGGGCGGCGTGGCCGGTCTCGCCGTCGCTTCCGGTGCTGCCGCTATCACCTACACCCTGCAGGCACTCGCCCAGGCCGGTGACCACGTGGTGGCTCAGAAGACCATCTACGGTGGCTCCTACAACCTGCTGGAGCATACCCTCTCCCAGTTTGGTGTCGAGACCACGTTTGTCGACGCTCATAACCTGGACGAGGTCGAGGGCGCCATCAAGGACAACACCACGGTCATCTACCTCGAGACGCTCGGCAACCCCAACTCCGACATCCCCAACATCGACGCCATCTCCGAGATCGCCAAGAGGCATGGTTTGCCGGTCGTCGTCGACAACACTTTCGGCACCCCGTATCTGTTCCGTCCGCTGGAGCATGGCGCCAACATCGTTGTCCACTCCGCAACTAAGTTCATTGGCGGCCACGGAACTTCGCTGGGCGGCGTGATTGTCGATGGCGGCAACTTTGACTGGAAGGCGAGCGGCAAGTATGCGCAGATCGCCGAGCCCAACCCCTCCTACCATGGTGTCTCGTTTGCCGAGGCTGCCGGTCCCGCTGCCTTCGCGACCTATGTCCGCGCTATCCTGCTGCGCGACGAGGGCGCTTGCATCAGCCCGTTCAACGCCTGGATCCTGCTCCAGGGCACCGAGACCCTGTCGCTGCGCGTCGACCGTCATGTCGAGAACACCAAGAAGGTCGTCGAGTTCCTGAACGGCGACAGCCATGTCGCCAAGGTGAACCACCCGAGCCTGCCTGAGCATCCCGATCACGAGCTCTACAAGGAGTACTTCCCCAACGGTGGTGCCTCGATCTTTACCTTTGAGATTAAGGGTGGCCAGGAGGCAGCTTGGAAGTTCATCGACCACCTGCAGGTCTTCTCGCTGCTCGCCAACGTGGCCGACGTCAAGTCGCTCGTCGTGCACCCGGCTACCACCACGCACTCCCAGCTCTCTGCCGAGGAGCTCGCCGAGCAGAACATCACGCCCTCCACGATCCGTCTTTCCATCGGTACCGAGAACGCCGAGGACATCATTTGGGATCTGAAGCAGGCCTTCGCCGCGCTGGACGAGTAAGGCGACTTGTGCAAGGACCCCTTGCGACTCGATAGGTATAACTGCATAAAATGCCTGCTCAAGGCGCCTGTGCGAACAATGTTTGCACAGGCGCCTTTTTTGCATAGGGAGCATGCCAAAACAGGGTTTTTGAGACGCTTTATGCATTCGAGTTGTGGAAAACTCCTGTTGAGAGGATGTGAGTTTTACGCAATTGACGTGCACCTTTTGAGTAAAACCGCAGGTCGCGAATTGCTCGGGGTACTATGCAGCGCGATCGAATCACACGCAGCTTAAACGCAGCAAAAACGCACTACGGAGGTTTCCAGCTACATGAGGATTGATTCACGAAAACCGAAAGCCGCCGCCCTTTCCGCCGCTCTGACCGTGGCACTTTTGGCGGGCGCCGGCGCAACTGATGCCCACGCGGCAACACTATCCGATACGGTCGGATCAACGCCGTCCGAGGCGACGCTGGTGCAGCCCGTCGACTACCGCGGCGACGGTTATAGCTCTATGCAGGAGTGGAACGCCTCGATGGGGGCAAAGCGCGATTCCCTGGAGATGCGCGCTCAGATCATTATGAATATGTATGGCGACTATGCTACCGATGACGAGCGCGCTGTGTTGCAGGGTTGCATCGACGGTGCGGGTAGCCTGTTGACGATGGGAGAGGTCGACGCCAAGTCGACCGAGCTCGACGAGCTTCGCACTGCGCTTGAGGATGCCAAGCGCGAGGCGCTCGAGGCTGCCGCAGCCGAAGCCGAGGCCGCTGAGGCCGTTCAGGCTTCGTATTACAACGCCGGCTCCGGCTCGTCTTACACGTCTGCTGCATATTACGCGAACGGCTCGGGCCTGACGCGCTCGAGCGGCGTCAATAACTATAACGGCCGCCGCGAGACTTATTACAGCAGCAACGTGTTGTATCACCACCGCACGGGCGAATGGACGCAGGATTCCGAGGGCTTTTGGCGCGATTCCGATGGTTACTACGTCGTTGCCGCGGGCGATAAGGCCCAAGGCTCCACGTTTACCGGTTCCAAGGGCGAGTGCAAGGTCTATGACTCCGGCTGCGCAGCCGGAACCACCGACTACTATACCGGTTGGTAGTTTTTCTGTATCACGGATATTTGGCGGACGGGCGTCTTTACCGAGCTTTAGGGCAACGTAAGGACGCCCGTTCTATGTATACGCTTGAGCTAACAGAGCCCTTACCGTGACGGTACGTCGCGCATATGGGCGCGGGGCACACTAGTTCATGAGAAATAAGGTCTTTCTCGTGGAGGAAGTGGTCTTGTGAACGCTCGAGATATCGCCGTTGCCGCCGTTGCATTGACGCTTGGTTGCCTTGGTCCTACGGCCGCGCTCGTCGCGGGCATGCAGGGGACATGCGGGGCTGCTCCTATTGTGGTCGGCGCGCTCATCGCAGCAGCGCTGCTGGGAAGTGCGGGCGTGACCCTTTGTCGCGATGACGAGGACGAGACGCCGCAGGTGCGGCGCTAGCCGTTGTGAAGCTGGTTTTGCCCATAGATGAAGAAGGAAGCCGCCGCAAGGGGAGTGCCCTTTGCGGCGGTTTTTGCTATTGAGACTGTTGGATGCGGTGCGGCGGCGTTACCAGCTTGCCTCGATATCACGGATGCGCCGATAGAGCCATTCGTTCTGCGGCGCCTGGATATCGTGCTTGGCCGCGAGGCGGCGGACGGTGCCCGCGAACTCCTCGACCTCTGTTTTGCGCTGCGCGACGCGGTCCTGCGCCATCGAGGGCATGCCGGCGGGGTCGAGCCCCTCGATGAGATGCACCATCTGCGTTAGGTCTGCCTCGGTGAGCTCGATACCCTCGGCGTTGGCGACCGCAAGCGTCTCGCGCATGGCGGAGACAAAGCAACGACGCTGCTCGGAGCTCTGTTCCGTGGCGCTTCCGTACGTGCCTCCGTAGGCCATGCAGGTCTGGTTGATGCCGTCGTTGAGCATAAGTTTTGCCCACATGCGGTGGGCGATGTCGTCCTCGACGGTGTGGGCGATGCCGCAGCGCGTGTAGAGCCCGTCGATAGCGGTGACGGTCGCGGGGTCGGTGCCGGCGGCCGCACCAAAGCGGATCTCGCCCGCATTGGTAAAGGTGAGCGCGCCGTTGAGAAACACAGCGTCCATGCCTTGGCAGATTCCGAGGACGGTGTGCTCCCAGCCAAAGCGCTCGGCAATCTTCTGCTCGCTGGTGATGCCGTTGCACAGCGAGGCGATGAGCGTATTGGGGCCCACGATGTGTTCCATAGTCTTGAGCGCCTGGTCGAGTCCGGTTGTCTTGACCGTGAGGATGACCAGATCGGCGGGTGTCGCCTCGCTGGCGCGGACGGACTTGAGTACGCAGGGCTTGCCGTTGACGGTGAGCGCGTCGTTCGCATGGCGCTCAAAGCGAGCGTCGTCCATGACGTATTCGACGGCATCGTTGCCGAGTGTCTGGGCGATCATACTGCCGTAGAGTAGCCCGACGCCACCCTTGCCGATGAAGGCGACCTTGTTGATCTGCATGTGAATCATCTCCCCATAAAAAGGCGCCCGCGTATGGGGCGCCTGATGGATTGTATGCCGCCGGGCCATGTCGCGTGCACCGGATGGCCGTATTTAGAAGAACAAACGCATGGGAACTTATGACGCGGGGCAGACCGCAAAGACACGTGCGGGATATCCGACGCCATCACGCACCTTGGGGAAGGTGCAGAAGATGACGGCGCCCGTGGCGGGAAGCTCGTCCAGATGGTCCATGACCTCAATCTGGTAACGGTCGACCGAGAGGATGTACTGTTCGCCGGGGTAGGGGTAGGCATCCTCGCGTGTGGTCACGGTTGCGGGGTCGGTGTCTGCCGGTTCGTGGCCGATGGCACCGATGTTGCGCTCTTCTACAAGCCATTTGATGGCATCGAGGTCCCAGCCGGGGTAGTGGGGCTGGCCGTCTTCGTCCTTGTTTTCGAGGTCGGCGAGCTTGGACCAGTCGGAGCGGAAGGCGACGAAAGCATCCTCAGGAATGCGACCGTGCTCGTCCTCCCAAGCCTTGAGGTCATCGATGGTCAGGATAAAGTCGGGGTTTGCGGCGCACTCCTCGTGCTTGTCGATCACACAGAGCGGATGCATAAACTCGATAGGTTCGATCTCGCCAAGGGAACGACCGTCAACATGGAAGTGGCGCGGCGCGTCGACGTGGGTGCCGTACTGCGAGGCGACCGAATACTGGAAGCAACGCATGGGCGCGAGCATATCTTCGGGCGTGCCGGGCAGGTAGTCGAAGAGCTTGGTGGACTCAAATGGCTCAAAGCCAAACCAGTGCGGGGTGTCGCACGAGAGCGTATGGGTGAGGTCAACCCAGCGATAATCGGTGCTTTTGAGCTGGGATGCGAGGTTCCAAAGGTCGAGCGCGGGCATGGGTGGCTCCTTTCATCGGGCTTTTTGCTGATGTTAAAGCGGTGCCGTGACAGCTCGATTTCTGCTGCGTTACGATACGTTCTCGATTGCGATTCCACGATGTTTCGGCCGCGTGACCATTGTGTTTCGCCTTGCCGGGGCGCTGATGGCGAAGGGAGGGGCCGTGCAATACCGCGTTGACCCCAAAAGTGGTAACCGAATATCTGCTCTGGGTCTGGGCTGCATGAGGTTTCCCGGTTCGCCGGGACACCCCGATGCGAAGACAGCCGATGCCATCATTTCCCGTGCGGTGGAGCAGGGGATTAATTATCTGGATACTGCGTATCTCTATCCCGGTAACGAGGCGTGCGTGGGCGCCTCACTTGAGCGCTTGGGGCTGCGCGACCGGGTGTTGCTGGCGACCAAGTTGCCGCACGCTTCGTGCAAGCGCGCGGAGGATTTCGACCGGTTCTTCGACGAACAACTGCGTCGCCTGCGGACCGACCATATCGACTATTACCTTATGCACAACATCACTTCGCCCGCTCAGTGGGAGCGCGTGGTGGCGTTGGGTATCGAGGACTGGATCGCGCGTCAAAAGGCGGCGGGGCGCATTCGCCAGATTGGTTTTTCGTACCACGGCAGCGCGGCTGATTTCCTGACGATGCTTGACGCATATGACTGGGATTTTTGCCAGATACAGTACAACTATGCCGGCGAGCGTTACCAAGCGGGAACGGCAGGACTCATGGCGGCTGCGGAGCGCGGGCTCGCGGTGTTTGTGATGGAGCCGCTGCTGGGCGGGCGTCTGGCAGGCAAGCTGCCGCCGCGGGCCCGCGCCGTGCTCGATGGCGCTCGTGACCCGCATTTGCGCACTCCTGCCGCTTGGGGGCTTTCGTGGGTGTGGAACCATCCTCAGGTGACGATGCTGCTTTCGGGTATGACCAATACCGCGCAAGTGGATGAGAACGCGGCGTTGGCCGATCGGGCCCTGCCGGATTCGATGACAGTTACTCAGCTTGATGCCATCGCACGCGTGCTGACGGAGTTTGAAAAATCGAATCGCGTGCCCTGCACGGGATGCGGCTACTGCATGCCATGTCCCAAGGGTATCAACATTCCCGCCTGCTTTGCCGCCTACAACGCGAGCTATGCGCACAGCTGGTTTACGGGGCTGTCGCAATACTTTACGGCGAGTGCGGTGCGCACGAGCGAGCCCAAGCTGGTGAGCAATTGCGTCAAGTGCGGCAAATGCGCGCGCCACTGCCCGCAGCATATCGATATCCCCGAGCGTCTCGATGACGTGCGCCGACGCTTCCAGCCGGGCCCCGTAACGGCCGCGCTTAAAGCCTTTTGCAAAACGCGTTCCTGATGCCCCTTTTATAACTCGCGGTGGAATAGCTTCTGTTTGCGGCAGAATAGGGGCCAAACAGGAACTATTTCGCCGCAACTGAAGGGGGCTGTCGTGGGCCATCGGGATTCATGTGATGATTTGCGTGAGGTTCGTTGGGGCGTTTTGGGCGCTGGGCACATTTCTCATCGATTTGCATCGTCGCTCAAGAAGGTCGACGGGGCACGGTTGGTGGCTGCGGCCGGTCGCACTCCTGCACATGTCGAGGAATTTTGCCGAGCGTTTTCGATCGATGCTGCGCATGGCCATGCCTCGGTCGACGATAACGGCAATGCGGCTTATGACGCGCTGATTGCCGACCCCGATGTCGACGCAATCTACTTGGCGCTTCCGCATGGCATGCATACGCGTTGGGCCTGTCGCGCGCTGTGCGCCGGAAAGGCCGTGCTGTGCGAAAAGCCGGCCGTTTTGAGTGAGGAAGAGGCTCTCTCGATCGCCTCCACCTCTCGCGAGCGCGGCGTGCTGTTTATGGAGGCAATGAAGAATCGGTTTTGCCCGATGCGCGCTCGCGTGAAGGACTTGTTTGCGTCGGGTGAGCTTGGCCGTATTGTCTCGATTGAAAGCGTGCAAAAGCTCGATTACGGCGAGTCTCCTTCGGGCTATCTGCTTGATCCGTTGCAGGGCGGCTGTCTATATGACATGGGCTGCTATGCGGTCGGTTGGTTTGAGGATTTGCTCGCGGGCGCTTGCGAGGTTTCGTCCCGTGAAGTTCGCTGGCGTGACGTATCGGGCGGTCGCGTCGATTGGGCCGACGAGATCCATATGAGCGTCGGCGGTATACCCATTCATATGGTGTGCGACGGCGAAGCAACATATGAAAGCCGCTTAACGATTGCCTGTGAGCGGGGCTCGTTGGAAATCGAGCGCCTCCATCGCCCCGAGCTCGCTCATGTGAAGTATTCCGACGGACGAATGCTCGAAATAAATGCCCCGTTTGAGGTCGATGATTTCTACGGCGAAGCTTCGCATGCGACCCAGCTCATCCGGGCGGGGAAACTCGAGAGTCCCGTCATGCCTCTTGCCGCCACGCAGCGCTGTGCGCAGATCATCGATGCGATTCGCTTGACGCTCTAGGCTGCGGTACTGGTGCTCAAGGGGGCTCGGCGGACCGTGCCCCTGATGCCCCTTTTATATCTTGCGGTGGAATACGGTCTGTTTGCGCCAAAATAAGGCACCAATAGACCGTATTTCACCGCAACTGATGAGGGGGAGCTGGAGATGCTGACGATCGGGTGTCATCTTTCGACGACGAAGGGCTATCGGGCAATGGGGGAGACGGCGTTGTCCATTGGTGCCAATACCTTTGCGTTCTTTACGCGCAACCCGCGCGGTGGCAAGGCAAAAGACCTTGACATGGATGACGTGGCGGCTCTGCGCGAGCTTATGGCGCAAAACGACTTTGGACCGCTGGTGGCGCATGCCCCGTATACCTATAACCCCTGCTCCGCTAAGGAGCGGGCGCGCGAGTTTGCCTTGGAGGCTATGGCGGAAGATTTGCAGCGTCTGGAAGCACTGCCCGGCAACTACTACAACTTCCATCCCGGTGCGCATGTGGGACAGGGGGCAGACGCCGGCATTCAGATGATTGTCGACACGCTGTGCCAGGTGATGTTTGGGGGCCAGCAGACGATGGTATTGCTCGAGACCATGGCGGGTAAGGGCACCGAGGTGGGCCGTAGCTTTGAAGAGCTGGCGTGCATTATCGAGGGCGTTGCCGCCAAGTGTCCAGAGCTGTCCGATAAACTGGGCGTTTGTTTGGACACCTGCCATGTGAGCGATGCCGGCTACGACATCATCCATGATCTGGACGGCGTACTCGACGAGTTCGACCGCGTGGTGGGCATCGATCGCCTGCATGCCGTACACATCAACGATTCGAAGAACCCTTGTGGCGCCCATAAAGATCGTCACGAGTGCATCGGCAAGGGATACCTTGGCAGCGAGGAATTTGGCGGCGGTATGCAGGTTATGCAGAATATTGTATCGAATAGCCGCTTGCGTGCACTTCCATTTATTTTGGAGACGCCGAACGAACTTGCAGGTTATGCAGCGGAAATTACGCTATTAAGGTCGTTAAAGCAGTAACAACTGTCACAAAGTGGAGTGTTCCATTCACGTTATGGGATTGTTTCAATCAGTTTTCTCATTGCAGATTCGTAATTCAGGGTGCATAATAGCCAACAGTTTTTGCAGACCTCTGAATCAAACGGGGTCGCCGGAAGGAGACTGATTATGAAGCTCAAGAAGCTCGGCGCATTTGCCGCCACGGGTGCTATGGCGCTCGCCCTTGCTCTGACGGGCTGCGGCTCGTCCAACGCCACCTCTGGTTCTGATGCTGGTTCCAGCAGCTCTGACGACGCTAAGGTCGAGAAGGTCGACGGCTCCAAGGAGTACGCGCTCGTCAAGGACGGTACGCTGACCGTCGGCACCTCTGCCGAGTACGCTCCGTTTGAGTACAAGGATGACAACGGCGATTATCAGGGCTTTGACCTTGAGCTCATCAAGGCTATCGGCGACAAGCTGGGCCTGGATGTCGAGTATGTCAACAATGACTTTGACACGCTGGTTCCGGGTGTCGCTTCGGGCGCCAAGTATGACGTTTCCATCGCGGCTATCACCGACACGCCCGAGCGTGAGAAGGAAGTCACTTTCTCTGATTCCTACTACATGGACGATCAGGCTATCGTGACCAAGGTCGATAACACCGACATCACGGCCGATAACTTCAGCGAGAAGCTCAACAACGCCGACGCTACCATCATCGTCCAGTCTGGCTCGACCGCCGAGGCCTTTGCCCAGGAGAACTTCCCGAAGGCCAAGATCGTCCCCTACAAGGACGCCACCGAGTGCTTCAGCGCCCTGCAGTCCGATAAGGGCGACGCCGTAGTCACCAACCGCTCCGTTGCCAGCCAGCTGACCGCCGAGCAGTTCAACACCTGCCAGACCATCAAGCAGATCAGCACCGGCGAGGAGTACGCCATCGCCATCAACCAGGGCAACACCAAGCTCAAGGACGACATCAACCAGGCTATCAAGGACCTGACCGATGACGGTACCGTTGATGCCCTCATGGCTAAGTACAACATCAAGTAAAATAGCTACTTGATTGCGCGCGGGCCCTTTCCGTTTTGCGGAGAGGGCCTTTGCGCTTCTCTTGACGGAGAGCGTTTCCGTCTCGTTTTGCCGGCAACTTCTACGATAGGAGCCACCTTGTCTCGACTGAACAAAGGGGCCGCGGAGCAGCGTTTTCCACTGCCCGCCTTGCTCCAAAAGCTAGCCTGCGTCATGGCCGTGGCGCTCGCGCTGGTGTGCGCGGGGGCATATGCGCCCACGACCGCCCAGGCGCTTGAGACCGCAAAGATTACCGCCCGACCCAACACCGGTTCGGGCAGCGATGTGGTCGGCGGCACCGAGACGCGCATTACCTGGGAAGTTCAGGCCGATGCCGACGAGGAGCTGAGCGGTCTTTCGCTGACGTTTGTTGACGGTACGACGTTTGGTACCGATGACACGCGATTGACGATGCTCTCGGGCGAGGACCTCATGGATCGTACGCCCATGAAGCCCACGTGCAAGGCTGACGGCCAGACGCTCAAGATCGACTTTGGCGAGACGGCGCCTGCCGGCGGCTTTTTCCGTGTCGAGGTTTACGGCGTGACGTTTCCCGTCGAGGGCGGCGAAGAGGCCTTTAGCGGCACCTATACGCTCGCCGACGGTTCGACCAAGAAGATTTCTAAGATTCCTTCCGTCGAGATTAAGGGCGTGACGGCTTTCGATAACTTCCTGGCCGATCTTAAGGAGCAGCCGTGGGTCGAGGCCTGGAACTCCAATATGTTCCTGCGCTTGTTCTTGAACCCGGTCATTTTGGTCCAAAGCCTGCCGATCGTCTTCAAGGGCTTCCTTATGTCGCTCTCGATCGTGCTCGTGGCGTTTCCGCTGGCAATTCCCTTTGGCTTTGCCTTGTCGCTCATGCGCATCTCCAAGTCACGCATCCTGCGTTGCCTTGCCGGCATCTATGTGAATATCATCCGTGGTACGCCGGCGTTCCTGCAGATCTATATCGCGTTCTTCGGTCTGCCGTTGGCCGGCGTCAAGGTGGACGACTATGTCTTGGGCGTTATCGTCATGGCCATGAACTCGTCTGCGTACCTGTGCGAGATCTTCCGTGCCGGTATTCAATCAATCCCCAAGGGCCAAAACGAGGCTGCTCGCTCTCTGGGCATGAATGCCTTCCAGACGCTGCTCTACGTTATGATTCCGCAGACGTTCCGCAATGTTTTGCCTACGCTGACCAGCGAGTTTATCTTGCTTTACAAGGATACGTCGCTGCTTGCCGCCGTGGGTGTGGTCGAGATCGTCATGAACGCCCGTACCATCGTGGCCACGACGGGCTCCATCACGCCGTATGTGGTTGCCGCCCTGTTCTATCTGGTCATCACCCTGCCACTCGCTCGCTTGGTGAGCGGCCTTGAGGCGAGGCTTTTGGGTACGGCCGAAACCAAGAAGAAGCGTCCCGCCAAGAGCGCCGGGCAGGTCGTCGCGACGCCCGCCGATCACATCGCCGGTCTGTAAGGAGGTCCTATCATGAGCGAAACCAATAACTCGAACGGGGTTGTCGTCAGCATCAAGAACCTCCAGAAGGCCTTTGGCGATAACGTGGTCCTGCGCGATATCGATCTGGATGTGCATAAGGGCGAGGTCGTCGTAGTTCTGGGTCCCTCGGGCTCGGGTAAGTCGACGATGCTTCGCTGCATCAACCGCCTGGAGCATCCCACGAGTGGCTCGATTGTCGTTGAGGGTGTGGACGTGTGCGCCAAGGGCGTCGACCTTAACAAGGTGCGCACGCATCTGGGTATGGTGTTCCAGCAGTTCAATTTGTTCCCGCACCTGTCAGTCAAAAAGAACGTCATGCTTGCGCAGCAGAAGGTGCTCAAGCGCAGCAAGGAAGAGGCCGAGAAGATTGCCGTCGAGGAGCTGACCAAGGTCGGTCTTGCCGAGCGTATCGACTTTATGCCGAGCCAGCTCTCGGGCGGCCAGCAGCAGCGCGTTGCCATCGCCCGCGCCCTGTCGATGAACCCGCACGTCATGCTCTTTGACGAGGCCACCTCGGCGCTCGACCCCGAGCTCGTGCGCGACGTCCTGGGCGTCATGCGCGATTTGGCGCGCGACGGCATGACCATGATCGTGGTGACGCACGAGATGGGCTTTGCCCGCGATGTCGCCGACCGCGTCGTCTTTATGGACGGCGGCGTCATTGTGGAAGAGGGTACGCCGAGCGAGGTCTTCGACCACCCCAAGAGCGAGCGCACCAAGGCGTTCTTGGGCAATATTTCGTAGCCGGTTGATGTAACTGCCGTTACAAAAGAGCGGGGGCTGGACTTGAATCCAGCCCCCACTCTTTTGTAGGGATGGGGATGCGCTGTGATACAGGATCTTTTGGAGGCCTGGTTTCGTTACGCGAGCTCGGCTCCGAGGGCCTTGCAGGCCGCCTCGCCCTCATCGTCGGGCGCATCGTAGCAAATGACGGAGTCCACGACGTTGACGCCGGCCTCGTCGGCGTCGGCCTTCCAGTTGTCCATCCACTCGCCCTCGGCCCACGAATAGGAGCCAAAGAGGACGACCTTCTTGTCGCCGAGGGTCTCCTTGACCTCGTCCCACATAGGCTGAAACTCGTCATACTCAAGCTCCTCGGAGCCCATGGCGGGGCAGCCGAAGGCGAAGGCATCATATTCGGCGGCCTTGTCGGCAGAGAAGTCGGCGCAGGGGATGACCTCAGTCTCGGCCCCCGCGGACGTGGCACCTTCGGCAACGAGGTTTGCCATGGCCTCGGTATTGCCCGTGCCGCTCCAGTAGACGACGGCGATCTTGCTCATGTTTTGTCCTTTCGGTCGTGCGGCGCTTGCCGCGGCTTGTACGTTCTATCGGGTTGCCTGGGCAAGTTGCGCCAGGCTGCAGCCCTGCTGATAGATAAAAGTGAAGTATTGGGTGCAGGCACGGTAGGCATCAAACGTCGCAAGCGCCTGCTCGACATTTGCGTAGACCTTCCAGGCTCCAAAGACCTTGTAGTTCTCGCCGCGCTGGGCGATAAACTCGTGCACGTCGTCGTAGGGGTATCCCAGGAAGTAGCCTATTTCGTGCGGAAACTCGCAGGTGCAGTCGTTACTACAGCTGGCTTGCTGGGCCAGCGCGCATCGAGTCTGACTACAGGCACATTCCGCGGCGTTATTGCTCGCGAGTGTGATGCGTGACGCCAGGTGCACGAGGCATGTCGCGAGGTCGCCCGTGTCGTAGCCTTCCTTGGTGAGCGCCGTCTGGGCGCGCGGGTCCGCGAAGTAAGTGGCGAGGCTTTTGGGCCGGTATACGTACACGAGCGCTCCGCAGGGCCGCCAGACCAAAACGCTCAGGTGGATGCCGAGTGGGTCAAGTTCGCGATTGCACTGGGCGATAACGTTGAGCAGGCGAGCTCGGCGTTCTGCGATGGTTTCGGTCGCAGTCGAGCCGTCCCCGTGGGCGTAGGTGCCTGGATAGGTAAAGAGCGATGCCGGCTTGATGCCCGCGAGCGTAGGGGAGCAGTTGCGCACGACTGCTGCCTGAAACGTTGGGAGGTCTATGGTTCGAGTCATGACGTCGCTGTCCGTCCTTTCGTGTTAGCCTAGGAAAACTTTTACACGAAAGTAAGCCATGGTCAACAAAAAAGTTTGATGAGGGAAACTAATTGACCGAACAGACATGATTTTGAGGTAAGATGAGGACACCCCATGGGGGTATCTGGATAAGACTACTTGGAAAGGGGAGCGCATGAGTGACTTGCTCAACCCTGCGAATCTCATCGTGCTGATCGTCATTGCCATCGGCATGTTTTTTGGGCTGCGTCGCATTGCCGCTTCGACACGCGGAAAGAGTTGCTGCAGCGATGGCGCGTGCGGCAAGAAGGCCAAAAGGGTCGTTGTGGCGGATACCGATGCGTCGCACTATCCCTATAGTGATGAGCTGCTCATCGGTGGCATGAGCTGTGACGGTTGCGCTCAGAACGTGGCCAATGCCCTCAATGCGCTGGACGGCGTGTGGGCAACGGTGACGTATGCGGACCACACGGCACGCGTGCGCTCTAAGCAGCCGGTTGATCGCTGTGCCCTCGAAGCGGCCGTGAAGAACGCGGGCTACTACGTCATGATGCTGTAGGGCGCGTGCTTGGCGCAGGAAACGTCGCTAGGCTCGACCGCGCAGCTCAACGTCTTGGATATCGTCGAAGTCGATAGCGGTGTCTTTGAGCTTGAGCAGCTTGAAGGCGGGGAGCACCTCGTCGAGGATGCCGGTGCGGGCACGATAACCGTACGTATCGTAATAGGTGACTCGAACCAAATCGCCGCGTTTGAGACCCTCGAGCTTATGTGAAAGCTCGAGGGCTTTTTCTTCTGTCAATTCGCACTTGGGCTCAACGGTGATCTCCTGTTTGCGTACGAGTTCGTAGTATCCCGTCAACGCGGCAAAGGGCATGAACTGTGCGGCGCGGTTGGCGCGCACGGCGCCGTTGGCAGTGAGGTTGGGGTCGGCGGCGCGGCGCCTTCCCTCGGGGTCCGCCAAGCGCTCGAAGGCGGTCGGCGGCCTCATGGGCTGCTGTTTGGGTTTAGGCACGGTGTCCTCCAACCTGATCGTTGCGTTCGCGTGCGGTGGCGCCGGCGGTAAAGCTCAATCCCTTGACCAGGGCGTTCTTGCCGTATTTGCCTTTAACGGCCAACACGGCGCGCGCCAGGTCGCGCTCGCGCTCATCGGCCTCGACATCGCTAAACAGGTCAACGGTGGCGAACTCCTCGGGCATGAGGTTGCCAAAGCCAAGATTGATGCGCTTGACCGGTCGCTTGGGGTCGACCGTTTGCGCCCACAGGTCATCGAAATACCCCATGATCTTCTTAAATGAATTGGTGCGTTCGGGCAGCTTGCGCGAGGCGTTGGAGTGTGCAAAGAGCGCGGCATAGCCACCGCGCGGCTTGCCGCCGTGCTCGCCCACAAAGATGCCGTCAATCGCCTGGGCTTCTCGCACCAAACGTCGGCGTTCATCGTCGCACTGGACGGGCTTGGGCGCGCGGGGCGCGAGCTTGGGGCCGTCGGTCGCTGCGGGTTCGATGCCCGACGTGCTCGAGCGCAGATGCCCACACCCGTCGACGTATTGCGCCGTGCCGCTGGCATCGAGTCGGCGGATGTCGGCGCGTTCGCTCGCATAGCCCACAAAGAGCGAGATGCTGTCGCACACCACGTGCTTGTCGATCAAGTCCAGCACGGCGGCATCGACCATCTCGCGCAAGACGGTGTAAGCCTGCTCGTAGGCATAGCCTTTCGAGAGGACCTGCCCCGTGGTGGTCGAGGTCGCTTGCGGACGATAGGCTTGGATGTCGGCGATGGTCGTCGGCTCGCGACCAAAGGCATGGTCGATGAGATACTCGGCATTGACGCCGAGCTCGTCGTAGAGCAGGTTCTCGTCGAGAGCGGCAACACCCATCAGGTCGTAGACACCGTACTTTTCGAGTCGCGCTGCCACGCCGGGGCCGATACCCCAGATATCGGTGATGGGGCGGTGGGGCCAAATTTCCTTGCGGAAGGTTTCGTCGTCGAGTACGCCGATACGGCTGGCTACGTGCTTGGCAGTGATGTCGAGTGCCACCTTGGCCTGAAATAGGTTGGGGCCGATGCCGACCGTCGCCGTGATGCCGGTGCGCCCTAGAACTTCGTCGCGAAGCATGCAGGCGAACCCTTCCGCATCGGTGTGATAGAGGTCCAGATAGGGCGTCACGTCGATAAAGCACTCATCGATGGAATAGACATGCACGTCCTGCGGACTGACGTATTCCAGATAGATGCCGTAGATTTGCGCAGACACTTCCATGTAGTGCTGCATGCGTGGCACGGCCTTGATGTAGTCGAT
>CATWBO010000040.1 GCA_958349055.1 uncultured bacterium
CTGAATGTGTCCATCCTCGCAGTATCCGGTTCTCAAGGTGCACGCCTGGCGGCTGGTCCGGTCCGACCGGGCCGCGCGGCAAGGAGATATATTGCCAGACCGGAGGGGCGCCGGGGGCGGGAATCTGGGCGTACACATTTCCTACACAATTTGGGATCCGACTAACGTTTGCCAGCCGTTAACTACCGCTCGCCGAGCATCTCTTTATATAAGGCAGTCTCATGGTTAAAGCGGATACGTTCCCCTAGCTAAAGCACAGCCAGCATCGAGCAACTCATCACGTTCTTCCACCGAGAACCCCTCGGCGTAGACGCGCACCACTGGTTCGGTCCCGCTAGGACGGACCAGCAGCCACGTGTCATCCTCGAATGCTAAACGCAAGCCATCCATATGACTAACGTTTTGCGGCACCTTGCCACAAATCGACTTGGGGTTTACGCCCGGCAGCAGGGTTCGTAACGTTTCGGCATCTTCGGCCTCAAGGCGCAAATCGCGTCGACCGTAACTCGTCTTACCAAAACTGTCCTCGAGTTGGTCGACCAGAACGCCCAAAGGCGCGTCCGTCTTTGCCATAAGCTCACACAGAATCAGACAGGCGAGGATTCCATCGCGCTCGGGCATATGCGCGGCGATGCCGATACCACCGGCTTCTTCGCCGCCTATGAGGACGCCACCCTTCTTCATCTCTGCCGCTATATATTTGAAACCGACTGGTTTGACGGTCACGCGGCAGCCAAGCGCCTCGGCAATGCGACGCACGAGCGTCGAGCACGAAAGATTGACGACGACGCGCCCCTCCAAATTACGAAATTGAACCAAGTCGCCCAAAACGAGCGCCATGATCTGATGCGGATGTATATATCTGCCGCGCTCGTCAACCGCGCCGATACGGTCGGCGTCGCCGTCGGTCACCAGGCCAGCGCAAGCTCCGTCCTCGATAACCGTATGCTCGCAAGCGTCCACCCACGGCTCAACGGGGTCGGGGCAGATATCTTCTTGGTCAGGCGCCTGCCCGGCGTGAATCTCGTGCACCTCAACGCCAAGCTCGCGCAGCAAGTCGGCTAGATAGCCCTGGGCTGCGCCGCCCATGGGGTCAACAACCACGCGCAGGTGCGCGGCGCGGATGGCTTCGGCATCGACAAACGATGCCACCGCCTGCATATAGTCAGGAATGATATCCGCGGTGCGATATTGCCCCTCGATCCCCATTGGCTCGGGAGCCATGGTCTCTTCGAGCTCTTCGATGACATCCTGGTTGGCGGTTGAGCCGTCACCCATGCGAATCTTGAGACACAGATAACCCTGTGGATGATGGGACCCCGTCACCATGAGCGCGCCGCACGCCTCACCGTCATAAGCCGCCGCCCACGTAAGGGCAGGGGTCGGAACAGGTCGCGAAGCGAGCACGGCGTCTAGCCCGTGCGCTGCTAGCACACCCGCCGCAAGCTCAGCGAACTCGCCCGCCAGAGGCCGAGTGTCGAACCCTATATATACCGTTTTGCCCGGATTGGTCTTTTGCCACAACTCGCCGACGGCATCGGCGATACGGGCAACGTTGTCGGCGGTAAAGTCCTCATCGACGCGAGCGCGCCAACCGTCAGTTCCAAAATGAATTATCGCGCACACGCGCAGACACCTCACAGTGTTTAGATCATGGTACGCATGAGGTATACCCGCAACGCGTGTTCAGCAACCTGCCGGCACCGGCATTCACCATTTGGGCAAATGCTGCCGATGACGCACAGGCAATAAAAAACCGCCCCGTATGGAGCGGTTTTGAGCCTTATATATCCAGTGCCTCGGCCATCGCCGCCGTAGTGATCGCCGTGGTTCCGCAGCAACTACCAACCATTGCGGCACCGGCTTGCCTCCATTCGACGCATGCGCGCGCGAAGGCTTCGGGGTTCTCGTGCCATACGGGACCATCCGGAGTCTGGACCGGATTGCCCACGTTGGGACGCACCGTGACGGGCGTAGTCGCCGATGCAACCATCCTGGGCACCGCGGCGCTCGCGGCCGCAAGCGAACAGCAGTTGACACCAACCGAGTTTGCGCCGTGTTTTTCGGCGTACAAAACGGCTGCCTCGATGTTGAGGCCATCGCCTAACAGGTCGCCTTTATCGTCAACGACAAAACTCACCAGAACAGGCATACCGTCGGCGGCATCTCGAGCGCCAGCAAGTATGGGCTGCAAATTACGGATAGACGTCACTGTCTCGATCAGCAGACCGTCAACACCGGCATTGAGCAAGGCATGCGCCTGCTCGCGTGCAATGCCTCGGATTTCACGATACTCGGCAGAGTCCTCGGCAAACCACTCAATACCGATCGGACCCATCGAGCCCAGCAGCAGCTGAGGGTGCGCCTGGCGGGCATCGTCGACGGCCCCGCGATTGACCTCCGCCACGGACGGCGCAATCTGGTCATGCTTGAGGGCATAGCTCGATGCCTGAAAGGTGTTGGTAATGAGTACCTGCGCGCCGGCGGCGACATACAAGCGATGGATACGAGAAACGGTCTGCGGCTCTGCCAGATTCCAAAACGCCGGCGGAATATCGGCAGCATCGTACTCACTCAACAGAACACTGCCCATGGGGCCCTGCGCCAACAAGGTCTCGCTCGACAAGCGGCGCGTAAGCTCCTCGGCACCAAAGCGGTTGTAATAACTCGTATCCATATATATCCCGCTATTCCTCGACGCTGATTCCCTGCTTTTCGAGATAGGCGAGCCAGCGGTTCATCGTGTCCTCGGATAGCGCATGCTCCATCATGCAGGCCTCGGAATCGGCTCGCTCAAATTCGACACCGAGCTCCTGAACCAAAAACGTGCGGACGAGGCGATGACGGTACCAGATAGCCGTGCCAACCTCGCGGCCGCGATCGGTCAGGACTACCTTGCCGTAGTGCGATTGCTCGACAAGCTCGGATGCCTTGAGCGCCGAAACCGCTTTATTGACCGATGCCTTGGAGACGCCAAGGCGCTGCGCGATGTCGACCGATCGCACGCCGTTGGTTTCCCCCTCTTCGCTTTCAATGCGAACCATGCACTCCAAGTAGTCTTCGTTCGCCACCGTCAGATGTAGTTCGCGCGAGCTATTTGTCGTATCCATGATCTTCCGTCCCTTCTGCATTCAATGGCTGATTCTACCCCATCCAAGCGTCGTGGTATGCCGTGGCATACCGTGCTAGAGTTCTTGTTGCACACGACGACCAAGATTGGAGCGGTCTTTATGGAAAACACCACCACGAGCCCCGATGTCCTCGAACGCTTTTTGCGCTACGTCCAGATCAACACGCAGTCCGAGGATGCAAACTGCGACCAGGTACCTTCGAGCGCCGTTCAGTTTGACCTTGCCAACGTGCTGGCTGAAGAGCTGCGCGAGCTTGGTGCGGAAGATGCCCACGTGACCGAGCATGCCTATGTCTGCGCACATATCCCCGCAAGTGCGGGCGCTGAGAACAAGCCCGCCCTGGGCCTGATCGCCCATCTCGACACCACCGAAGTTGCACCGGGCGCCGGCGTGAAGCCGCACATCGTACACTACGAAGGCGGCGACCTGGTCTGCGGTACGGTTGACGGTAAGCCCGTTGCCATGAGCACCGCCAAGCTTCCCGCCCTGAACGACCTCGTGGGTGAGGACCT
The DNA here is from genome assembly GCA_958349055.1 of uncultured bacterium. Lineage (GTDB taxonomy): Bacteria > Actinomycetota > Coriobacteriia > Coriobacteriales > Coriobacteriaceae > Collinsella. The sequence goes on from CATWBO010000040.1 coordinate 3,644, forward strand.
GGTTTGCAGCGACGGCACCACACTGCTGGGCGCCGACGACAAGGCAGGTGTCGCCGAAATCATGGCGCTCGTCGCACGCATCGCTCAGGATCCCTCGCTGCCCCACCCCGCGCTCGGCATTTGCTTCTGTCCCGACGAGGAGATCGGCCACGGCGCCGAGCTGCTGGATATTGAGGCCTTTGGCTGCAAGTACGCCTACACGGTCGACGGCGGCCCCGTCGGCGAGCTGGAGTGGGAGTGCTTCAACGCCGCCGAGGCGACCGTTCGCTTTGAGGGCCAGTCCATTCACCCCGGCGACGCCAAGGGCCGCATGGTCAACGCAGGCAATCTGTTCTGCGACTTTAACGCACTGCTCCCCTATGCGCAGCGCCCGGAATACACGGAGGGCTACGAGGGCTTCTATCATCTTGAGGGCGTGTCTGCGACCGTCGATCACGCCACGGCGCGCTATATCGTTCGCGACCACGATGCCGCCAAGTTCCAGCAGAAGCTCGAGCTGATTGATTCCGCCGCAGCACTGCTCAACCAGCGTCTGGGTGAGGAGCGCGTGACGGTCGAGATTAAGCAGCAGTATCGAAATATGGCCGAGATCGTTCGTGACTATCCCGAGCTTATTGATGTTGCCAAGGAAGCCTACCTTGCCTGCGGCGTTGAGCCCCAAGTGCTGCCGATTCGTGGCGGCACCGACGGCGCTCAGCTGTCGTTCCGCAGTCTGCCCTGCCCCAACCTTTCCACCGGCGGCTATTGCTACCACGGCGTCAACGAATTCGTCCCGGTCAGTTCGCTCGTCAAGATGACCGACGTCCTCCAGGAGCTCGTTGCACGTTTCGCATAAGTTTAGCTGCATAAACCAAAAAGACGAATCGCCCCGTCCTCACCAGAGAACGGGGCGATTTTTGGCAGGTTTGAATCACGGCAACGCCGATGTTCCGGCAACGACAGCGAGCGGGTCGCATTTGAGACAAGGTGACGTGAAACGAAAGGGCGCTGACCTTCTGGTCGCGCCCTTAAAGTTGAACGTCAGATTGTCCAAATGCGGCCCGCGCAGCGTCAACCGGTCCGCCGTTCGGCAGAACGGCGGAACTATTTTGATCATGCCGCCGAAGTTGAAAGGCAGATTGCCGCTCTGGCGGGTTTTGCAGCGTCAAGTGGTTACGCGGTTTGGTAAAACCGCGTAACTCTAATAGTTGGCCTCGTATCCGTTACCTTCTCCAGAAGGTTCTTCGTAGTAGTCCGAATCGCTTGAGTCGCTCGAATCGTCCGAGCTACCCGACGAGGTTGCGGTACCGTTGGCGTAGTCATCGGAGGTGTTATTGCTCAGGTCGCCGATCGTGGAACTGGAACCGTCGGAAAGGCCCATGGTGTTGGGGCCCTTGGGGTCCTTGCCGGCGTCAACGCGCTCCATCATTTCCTTGAGCTCGTCCTCGTAGACAAAGACATAGCTCACGCCATCGATCATAGTGTCATCACCGGCGTACGAGGGCAGGTTGGCCGAGTAGATGCCGTCGACATCCATGCCGCGCATGGCGTTGACCGTAGACACGATATCCTGAACGCTCATATCGGTTACGAGCATATCGGACAGCGAATTGACCAGGCCAAAGATCTTCGTGGCATCGAAGTTATTGAGGATCTGGTTGGCAAGGGCGCCAAGCACCTGACGCTGGTGGCGCATGCGCGTGTAATCGCCGTCGGCATAGGTGTAGCGGCAACGGGCATAGGTAAGGGCGGTGGCGCCATCCATATGCTGCTGACCAGCGGTAATCTTAATATCAAGGTGCTCAGGGTCGTCGACATCGTCGGTTGCGTTAATGTCGATACCGCCAACCGAATCAATCAGCGCCTGCATTCCGTCGAAGCTGACCTCGGCATAATGGGAAATCTGAACGCCGCACAGTTCGTTGACCGCCTCGACCATGGCCTCGGCGCCGCCAACGGTATGGCAGGCGTTGATCTTCATGGTCTCGCCCTTGTACACGACCTTGGTGTCGCGCGGAACGGAAATAAGCGTCGCCTGCTTCTGCGTGGGATCGATGCGTGCCAGGATAATCGAGTCGGCACGGTACGTATCCTCGCCCGGACGGCCGTCAGTGCCAAGAAGCAGCACGTAGAACGGATCCTTCGCCTCGTCGGTATCCACCAGAATCTGGCGCAGGTTGTCGGTAATGACATTAGAATCGCCGAGCTTGCCCATAATGGTGGCAAACCACAGGCCGGCAGCGGTCGTGGCGCTCAGCAGCACACCGAGCACGGCGATAAGCGCCACGCGACGAACGTTGTGGCTGCGACGACGCTGGCGAGCGCGCTCGGAATAGCGAGCCACGTTATCGCGACTGTAGATCTTGGCCTGCGCACCAGTTGAGGGTCTTCGGGTGGTGGTATCCGCGAGGGGCTTCTTGTTAAACATAGGCAACCTGTATTAGTAGATAACGGGATCGGGGACGGTGGCATGCTCGACATGCGCGCCGAGCGCCTGCAGTTTCTCGACAAACTGCTCGTAGCCACGCTTGATGTGATGGATGGCCGAGACCTCGGTCGTACCGTCGGCGATCAGGCCGGCTACGACGAGGGCCGCACCTCCACGCAGGTCGGGCGAGGTAACCTGTGCACCCGAGAAGCCCTTGACACCATGAATCATGGCATGATGGCTCTCGATACGAATGTCGGCACCCATGCGCACCAGCTCAGAGGCAAACATAAAGCGATTCTCGAAGATGTTCTCGGTAATGACGGAGCTGCCGTCGGCGAGGGCGGAGAGCACCATAATCTGCGCCTGCATGTCGGTCGGGAAACCGGGGAACGGAAGCGTCTGGATATCGACCGGCTTGATGCGCTCGGCGCGATTCACGTGGACGCCATCATCGGTACGCTCGCAATCGATACCCATGAGCTCCATCTTCTTGAGCACCATGCCCAAGTGAATGGGGCAAAAGCCCGTGACATCGACACCGCGATCGTCGGCCATCAGCGCGCCGGCGACGATAAAGGTGCCGGCCTCGATGCGGTCGCCCACCACGCGATGGGTAACGGGATGCAGCTCTTCCACGCCTTCGATAGTCACGACGGGCGTGCCGGCACCGACGATCTTGGCGCCCATCTCGTTGAGCATGTTGGCAAGATCGACGATCTCGGGCTCGCGAGCGGCATTGTCGATAACCGTGGTGCCCTGCGCGCACACGGAGGCCATGATGAGGTTCTCGGTGGCGCCGACACTGGCGAACTCGAGCGTGACGGTCGTGCCGCGCAGACCCTGGGGCGCACTGGCGTTGATGTAGCCGTGGGCGGTATCGAACTCAACGCCCAAGGCCTCAAGACCCAAGATATGCATATCGATCTTGCGGGCGCCCAGGTTGCAGCCGCCGGGCATGGCGATCTTGGCGCGATGGAAGCGGCCCAGCAGGGGCCCCATCACGGCGGTGGAAGCACGCATCTTGGCAACGAGCTCGTAGGGAGCCTCCCAAGAATCGACCTGAGAGGTATCGATCTCGAGCGTATGCTCGTCGAGAACATCGATCGTAGCGCCCATGCCCTTGAGCACCTTGCCCATTACGTGGACATCGGAGATATCGGGCACGTTCTGCAGCGTCGTCTTGCCCGGCGCCAGAAGCGTTGCCGCCATAAGTTTGAGCGCGGAGTTCTTGGCGCCCGAGACAGGCACGGAACCTCCGATGGCGTGGCCACCCTCAACGCGGATAATATCCAAGGTCTACCCTTTCAAAAAGCATGCCCGGGGTGGCTGGGCCACCCCGGGCATGATGTGTTCGCAAATGGTCGAACGCTAAATCGTTTGACTATTGGGCAAGCTTGAGCTTACACCATGCGATTTCATTATAGAGGTAGGCGCGGCGTGCATCATCCTCCGACAAATTACCCAGCTTCTCTTCAAAACCTTGAATATCAGCTTTAACCTTGCCGGCGTCGACGGTCGCCAAATCGCAAGCGCGCTCGGCGAGGACGGTCACGACATCGTCCGCAACCTGGGCATAGCCGCCGGCCACGGCAAACGTGTGGTCGACAGTGCCCATGGCCTTATCGGAAACGCGAACGTAACCGTGGTCGATCGTGCAGATTTCACTGGAGTGGGCAGGCAGAACGCCAAACTCGCCATCCGTGGACGGAATCGACACAAACGCAGCGTCACCCTCATAGGCGCAGCTCACGGGGCACACGATGCGGATACGCATAACCTACTTCTCCCCCATCTTGCGGGCGCGCTCGCGCACGTCCTCAATCGTGGAAGCATAGCGGAAAGCCTGCTCGGGCAGGTCATCGGCCTTGCCATCGACAATCTCGGCGAAGGAGCGGACGGTATCCTCGACGCGGACGTAGACACCGGGGTTGCCGGTGAACTTCTCGGCGACGTGGAAGGACTGCGAGAGGAACTGCTGAATCTTACGGGCGCGGTTGACCGTAAGGCGCTGCTCCTCGGACAGCTCGTCCATACCCAGAATGGCGATGATGTCCTGAAGGTCGGAGTACTCCTGCAGAAGCTCCTGGACCTTGACGGCGACACGGTAGTGCTCCTCGCCGACGATCGAGGGATCGAGAGCGTCGGAGGAAGACGCGAGCGGGTCGATAGCCGGGAACAGGCCGAGCGACGAAATGCTACGCGAAAGAACCGTGGTGGCGTCGAGGTGCGTAAACGTCGTGGCGGGTGCCGGGTCGGTCAGGTCGTCTGCAGGGACGTAGACAGCCTGGACGGAGGTAATGGAGCCCGTCTTGGTCGAGGTAATGCGCTCCTGGAGGTCGCCCATCTCGGTAGCCAGCGTAGGCTGGTAACCGACGGCGGACGGCATACGGCCCAGCAGTGCGGAAACCTCGGAACCGGCCTGAGAGAAGCGGAAAATGTTGTCGATGAACAGCAGAACGTCCTGGCCACGATCGCGGAAGTACTCAGCGGTGGTAAGGCCGGCCAGACCGATGCGCAGACGCGCTCCGGGCGGCTCGTTCATCTGACCATAGACCAAGCAGGTCTTGTCGATAACGCCCGACTCGCTCATCTCGAGGTACAGGTCGGTGCCCTCACGGGTGCGCTCGCCGACGCCGGTGAACACCGAGGTGCCGCCGTGCTCCTGGGCGAGGTTGTTGATGAGCTCCTGAATCAGAACGGTCTTGCCGACGCCGGCGCCGCCGAACAGACCCGTCTTGCCGCCACGGATGTAGGGCTCAAGCAGGTCGACGGCCTTGATGCCGGTCTCGAAGATCTCGGTCTTGGTGGTGAGCTCGTCGAAGCGGGGCGCTGCATGGTGGATGGGATAGAACTCCTCCACCTCGGGCATGGGCTTACCGTCGACGGGCTTGCCCATGACGTTCCAAATGCGGCCGAGCGTCTTGGGGCCAACGGGCATCTTCATGGGCTCACCGGTATCGGTGGCGATGAGGCCGCGCTGCAGGCCGTCGGTCGAGGACATGGCGACCGTGCGGACGACGCCGCCCGGAAGCTGGCTCTCAACCTCGAGGATCGTGCTCAGGTGACCGATCGGGGTCTCGGCCTCGACCGTGAGCGCGTTGTAGATCGGGGGCACCGCGCCGTCAAACTTGACGTCGACGACAGGGCCGATGATACGCACGATGCGACCATCACCGGCAGTCGTCTTCTTGGTGGCTTCCTCGACCGCAAGCTTTACGGTGTTATTAGCCATTACTGTTCCTCCAATGCTGAGGCTCCGCCGACGATCTCGTTGATCTCGGTCGTGATCGAAGCCTGGCGCACGCGACTATACGTGCGGGTAAGGGTCGAGATGATCGCGGTGGCGTTTTCCGTCGCGGAGTGCATGGCCTTGCGGCGTGCACCCTGCTCGGCGGCCGCCGAATCGATCAGGGCCTGGTAGATGACCGTCAGGATATACGACGGTACAAGCTTGCCGAGAACATGCTCGGGAGAGGGCACGAACTCGAACGTGGACGAGATGCGCTTAGGGGCGTCGGTCTCGTTCTTACGCGGACCGTGGGCCATAGCGATCATCTCGGGATCGAGCGGCAGCAAGTGCTCGACGCGAAGCTCCTGATCCACGCGGTTCTTGGCGTGGTGGTAGACAAGCTCGACACGGTCAAGCTCACCGGCACGATACGCATCGCAGATATGAGAGGAGATCATGCGGGCCTGATGGAAATCGGGCTCGGAGGAATTGCCCTCAAAGTGCATGATGACGTTTGCGCGGTCGCGGAAATACGTGGCCGGCTTGCGTCCGCACGCGATGATCTCGCACTCGATGCCGTCGTTCGCCCAAGAAGCGGCGAGCTTTTCGGCCGTGCGCTCCACCGTCGTATTGAAACCGCCGGCAAGGCCGCGGTCCGAGGCAATAACGACAATCAGGCCACGCTTGACGTTCTCATGCTTCTGCAGCATGGGATCGGTGCCCGAACAGGAGGCGTCGCCGGCAACCGTCAACATGACGTCGGTCAGCGCCTCCTTATAGGGCTCGGCCTGCTTGGAGCGATCGAGGGCACGACGGATCTTGGCCGTAGAGACCATCTCCATCGTGCGCGTGATCTGCTTGGTCGTGGTAACCGAGGAGATTCGCTTCTTAATGTCGCGAAGGTTGGCCATAGGGCTTAGTTCTCCTCTGATCCAGAAACATCCGAATGGTGCTTGGCCATGAACTGCTGCTTGAAGTCGCCGATAACACGCAAGAGCTCAGCCTTGGTGTCGTCGTCGATCTTCTTGGCGCGAACCTTGTCGAGCAGCAAGCCAAAGCCATTGTCCATGTACTCGATGAGCTCGGCACGGAAGGGCAGCACGTCGGCGATCTCCAGGTCGTCCAGGAAGCCCTCGTTGCCAGCGAACAGCGCAACGATCTGCTCGGAAACCTCGAACGGCTTGTAGCGCGGCTGCTTAAGGAGCTCGGTCATGCGAGCGCCGTGGGTAAGCTGCTTTTGCGTGGCCTCGTCGAGGTCGGAGCCGAACTGCGTAAAGCCGGCGAGCTCCTGGTACGAAGCGAGGTCCAGACGGAGGTTGCCGGCGACCTGCTTCATGGCCTTGGTCTGAGCGTCGCCACCGACGCGGGACACGGAAATGCCCACGTCGACTGCCGGGCGCTGACCCTGGAAGAAGAGCTCGGACTGCAGGTAGATCTGACCGTCGGTAATGGAAATGACGTTGGTCGGGATGTAGGCCGAGACGTCGCCGTCCTGGGTCTCGATGATCGGCAGAGCCGTCATGGAGCCGTAGCCGTTCTTCTTGGACATCTTGACGGCACGCTCGAGCAGGCGAGAGTGCAGGTAGAAGATGTCGCCAGGATAGGCCTCGCGTCCGGGCGGACGATGCAGCGTCAGCGACATCTGACGGTAGGCCACAGCCTGCTTGGACAGGTCGTCGTAGATGACGAGCACGTGGCCGCCGGGGTTGGTCTCGCTGGCAGGCTTGCCGTCCTCGCCGTTGTACATAAAGAACTCGCCGATAGCGGCACCGGCCATAGGCGCGATGTACTGCATAGGGGCGGAATCGGCAGCGGTGGCCGAAACGATGATGGTGTAGTCGAGCGCACCGTGCTGAGCGAGGGTCTCGCGGATGTTGGCAACCGTGGAGGCCTTCTGGCCGATGGCGACATAGATGCAGACCATGCCCTTGCCACGCTGATTGAGGATAGCGTCGATGGCGATGGCGGTCTTGCCGGTCTTACGGTCGCCGATGATGAGCTCACGCTGACCACGACCGATGGGCACCATGGAGTCGATGGCCAACAGGCCGGTCTGAACCGGCTCGCACACCGGGGTACGGTCGATGACGCCGGGGGCCTTGAACTCGATGGGGCGACGGTGCGTGGCGACGATGTCACCCAGGCCGTCGATGGGCTGGCCGAGCGGATTGACGACGCGGCCGAGCATGGCGCGGCTCACGGGGATATCCATAATGCGGCCCGTGGTGCGGCACTCGTCGCCTTCCTTGATGGAATCGACGGCACCGAACAGAACGGCGCCGACCTCGTCACGGTCAAGGTTCTGGGCAAGGCCGAAGACGGTCTCACCGGTATCGGAGCTCTTGAACTCCAGAAGCTCGCCTGCCATGGCGCTCTTGAGGCCGGAGACGCGCGCGATGCCGTCGCCTACCTCGTCGACCGTTGAAACCTCATGCGTATCGACCGTCGCGGAGAGGCTCGTGAGCTGCTCCTGCAGTTTCTTGGCGATATCCTGGGCATTGAGGGTTTCGGACATTAGGCTTCACCTCCGTACGAATTAGCAGAGTTTGCGAGGGTCTCCTGCGCGATGCGCAGCTGCGTCTTGACGGAAATGTCACGACGCTCGCCGCGGGCCTCGAGCACCAGGCCGCCCACGATAGACGGGTCGACCTGCTCGATAAGGAATACCTTGCGGCCGAAGTCCTGCTCGCATTTCTTAGTGATGGTTTGACGCAGCTCGTCGTCGAGCGGGATCGCCGTGGTGACGGTCACGCCCACTACATCCTCGTCTTCCTCGGCAACATACTTAAAGGCAGCTGCCACCTTGGGAAGAAGGTCGAACTGGTCGCGCTTGGACATGGTGTCGAGCACGGCGATGATCTCGGGGCTGGCAGAAGCCAGGCGCTCGATCATCTCGAGGTCCTCGAACACATGGTTCTCGACCTTGGCGGCTTCCAAAAGGGAGCGCGCGTAGGTCTCGAGCACCTTGTCCTGATAGCGGCTAGTCGGCATTCAGGCTACCTGCTTCCTGGATGTAGCGCTCGATGAGCTTCTTCTGCTCGGCCTCGTCCTCGAGTGCCTCGCCCACGATCTTGGTGGCGACGGCAACGGACAGGTCGGCGATGGAGCTCGCGGCACCGGCGTAGATGGACTTGCGCTCGTCCTCGACGGTCGCATGGGCCTTGGCGATAATCTCCTCGGCCTCCTTGTGAGCAGCCTCGATGATACGGGCGCGCTCGGACTCGGCGTCCTTACGGGCCTCGAGAACGATGTCGGCAGCCTGACGACGGGCGTCGGTGACGATCGAGTCGGACTCAGCGCGCTTGGCGATAGCCTCCTGCTTGGTCTTCTCGGCCTCGTCGAGGCTCTCCTCGATCTTCTTGCCGCGCTCCTCCATGGTTTTCATGATGCCCGGCAGGGCGACCTTGGCCAGCACGATCCAGATGATCAGGAAGGCGATGAGCGCCGGGATGAACTCCGCCATCTTAGGGATGAGGATGTCCGCACCGGCAGCGCCGTCCTCGGCGAACGCGGATACCGGCATGAGCAGCGCGGCCGCGGACGCGGAGAGTGCGATCGCGCTCTTCTGGGATGAAAGATTCATACTTGACGCTCCGTGCTATTTAACGATCAGCGCGACAACGAAGCCGATCAGAGCCAGAGCCTCGCCGAAGGCGGAGCCCATGATGAAGACGGTGAACACGCGGCCCTGGACCTCAGGCTGACGGGCCATAGCACCCGTAGCACCCAGAGCAGACAGGCCGATAGCAAGACCAGCGCCGATAACACCGAGACCGTAACCGATAACTCCCACGATTCCTCCTTTGTCGTGCGTGTCTTATTTCACGCAGGATAACCTTTTTATAACTGCCGGGCTCCATGGGTACGGGCACCGGCGGTTTAACGAATTGCTTACCTTTAAGGCGCGAGCGGAAGACTACTCCTCCTCCGCAACCTCCTCTGCCTCGGAGACATACACGGCGGTAAGGACCGTGAAGACGTAAGCCTGGATGGCGCCGACCACAAGCTCGATCGCATAGATCAGGATGAGGATGGCAAGCCAGGCAAGCGAAGGCAGGGCGCCGACGGCGTGGGCCGCGGAAACCTGCTGAAGCAGCGGCTGCATGAACATGCTCGCCATGATGGCGAACGAACCCATGACCACGTGTCCTGCGAACATGTTGCAGAACAGACGGACGGCGAGCGTGATGAGGCGCAGGAAGGTCGAGAAGAGCTCGACAACCCACACGAGCACGTTCATCGGGAAGCTCACGCCCTGCGGGGCGAGACTCTTGATGTAGCCGATCACGCCGTGGGCCTTGCATCCGTAGTAGATGAAGTACACGAAGGCGAAGATGGCGAGCGCGGCGGTGGAGCCGATTGCGCCGGTGCCGGGCTTCATTCCCGGGATCAGGCCGATCATGTTATTGATCAGGATGAACAGGAAAAGCGAGCACAGGAACGGGAAGTGCTTCTTCCAGTTCTCACCCACGACGCCCTTGCCGATATCGTTCTCGACGTACTCGATGATGTACTCGAAACCGTTGACGAAGAAGCCCTTGGGAACCAGGGTCTGCTTCTTCTTGAACACGGCCAGGACGATCAGGAGCACGATCGTGGAGACGATCAGCCAAAACGAGTACTGCGTGATGCCGCAGCTCAGATCGCCCACGACAGGGGTGGAGCTGAACTCGCTGACCAGATGATTAATCTCATCAGGCAGCTTTTCAAAAATTTCCACGACTTACCTTTCGACCTCATGAGGATCTCGCAGCGCCTTGGCGACACGAACCGTGCAGGCGGCCATAAAGGCCACGAAGCCGATCGCCTCGCCCAGGAGGAACATGCGAAATGCCTCTCCGAACAACGCAAACACAACCAAGGTGAAGACGAGCAGGGCGATTGCCGAGACCGCCAGACTCACCATGCCCTTGAGCATGTCCGCATTCTGCTTATCGTCAAGAACCGGCTTGAGCGTAAAGACAAAGGGAAGGAAGGCAATTGCGCCCGCGATGGCGCCTGCAACGATAGCGAGCAGATCGGCTATCTGAAACACTGGCATCCTCGCTTTCCTTGTTTAAACGCTTCACAGCACAGTCCCAGCCAAACATTGGTGACTATTGTACGAGCCAATCGCCAAAGTACAACCGAAAAACAAACGGTTAATACGCACCTGTACGTTTTCTTAAGACCTTCTTTATGCCGCAGTTACGGTAATACGTTTTTTCGAACCCTGCAGAGCAAAACGTCCATTAACTAAAGGTGCGCGCAGGCGTCTTCTGCTTGCCCGCGCGCACCATTTCTTCGTATTTGCGGCCGTGACCGACAAGGCTCAGTGACTAGAGCGTGCCGTAGATGCGGTCGCCGGCGTCGCCCAGGCCGGGAACGATGTAGGCGGCCTCGTTGAGATGGTCGTCGATAGCGCAGGTGTAAATGTGCACGTCGGGATCCTTCTCGGTGAGCGATTTGAGGCCCTCGGGCGCAGCGACGATGCACAGCATGCGGATATCCTTGACACCGCGCTCGCGCAGGTAGCTGATGGCCATCTCGGCCGAGCCGCCCGTGGCGAGCATGGGATCGACAACCAGGCAGATGCGCCGGTCGATGTCCTTGGGCATCTTGCAGTAGTACTCGTGCGGCTCGTGGGTGACCTCGTCGCGCTCCATGCCGATGTGGCCCACGCGGGCAGACGGCACCAGGTCGAGGATGCCGTCGACCATGCCAAGGCCTGCGCGCAGGATGGGGACGATGGCGAGCTTCTTGCCGGCGAGCTGTTTGAACGTGGCGGTAGTGATGGGGGTCTCGGCCTCGACGTCTTCCATAGGCAGGTCGCGCATGGCCTCGTAGCCGTCAAAAAGCGCGAGCTCACGCACGAGCTGGCGGAACTGGTTGGTGCCAGTGTTCTTGTCGCGCAGAATCGATAGCTTGTGCTGGACGAGCGGGTGATCGACAAGGGTCACACGGGACGTATCGTAGGTGACGGTCATGGGTTGATTGCCCCTTTCGTTGCGGCCGGAAGACGGCCTTGCTGACACGGCGCACGGCGATGTTGTTGCCGCGCGCCGTGCATAAGTTTAGCGGTTTGTTGTATCGAGCGGCTCGTCGCAGCCCTACTGCGCAGTGCTAAGCGAGCGCTTGACGGCATCATGCCAGCCCGCCAGGTTTTGCTCGCGGCGCTCGGCGGACATATGGGGAAGGAAGGTCTTAACAATCTGGGCGTTTTGCTCCAGCTCTTCCAGGTCTTCCCAATAGCCGACGGCAAGACCCGCCAAGTACGCGGCACCGATTGCCGTGGTCTCCACCGTCTCGCATTGCAGCACGGGGATATCCAGCAGGTCGGCCTGAAATTGCATGATGAACTCGTTGCGCGAGGCACCGCCGTCAACTGACAGGCGCTCGATTGAAAGCCCCACGTCTTGCTCCATGGCACGCAATACGTCGTAGCTCTGGTAGGCCATGGACTCGCAGGCCGCGCGCACGATGGTCGCGCGGCTCGAAGCGCCGGTCAGGCCGCACACGATGCCGCGGGCGCGCGGGTCCCACCAGGGAGCACCCAAGCCCGCAAAGGCGGGAACGAAGTAGCAGCCCTCGTTGTCGTTGATCGAAGCGGCGAGCTGCGCCGACTCGCTCACGCTGGAGATAATGCCCATGTTGTTGCGCAGCCAGTTCATGGTTGAGCCGGCGGCAAAGATGGAGCCCTCGAGCGCATAGCTGACCTTGCCGTCCGCGGCGATACCGATCGTGGAGACCAGGCCGTTCTTGGATTCGACAATCTCGTCGCCGGTGTTCATGAGCATAAAGCAACCCGTGCCATAGGTGTTTTTGGTCTGGCCGGAACGGAAACAGCAGTGGCCGAACAGCGACGCCTGCTGGTCGCCCGCCACGCCCATGATGGGCGGCATGTTGGTCATGATGTCGCTCGCGACGCGGCCGTAGTCGCCCGAGCTCCAGCGAACCTCGGGCATCATGGAGCGCGGGATGTCGAAGAGCGCCAGCAGGTCGTCGTCCCATTCGAGCGTATGGATGTTGAAGAGTGCGGTACGGCTGGCATTGGTATAGTCGGTAGCAAAGACCTGGCCACCGGTGAGATTGTAGATGAGCCACGTGTCGATGGTGCCAAACATAAGGTCGCCCGCCGCCGCGCTCTCGCGCGCGCCGTCGACGTTATCGAGAATCCACTGCACCTTGGAGGCCGAGAAATACGGGTCGAGCGTGAGTCCCGTGCGGGAGCGCACCAACTCCTCGCAACCCTGTTCAACCAACGCCTCGATTGCCGACGCGGTACGGCGGCACTGCCATACGATGGCGTTATAGATCGGCTGACCGCTCACGCGGTCCCAGACCACCGTGGTCTCGCGCTGGTTGGAGATGCCGATGGCGGCAATGCGGTCGGAGTGGATACCGCTCTTAAACTGGACTTCCATCATGACGGCGATCTGGCTGGCAAGCACCGCCATGGGGTCTTGCTCTACCCAACCGGGACGCGGAAAACTGGTTTTGACGCTGCGACGTGCCTGCGCGACGATGCATCCGTACTCGTCGACGATGGTCGCAAGTACCGAGGTGGTGCCGCAGTCGAGCGCCATGATGTAGGAACCGCCAAAGTTAAACGAGGCATCTTCCATGCCCAGGCTGCCCAGATTCAACGACATCGCTTACACCTTTCTATTGCATCGGGTCGGACAGGACCCGTTCGATCTCTGATGCGGGAAGTGCGCCTTGGCGCAGGATCTGGAGCCCGCCGTGCTGGAACGACACGATGGTCGAGGCGTCGCGACACGGGGTCTCACCGGCGTCGACGGCAACATCGACCCCCTCCAGGATGCGACCCTCGACGGCGGCAAAGCTTGCCGGCGAGGGCGCCCCATGTGTATTGGCGCTCGTGCAGGCAAGGGGACTGCCGCAGGCGCGGATGAGCGCCTGCACCACAGGCGAGGCCGACGCGCGAAGAGCCACCGTGTCGTCGGCGGCGCGCATAAAGGTCGGCACGCAGGGGGCTGCCTTAATCACGATAGTCAGGGCTCCCGGCCAGCATCGTCGCGCGAGTACGCGGGCTTCTTCCGGGATATCCACGCCATAGCGGTCGAGTGCTTCGACGCCATCGACCAGCCAAGCGACGGTTTGCGTGAGTTCACGTTGCTTGAGAGTGAAGATACGGCGATAGCCGGTGCCGAGCGCAGGGACTGCGGCGCCGTTGACGGTGGCTTGCGGGTCGCATGACCACGACGGGAACTCGCTTGTATCTTGGGGGACGGCATCGGAGAAGGCATTGACTGCCACGGCGACGCCATAGACGGTCTCGGTCGGGATCAGTGCCAGGCCGCCGCGACCGAGCACCTCGGCCGTACGCTCGACGGCAAGCCGATGCGGCTCGCGCGCCCCCTCGTATACCCGGTAGACCGTCTGCATGTGTATGCCAGCCCCTTACGCTCTGGTGCAAGTTTGTTTACTGTGGGGCATTCTCGCACGAAACGTTCAATCTATTTGCCCAGAGCGCATGTTGGTTTGGTGAGCGGCTCTAGTAGTCGGTGAAAGTGAGGGGGTTATTGGACGGCTACGAACTTCTTTGGTCTTCCGGCGTGACGTTCTTGGGCGGCGTAGCGCTCGATGCTGTCTATCGTTATCATCCGACGGCCGTCGACGAGTTCAACATCGAGCTTTCCGGCTTTGACCAGCGCGGTAATCCGCGGAGCGGAGACTTTGAGGTCCAGCGCTGCGTCTTTAAATGTTCGGCACGCCGCTTCCCGAGCGTCCTCGTGGTCGATTTCGACTGAAAGGGCCACGACCTCGGCCGAGCGTTCGTACCCTGCCGGAGTCAAACCGTTGTTGAGGTCGTCGGCCAAAAACGCCATCAGTGCCTCGGTGGCATGGGCAATCGCTTCTTCGCGCGTATCGCCATCGGCAAAGGCGCCGGGAATCTGCGGGAAGCTAGCGCAGTAACCGTCGTCTTCTTTTATGAGAACGCAGTCATAGGTAAATCGCTGCCTCATTTTGCCTCCAACTACCATCCAGCTTGGCGACGAATACTTGCCCACGTGTCCTTCTTTGGTCGATCGCCACCAGAGCCGTTCACGGTGACAACACGGTCACCAGAAACATACTTAGCATGACTACCGACTTGCGCGACCTTCACGAATCCATCGTGCTTGAGTAGGGCAATGATTTCCCGAAAGGTAGGGGGTTGCATGGGCCGACCTCTTTCAGCCGTCCTAATT
>CATWBO010000041.1 GCA_958349055.1 uncultured bacterium
AGCTGCGGGAACGGCTCATCTGCTCAATGTGTTCGGCTGAGATCGGAAATCAACCCGCGTGTCGGCGCGGAGCTGATTCAGTTGAGATTGCCTGAACATTCCGCCCCTCTTTACGCCCTCGGGTATACTCAAAAGCTACTGATTCGATTTGATGCCCAGCAACAGCAGAGGGGATAGTATATGTGCGGTTTTGTCGGTTTTGTCGGTGGGACGGATAACCAATCCGAGGTGCTCACCAAGATGATGGACCGCATCGTCCATCGCGGTCCCGACATGGGCGGTCAGTTTATCGACGGCCGCGTTGCCCTGGGCTTCCGCCGCTTGTCGATCCTCGACCTGACCGAGGCCGGCGCTCAGCCCATGGCCAATGAGGACGGCAGCGTCGTTATCGTCTTCAACGGCGAGATCTACAACTTCCAAGAACTCCGTTCCGAGCTCGAGGCCAAGGGCTATAAGTTCCACTGCGGCGCCGACACCGAGAGCCTCCTGCACGGCTACGAGGAGTGGGGCGAGGCGGTACTCGATCGCTTACGCGGTATGTACGCCTTCGTCATCTGGGACAAGAAGAAGAACAAGCTTTTTGGCGCCCGCGATATCTTTGGCATCAAGCCACTCTACTACTATCCCATGGCCGATGCGGGCGACGGCGCTCCGGGCGTGCTCTTTGGTTCCGAGATCAAGAGCTTCCTGGACTACCCGCACTTCCACAAAGCGGTCAACAAAAAGGCCCTGCGTCCGTACATGACGCTGCAGTATTCGGCAACCGAGGAGACCTTCTTTGAGGGTGTCTACAAGCTGCCGCCGGCGCACTACTTTACCGTCGATATCCCGACCGGCAAGATGAACATCGAGCGCTACTGGGATTGCGATTACTCTGCCGTCGAGAAGCCGTTCGAGGAGTACGTCGACGAGCTGGACGAGGTCGTGCACGAGAGCGTCGAGGCCCATCGCATCGCCGACGTCAAGGTCGCGTCGTTCCTCTCCGGCGGCGTCGACTCCAGCTACATCGCCGCTTGCCTCATGCCCGACAAGACCTTCTCGGTGGGCTTCGATTACAAGAATTTCAACGAGACCAACTACGCCAAGGAGCTTTCCGATAAGCTCGGCGTCGAGAACGTTCGCAAGATGATTACAGCCGACGAGTTCTTCGGTGCGCTCGAGGACATCCAGTATCACATGGACGAGCCGCAGTCCAACCTGTCTTCCGTGCCGCTGTGGTTCTTGGCCGAGATGGCCCGCAAGGACGTCACCGTCGTGCTTTCGGGCGAAGGCGCCGACGAGCTCTTTGGCGGCTACGCCTACTACGAGGACACGGTCCCGGTCCGCAAGTACAAAAAGATGGTGCCGCTGCCCATCCGTCGCGCGCTCGGTAACCTGGCGTTGCATATGCCGTACTTCAAGGGACATAACTTCCTGGTCAAGGGTGCCGAGATCCCTGAGAAGTCGTTCCTGGGACAGGCTCTGGTATGGCCGGAGCGCGAGGTCGACGGCGTGCTCAAGCCCGAGTACAACACCGGCGATGGCGCCTTCGAGCTTGCCGCTCCCATCTATGCGCGCGTGAAGGGTCAGCCCGAGCTGGTCAAGAAACAGTACCTGGACATGAACATGTGGCTCCCGGGCGACATTCTGCTCAAGGCCGACAAGATGTGCATGGCGCACTCGCTGGAGCTGCGCGTGCCCTTCCTGGACCGCAAAGTCATGGAGTTCGCCGAGCACATTCCCGACCGCTACCGCATCAACGAGAACGGCAACAAACAGGTACTCCGCCACGCTGCCAACAAGTCGCTGCCCGATGAGTGGGCCACCCGTCCCAAGGTGGGCTTCCCGGTGCCGATTGTCTACTGGCTGCGCGAGCAAAAGTGGTACGACTATGTCAAGGAGTACTTCACCGCGCCGTGGGCAAGCGAGTTCTTCGATACCGACGAGCTCATGCACCTGCTCGATCTGCACTTTGCGGGCAAGGGCGATTTCCAGCGCAAGATCTATACGCCGCTCGTGTTCCTGGTGTGGTACAAGCGCTTCTTTATCGACGAGGACCAGCCCGCTGTTCAGGCTGCCTAGCCTCGGCTTACGAACGCCTGCGCGTAACGGCTCCTTCGGGAGCCGTTTTTGCGTGGGTGCGTTTCAGTTACTATAAAAACCGTCCCTGCCAAATGGCTGAGAAAGGTGAAAGATGCACCATTCGGATTCCGCGACCGTGACCACGGTCGATACGCTTGCCAAGCTTCTCGATGTGTGCGGTGAGCTGCGCGCATCAGAGCAGGTTGACGAGCGTGCCGTGATCGGCTGCTCGTTTGATTCGCGCGCGGTCTCGGCAGGTGACGTGTTCTTTTGCAAAGGCGCTGCCTTTAAGCCCGCGTTTTTGAGCATGGCGCTCGATGCGGGCGCCGTCGCATTTGTGTGCGAAGAGTCGCTGGTCGAGTCTCTGGAGCCGCTGGGGAAGGAGAACGGCGCGGCGATGCTGGTCGTGGACAGCGTTCGCACGGCCATGGCCCTGTTGCCGCCGGAGGTCTACGACCGTCCCGACCACGACGTCAAGATCGTGGGCATCACCGGTACCAAGGGAAAGACCACGGCCGCTTTTATGCTTCAGTCCATCATCAAGGCAGCGGGCGAATCCTGCGGCATGATCGGCTCGGTGAGTACCGACGATGGCATCGAGTGCTACGAGAGCACCAATACTACGCCCGAGGCCCCCGAGGTCTGGCGCCATATCGCCAACTGCCGTGAGTCCGGTCGCCAGTCCATGGTCATGGAGGTCTCGAGCCAGGCGCTCAAGTACCAACGCGTCGAGAATCTGCCGTTTGACGTGGCGTGCTTTCTCAACATCGGCCGTGACCACATCTCGCCGATCGAACACCCCACGTTTGAGGATTATTTTGAGAGCAAACTCAGGATCTTTGACCAGGCAAAGACCGCCGTGGTGAATCTGGGCACCGAAGAGGTTGACCGTGTGCTGGAGGCAGCGTCGACGGCCGAGCGCTTGGTGACCGTTGGCGTCGAGCATCCCGAGGCAAGCCTGTGGGCGAGCGATGTGCGCATGGTCGGCTTTAGCATCGAGTTCAACTTGCATGGCCTGTGTGCCGACGAGTCCGAGGCGGGGGAAAAGGTCCTGCTGGGTATCGCGGGAGACTTTAACGTGGAGAACGCGCTGGTCGCTATCGCCGCTGCGCACGAGATCGGCATCGGTATCGATGCCATCAAGAAGGGCCTCTCCAAGCTTCGTGTGCCGGGTCGCATGGAGGTCGTGGAGTCGAAGGACGGCCGCGTGATCTGCGTCGTTGACTATGCGCACAACCAGCTTTCGTTCCGTTCGCTTTTCTCGTCGGTCAAGCGCGCGTTTCCCACTAGCCCAGTCATTGCAGTGTTTGGCGCTGCCGGCGGCAAGGCGCAGGAGCGCCGCGAGCAGCTTCCGCGCGAGGCCGCACCATATTCCGACCTGATGATTTTTGCCAACGAGGACCCGGCTCACGAGGACCCGATGAAGGTCTGTCGCGAGCTTGCCGAACATGTTCCCGACGATACGCCGAACAAGATCATCCTCGATCGCGAAGCCGCTGTGCATGCGGCGTTCAAGGCGGCGCGCGAGGAGTACGTCAACCCCAATGCTCCCACCATTGTCTTGCTGCTGGCAAAGGGTGACGAGGAGCTCATGCACGTGGGCGACGAGTTCGTGCCCATCGAGAGCGACCTTTCGTTGGCCAATCGCCTGATCGATGTTACCCAGTTTGACTAATGAACCATGATGGCGAAGGCGCCCTGAGTGCGCTGTCGCCATAAACGTGTTCCCTCAATCAAAACATGCCGTCCAAGCCCAAACCCTTCTACGTAAACGGAGTAACCATGTCCCACAACACCCTGCCGACCGTTGCCGAGCTTTCGGGCGAGATGCGCGAGCGCTTGGCCAAGGTCAAGTACGTCTTTACCGATCTGGATGCCACGATGCTCGCACCCGGCTCGTGCGTGCTGCGCGACAACGACGGCAACCCCTCGACCAAACTCGTCGAGGCCGTCGTGGCGCTCGCTCGCGCCGGCATCCAAGTGGTTCCCACCTCGGGCCGCAACCGCACCATGATCCACGAGGACGCGCGCGTGCTCGGCCTCAACTCCTACATTGGTGAGATGGGCGGCCTGGTTATGTACGACCTCAAAGCCAACGATTGGGAGTATCTGACCGGCGACATGCCCTACGACCCCTCTTGCGGTCTCACGCCGCACCAGGTGATCGAGCAGACCGGCGTGTGCGAGAAGATCCTTGCCCGCTGGCCGCACAAGATCGAGTATCACAACGACATGTCGACCGGCTACAAGTACCGCGAGGTCACTGTCGGCATGCGCGGCGATGTGCCCGACGATGAGGTCCAGGCCATCCTGGACGAGGCCGGCTGCGGTCTGATCTGGGCTTGCAACGGCCATCTGACTCACCTGTCCAAGCCGACGACGCTTGAGCTCGATCGCGTCGAGGACGGTCGCGCATTCAACATCAACCCCGCGGGCCTCAACAAAGGCGTTGCCATTGCGCGCTTCTGCGAGCACCTGGGGATCGAGCGCGAGGAGACGCTCGCGCTCGGCGATTCCGAGTCCGACTTCTACATGGCCGATCACGTGGGCACGTTCTGCCTGGTCGAGAATGGCCTGACGAGCGCCGGCGCGCCCGAGTTCCTGGCTGCTTGCGAGAACGCTTTCGTTACGCGCGGCAAAATTGTCGACGGTTGGGCGGCGACGGCAGAGCTGCTGGTCGCGGCGCGTTCGTAGCGCGCCGCCGCCGCACTTGGACATGTCTTTTCGAGAGAGACTGGTGAGGTAATGTCCGATATCGAGAATCCGACAGGCGACACGCGCCCGATTGGCGTGTTCGATTCTGGTTTGGGCGGTCTGACGGTTGCGCGCGCCATCGCGACGGCGCTGCCGCACGAGTCCGTCTACTACTTCGGTGACACCAAACGCTGCCCCTACGGCACCCGCACCGAGGATGAGGTGCGCTCGTTTGCGTTGCAGGCGGGTCGTTGGCTTTCGAAGCACGACGTCAAGATTATGGTCATTGCCTGCAACACGGCGACCGCTGCGGCCTTGCGTCTGGCCCAGCAGGTGCTCGACGTTCCCGTGATCGGTGTGATCGCGCCGGGCGCACGCGCGGCAATCAACAGCACCCGCACGCGCCGGGTGGGCGTGCTCGCCACCAACCTCACCATTCGCTCGGGCGCCTACACGCGCGCCATTCAGGACCTGGATGCCGGCGTCGATGTATACGGCTGTCCTGCCTCGAGCTTTGTCGAGGTTGTCGAACACGAGCTCGCCTCGGGTGCACATCTGCAGGAACAGTGGCTTGAGAACGAGGACATCTTCGATACGCCTGCCGTGCGTGCGCTGGTGGGTGCCACGGTTGAGCCGCTGCGCGACCACGGTATCGATACCGTGGTGCTCGGCTGTACGCATTTTCCGCTGTTGGTGGGACCTATCCGCCATGCGCTGGGGCCTGGGGTGCGCGTCGTGAGTTCCGCCGAGGAGACCACGCGCGAACTGACCGATATCCTCACGCGCCGCGAGCAGCTGGCGGGCGACGCCGCCGAGCCGCAGCATCGTTTTGCCACGACGGCCGATAACATTGCCGAGTTTGCGGTGGCGGGCAGCTTTATCTTTGGTCAGCCGCTCAAGAGCATCGAACATATCGATATCGATGAGCTGAAATAGATGTAAGGCCGCCGTCAGAGCCTTCGCCACACCTTTTGCCGAAAGGATTTTTCTATGGAGTACATGCAGGTCAACCGCGCCAACGGTCGCGCCGCCAACGAGTTACGCCCCGTTAAGCTCACCCGTGGCGTCATGAAGCACGCCCACGGTTCGTGCCTGGCCGAGTTTGGCGACACGCGCGTGCTGTGTGCCGCCACTATCGAGGAGGGCGTGCCGGGCTGGCGAAAGGGAGCTAAGGCCGGCTGGGTGACCGCGGAATACGCCATGCTGCCGGCGTCGACCGGCAAGCGCTGCAAGCGCGAGCATGCCAACCGCAAGGGTCGCTCCATGGAGATCGAGCGCCTCATTGGCCGCAGCCTGCGTACCGTCGTCAACATGAAGGCGCTCGGCGAGTACACCGTCACCGTCGACTGCGATGTGATTCAGGCCGATGGCGGCACGCGTACAGCGAGCATCACCGGCGCCTGGGTGGCGCTGCACGACGCCCTCGCCATGTGGGTCGAGGCGGGCAAGATCGAGCGCATCCCGCTTACCGGCCAGGTGGCTGCAATCTCCATGGGCGTTGTCGACGGCAATACGCTGCTTGACCTCGATTATTCCGAGGACAGCCATGCCGAGGTCGACATGAACCTCGTCGCCACCGACACCGGTGAGATGATCGAGCTCCAGGGCACCGGCGAGCAGGCGCCCTTTGACCGTAAGCGCCTCAACGCCCTGCTCGACCTGGGCGACAAAGGCATCGCCGAGCTCATCGAGCTCCAGCGCCAAGCCCTCGCCTAACCTGCCAAAAAGGGACAGGTTTATTTTGGCAGGTTTTATCTGCGGAGACGTCTAGACACAAGACTGCCGTTGATTGAGAGGGGAGAGGCGGAGGCCCTCGTCGCCCTCGGCGCGGCATTGCTATAGAGACAAGGAGACCACTCATGGCACTTGAGAAGATCGACATCGACACCCTCGACCCGGCGGCGACCATTGTCGTGGCAACGGGCAACGCCCATAAGCTCACCGAGATCGAGGCCATTTTGGGCAAGGTCATGCCCGAGGTGCGCTTTGTGGCGCTCGGCCAGCTGGGTGATTTTGAGGACCCCGAGGAAAACGGCACGACGTTTTTGGAGAACGCCATCATCAAGGCGCAGACTGCCGTTGAGGAGACGGGCCTTATGGCCATCGCCGACGATTCTGGCTTGGTCGTCGACGCGCTGGACGGCGAGCCGGGCGTGTATAGCGCGCGCTATGCGGGCGTGCATGGCGACGATGCCGCCAACAACGCCAAGCTTCTCGTTAACCTGGAAGGCGTGGCAGACGAGGACCGCACCGCGCGCTTCATGAGCGTCGTCACGCTTATCGATACGGACGGCCTGGTCACCTATGGCGAGGGCGCCTGCGAGGGCGTTATCGCGCACGAGGGCCGGGGCGATCACGGCTTTGGCTACGACCCGTTGTTCCTGCCGGTCGATACGCCGGGCAAGACCATGGCCGAGCTCACGGCGGACGAGAAGAACGCCATCAGCCATCGTTTCCATGCGCTTGAGCATCTGTCCGCCAAGCTGACGGGCGAGGTGTAGTCCGTGCGTGCGGTAGTTCAGCGCGTGCTCAACGCCGGCGTAACGGTCGACGGCGAGTGCGTGGGCCGCATTGGACGCGGCTATCTGGTGCTGCTGGGCGTGGGCCATGGCGACACACGCGCCGAAGCCGACAAGCTGTGGGGCAAGCTCCGCGGGTTGCGTATCAACGAGGACGAGAATGGCAAGACCAACTTGGCACTGGCCGATGTCGACGGTGAGGTACTCGTGGTGTCGCAGTTCACGCTGTTCGCCGATTGCCGTCACGGCCGCCGCCCATCGTTTACCGATGCCGGCGCCCCCGATGTTGCCAACGAGCTCTACGAGTACTTCCTGACGCTCGTTCGCCAAGATGTTGAACACGTGGCGCACGGCATCTTTGGCGCCGATATGAAAGTCGACTTGGTCAACGACGGCCCATTCACCATCGTCTTGGACACCGATAGTCTGTAAGTAGTCAATTTGGGACGGGGCTTATTTAACTACTTGCGTATGGCGGCAGCAGGGTGCTATAGTATTAGAGTTTTGTCTATCTTAGGGGTATTATCCCCTTTTTGAATTGCACCTTCTGGAGGCCCTGTTCATGGAAGAGATGGAAGTCAATCACGTCGACGACATCCACGAGAAGCTGACCGATATGGTGGGCGATCGCGTTAAGGTGAAGGCCAACATGGGCCGCACCCGCGTCGTCGAGCGCATGGGCACCATCAAGAGCGTCCACCCCGCCGTCTTTATCGTCGAGGTTGACGAGCGCCGCGGCCGCAAGTCGCGTCAGTCCTACCAGTATATCGATGTCCTCACCGGTCAGGTCGAACTGTTCGACCCCGAGAGCGGCGAGCACATTTTTACCCCGCTCGGCAACCAGCTCGAGGAGCACTAGCGGTGACCGATCGGTCCCTCACCCTTACCGCGCCGGCAAAGATTAACCTCTACCTGGGGGTTCATACCGAGCGCGATGACCGCGGCTACCACAGGGTCGATTCCCTGATGGCAGCTGTCGGTCTTTCCGATACCGTGACGGTTACGCCGGCACAGGCGCTGACCGTCCAGACGGTTCCGGCATCAGATTTTCCCATGCAAAAGAATACGGCGTATCGGGCTGCGGTTGCTATGGCCGAGCATTATGGTCGCGAGGCAAACATCTGCGTGACGATTGAGAAGCGCATTCCACTGTGCGCCGGCTTGGGCGGCCCCTCGACGGATGCGGCCGCGGTCATTGTCGCCTTGGCGGAGCTCTGGGGAATTGATCGCACCGACCCCGCGCTCGACGACATTGCGCGGGGCATTGGCGCTGACGTCCCGTTCTTTTTGCACGCGAGCCCTGCGTTCTACGTAGGTGGGGGAGACGTGCTGGCAACTGAGTACCCCGCGCTGCCCGCAACGCCCGTCGTGTTGGTCAAGCCGCGCGAGGCAAGTGTTTCGACAATTGAAGCCTATCGACGTTTTGACGAGGCCCCGGTGCCTGCAGACAAGCCCGGCGCGATAGCTTCTGCCTTGCGTGCTGGTGATGCCGAGACGGCATATGCGCTCATCCATAACAACCTGGGTGTCATTTCCGCACAGATGGAGCCGCAGATTCAAACGGTTCTCGATTGGCTGCGTAAACAGGACGGCACCGTTGCTGTAGATGTGTGCGGATCGGGTGCCTGCTCGTTTGCCATTTGCGACACCGCCGCCACGGCCGAAAGGCTTGCCGACGCTGCCCTGCAAAACGGCTGGTGGTCCTGCGCGACGGAGCTCATTCCCAACACGGTTCGCATCGAAGTGCCAAAGAAGTAAAAATTTCTCTGGCACACGACGGAAATCTTTGTTACTATAGTCGAGCTAACGGGTTGTGGCTCAGTTTGGTAGAGCACTGCGTTCGGGACGCAGGGGTCGCTGGTTCAAATCCAGTCAACCCGACCAGAGCATGAGGAGGGATCGCTTCTTGCGGTCCCTTTTTTTAGCTATTGTTGTGATACCGCGATACCCGCGGTATACTCATTCGAGCTTGTCTCGCTGTATTGTGGAGGTCTACATGTTTGGACTGAGGGCTCCTGAGCTCATCATTATTCTCGTCGTTGTCCTGATTATCTTCGGGCCCAAGAACCTGCCGAAGCTCGGCAAGTCCCTCGGCTCTACCGTCAAGAATATCCGCGAGGGTATGGAGGGCGACGATAAGGCCGAGACCAAGCAGGCCGAGGAGGTCGTGGTCGAGCAGTCCGAGGAGGACAAGGAGATCGCTGAGCTCGAGGCCAAGCTCGCTGCTGCCAAGAAGAAGCAGGCAGAGGACAGCGACGCGGACGCAGAGTAGTCCCATCCCTTTGGGGTGAGCACCTGACCGGCTTGCCCGCAGGCTAGCCGGTCTTTTTCGTTTTGTTGACAGTTGATTGTTTGATCAGAGTTGGGGAGATATCCGTATGGACGCAAGCCAGATCGTACTGACCGCTGAGGGCCGCCAGAAGCTCGTCGAGGAGCTCGCTTGGCGTGAGGGCGATTACGCCAAGGAGATCGTCGAGGACATCAAGGAAGCCCGCGCGTTCGGCGACCTTTCGGAGAACTCCGAGTACGACGCCGCTAAGGACAAGCAGGCCCAGAACGCCGCTCGTATTGCCGAGATCCAGGCCATCCTCGCCAACGCTCAGGTTGCTGCCACCACGGGCGATCTGACCGTCTCCATCGGTTCCACCGTTTCTCTGATTGATCCCAACGGTGAGGTCATGGAAGTCACGCTCGTCGGTACCACCGAGACCAACTCGCTCGAGCACAAGATTTCCAACGAGTCTCCGGTCGGTCACGCCATCATTGGTCACGGCGAGGGCGACTCCGTCGAGGTCGTTACGCCTTCCGGCAAGACTCGCGTCTACACCATCGCCAAGATCGCACGCTAGACCACGGTCCCGCGTAAAGGTATGTTTTCGCTCCCTGGGACCGAATCCTGGGGAGCGTTTTAGTTTGAGGAGCTAACTTATGGCAGAGAACCAGAACGCCGCCGATCAGGCATCGACGCTCAACGACGAGCGCGCCACCCGCCTGGCCAAGCGCGCCGCCCTGTTCGAGGCGGGCCAAAACCCCTATCCCGAGCACTCTGAGCTTGAGGACTACGTCGCCGATATCGAGACTAAGTACGCCGATCTTGCCGATGGTGAGGACACCGAGGATGTCGTGAAGATCGCCGGCCGTGTGGTCGCCAAGCGCGGTCAGGGCAAGATCATGTTCATCGTCGTGCGCGATGCGACTGCCGAGATTCAACTGTTCTGCCGCATCAACGACATGGACGAGGCTGCCTGGAATACGCTCAAGGCTCTCGACCTGGGCGACATCCTGGGCGTGACCGGCGTGGTTGTGCGCACCCAGCGCGGCCAGCTTTCCGTTGCCCCTAAGAGCGCGACCCTGCTTTCCAAGGCCGTTCGTCCGCTGCCCGAGAAGTTCCACGGTCTTTCCGACAAGGAGACCCGCTATCGCCAGCGCTATGTCGACCTGATCGCCAACGACGACGTTCGCGAGACCTTCCGTAAGCGTTCGCAGATTCTCTCCACCTTCCGTCGCTTTATGGAGTCCGACGGCTACATGGAGGTCGAGACCCCCATCCTGCAGACCATCCAGGGTGGTGCCACGGCCAAGCCGTTCATCACCCACTTCAACGCGCTCGATCAGGAGTGCTACCTGCGTATTGCCACCGAGCTGCACCTCAAGCGCTGCATCGTCGGTGGTTTTGAGCGTGTGTTCGAGATCGGCCGCATCTTCCGTAACGAGGGCATGGACCTTACCCACAACCCCGAGTTCACCACGATGGAGGCCTACCGTGCCTTCTCCGACCTCGAGGGCATGAAGGCGCTCGCCCAGGGTGTCATTAAGGCGGCTAACAAGGCCATCGGCAACCCCGAGGTCATCGAGTACCAGGGCCAGACCATCGACCTTTCTGGTGAGTGGGCCAGCCGTCCCATGACCGACATCGTCTCCGACGTGCTCGGCAAGCAGATCACCATCGACACGCCGGTCGAGGAGCTTGCTGCCGCCGCGCGCGAGAAGGGCCTGGAGATTAAGCCCGAGTGGACCGCCGGCAAGATTATCGCCGAGATCTACGATGAGCTGGGCGAGGACACCATCGTCAACCCCACGTTCGTGTGCGATTACCCCATCGAGGTCAGCCCGCTTGCCAAGCGCTTTGAGGACGACCCGCGCCTGACGCACCGCTTTGAGCTGGTTATTGCCGGTCACGAGTACGCCAATGCGTTCTCCGAGCTCAACGACCCGGTCGACCAGGCCGAGCGCTTTGCCGCTCAGATGGCCGAGAAGGCTGGCGGCGACGACGAGGCCATGGAGTACGACGAGGACTACGTGCGCGCCCTCGAGTACGGTATGCCTCCCGCGGGCGGCATCGGCATCGGTATCGACCGCGTGGTCATGCTGCTCACCAACCAGGCTTCTATCCGCGACGTCCTGCTGTTCCCGCACATGAAGCCCGAGAAGGGTTTCCAGTCCGGTGCCGCTGCTGCCAAGGCTGCCGAGGCCGGCAACACCGCGAGCCCCTTCGTCAAGCCGCTCAAGCCCACGGTCGATTACTCCAAGATCGCCGTTGAGCCGTTGTTCGAGGAGTTCGTCGACTTTGACACTTTCTCCAAGAGCGATTTCCGCGCTGTGAAGGTCAAGGCATGCGAGGCCGTCAAGAAGTCCAAGAAGCTGCTGAACTTTACGCTCGACGACGGCACCGGCACCGACCGCACCATCCTCTCCGGCATTCACGGTTATTATGAGCCTGAGGACCTGGTCGGCAAGACCTTGCTCGCCATCACCAACCTGCCTCCGCGCAAGATGATGGGCATTCCCAGCTGCGGCATGCTCATCAGCGCTATCCACGAGGAGGATGGTGAGGAGCGTCTCAACCTGATCCAGCTCGACGCTTCCATCCCTGCCGGCGCAAAGATGTACTAACTAGTTACGCGGTTCTACGAACCGCGTAACGGCTCGACGCTGCGCGGGCCGCATTTGGACAATCTGACGTTCAACTTCAAGGGCGCGACCAGAAGGTCAGCGCCCTTTCGTTTCGCGTCACCTTGTCTCAAATGCGGCCCGCTCGCTGGCGTTGCCAGCACATCGATGTAGTCGTTGGGGACGTTCTTAAATGACTTGTCGTTGGGGACGTTCTTAAACGACTGCCCAACGGTTATTGCGCACATGGCTCGCATGACAGCCGCCTCTTTTATGTTTCCTTTAGCCGTTGCCGCCTAGGATGGGGGTTAGTCGGCAGGAAGGGAGCGTCTATATGGACGACGCGAGCGATCGTGCAATCGAAGAGGACATGCTCGATCAGTTCAACTATTTTGATGATGAGGACGAGGAATTGACCGATCGTCGCGAGCCGGCGGCGCTCGATGCTTTCGACCTTGTTGATGAAGGGCCCGACGAGGACGAGGTCGAATCGATGGAACCCCCACAGCCTTCGCACCATGATTCGTTGCTCTCAAGAGTCCCCATGCACCACGGTGTCCGTGCCGGCGCCCTCCATATGAAAACCGACTGGCGCCAGATCGTGACGGCAGGCGATGAGCTTGCCGTCGATGCGCCGCTCACCGATAAATCATCCATCATCTGCCGTACCGGCATGCTTATGCTGGCAAGCGGAACAGGTGCCTGGCGCGTGCGCGATACCATGAATCGTGTTGCTGCCGTACTCGGCGTCACGATTCACGTCGACCTGAGTCTCCTGTCGTTTGAGTGCACCTGCATCGAAGGCGGCCACTGCTTTAACGAGGTCGTCAGCCTGCCCACAACGGGAGTCAATACTCATCGCATTTGGATGATGGAGAGCTTCTTAAAGGAAATCGAGGTTTACGGGCGCCGGTTTACCGTACATGAGTACCACGAGATGCTCAAGACCGTTGAGAGTTCAAAACCCGATTACACTTCCTGGCAACAGGGCCTTGCGGCGGCCTGTGCTTGCGGCGCCTTCGTCTTTTTGCTCGGCGGCGGCCCTATCGAGATGGCTTGTGCATTTGTGGGCGCTGGTGTCGGCAACTTTGCTCGCTCCCATATTCTCAAGCAAGGCCTTGGCCAGTTTAGCGCGCTGACGATCGGCGTTGCGCTCGCTTGCGTTTCGTATCTGCTGGCATTGCTCGGCCTTGGCCAGGTCATTCCGGGGGCAATGTCGCACCAAGAAGGCTATATCGGCGCCATGCTCTTTGTGATTCCCGGCTTTCCCCTCATTACGGCAGGCCTCGACATTGCTAAGCTCGATATGCGAAGCGGCATTGAGCGTCTTTCGTATGCTGTGTCGATTATTGTGATGGCGACCCTCGTAGGCTGGATGGTTGCCGAGTGTGTGGGGCTGGCGCCGGATGACTTTGCCCCGCTCGGGCTCTCACCGTTGGCTCTTACACTCTTGCGTGTGGTGATGAGCTTCGTCGGTGTATTTGGCTTCTCGGTTATGTTCAACAGTCCGGTAAAGATGGCGGCGGCGGCAGGGCTCATCGGCGCCGTGTCTAATACCTTGCGCCTTACGCTCGTCGATGTGCCGATGCTGCTTCCCTTTCTGGGCTTGAGCGCTGGCATGCCTCCCGAGGCGGCGGCGTTTATCGGCGCGCTGGTATCGGGTCTGCTCGCGAGCTTAGCCGAAATCAAGCTCACCTATCCACGTATCGCCCTCACGGTGCCATCGATTGTCATTATGGTGCCCGGTCTGTATCTCTATCGCTCGATGTATTACATGTGCACCTTCGACACGGTCAATATGCTCGGCTGGTTTGTGCGTGCAGTGCTCATCGTGGCGTTTTTGCCCGTTGGCCTGGGTGTGGCGCGTACGCTCACCGACCCCCGCTGGCGCCACACCAGCTAATTGGTGCAAGGGGGACAGGTTACTTTGCACCAAATGAGTTGCGGTGAAATAGGGACTGAATTACTGCTTAAAGGGTCAAAACAGTCCGTATTCCACCGCAACTTATGGGGTCGGGGGATTATTGGTGCCCTGCATCTCCATAAACTCAACGCTTACGAAGCGCGGGGTTTTCGTGCTAGGCTGGTTCCACCACATAAGTAGTCGCAGACGCACGTATCACGGGCGGGCGAGATGAAGTCCCAACAGCTCCATCTTGCCCGCCCGTTTTTGTTGCGTGGTGCCGCGGCGTAACACAGAAAGGATTTTGCCCTTTATGCCTATCAACAAACGAGAGAGCCTGCTGTTCACCTTTATCATGTGCTTTTGCATGGTGCTCTGGATGAGCATCTACAACGTTGCCCTGCAGCATGGCGCCATCAACGGCGAGGTTGTTGCCGCCGCGTGGCTCGGCTTTCCCGTTGCCTACGTTTTTGCCATGTGCTGCGACTGGTTTGTTGCCAGCCCCCTTGCCAAGGGTTTCGCCTTTAAATTCCTGGTCACGCCAGGCAAGAGCTCGCCGCTTGCCATGACGCTCGCCGTAAGCTCCTGCATGGTCGTTCCTATGGTCATCATCATGTCGCTCTACGGTGCGTGCGAGGGCCTGTTCCACATGCCCGGCGGCCCGCTCGCCAACCTGCAGCTGCTGCCGATGATGTGGCTCGTTAACATTCCGCGCAACTTTATCATGGCTCTACCTTGGAACCTGCTGGTGGCCGGTCCGGTTGCTCGCTTTGTCTTCCGCCGCGCCTTCCCCATGGGCACGGTCTTTGCCGAGCCGCACATGGAGCTCGTGCGCATGCCGGGCGCTCCCGTTGCCGATGCCGTCAATGACGTTGCCGAGAGCATGGACGCCGAGCCCGCCTGCTAGACAGCAGCTCAAAACCAAACCGCCAAACGGACCCGAGCAATTCCTTTTTTGTAGACGTTGTCGCGCGGCTACGGGTGGGAAAGGTCCCAACGGTTAACATATACTCCATATGGGTAAAGAGACCAAAGCGCTGCCACGGGGCGGCGCTTTGCGTTTGAAAAAACTAGCTCGTCTAAGAGGAACTAGCATGTTAGACCGTTTTACCGATCGCGCACGCAAGGTCATGTCCATGGCCAAGCAAGAGGCGCTCGATCTACACTCAAATAAGGTGGGCACCGAGCACCTGCTGCTCGCGCTTGCCAAGGAGGACGAGGGCATTGCCGCCGAGGCACTGCGTTCGCTCGACATCTCCTACGATGACATCATGGATACTCTCAAAGAGGTCCAGACCACGGTTCCCGAGCCCAGCGAGGAGACCGAGGCGGCCAAGCTCGCCTTTACGCCGCTCGTCATTAGCGTGATGGAGCGTTCATTCCGCGTGGCGCGTGAGAACAACCAGACCTACGTGTCGACCGAGCACTTGCTGATCGGCATCGTCGAAGAGGGCAACGGCATGGCCATGGACATCCTCATGCGCCTGGGTGTGTCGTCCGCCTCCATCAAAAAGGCTATCGAGAAACTCACCGCCAAGGACCAGGATAAGAAGCGTCCGCTCGCTGGCGCCGGTGCTGGTCGTCCCGGTACGGGCCTGCCGTTCTTTAGCGGCTCGGATACCTCCCAGCAAAAGGGGGGCGGTACCGATACACTTAAGCAGTTCGCGACCAACCTTACGCAGAAGGCGCGCGACGGCGAACTCGATCCGGTGATCGGCCGCGAAAAGGAAGTCCAGCGTATGATGGAAATTCTTTCGCGTCGCACCAAGAACAACCCGCTCATTCTGGGCGACCCCGGCGTGGGCAAGACGGCCATCGTCGAGGGTCTGGCCCAGCAGATTGCAGCCGGCAACGTGCCCGAGAACCTCATGAACCAGAATATCTGGACGCTCGACCTGCCGGGCCTCGTGGCGGGCGCCAAGTATCGCGGCGAGTTTGAGGAGCGCCTCAAGAACGTAATCCAGGAGGCAACCGAGGCCGACGACGTCATCCTGTTTATCGATGAGATGCACACCATCATCGGTGCCGGTTCCGCCGAGGGCTCCATCGACGCGAGCTCCATGCTCAAGCCGGTGCTCGCGCGCGGTGCTTTCCAGATTATCGGTGCCACCACGGCCGAGGAGTTCCGCAAGTACCTCACCAAGGACCCGGCCTTTGAGCGCCGCTTCCAGACCATCGATGTCGAGGAGCCGAGCGTCGAGGATACGGTCAAGATCCTGACCGCGCTCAAGCCGCGCTACGAGGAGCACCACCACGTGCGCTATACACAGGGTGCCATCGAGGCCGCCGCGAACCTCTCCAACCGCTACATCCAGGATCGCTTCCTGCCCGATAAGGCCATCGACCTCATTGACGAGGCCGGTGCCCGCGCTCGCATCGCCGCGAATCGCGCGCCCGAGCCGGTGCGCGAGGCCGAGCATCGCATCGAGGAGCTCAAGGCTGCCGCACAGGAGGCTACCGAGAGCGACGATATGAATAAGGCCGCCGAGATCACCGAGCAGCAGAAGGCTGCCGAGATCGAACTCGCCGAGGCCAAGGCTGCCTGGACCGCTGAGCTCGACGCCAGCCCGCTCACCATCGATGTCTCCCAGATCGCCGATATCGTGTCCGTGACCTCGGGCGTGCCGGTGTCCTCGCTTACCGAGAGCGAGAGCCGTCGCCTGCTGCAGGCCGAAAGCGTGCTCAAGACGCGCATCATCGGTCAGGATGAGGCTGTCGAGGCAGTTGCCAAGGCCGTGCGCCGCAGCCGCTCACCGCTCAAGGATCCGCGTCGCCCCGGCGGCA
>CATWBO010000042.1 GCA_958349055.1 uncultured bacterium
TGAAACAGTTGTGCGTTTCGTTGGGGCCGTTTGTTCTTGTTGGGGTGTTTAACCACCGTCCCCAACGACTACTTCTATACAGCAAAAAGGGGTGCTGACCATTTCGGTCGGCACCCCTTTAAGTTGCGGTGAAATAGGGACTAAATGGGGGCTCTAGACGCCAAAACAGTCCCTATTCCACCGCAACTTCATGGGGATGTGTGACAATGCCCGTCGGAAAACATCTGCTGTCTTTGGGGGCCTATCTATGCTGTACGAGTTTTGTGCCGAGAACTTTGAGCGAGTGCCGGCGGCCATCGAGGCCAGTGCGGGGCGCATCGAGCTGTGTGACAACCTCGCCGTCGGTGGCACCACGCCTTCCGCCGGCGTTATTAGCGCTACAGTCAGCTACGCTCACGAGCATGACGCGCGAGTGATGTGCATGATTCGTCCGCGTGGTGGCGATTTTCATTACAACCAGGACGAGCTGCGCATGATGGAGATGGACCTGGGCCTTGCTGTGAGCGCTGGCGTTGACGGCCTGGTCTTTGGCTGCTGCAAGCCCTGTGCCGGCGGCTGGGCGCTCGACGAGCTCACCCTCGGCGCCCTCGTTATGGCTACGGGCTGCGCGACCGAGGAGTGCAAGCGCGAGTCCCTTGACATCACCTTCCACATGGCATTTGACCAGCTCTCGCCCGAAGCTCAGCTGGACGCCGTTGACACGCTCGCCGACTGCGGCGTCACGCGCATTCTGACGCACGGTGGCGCTGCCAGTACGCCGATCGAGGACAACTTCGAAAACCTGGCTCGTTTAATCGAGTATGCGGGCGATCGTTTGACCATCCTTCCCGGCGGCGGCATCACTACGGCAAATCGCGACGCGGTCGCGGCGGCACTAGGCGTCTCCGAGCTCCATGGCACCAAGATCGTGCCACTGGAGGTATAACCCGTGGCGCTGGTATTTGACGTTCGGCAGGCGAGCGGCAAGCCCGACGATAATCGTCGCCCTGGCACCGCGTGCCCCTTTTGCGACACGGAGGGGCTCGCCAACATCATCCAGCGCGATGGTGACTGCATCTGGCTCGAGAATAAGTTCAAGACCTTGCGGGCCACCCGTCAGACCGTATTGATCGAGTCGGCCAATCACGACGCCGACCTGGTGACCTATGAACCGGACGAGCTGCATCATGTGATGAGGTTTGCCCTGGGCTGTTGGCAGCAGATGATCGATTCCCAACAGTACCGCAGTGTGCTCATGTACAAGAACAAAGGCCCGCTTTCGGGCGGCAGCCTCGTCCATCCGCACATGCAGATTGTGGGCCTGGAGCGGGAGGACGGTTATGCAGCACTAGCCCCCGCCAACTTCGAAGGCATCGATGTTTGGCGACACGGGAGGGTTGCGGTCAACATTTCAACCGAGCCGATCATGGGATTCTTTGAGGTCAACGTCTCGGCTCCACAGGGAATCGCCGCCAGCGACGACGTCCGCGATCAAGCCGAAGCGGACCTGTTTGTCGATGCGATTCAGGTGGCCCTGCGCTATATCCTGCACGAACACCACGGCGGTCGCGCGGAGTCGTACAACTTGTTCTTCTACCACATGAACGGCCGGACCATTGCCAAGGCGTTGCCACGTTGGGTGGTATCGCCCTACTTTGTGGGCTATCGTTTGGCCCAGGTCAATGCCGAGACCACGCTCGATACCGATGCTGAGCGCCTGCGTGCGCATCTGGAAACGCTCGCGTAGCAAGGCGAGCGCCTGCGAAAAGTGTGCTGCCTAGCGTGCCATCGCGTCGCGCCCGGCCTTGACCCGCTTGCGCTGTTTGGCGCGCTCCTCGTCGGTTAGGCGCTCAAAGAGGTGCCCGATAATCGAGGCCAGCACCTGCTGAAACAGCGTGCCGCACATGACGGGGAACACGACCTCGCCGGGAAAATACTGTGTGGCGATGACGGCGCCCGAAGAGATATTGCGCATGCCGCAGGTAAAGCACATGGTGGTCGTCTCGCTATACGGCAGATGCAACGCACGGGCGACCAGAAAACCGACGACAAAGCCGCTGATGGCGAAGACCAAAATAAAGAGGGCGACTTCCAAGCGCTCAACATTCATGTGCAGCACGTACTCGCTCATGGCGGTGGAGTTGGACGCGATGACACCCATCATCATGAACTTGCAGGCGGGCGAAAGCGCGGGGGAGAGCTTCTCGTGGCCCCAGCCGCGCGTGAGCTCGTTGATGACGATACCGAGTACGGCGGGAATGGCGATCATAAAGGCCATGTTCTGCATCATGCTCGGCACATCGATCGAGACGGTGGCGCCCAGCAGGAGCTTGAGCGTAAGCGGAATCGTCACGGGCGAGATGACCGAGGACGTCAGGATAATGGTGAGCGCGAGCGGGCCGTTGCCGCCGAACATGCTGATCCACATAAAGGCGGTGACGGCCACGGGCACGCTGTACTCGAGCACGATGCCGCAGACGAGGTTAGGGTTGGAACCAAAGAACAACGATCCCATGGCATAGGCGGCGATGGGGATGAGCACTGCCGAGACCAACAGCGCCAGAATCAGGTGTAGCGGACGACGGAATACCTCGGCCACCTGATGGAAGGTGTTGCTCAGTGCTCCCTGAAACGTCATAAAGGCAAACAGGGTGGGCACGATGGGCTTGAGCACGCCGATCTGCTGGGGAAAGAGCACGCCGAGCGTCACGCAAATCGGAACGATGACCTGCATGTGCCCCGCGAGAAACTTGCCCAGTCCAACCCATTGCTTCATATACTCTTGTGACTCCCTTTGCTCGTGAATCCGTTTTGAATGGATATGCTAGACGCTCGCATGCGTCCGTGCGTCAGAAACGCTCGATTATTTCGAGGGTATTACCGGCATCGTTTACCGAAACCGCGGCGTGCTGCGGCGTTTTGCGTCCGTACTGCACGGTATAATAAATCCGTTCAACAGATCTGCCTGCCGAAGCGGGCATACACAGAGGACTCATCGCTATGAACCGTGAGAGGTATCGCGGCGACCTGCCCCTATCGGGGGTGGGTGCCTATGTCATCGCTTAAGACGACGCATCGCTGGGCGGTCGCTCAGCAAAACCCCGAGCTCGAAAAGGAGCTTTCGGCTGGCCTGGGCATACCCGGGCTGGTGGCGCGCATTATGGTTGCGCACGGCATTACATCCATCGAGGAAGGCCAGCTGTTTTTGACGCCTTCGCTCGATCGCGACTGGGCCGACCCACTCATTATCCCGGGCATGTCGGTCGTTGCCGACCGCGTCGAGCGTGCTATTCGCAACCACGAGCGCATCGCGGTCTTTGGCGATTTTGACGTTGACGGTATTACGTCGACCTGCCTGTTGACCGAGGCACTGTGCACGTTTGGTGCCGATGTCACACCGTTTATTCCGCATCGCTTTGACGAGGGCTATGGTCTTTCGCGCGCGGCGCTCGACCGCGTTAACGAGCTCGCTCGCCCCCGGCTGATCGTGACCGTCGATAACGGTATTGCCGCCAAGGAAGAGGTCTCCTATCTGGAGAGCCTGGGGATCGATTTGGTGGTCACGGACCATCACGAGCCCTCCGATCAGGTGCCGCAGGGCGTGCCCCTGACCGACCCTAAGCTCGAGGACGAGGGTCCTTCACGTGAGCTTGCCGGTGCCGGCGTGGCACTCAAGCTGGTGCAGGTTCTGGGCGAGCGTCTGGGCAAGCCGTCGTATTGGCGTTCGCTGATCGAGGTTGCGGCGCTTGGTACCGTGTCCGACATGATGCCGCTCACGCCCGAGAATCGCGCACTGGTCGCCGAGGGCATCCAGCAGATGCGCGTGACCGCCCGCCCCGGCTATATCGCGCTTGCCGCGCTCGCCAAGGCCGACCTCTCTAGCATTACGGCCGATGGCCTGTCGTTTTCGCTCATTCCCCGCTTGAACGCCGCCGGCCGCATGGCCGATCCCAAGCTGGCACTCGACCTGCTGCTTGCCCGCGATCCTATCGAGGCAAGCGCTCTGGCGGCCGAGCTCGAGGAGATCAACCGTCAGCGCCGCGAGATCGAGGCGGAGCTCACACGCGACGCCATGGCGAAGGTGGAGGAGACCTATGATGGCGGTCGCGCAATCGTCGTGGGTGGCGAGGGCTGGCACGAGGGCGTCAAGGGTATCGTAGCGAGCCGTCTGACCAACCGTTATCACGTGCCGGCGCTGCTCTTCTCGATCGAAGACGGTATCGCTCGCGGCTCGGGTCGCTCGGTGGGCAAGGTCAACCTGTTCGACGCCGTAGAACGCTGCTCGGATCTGCTGGTTCGTCGCGGCGGGCATGCGGGCGCGGTGGGCGTGACCATCGAGGCGTCCAAGCTCGACGAGTTCCGTCGTCGTCTTTCCGCCGTGCTGTCCGAACTTCCCGCCGAGGACTTTGAGGACACCGACGAGGTTGCCGCCACGGTCGACCTCTCCGAGCTGAATATCGAGACCATCGAGCAGATCTCCCGTCTTGAGCCGTTTGGCCAGGGCAACAAGGTGCCGCTTCTGGCCGCCGAGGGCGTGACGATGTGCGACCGCGCCGTGGTGGGCAAAACCGGCGAGCACATGCGCTTTGTGGCGACCGATGGCGCCGCGAGTGTGCCGGCCATTATGTTCCGCGTGCCGCAAATCGATAAGCTCATCAACTGCGATAGCGCTGTCGACTTGGTGTTCGAGGCCGTTGCCGAGCATTGGCAGGGGCGTGTGAAGCCCAAGCTCATGATCAAGGATGTTCTGGTCCGCGATACCACGCTGCCCAGCGTCGACGATCCGGCATGCGAGCTTCGTCGTGGCGTGCAGCCGGCGGATTCCGGCCTGCGCCTGGAGTCGCGTAAGCGCGAGACGCTCGCCCAGCTTTCCTATACCGAGCTCACGCGCTCGCTTATCCATAGCTTTATCGGATCGAACCAGCCGCACCGCGCGCAGGCTGAGGCGCTCGATGCCTTGGCCGACCACCAGAGCGTCTTGGCCGTTATGGGAACGGGCCGCGGCAAGTCTCTCATCTTCCATGTACATGCTGCGCGCGAGGCTGTCCTTCGCGGACGTGCGAGTATCTTTGTCTATCCGCTGCGCGCGCTTGTTGCCGACCAGGCCTATCACCTCTCGTCGACGATGGCAGCGCTTGGCATTGGCGTTGGCGTGCTGACCGGCGAGACCGTGGAGGCCGCACGCGATGACGTGTTCGCCGGCCTAGCTTCGGGCCGCACCGGTATCGTGCTCACGACGCCCGAGTTCCTATCTATCCACCGTGACCGCTTCGCGCGTTCGGGCCGCATCGGCTTTGTCGTTATCGATGAGGCGCACCACGCCGGCCTTGCCAAGGGCGGCGACCGCAGCGCCTATCTCGACATGCCCGATATCCTCAAAGACCTGGGCGACCCGGTTGTTATGGCTGCGACGGCCACCGCGACGGCTCCGGTCGTGGCCGAGCTTGCCCGCATGCTGCCGATTACTCGCACGGTGGTCGACGAGACGGTGCGCGAGAACCTGCAGCTCGAGGACGACCGCGACCTTGCGAGCCGCGAGAATCGTTTGGTGTCGATCGTGGCGACGGGGGAGAAGACCGTCATTTACGTCAATTCGCGCGACCAGTCCGTGGCGCTCGCCAAGACGTTGCGCAAGCGTGTGCCCGATTGCGCAACCCATATCGCGTTCTATAACGCGGGGCTTGCGCGCTCTGATCGCCGCCGCGTGGAGGAAGCATTCCGAGACGGAAGCCTCAGCTGCATCGTTTCGACCTCCGCCTTTGGCGAGGGTGTCAACCTGCCCGATATCCGCCATGTCGTGCTCTACCACATGCCGTTTGGCGCCATTGAGTTCAACCAGATGAGCGGGCGTGCCGGTCGCGATGGTCAGCCCGCCGTGATCCATCTGCTCTATTCGTCGCGCGACGCCCGCATCAACGAGCGCCTGCTCGACTGCTACGCACCCGAGCGTGACGAACTCGTCACACTCTATCGTGCGCTGCAGACCATGTGGCGCTCCAACCGCGGTAAGACCGGGGATGATTCATTCTGCGCAAGCGATATCGACATCGCGCAGATGTGCCTTGCCATCGATGCCCGCACCCCGGTCGACGAGCGTTCGGTGGCAAGCGGCCTGGGAATCTTCGAAGAGCTTGGTTTCTGCCGCGTTTCGGAGCTTGGCGACACGCGCCGCATCGTGATGGCCGAAAATCCCGGCCGCGTGCAATTGAGCAGGTCAATTCGCTATTTGGAGGGCTTGCGCTCGCGCATGGAGTTCTCGGCTTTCCGGAGTTGGGCGCTCGATTCGTGCGCTTCTGATATGCTAGCCAAAGTTAACCGCCCGATCGTACCGCGGGCCTAGGGGAAGGGGACCTCGATGGATGCCGCAGCCCGTACCGCCCATGATTCCACCCTCCAGCCGTTCTCGGAGATGGAGCACTATAAGCATGCCGATGAGCTGCCGCCCGAGATTATGGCGGACAGCTACGACAAGCTGGAGCGCCTGTGCCTCAAATATATGAATGAGGACGACTTCTCCAAGGTTGAACAGGCCTACTGCTTTGCTGCCGAGAAGCACTGCAACCAAAAGCGCCGCTCGGGCGAGATGTACATTAACCATCCCGTCGAGGTGGCCATCATTTTGGCCGACCTCAAGATGGACTGTGACGTGGTGTGCGCCGCGCTGCTGCACGATACCGTCGAGGATACCGAGACCTCGCTTGCCGATGTTTCCGGCCTGTTTGGCGATACGGTGGCCGAGCTCGTCGATGGCGTGACCAAGCTCACCAACATCGAAGTCGACAGCATGGACGAGAAGCAGGCCCTCACGCTGCGCAAGATGTTCCTCGCCATGTCCAAGGACATCCGCGTCATTATCGTTAAGCTTGCCGATCGTCTGCACAACATGCGCACCCTTGCCGCCCTGCGTGAGGACCGTCGCCTGTTTAAGGCTCGCGAGACTATGGACGTGTACGCGCCCCTGGCCGACCGCCTGGGCATGAGCTCCATTAAATGGGAGCTCGAGGACCTGTCCTTCTTCTACCTGGAGCCTGATGCCTACCAGCGCATCGCACGCATGGTGGCGGAGTCGCGCGAGGTCCGTGAGCGCTATCTGGCCGAGACCATCAAGACGCTCACCGACGAGCTCAACCGCATTGGCCTGGAAGACTTCCAGATCAACGGCCGTTCCAAGCACTATTGGTCCATCTATCAAAAGATGAAGCGCAAGGGCAAGGAATTCTCCGAGATCTACGACCTGGTGGCACTGCGCGTCATCACGCATTCGGTGCGCGATTGCTACTCCACGCTCGGCGCGGTGCACACGCTGTGGCACCCCATGCCCGGTCGCTTTAAAGACTATATCGCCATGCCCAAGGTCAATAACTACCAGTCGCTCCACACGACGGTCATCGGCCCCACGGCTCGCCCGCTCGAGATTCAGATTCGAACCTACGAGATGCATGAGCAGGCCGAGTACGGCATTGCCGCCCACTGGCTATATAAGAAGTCGGGCGGATCGTCTGCCTCCAAGACCAATGATGCCCAGCGTCTGGACGACCAGATTAACTGGCTCAAACATTCGCTCGATTGGGCTGCGTCTGATGAGATTACCGACGCCAAGGAATACCTGCATTCGCTGAAGGTCGATCTCTTCGATCAGGAGATCTTTGTCTTTACGCCCAAGGGCGAGGTCATGGCGCTTCGTGCCGGCTCCACACCGCTCGACTTTGCCTACGCCGTTCACACCGAGGTGGGAAACCATTGCGTCGGCGCCAAAATCAACGGTGCGGTGGCTCCGCTCACGCACGAGATTAAGACGGGTGACCGTGTCGAGATTCTGACTAACAAGAGTTCCAAGCCGTCGCGTGATTGGCTCAAGATCGTCAAGACGCCTTCCGCCAAGTCAAAGATCCGCCGCTATTTTGCCGCTGCGACCAAGGACGACGACGCTGCCGCCGGCCGCGATATGCTGGCCAAGGACCTGCGTAAGCGTGGCTATGGCATTTCTACGCCGCGTTCGACGCGTGCGCTCAACGCCGTGGCGGAGCAGTTTAACTTCAAGCAGCTCGAGGACCTGTTTGCCGCCGTCGGCGCCGGCAAGGTTGCCCCGCGCGCTGTGGGCAATAAGGTCGAGCAAATCTTGGACCCCAAGCCCGAGGAACAGCTCACCAAGGCCGAGGCTATCGCCGAGGTCGTGAAACAGCCTGCTCGCGGCTCCAACCGCAAGCCGCAAAAGCGCGGCAAGAGCGCCAGTAACGGCATTATCGTCAAGGGCGAGAGTAACAGCGGCCTGCTAGTCCGTCTGGCTCATTGCTGCAACCCCGTGACGGGCGACGACATCGTCGGCTTCATCACGCGCGGTCGCGGCGTCTCGGTGCATCGCGCCAACTGCCCCAACGTCAAGGGTCTTATGGAACATCCCGAGCGCATGATCGAAGTGGAGTGGGACGGCGCTGCCGACACCCTCTTTCAGGTCGAGATCGTGGTCGAGTGTCTGGACCGCATGGGCCTGCTCAAGGATGTCACCATCGCCATTGGCGATGCGGGCGGCAATATCCTTTCTGCCGCCACGTCGACCAACCGCGAGGGTATTGCAACCCTGCGCTTTATGGTCGAGATTTCGGACGCGAGTGGTTTGGATCCGCTGCTGGCCTCTATCAGCAGCGTTGACTCGGTCTACGACGCGCGCCGCCTGATGCCCGGCGAGGGTGGAGCCCAGCTTAAGCGCCGCGTTTAGTCGCGACGAACGTGCCACATTATCGATATTCGCTACACTCGAGGCATCGTTTGATGCCTCGAGTTCTATAGAGAGGAGAGGGACATGAGTGCTGTGTCCTTGGATTTAACTCCCAAGGGATCGGTCGAGATCGAGACGCTCGTAAACGGTCCCATTCAGACCAATAGCTATGCTGTTATTTCGGACAATAAGTGCATGATTATCGACCCCGCATGGGAAGGCGAGCGCTTGGTGGAGCATATTCGAGCCGAACATCCCGGCGTACACGTGCTTGGCGCCGTGTGCACTCATGGCCATGCTGATCATGTTGGTGGTGTTGCCGGCGTGCGAACCACCGTTGGCAAGGGCTGCCAGTATGAGCTGTGCGCTAAGGATGTGGCGGTGCCGCATGCGAACATCGAGGAACAGCGAGCTATGTGGGGCATTGAGACGCCTGACCCCGGGGAGCCGACGCGCCTGCTCGCCGAGGGCGATGCTATCGAGGTGGGCGATATCTGCCTGCAGGTGATCGAGACGCCAGGGCATACGCCGGGCGGGATCGTCTTGTTTGCTGCCACCGAGCAGGGGAACATTGCCTTTGTGGGCGACACCCTGTTTCCGGGTGGGCACGGCCGCACCGATCTTTCTGGAGGAGACGAGGCGGCGATTCTGCGCTCGCTCTCCAAGCTCGTCCGGCTTCTCCCGCCCGATACCGTTTGCCTAACCGGCCATGGCGATTCGACCACCATGGCACGCGAGCTCATGCAGAACCCTTTCATGCAGATGTAGCTTAATAGTCGGCTTTTGAAGCACGAGAAGCGTTCAAACGTCAAGCTATTTTTCCCCAACGGGTCGATTCCGTAGGGCAAACGGTCAAAAAAGTCTGTTTGGACGATATTCGTGAACAAACGAACGTTTATGCTCGGGTGCGCCGTGGTAAAATCTCAGGCGTTATCGGAGCAACCTTACAGGAGGTTTCTTTTATGCTCGTCAACGCAGCAGACATGCTCAAGAAGGCTGAGGCCGGCAAGTACGGTCTCGGTGCCTTCAACACCAACAACCTCGAGTGGACCCTGGCTATTCTCCAGGCCGCCGAGGAGGCCAAGTCTCCGCTGATCCTTCAGTGCACCGCTGGTGCCGCTAAGTGGATGGGCGGTTTCAAGGTCTGCGCCGACATGGTCAAGGCTGCCGTCGAGGCCACGGGCGTTACCGTTCCCGTCGCCCTTCACCTCGATCACGGTTCTTACGAGGACTGCTTCAAGTGCATCGAGGCCGGCTTCACGTCCATCATGTATGACGGCTCTCACGAGGAGACCTTCCAGCTTAACCTCGACCGCACCAAGGAGCTCGTTGAGCTTGCCCACTCCAAGGGCATGTCCATCGAGGCCGAGGTCGGCGGCATCGGCGGCACCGAGGACGGCGTGACCTCCAGCGGCGAGCTCGCTGATCCTGCTGAGTGCAAGCAGATCGCTGACCTGGGCGTCGACTTCCTCGCCTGCGGCATCGGAAACATCCACGGCGTGTACCCCGCCGACTGGGCTGGCCTTTCCTTCGAGCGCCTGGGCGAGATCAAGGCCCAGACCGGCGACCTGCCCCTCGTTCTGCACGGTGGTACCGGCATCCCCGAGGATCAGATCAAGAAGGCCATTTCCCTGGGCATCTCCAAGATCAACGTCAACACCGACCTGCAGCTCGTCTTCGCCAAGGGCGTCCGCGAGTACATCGAGGCTGGCAAGGATCAGCAGGGCAAGGGCTTTGACCCCCGCAAGCTCCTCAAGCCTGGTCGCGACAACATCGTTGCCCGCACCAAGGAGCTCATGGAGGAGTTTGGCTCCGTCAACAAGGCGTAAGCGTCGCTAAATTTCCCGCCGGAAGCCCCGTCCCCCTACACTGTTTCCTTTGCGCTCACCTGGCTTCGCCAGAAGTCGCGCCAAGGAAACAGTTCCGGGGGACGGGGCTTCCTTCGTTTAACGCCGCAGGGTTACCAGTCTGAATTAAGATAGCTACTGGCTTTGCCAGAAGTCGCGCAATGGGAAAAGCTCCGGGGAAACGGGGCCTCCTTTGTTAACTCGCTACAGGGTTACTGGGCTGAAGTCATTTTTTTGACTACCGTTCGGCGGCGTTGATGGCTCCCTTGTTGGGGCTTTCTTTTTATCTCGCTACAATGTGCTTCAAGAGTTCTAATGACTTGGAGTTTGGTATGGCTGTTATTGATGTGCTGCCTTCGGATGGGAAGGTTATTGACGAGGGTCCTGTTGGTTGCTCTGCTGATGTTCGCTGTGATGACTTTCGTCATCTCGATGTTGAACTGCCGCCCGAGATTCTTCGTCTTAAGGATGCCGGGTATTTGACGCAGGCTGTTGCTGTCTGCGATCGCCTTTTGGAGCAGAACCCCGAGCCTTCGCTGGCTGCTTGTGTTCGTGCCGAGCGGTATCGCATGCTCGAGACGCCGCTTCATTTTTCGGTGTCGCGCGACCAAGCTATTGCGATGATTCGCGAGGAGTGGCCAGAGTTTACCGAAGAGCAGTTTGATGACCTGATTAATCGTAAGCGTATTGACTGGCGCTTTATCGATGGCGAACTGTTCGTTCTCGACAACTTCCTCGATTCGCTTCGCGTATATCCCAAAGAGGTTCCCGGCATGCGGCCCGATTCTACGGACGGAATAGCGCTGCGCAACGAGATGCTCAAGGAGATGGAGTCACAAAACGGATTGGCTCGCGTCATTACGCTTAAAGCGTCCGTGTCTGTCCCCGGCGCTCTGGAGGGAGAGACTGTTCGCGCGTGGCTGCCCGTTGCCTCCGCCTGTCGTCAACAGTCTCATATCGAGGTTCTCGATATGACGTCGGAGGGGAATGTTGCCTCTGAAAACGTTTCGGCTCGCACTGCCTCTTGGACATCTTCGACTGCACATTCATTCTCGGTAACCTATCGTTATCACATTAATGCTGCCTATTGCGATATCTATGGTGGCGCGCTCCCATCGCATACATGCATGGACACGCCGCTGCCCGAGGACACTTCCGAGGACCGTCCGCATATTGCGTTTACGCCGTACCTGCGACAGTTGACGGAGCGTGTTATTGACGGGCTCGAGGATCCGCTCGATCGCGCTC
Source organism: uncultured bacterium (assembly GCA_958349055.1). Classification (GTDB taxonomy): domain Bacteria; phylum Actinomycetota; class Coriobacteriia; order Coriobacteriales; family Coriobacteriaceae; genus Collinsella. The sequence continues at coordinate 11,791 of CATWBO010000042.1, forward strand.
GTGCTATCTATGATTACCTGACACAGCATATCGACTATCGCTATCAGCCACCGTACCTGCTTTTGGGATCTATTGCCGACGACTGTGCGCATTCGCTCCGCGGCGATTGCGGCGTTATGGCGCTCACGTTTATCACCATGTGCCGCATCGCGGGGGTGCCTGCTCGTTGGCAGAGCGGCCTATATGTTGCGCCCGATTCGGTGGGACCGCACGATTGGGCCGAGTTCTACACACCCCAGACCGGTTGGCTTAACGCCGACGTATCGTTTGGTTCCTCGGCACGCAGGATGGGGGAGGAGTGGCGTCGTCGTCACTACTTTGGCAATCTCGACCCGTGGCGTATGGTGGCCAACAACCGATTCCAGGCTGAATTTGTGCCTGCTTTCGATGGTATGCGCGAGGATCCCTATGACAACCAGATGGGCGAGGCCTCGGTTGACGGACGTGGATGTCGTAAGCGGGAGATGTTGCGCAAGGTTGAGCTTATCGAAATGCTAGAAGTTCCATTTTCGGACTAATCAACAGAAAGCTGTGATAAACTAACTCACGCATTACGTGCCCGAGTGGCGGAATTGGCAGACGCAGTGGACTCAAAATCCACCGTTGGCAACAACGTGCGAGTTCGAGTCTCGCCTCGGGCACCATACATGCAAGTGAGCGTTCAAGGGGGTCAAGGCCCCCTTTTTCGTGCCGAACTCGCGTGAGCGCGCGGAGCGTTAAGCAAACAGGCCTGTGGCCTGCTTGCAGCGGAGCGTGGTGAGGGCGCCATGCGCCCGAAGCCCGGGGCTTCGCGAAGCGAAGTCCCTTCGAGTCTCGCCTCGGGCACCATACATGCACCTGCGCTTCAAGGGGGTCAAGGCCCCTTTTTCGTGTACGTAATGTGATAGCGCGCTGTACGTGTTATTATTCGCAAGGCGTTGTTCCCGCAATGCCCTAAAGAGGAACCCGAGGGTTCCCACCTTTTGGCGCCAATGAGCAGCTGACTGGTCATACAACCTAGATTCCCTTCCTCATACCGAGGATGTCTACGTGTACGACCTGGTTGCTGAAAAGCGCCGGGTTATTTTTTTATGAATGGAGGTAGGGAAAATAGCTAAGTCTGATGACACCCGCATCAACGACGAGATCACCGCATCTTCGTGCCGTTTGATTGGCGTCGATGGCTCTCAGCTCGGCCTGTTCGCCATCCGCGATGCCCAGCGCGTTGCTGACGATCAGGGTCTCGACCTGGTCGAGATCGCTCCCAACGCGGAGCCGCCGGTCTGCAAGGTCATGGACTACGGTAAGTTCAAGTACCAGCAGGCCATGAAGGCTAAGGCCGCTCGTAAGAACCAGTCCAAGGTCGAGGTCAAGGAAATGAAGTTCCGACCCAAGATCGACGTTGGCGACTACGAGACCAAGAAGGGTCACGTTCTGCGTTTCCTCAAGAAGGGCGCACGCGTTAAGATCACCATCATGTTCCGCGGCCGTGAGATGGCTCACCCGGAGCAGGGCCTTAACGTTCTCGAGCGTCTCGCCGAGGATCTCAAGCCTTACGCTACGGTCGAGTCCAAGCCTAAGATGGAAGGCCGTAACATGCTTATGCTGCTCGCCCCGATTAAGGGCGCCTTCGATGAGGATAAAGCGGCAAGCGATAGCAAGTAACTAGTGTTCTGTAACCGATTAAGGAGTATTTCATGCCTAAGATGAAGTCCCACAGCGGCACCAAGAAGCGTTTCCGCAAGACTGGTACCGGCAAGCTTATGCGCGCCAAGGCTTTCAAGAGCCACATCCTGAGCAAGAAGTCCACCAAGCGTAAGCGTGGCTTCCGTCAGGAGACCGAGATCGCCGCTGCCGACCGCAAGGTCATCAAGTCGCGTCTCGCCTAAGTTCGCGTTCCCGTTTTCGTTTTACCATCTAGGAGTTGATAGAACATGGCACGTATTAAGCGCGCTGTTGCCGCCAAGAAGAAGCGCCGTACCGTTATGCACCGTGCGAAGGGTTACTACGGTGCCGCTTCGCGTACTTACAAGCATGCTAAAGAGCAGGTCCAGCACTCCCTGCAGTATCAGTATCGTGATCGCCGCAACAAGAAGCGCGAGATTCGTTCTCTCTGGATCACTCGTATCAACGCTGCTGCTCGCCTGAACGATATTTCTTACTCTCAGTTCATGCACGGCCTGAAGGTTGCCGGCATCGAGCTCGACCGCAAGGTCCTGGCTCAGATGGCTTACGAGGACATCGAGTCCTTCAACGAGCTGGCTACCATCGCCAAGAAGGCTCTCGAGGCCTAATAGATTCTCTTGAATCGCTAGGGGAGTGTCGCGTTGTACGCGGCGCTCCCTCTTTTTATCTGAAGCGCGGTTTACATTGCTAAAAGCGCGGGTAGATAGACACTTACAGGTGACCGATCTCTATATATTCCTGAACCAAAGGGTCATCATCTGATACGTGCGGAAGATCCGCACCAGTCTTTCTATTAGCTATAGAAAGCGATATGTTGTGTAGGACTTGTGAAGAGTGGAATTGACGTCCCACAGAGCTTCGCGGTCTGGCAATATATCTCCTTGCCGCGCGGCTCGGTGGGACCGGATCAGCCGCAAGGCGTGCACCTTGAGAACCGGATACTGCGAGGATGGACACTACTTCAGTGTCGCA
>CATWBO010000043.1 GCA_958349055.1 uncultured bacterium
CTTATTAGCCTATCGGAAGTTGAAATAGTATTCACTAACTTTGATTAAATACTCGATAAGCGTTCTAAAATATGCGATGAGCGGATAAGAATACTCATTTTGTGGCTTTAGTTAAATAAAGGCACCCTGCAATTACTCTACCTTGATAAAGCACATGGCCGGGTCGCAAAGAAAAAATCCCCCGCTGTTTGACAAATGCATAAACAGCGGGGGAGACGATAATTGGATGAATATCATACCAATGTGGAATTATTTCTTCCGGCGGTGGATCACGTTGATCGCATAGCCGACGAGCATGGCCAGAACAATGACGATAAAGCCGAGCAGGGGATTGTCGTTCATGGGGTCCTCCTATTTACCAAGCGGTGAGAATTCGTCGACGATCAGGTCGAGACATTGCGGAAGCGCGCGGGCGCCAAAGACGCCGGAGTTGCTGGAGATAATCTCGCCATCGAACTGCATGCCCAGCGACGGTGTACAGGTAATCTTAGCTTCCTTGGTCTGGATGATCTTGAACTGCGGGCGACCGAGCACCTTGCCGGCGGGGTCGAGCGCGGCGGTGATCACGGTGGGCAGCAACTGCACGGTTTTTACGGGCTCGATGACCGCGATGTCGACCATGCCGTCGTTCATGCGACAGTCGGGGAACAGGTTGATGTCGTTTTGGATGACCGAGGTGTTGCCGGCCATGCAGCAGATGCCGTCGAGCTCCTCGACAATGCCGTCATGCTCAATCGTAAAGTGCGCCACTGTGGGATTGGGCGTGGCAAGCGCCGACAGGAAGTAGGCGATCTCGCCGATGTCGTTTTTGGTGGGAGCGGCCTTCATCATGATCTCGGCGTCGTAGCCTGAGCCGGCAATGATGATAAAGCCATGGCGCCTCTCGTTACCGTTCTCGTCGAGCCAAAAGAGTTCGCCCATGTCCGCCTTGACGGTGCGGCCGGCGCGGCAGGCCTTGGCAAGCGCCGCCGCCTCGGGGGCATTGCCGATGTTGTTGAAGAACAGGCATGCCGTGCCAGAGGGGAAGACGAGTGTGGGGACGCCGCATCCGCGCATCTGGTCGAGCACGTTGGAGACGGTGCCGTCGCCACCCGAGACCACCACGCGATCGAACTCGCGCACGTCCGCCACGGCGTCCTCGGGCTCCATGCCATCGCCGATAAAGCGCATCACGACCTCGTCGCCGCCCTGCGCGAGGGCGTGCGTGAATGCGAAGATTTCATCTGAGCTGGGGCCCGATGCCGGGTTGTGGATGATAAGGCAGCGCATACTTACGTTCCCGTTCTGTGACTAACCGAGTATAGTTGTAAGGCAATGCCGATATCCTACCCGTGTTTTTCGGGCCTAACCTTATTCGATGGGTTGATATGTACATTTCCACACATCAGGCTCTACTCGACTTTTGCCAGCGCGCCCGCGAGTTCGACGCGATTGCCGTCGATACCGAGTTTTTGCGCGAGCGCACGTTCCATCCGCGTCTGTGCCTGGTTCAGATTGCCACCCCTGCCGAGAGCGTCGCGGTCGACCCCCTGGTGATCGACGACCTGTCGCCGCTCGCCGAGCTTATGGCCGATGAGAGCGTAACCAAGGTGTTCCACGCCTGCTCGCAGGATATGGAGGTCATGCTCCATACTGTGGGCGTGCTGCCGCGTCCTATTTTTGATACGCAGGTGGCCGCCGCCTTTTTGGGTGAGCGCCAGCAGATTTCCTACGGCGCGCTCGTGCAGACGTTTTGCGGCGTCTCGCTGCCCAAGACCGAGTCACTGACCGACTGGTCGCGCCGTCCGCTGACCGACAAGCAGATTGAGTACGCGATCGATGACGTCAAGTACTTAATCGTGGCCTATACCGAGATGATGAGCCGTCTGCGTGAGCTGGGCCGCGTGGACTGGGTGCTCGACGAGCTACGCCCGCTGGCCGACGAGTCGCACTATCGCGCCGACCGTCACGAGGCATTCCGTAAGGTCAAGCGCATCAACTCGTGCAGCCGCCATCAGCTGGGCATTGCGCGCGAGCTCGCCGCCTGGCGCGAGGATCGCGCCGAGCGCCGTAACATCCCGCGCAAGTGGGTCATGTCCGATGACACGCTGCTTGCACTCGTCAAGCGCAATCCCGTGCGCGTTGAGGAGTTCCGTAGCATTCGCGGTACCGATCAGCTGGGGGAGCGCGACGTGGACGGTGCGCTCATGGCCATCAAGCGCGGCGCGAGCTGCCCGCACGATCGCCTGCCGCTCATGGTGCGCGGGCACCGTCAGATCTCGCCGGAGCTGGAGAGCGTGACCGACCTGATGTATGCGCTCATCCGCTTGGTTGCCGAGCGTTCGGGTGTGGCGACCTCGGTCATTGCCTCGCGCGATGACTTGGCCGACTACATTGAGCATCCCGAGCAGAGCCCCCTGCGCGAAGGCTGGCGTTTTGAGCTCGTGGGTTCGCGTCTGGACGATTTACTCTCGGGCAATATGGGACTCACCGTGAAGGACGGTAAAATCGAGCTTTTGTAGTTATATAGCTACGCGGTTTTCCAAACGATGCAAACGTTCTAGAGCGGTAATGCCGAAACATCGATGCTGACTTGCTGGTCAGCTGAATGGGTAAAATGCCTCCAACGTGTAACTCGATTCGGAGGAATTCGCATGCCTTATTACTATGGATACGGCTTTGGTATCGACCCGCTGTACCTGCTGGTTGTTCTTATTTGTACGGTGCTCGGTCTTGCCGCGCAGAGCTATATCAACTCGACGTACAAGACGTGGTCCAAGGTGCGCTCGGACGGCGATACGGGCGCTGTGGTTGCTCGCCGCATGCTCGATGCCAACGGTTGCAACGCCGTGGGCATCAAGGGCGTTGCCGGCGAGCTCACCGACCACTACAACCCGCAGGACAACAACCTGTATCTGTCTGACGCTAACCGTTCGGGCGGGTCGGTCGCAAGCGTTGCCGTCGCCTGCCATGAGGCGGGCCATGCCGCCCAGCGTCAAAGCGGTTACGCCATGATGAAGGTGCGCAGCGCCCTCGTGCCGGTCGTCAACTTTACCCAGAATACCTGGACGATCGTGCTGCTCATGGGCTTGTTTATGAACATTGCCGGGCTCACGACCCTCGCACTGATTTTCTTCTCGTTTAGCGTGCTGTTCCAGCTGGTTACGCTTCCGGTCGAGATAGATGCCAGCCGCCGCGCTGTGGCCTACATTGAGCAGTCGGGCATGAGCTCCAAGCAGGTCAACGGTGCCAAGAAGGTGCTGACGGCAGCCGCGCTTACCTATGTGGCAGCCGCGCTCACCTCGATCATTCAGCTGCTCTACCTTATGGCTCGTTACAACAGAAACTCCAACCGATAAGAACTTGGACTGACAGGCGCCGCGGGGATTTGTGTCCCCGCGGCGCTGTACTATGTGTGGGACTTGAATTTGCACAGGGCTGGAGCCCGTGTGCACAATGACGAAAGGAGGCTGCGTGGCAGGCTGGAATCTAACCGGCAATAGCGTTTCTGCCGAGTTCGACGGCTCGGACGAGCAGGAGCGTAAAGAGCTCAGCGTGAGCCAGGCGGTGGAGATCGCCGCCGGCGCGCTCGATGCGATTCCGCAGCTGAACGTCCTGGGCGAGGTCACCGGCTTTCGTGGCCCCAATGCCCGAAGCGGCCACTGTTACTTCCAGATCAAGGACGACTCGGCCGCCGTCGACTGCATCATCTGGAAGGGTGCCTATCTTAAGCGCACCTTCGATTTGCGCGACGGTATGCAGGTGAGCTTTAAGGGCAGCTTCAATCTCTATAAGCCCACGGGCCGTATGAGCTTTGTCGCCCGCTCGTTCTCGTTGGCGGGGGAGGGCCTGCTGCGTCAACAGGTGGCACAGTTGGCCGAAAAGCTGCGCCGCGAGGGCTTGGTGGACGAATCCCGTAAACGTCGCATCCCGGTGTTTTGCTCACGCGTGGCGGTCGTCACCTCGCTTTCGGGCGCCGTGATCGACGACGTCAAGCGTACGCTGCGCCGTCGCAACCCACTTGTCGAGCTCGTTTGCGTGGGTGCCAAGGTCCAAGGCGAGGGTGCGCCGGCGGAGCTTATTGAAGGCTTGCGCCGCGCCGCTGCAATTACGCCCGCGCCCGACTGCATTTTGCTCGTGCGCGGCGGCGGTTCCTTCGAGGACCTCATGACCTTCAACGACGAGGACCTTGCCCGTGCGGTGGCGGCCTGTCCCGTGCCCGTGGTGACAGGTATTGGCCATGAGCCCGATACCTCAATCTGCGACATGGTGAGCGACCGTCGTGCCTCCACGCCCACGGCAGCGGCAGAATCCGTGGCACCGGCTATGACAGAGCTGGCGGATGTGCTCGAGACGCGCCATCAGCGCCTAGGCGCTGCGATGGCTTCGATGATCGGGTCGGATCAGGTCGATCTGGAGATGCTCGATCAGCGTGGTCGGCGTGCCTGGGATACCTATACGGCGCGCTTAGGCGATGCGCTCGATGCGGCCGCGTACCGCCCGTGCCTGAACGATCCAACGTTTATGGTTGAGCGTCGCGAGTCGGAGCTTGCCCTGACGGCCGATCGCCTATCGGGCACCATTGCGCGCTCGGTCGGTGCCTTCCGCTCCAACTTTGAGCGTCTGCCCGAGCGTCTGGTCGCAAGCACTTCGGGGCTTGATGGCAAACGTCATGCGCTCACGCTTGCGAGCTCCCGTCTAGAACACCAGGGGCGCACGATGCTCAGCAAGCCCGCCTCCGACTTGGGCCGAGCTGCCGCTTCGCTCGATGCCCTGTCGCCGCTCAAGGTGCTTGCCCGTGGCTATTCCATCGCGTACGGCGACGATGGTGTGGCTACAAGCGCCAAGGCGTTTAAGCCCGGCGATGCCATCCGTGTTCGCATGGCAGACGGCAACGTGGCGGCAACCGTCGATACGGTCGAGTAGGCCGTGTATTAATGTGATAGACCTTTAGGAAAGGAAACAGATATGGCAGAGAAGACCCCGGTCGAGCAGCTTACGTACAAGCAGGCCTCGCAGGAGCTGGAGCTCATCATCCGCAGCCTGGAGTCGGGCGATATGGAGCTCGAGGAGTCGCTCGAGAGCTACACCCGCGGCGTTGAGCTTCTCAAGAGCCTTCGTACCCGCCTGGCCGATGCCGAGCAGAAGGTCTCGGTGCTCCTTAAGGACGTCGACGGCAACGACGTGCTCGCCGACGGCGAAGCCGCTAACACCGAGGACAACCTCTCGTTCTAACCACCTCGCAGCCCACTTTGGGGTAGTCTTTTGGGAGGGGGCTTTTTTGACTACCCTTGCGCGATAGCTCGCCGAACGCTTGTGTTCGCGCCAAAAGTAGTCAAAAAAGCCCCGTCCCAAAAGACTACCCAGGTGGGTGGGTCATTAGGGGTGAATGTGGCTTGCCTTTCGGCGCGCTAAAGATGAGTTGAGATGCTATCGCTTCTCAATTACATTGGGTTCAACCATTATTTCAAGCGTGTGTAAATACTCATCTTGATTGTCGGATATGTATTCGCTTACATACCAGAATTCTAAAAGGGGACCCGTGGCAACGAGGCGATTCCGGTCCATGAATTCGTTCATTTCCCTCCATACTATCGGCGTTATTTCTGCAGGGCCGGTGGTTGTCCTGCAAAGATAGTCGCCTTCCGGGAAAATCTCACACCCTTTATCGTCACTTGACCCGAGCGAAAGCAGCGTTTTCTTTGCTACCAAGCAACCGTCGGTGCTCCTGCGCGATGGGTCAAGGATGAAGCATGGAACCGTGTGTATCGAGTCGATTTCCATCCCGAGTTCTTTCATTCGTTTAATGGTGGCGTAGGGAATTATGTCGCCGCTTAGCTCGTCTTCGCTTACGATGACATATCCTCGGGGTCCCTTATGAACCACCCTCGATTGCTTCTCCTCGCGCGCTCTTAACGACATGGATATATTTTGCATGCAATGCTCGATCTTTCGGCGCCGTTGCGATAGCTTTGCAATGGCTGCGTCGATGCTGTCAAGTTCGTTGCTGAACAGCTCAAAGCTTGTTTCGAGTGAATGGTTGTCTAGGAAAGACCTGATTTCGCTAAGCGTGTAATTCATGTTGAGCATTGACATGATGATGTTAAGCCTGCCGAAATCGTCCTTCCTGTATTCACGGTAGGCATTCGCTCCGCGCTTTGGGGCAACTAGACCAATTGACTCGTAATAGCGAAGGGTGTCTGCGCTTACGCCGTAGAGGCCGGCCGTCTGCTTGATATTAAGGGAAAACTCGCGTTCCATGTCACACCTTCCGACTGCCCTAGGGCCACTCAAAACCTTGGAGCTATTCTAATGTTTGTTACACCGTCATTGTCGGGCAAGCGGTCGTTTTGACGAGGTGAACGGTATTAAGCGCCTGGTTTCCAGTTGGTATTCCATTGAAACACGTCGTTGACCTTTGACTTTCCCCAAATTATAAGATGGCTTCAAGCCAGCTAGCTTAAACCATATCGATCTAGCATCTTAATTGTGAGGAAGGACAAGCAATGAAGGTCAAGACTAGGACGGGCATAGTTTCGGGCAAGACGCTCGATAACGGGGTTGAAGCATTTTTGGGCATCCCCTATGCAAAGCAACCGGTAGGTGATCTTCGCTGGCGTGCCCCCGAGCGCCTTGACGATTCCGATGAGGAAATTGAATGCGTGGAATTCGGGCATTCTGCCAGGCAGTTTATCGATGAAGTCGAACTCGCTTCGCTTCATGAGCAGGGGGAGGATTGCCTGAGCCTTAACGTGTGGGTCAGGGGACACGAGCGCAAGAACCTTCCTGTCATGGTGTATATCCATGGAGGTGCCTACTTCTCAGGCGGATCTGCCGACCCGCTATATAACGGCTCCAATTTTGCGGCAGCGAAGGATGTCGTTATTGTTTCGATTAACTACCGTCTGAACTTGTTTGGATCGCTGCTGCTCGATTGCCTGCCGGGTGGGGAGGATTACAAAGAGGCTGGTTATCTTGCCATTCTTGATCAAATCCGCGCGCTCGAGTGGGTGCATGAGAATATTTCCGCCTTCGGCGGTGACCCCAATTGCGTTACGCTTTTCGGTGAGTCGGCAGGTTCTTCCAGCCAGGCTCTTCTATCCATTTTGCCAGAGGCAAATAAGTATTTCCAACGTGCGATTTTGGAATCCGGCCCTATCCAGCTTTATAAGACCCGTGAGCGCGGCGAGCACTTTGCTCGGGAGTTCGCCGAAATCATGGGATGCAAAACCGCCCAAGATCTCTTGGCGAAGTCGGCAGACGAGCTTATTGAGGGCATGCAGGTGTGGTGCGATCGTCATACTTACGAAGTGTCGCTAATTTTCTCGCCGGTTTGCGACGGTACTTTCCTTCCTAAAAAGCCGATGAAGGCCTGGGCGGAGGGCGCAGCCAAGGATATCGATATTATGATTGGGTGTACCGAGGACGAGTTTACGTATTTCCATTTCTACTTCGATGACCTTCCCGGATTCTGGCACGGCCAATTCCCGATTCATTTTGATGATCAGATTGATATTGATTACTGGGAGCAGGCATATCGAGAGGCATGGCCTGAGCGCGATTTTGCCGAGAATTACACCAATTTTATGAACTCAACCGGTTTCTTTGTCGGCACCGACCTTATGGCTGAAGAGCAGTCGGCGTTTAAGCCCGTGTACAACTATTTGTTCCGTTATAAATCTCGTGTCGAGGGAATGGGTTCTTGCCACGCAATCGAGGTGCCGTTCGTTTTCAAGAATCTTGATACCGCGAGTGGTCTGATGTTTACGGGTGACAATCCTCCAGCGCATCTCGCGGATGAAATGAACGATGCGTGGTTCAGCTTTGCGAAGACGGGCAAACCGTTTGTTGAGGGCAAGGCACCATGGGACCCATATACCGCTGAGAACCACATTCATATGGTAATTGACGAAAACGAGTGGAAGCCGGTGCATTCGCTGCATGCCAAAGAAGATTCGGTGTTCCGTCCTATGTACGAGGTACTACTCAACGATTAGTGAAAGAAACCGCAATGGAGTGGGCTAATTAGCCCCATTGAATTCAGCTTGAACTATCCCTGCGTAAGGAGAAAGAAATGGCTCAAGAAGAAAAGCTATCGGGTTATCGGTGGATGATCTTATTCGTAGTTTGCCTCATTTGCTTCATGGCAAACTTCATGCAATATCAGGTTTCAGCATGGGGTGTCGTCGTGATGACGACTCTCGGCATCGATGCCGGTGGGCTTACCAATCTCATGTTGATGCCGATGCTCACCGCTGTGTTTTTGTCGATTCCTGCAGGATCTCTTGCTGATCGCTACGGCGTTAAGCTTGTCGTGTCAATTGGCATGGTGCTTTCTGCTGTAGGCGGCTTTCTGCGTTATTTCATGATTAATGACTTTACCGTGCAGATCGTTTCGATGTTTATGATCGGCTTTGGCATTGCGGCGCTCAATGCCAATCTGGCAAAGGTGCTGGGTTCCTGGTTTAAACAGCAGACCTCCCTTGCCGTGGGAGTTTTCTATGCTGCTTCATGTGTGTCCATCGTGATAGCCCAGGCATTCAGCACTTATTTTCCTACGCTTGACGTGTCTTATCTGGTCGCTGCTATTGCCGAAGCTGTAACTGCTGCGCTGTGGATCTTCTTTATGAGGAACGTCCCGGAGGGCGAGCCCATGCCCGAGCCCGAGCCGGTTATGAAGTACATTAAGATTGCCGCTAAGTCGCGCGGCGTTTGGTGCATTGCCTTGGCTTATGGTCTTACCCTCGCTTCAACCACGGCATATTGTGCAATTCTGCCGTCTGCGCTTGAGCTCGTTCGCGGCGTTGATACTGCCACCGCTGGATCTATGGCAGCAATTATTACAGTTGGTAGCTTCTTTGCTTGTTTTGCGGGACCGGCTGCCGTCCTCAAGCTCGGTAAGAATAAACCGTTTCTCATTGTAACCACGGTGATTGCCGCCGTTGTAATGGTTGCAAACTGGTTTTTGCCGCTTGGCACTGTCATGTGGGTTGCTCTCGTCCTCAATGGTTTTATGACCGCTCTTTCTGGCCCCATTATTCAGGCAATGACTCCTGATCTTCCTGAGATTGGCGCGAAATATGCCGGTAGCGCTGGTGGAATAATCGGTACTGTCGGCCTTCTCTGCTCCTATTTTGTTCCCGTTATTGTTTCGTCTATTTCTGGTGACAATTGGACGTTGAACTTTACGATCGAATCGATTCTTTTCCTTGCGAGCGTTTTGCCTATTGCGATGTTGCCCGAGACTGGTGCGGCGGCAAAAGCCGAGATGCCTGAGACTTCTGAATTATAATTAATCGGTGTTTTGCCTGGTCGCGACCTCCAGTTGATATGGGGGTCGCGACCATTTTTAATGTGAGGTTGGTGCAATGGATGGTGAAGCGTGCGAAGTTGCGCACAAAGTTGAGCAAAAGCGGGCTTCGAGTGGTTACCGCTGGTTAATATTGCTGTTGACGTGTGGCCTCTGTTTTTTGGGCAACTATATGCAGTATCAGGTCGCCGCCTATGCCACGGTCATCATGCCTCAGATGAATATCGACCCTGTCGGATTCTCATCTCTCTTTCTGGCGCCAATGCTTGCGGCCGTTTTCTTTAGTCTCCCGTTCGGATCACTTGGAGATAGGCTTGGGCCCAAAGTAGTGATACTTGGCGGGTTCTGTGTTTCTTTAGTCGGCGGCGCTATCAGAATTTTCACCCTATCGAACTATCCTGCTCAACTTGTCTCGATGTTTTGCATCGGCGTGGGGATGGCGGCATTGACTGCCAATAATGCAAAGACGCTTGGACTTTGGTTTGCAGATAAGACGGATGTTGCGATGGGCATTTACTATGCGGCGACTTGCTTTGGCATCGCGGCGGCCCAGGCGTCATCGGCGTTTATGCCTTCCGTGCTAATGGGCTATACAGCTGCAGAAGGGTTGTTGGCCGTTCTGACTATCTTCTGGGGCATATTTGGTAGGAACGTGCAGAATGACTCACTTATTCCTGATGGCATTGAGCACGACCAAGCACTTTTGACAGCATTTCGCTCGCGCAACGTTTGGCTTTGCGCGATTTGCGCCGCTTTCTCACTTGCTGCCACGACCGCCTTTTCTGGTGTGCTGCCTCAGGCTCTTGAGCTTGTGCGAGGCACCGATGCCTCGACGGCCGGCGAAATGGCGGCGCTGACAACCGCTGCTGGGATTGTCGGTTGCTTGATTGCTCCGATTCTTTACGGCAAATGCCGCCTTACGCGACCGTATCTTGTGATTGTCGGGCTTCTTGGTTCCATTTCAATTGCGGTTGCGTGGTTTGCCTCGGGCTTAAAGTCCATGGGGGTATTGCTTGCGGTGTGCGGCATCGTTACGAGCATGATGGGTCCAGTTGTCCAGGCTCTGCCAGTCTCATTTGCAGAAATCGGCACTCGTTATGCAGGCAGTGCTGGTGGCATTATGGCCGAAGTTAGCCTTTTGGGTTCTTATATGCTTCCTATTGGGATTGCGGCTATTTCCGGTTCAGATTACGACAAACAAATGATGCTTATTACTCTGCTTTACGGTCTATCTGTCCTCCCGGTATTGATCATTCCCGAGGTCAAACGCTCTGAATAGGTACGAGCATATGGATGGATGAAGCCCTCTGGCCATTGCGATTGCCGGGGAATAGAATTCGCTCAATTGGGATCTTTGAAGTGGGCTAAACTGTTTTGGTGTTTCATTGAACAACACGACTTTTTGCGTTGTCACTAGAAAGGAACCAGCCATGTGTGATTGCATCTTCTGCAAAATTGCCAACCACGAGATTCCCTCGACTGTTGTCTATGAGGACGACCAGGCCATCGCGTTCGACGACCTCAATCCCCAGGCGCCCGTCCACACGCTCGTGATCCCCAAAAAGCACTACAGCGACATCGCCGACAACGTGCCTGCCGAGACCATGGGCGCCATGGCTCACGCCATCCAGGAGGTCGCCAAGGCCAAGGGCCTGGAGGACGGTTTCCGCGTCATCTCCAACAAGGGCGTCAACGCCGGCCAGACCGTCATGCACTTCCACATGCACGTCCTCGGCGGCAAAAACCTGGGCGAGAACCTCATCTGAGGGCGCCTGCGCCGCGCAATGAAGCGGAAGCTACGGCATCGATAACTTATATATCAACGCAATAAACCCGAGCGCGAGGGCGTTTGGGTTTATTATTGAAGCGTATGTAACCTGGCGGCGCCACACCGCCTGTTAGTAGGGAGACACATGAACGTTCTGGTCGTCAACGCAGGATCTTCGACCCTTAAGTATCAGGTCATCGATACCAAGTCCCACAAGGTGTCCGCAAAGGGCTCCTGCGAACGCGTCTGCTTTACCGGCGGTACCTTCACCCACGCTGCCAACGGCTCCAAGAAAGTGACCGAGAACATCGAGTTCCCCGACCACAAGGTCGCCATCGAGGTCGTCCTGAAGGACCTCGAGGCCAACGGCGTCAAGATCGAGGGTATCGGCCATCGTATCGTTCAGGGCGGTTGGTACTTCGGCGATTCCTCCCTCGTCGACGAGGACGTCCTCGCCAAGATCCGCGAGGTCGCCCCGCTGGCGCCGCTGCACAACAACCCCGAGGCCAACGTTATCGAGTACTGCCTCGAGCAGTATCCCGACCTGCCCAACGTTACAGTCTATGACACCGCCTTCCACTTCAACATGCCCGAGGTCGCCAAGACCTACGCCCTGCCCAAGGACGTCTGCGACAAGCTGCACATCCGTAAGTACGGCGCCCACGGCACCAGCTACCGTTATATCTCCAAGAAGGTCGCTGAGATGACCAACGGCGAGGCCCGCAAGGTCGTCGTGTGCCATATCGGCTCCGGCGCTTCCCTGTGCGCCATCGAGGACGGCAAGTGCATGGACACCACCATGGGCTTGACCCCGCTCGACGGCGTCATGATGGGCACCCGCTGCGGTTCCATCGACCCGGCTACCGTGTGCTACCTGCAGCGCGAGGGCGGCTATACCTTCGACGAGGTCGACGAGATGATGAACAAGAAGTCCGGCCTTTTGGCTGTGACCGGCGGCAAGACCAACGACTGCCGCAACGTCGAGGAGCTCGCCGCTGCTGGTGACCCCGAGGCTCAGCTCGCCTTCGACATGTTTGTCTACAAGATTGCCGCCAAGGCTGCCGAGATGGCCACTTCTATGTGCGGTATGGACACCCTGGTCTTTACCGCCGGCATCGGCGAGCACGCTCCGGCTGTCCGCGCCGGCGTTGCCGACCGCCTGGCCTTTATGGGCGTCAAGATGGATCATGCCCGCAACGCCCTGCGTGGTGACGGCGCTTGGTGCCTGTCTGCCAAGGATTCCAAGGTCAAGATCTTCGTCATCCCCACGGACGAGGAGTTCATGATCGCTTCCGACGTCGAGCGCATCGTCAACGGCAAGTAATTGATGCAAGGGGAGGGGACTGGATGGCCTTGTGCCGTTCAGCCCCCTTTTATGCGCTTTGGGCGAAGAGTTTAATAGATATTTATTGAATTCTGATAACTTCTTATTAAGGATACGGCCGCCTTATGGGTTTGCCGACCGTACTGTAATCACGAAGGAGTCTCATGAACGTACTTGTTGTCAACGCCGGCAGCTCGAGCCTTAAATATCAGCTTTTGGACACCGATACTCGCGAGGTTTTCGCTAAGGGTAACTGCGAGCGCATTGGCTCGGAAATGGGCATCTTTGGCCACTCCGAGAACGGTGGCGCCAAGCAGACCGAGGAGATTCCCTTCCCCGACCATCGCTCTGCCATTGCGCGCGTGCTCGAGGAGCTCGAGAAGACCGACTTTACGATCGACGGCATCGGCCACCGTATCGTTCAGGGCGGCTGGTACTTCGATGATTCCGCGGTCGTCGACGATGAGGTCATGGCCAAGATCCTTGAGGTGGCGCCGCTTGCCCCGCTGCACAACTACGGCGAGGCCGCAGCAATTGAGTATTGCCGCGAGAAGTATCCGGAGCTGCCCAACGTGGCTGTTTTCGATACGTCGTTCCACATGACCATGCCCGAGGTCGCCTACACCTATGCGCTGCCCAAGGACGTATGCGACAAGTACCACGTGCGCAAGTACGGCGCCCACGGCACGAGCCACCGTTACGAGTGGATGATGGCCAAGGAGATTTTGGGCACGCGCTGCCACCGTCTGCTTTCGTGTCATCTGGGCAACGGCGCTTCGCTCGCCGCTATCGAGGACGGTGTGTGCCGCGATACCACGATGGGCCTCACGCCGCTCGACGGCCTGATGATGGGCACCCGTTGCGGTTCCATCGACCCAGCCACCGTGTGCTACCTGCAGCGCGAGGGCGGCTACAGCTACCAGGAAGTCGACGACATGATGAACAAGCAGTCCGGTCTGCTTGCCATCTCGGGCATTTCCAACGACGCCCGCGACATCCGCACGCGCGCCTCCGAGGGCGACGAGCGCTGCCTGCTCGCCTTCGACATGTTTGCCTACAAGGCCATGCAGCAGGCCGGTTCCATGATCGCTTCCATGGCGGGCGTGGACACCATTACCTTTACCGCCGGCATCGGCGAGAATGACTGGTCGATCCGCAAGGCCTTCTGCGACTGCTTTGAGTGGCTGGGCGTGCGCATCGACAACAACAAGAACCGCGAGGCCGTGGGCAACGGCCCGCAGGTCATCAGCGCCGCCGGTTCCGCCGTCACGGTCATGGTCATCCCCACCGACGAGGAATACATGATCGCCCACGATGTCGAGCGTCTGACCGCGAATAACTAGTGCGTTCGCTTGCGATTGAACGAAAGGCCTCCTGAGCAGCAGCTCAGGAGGCCTTTTTGCTAGCAGGCGGAAATTCCAGTCCCAAAGTGATCATCACCAGTAACGCCTGCGCTCCCAGCAACGACACCCATCCATTCAGATTCTCAGCTCCAGCTCGTAGCCAAGCCGCCGTCCACCCCAGATCCCCTGAATGCCACGTGACGGTAGAAGGCCGTACGGGCTAACCCCTGAAAACATTCCGCACTGATATCTTCTGTATTGAAGACGTCGATGATATGCCCGC
>CATWBO010000044.1 GCA_958349055.1 uncultured bacterium
CGTACATGTACGGATGAATGTGGGAAGTGTTCGGATGAAGTTGATAATCAAGGCTGTTTTCTAGCGAAACACCCGGCGCATCGTGCGTGCGTCGGGTGTTTTGTCTGCGATTGTACAATGATGCCTGCGGCCATTGCTCGGAAAGGCGCACCTCAACGCGTGGAGAGGCGGTCAAGGAGCTTGCGGGCGACCTCGACGGCATCGCCGACGACCTTGTACTGAGCGGCCCCGAAAATGGGGGCATCCGGGTCCTCATTGATGGCGATAATGCACTCCGCCCCACCGATGCCGGCAAGATGCTGGATGGCGCCCGAGACACCGATACTCACGAGGAGCTTGGGCGAGACCGACACGCCCGTCTGGCCAATCTGATGGCGATACTCCAGCCAGCCAGCCTCCACCACGGGGCGCGTGCAACCAAGCTCGGCGCCCAGGGCATCGGCGAGTTTTCGCATCAGGGGCAGATTCTTCTTGGAACCGATGCCGCGGCCCACCACGACCAGGCGCTCGGCGTCGGCAATTGATGCCTGCTGTCCCCACTCCTCGGCGGGAATCGAGATCTCGACGCGGGCCTTAACGTCATCCGCAAGCACTACCTGGGCAATCGTGCCGGAGCGGCTATAGTCAAACTCGGGCGCCTTAAAGATGCCGGGGCGCACCGTTGCCATCTGAGGACGGTGGTTGGGGCAGATAATGGTGGCCATCAGGTTGCCGCCAAACGCCGGGCGCGTCTGCTGCAGCAGACCCGTCTCCGTATCCATCGAAAGCACCGTGCAATCGGCCGTAAGGCCCGTCTGCAAGCGCACGGCCACACCGGGCGCCAGCTCGCGACCAAAGGCGGTCGCGCCGTACAGAATGGCCTCGGGCTTGCGCTCGGCCACCAAATCGCAGATCAAGCGGGCGTAGACCTCCGCGTCGTTCTGACGCAGGCGCTCGTCACGACAGACCAGAACTTCGTCCGCACCGGCGCAAATCAGATGCTCCAGGTCCCCGAGTGAGCCCTCGGGGCTCATGCCGACCAGTGCCACCAGACGGCAGCCGCGGGCATCGGCAAGCTCGCGCCCCTTGCCCATGAGCTCGAAGGCCACGGATGCCACGGCGTCGTGCTCGTCAGTTTGCACGAAGATCCAGATGTCTCGATATGCGTCAAGGTCTGCCGCGCCGGCGGCCTCGTCGCGCTCAATCGAGATGGCGTTGACGGGGCAGGCGTCGACGCACCCACCGCACAGGATACAGCCGTCGGTTACGCGGGCACAGCGATTGGGGCGCTCACCCTCCACCACAATGCCGCCCGAGGCGCAGGCGCGAACGCAGCGACCGCAGCCGATACAGGCTTCGCTATCGATAATCAGCCCGCTCATCTATGCCATCCCCTCGATAATCTTGGCAAGTTTTACCGCCTGCTCGGACGCCGTTCCCTCAACGGCCTCGCACGTTTGGTCACGGTCGGGCACAAACGAGCGCACGACCTGCGTCGGTGATCCGGCAAGGCCGCAACGCGAGGGATCGGCGTTTACGTCGGCAGCGCTGGCCACGCGCACGTCTGCATCCTCGGCCGCGCGAATACCGGCAATACTCGGCATGCGCAGCTGGCCAATCTCCTTGGCGGTCGTCATCGCACACGGCATCTCCAGGTACACCGTCTCCTCGCCGGCATCGCAGCCGTGGACGAGCGCCAGCGAGCCACACGTCGTAAATCCCGCGCTCTGCACACAGCTCACGTCGGTCACGCAGGGGATCTCAAAGGCGCCGGCCAGCTCGGGTCCGATCTGGGCCGTATCGCCGTCCACTGCCATCTTGCCGCAGATGAGCAGGTCAAAGTCCTCATCGAGTGCCTCGATGCCGCATTTGAGGGCATAGGTGGTGGCTAGGGTATCGGCGCCCGCAAAGGCGCGATCGGTCAGCAGCAGCGCGTCGTCGGCACCGCGGGCGATGCAGTCGCGCAGCAGCGATTCGGTCGCGGGGATGCCCATCGACACCACCGTCACACGCACGTCCATGCCAAAGCCGATAAAGTCGTCCTTCAGCGCTAGCGCACATTCGAGAGCACTTGCATCGAAGGGATTAACGACCGCCTGCTTGCCATCACGCACGATAGTATTGGTCTTGGGGTCCATCTTGACCTCGGTGCTTCCGGGCACCGCCTTGACGCACACCACCATATGAAAATCACTCATCTTCACGCGCCCCCTTTCTGGACGAGCTCATCCAAGAGCTTCTCCGTAAACAGGTTGCCGCGACCCAGCTGGCCGGCAGGATCGAGCTGGAGTTTGAGATGCGCCGACTCGACCATGGCCTCGTGGCCGTACATCGTCTCCAAGAAGCCCGCCTTGATCTTGCCGACGCCGTGCTCAGCAGAAACGGCACCGCCCATGGCCGTGACCTCGGAAGCCCACTGGGCAAAGAGTTCTCCACCACGACGGTAGTCTTGCGCATCGCGCGGCAGGATGTTCACATGCAGATGGTTGTTCCCGATGTGTCCCCAGGCAGCAGACTCAAGCCCGCTTTCGGCCAGCGTGCGGCGATAGAGGACCACGACATCGGCAAGGCGTGCATTGGGCACCGACATATCCGATCCCAGCTTGGTAATGGTGGGGTCGGTGCGGCGACGCTCGTCAACGAGCATGTTGACACTCTCGGGGACCGCGTGGCGGAAAAACCGCTGGCATTCGCGATCGACTTCGGTGCGCGCGACCCATGTCGCATCGTCGCGGCCGCCCGCAAGCTCCAAAACCCATCCCAGGTGGTACAGCTCCTCGGTCGCCTGCGCCTCGTCGTCGCAGTCAAGCTCCACGTAGACACAGACCTTTGCCTCGTCGTCGAGCGCCGGCAGCGAGGCAAACGCCGTCGACTGCTCGCGCTGGCGACGTAGAATATCCAGGGCGCCAGCATCGAAGTACTCGATGGCAGCCGCATGGGACAGGACAGGGCGCACGGAATCGGTAAAGGACACCGCCTTGTCCTCGCTATCGAAAAAGCAACTCACACCCCATACGACCGAAGGTGCCGCCTGCAGGGCGATCTCGAGCTCGGTGACAACGCCGAGCGTGCCGCACGCGCCGATAAAGAGGTCGATGGCGTCCATATCGTCCGCAACGAAATAGCCTGAGGCATTTTTTGTCTCGGGCATGGTATAGCCGGGAAGATCGAGTTCGAGCGTACGGCCCGCTGCCGTCACGAGCGACAGGTGGCGGTCCTGGGCAAAAGCCTCGCCGCGCTGAAGCTCAAGCAAATCGCCATCAGCCAGCGCGACGTGGAGTCCCGTGATATGCGGGCGCATGGGACCGTAAGCGTAGCTGCGGGCGCCGGAGGCGTTGCATGCCGCCATGCCGCCCAGACAGGCAGATGCCTCGGTGGGATCGGTGGGAAAGAACTGCTCGGGGGACTCTTGGAACTCCTCGTAGGCCTCAAGCGATGCCTGGTCCCAACCAGCGGTCGGCAGTACCTTCTTGCTCAGCTGCTTACGCAGCTCCGAGAGCACAACGCCCGGCTCCACGCGCAGCAGAAATTGGTCTTGTTCATCGCGGCGAAGGCCCAAGTAGCGATTCATACGGGAAGTATTGAGGATATGCCCACCGTGGGGCACGGCACCGGCGGCAAGGCCGGTTCGGGCGCCCTGAACCGTTACCGGGACACGCTCGGCATGGAGCGTTTCCAAAATGGCACGGACCTCGTCTTCCGTTGTCGGAAACGAGATGCTCGATGCTTCGCCCGATGCGCGAGATTCATCGCGGCCATACTCTTCGAACTCGTCGGTGAAGGGTTTGATGGTTGCAGACACGCGAACTCCCCCTTTAGCTAACTACAGTGTTTGCAGGGAGATGTTACCGCATCGTTTCGTCGACGTGTTCGAGACCGTCTCCATAATTGGCGATTTTTACGTTCGTGCAATTCGGCGAGCGGCAAGATTTCCTCGGCAGACGATGCTTTTGACACATATCGCCCCGCCGTCGCCGACCGCTCGATTGTCGCTCGAAAAAAGTTGAAGTAATTTTTTCCACCTTTTACCTGCGGAGATGTCAATCCGTCAAGCATTTGGTCAGAAATTGGTCAAGTAGCGGCTGATACGGTCGGCGTCGACAGCCAAAACCGATAGAAGTTTTGGCCCCAGAAGCAGGGAGGTTCCCATGGCATATTACTGGCCCCAGTACGGCGTCGCCATCGAGGTCGGCGACGATCCCTATCTCCTGCCTTTCGACGAAGAGGCGTTCCCCGATACGGCGGTCTACCACGTCACCACCGATGTTATCTGCGACCCCGAGTCGTTCTCGGCGCTCGCCCACCACATCGCGCGTATCCACGACATCGAACTCCCTCACGACTTTGACGAGCTCATCTACTCGCGCCGCCTGATGCTTCACATGCTCTTTGGAGCGGACCCGTCCACGTTCGCACGTGTCTACACCACCAAGGACGCCGCATGAGTGCGAAGAAGCCGCCCCGCCTCGCAGGACTGGGGCGTCGCAAAAAACTCGTCGTTGTCTGCCTGGCTATCGCCTGCGCCCTCATCGCCGTAGGGCTATACGCCTGGCAGTCGCAGCCCGTGCCCGAAGCGGGCGCCTCAGTCACGACGGCAGAGGGTAAATCGCGACAAGAAATCCAAGATGAGCTCGATGCCATCGTCCGCGACAACATGATGACGATTTCGGTCGCGCCGGTCGCTCAGCTACAGGAGGACGGCAAGCTGCGCGTCAACGTGCAAAACGTCCAAGACAATAAATATCCCCAGCGATTCCGCGTCATCCAAAACGACGAGACCATGTACGAATCCGGTGTGGTCGAGACCGGCAAGACAATCGAGACGTGCCCCGCCGGCGACATCAAAGAAGGCGAGGCATACATCGAGATCCAGGCACTCGATGCCAAGACCCTCGACAGCCACGGCAATCCGACACGTGTCAAGGTACGGGTTGAGCAAGCCGAGAACTAGCTTTTTCGGCCGACGCGGCACCGCACGCAATTCACCAGCATTCGTCCAATCATCGCGGGGACGGCCCGCGGCGAATAGAAAGGAACGACCATGGACATCACCAGGAACATGAACGGAGCCAGAGCGCTCGTCGTGGGCGCAGGGCTCGCGCTCGCGCTCGCAATGGGCGCCGCCCCGACGCCAGCTCTGGCAGCCGGGCGCGTTGGAACCACGAAAGTAATGGTCAGGACCGAGATCGACAACGTAGAGTTCAAAGTTCCGACGGTTATTCCCTTCGTCGCCAAGGCCGACGGCACGCTTCAGGGCCCCTCAGAAGACGCGACCACCATCGACAATCATTCGGCCTACGGCATCCATGTCACCAACATGAAGATCGACGCCATGAACACCTGGACCATTGCCGCCGACGCCAAGGCCGGAACCGCGCAGAATTCCATCGACTTTAAGGTCGGCCCCGACGGCGCACTCCAGAACGCCAGCGCCGCAATGCAGGAGACGGGCCTCGATCTTTCCAAGAATGCAGCCTTCGACATGGGCTACCAGGGCATTGCCGGCGGCACGGACAAAATTAAGCTCAAGACAAGCGGAAACGTCGCCCGCGTCACGCGCGACATCTTCCGCGTAACCGGCGAAGGCGATCAAGTTGCAACGATCACCTGGACGGTCGAGCCCGGTGCGCACACGGCATAAGGCCGTCGCCCTGGCCACCGCCGTCAGTATCCTAGCGTTTGGGCCAGCCATGGCCTTTGCCCAGCAAGAACAGGCGCAGGCCGCCACGCAGGTGACGGTCGACCTCTCGGAGCTCGACCGCGGCAACTGCAAGGAACCGTTGGCACAGACAGACGACAGACGATGGCTCTTGGCAGCAGGCGCCACGACAGCAGGCGCGGGAACCGCCGGCCTCGGTCTGCACATCAAACGCAGCCAGAAACGAAACACGGACAGGCCGCACTAAATTAGCTAAGGAGACCCCATGGCATCGAAGAACCTTTTGCCCGTCGTCGCACTCTGCGGCGCGCTCGCAACCGGAACGCCTGTCGCCGCTTGGGCGACTCCCGTCATGGCAGACTCCTTACCAGCAGCCCTAAGCTCCGCACCAAATCCGTCGAGCGCCATTGCGTGCAAGCGTTTTTCGTTCGCACAGGCCGCAATCTCAACCTCGGGATGCCTTCGTCGTAATACGGACGGCTCGATAGTCGTGGATATCAATCGTTCGAACAAGGCAAACGGCTCCCAGGCGGGGTGCGCCGTCTGCACGTGGCGCTCGATTGTGCTCGATGCAGATGGCGATCCGTGCGATTTGGGGTTGCGCATCGATATCGCTTCGGTCGATGACTCGGCGAACGGAGCGAAGGTCGCCTTCGACGGTGCGTTTTTCGAGAAAGGAGGCGGTATATGTCTGGGCTGCGCCGCCGCGAATGCAGACGATGTGCAGCCCACCCTCTCATTCACGGCATCGCTGCGGCTGACCAAGGCGGGCACCGATGCCATCGCGGCGGGAGAAGCATCCCTGCTGTTCTACGCCGCCAGCACCGAAGACACAGACATTCATTTCGAGAAGCCAGCCGGATCGCTCAGCCTTACGCGCGGGACGGAGGCAGGCCCTATTGCGATCGATACCCACACGCTAGGCAGGCAACGCATTCTTGCCGACCCGGCGCTTCTCGAGATGGAGTGGAACGGATCCGGAGCCGTCGGGATTGTCCCCTCCGCGCTTGACGCCAAGACGCTCCCCTCAAACGACGAACCCATCAACGCAACCATACAAGAAGAGAGCACGGACAAAGAAGCAGGTGCGGGCGACACGCCGTCGCCGACAAACAGCGTCCCAGCTTCTTTCGAAGCACCGAATGAGCCCGCTACCGGTCCAAACGATCCCGAGCTCGCGGACAGTCTGGGGCTTGCTGATCCTCAGGAGATCGATGAAGGTAACTGCCGCGTGCTTGCCGCCCTCGACCACACAGAGGTCATCGATGCTGCAAACATCGAAGTTGCCGCCGCCAATCAGCCCGTCCGCAAGTCGGCCATCATCGCATTTCCCGAATCCATCGAAGTCGTCTTTTTGCCATCGGGCGAGGTCGTGGCCCCAACACTGCTCACCTTGTTGGGCGCCAAGAATACTCGAAACGAAATTAAAAAGGTCACGGTTGTCGACCCTGCAACCACCGCTAAACTGCGTCTATACGCCGTTGCCCCAGACGGAGGCAAGACCTTGGAATTCGATGGCGACACACTTCTAGCCTGGCGACGTCTGGACATTATGCAAGACGTCTCGTATCAGATCGAACTCGAAGGGTTTGATCGTGCCCGCGATGCCAATATCATCGCCGCGGCTATTGAATCCCCGCAGCGGCTTATGACACTGCGCTTTGACTACTACCCCTATGTCCCGACAACCACCTGAGGCTTAAATGCTGCGCATCATTCCTAATACCACTTATATAACGTATTAGATGAGTCGCGATGTGCCTCGCATTTCGTTCTGCTACGATTGCCACGTTGGCATCAATACAGGAGGGCTCATGCCGGGCTTGGGAACAATCATCAACGTTGCGCTTTTAGTTGCGGGCGGTCTTTTGGGATTAGCGGGCGGCCGCTTCATTACACCGCGCATCCAAGACACGCTCATGAAAGCATCGGGGCTGTGCGTCCTGTTTATCGGCCTGGGCGGCACCATGCAAAAGATGCTCATCATCGATGGAAAGGCGCTAGCGACCACCGGTACCACCATGCTCATCGTCTCATTTGCGCTCGGTTCGCTCATCGGCGAGGCCATCAACTTGGAGGCCTCCATCGAGAACCTTGGCGAATGGCTCAAGCGCAAGACTGGCAGTGAGGGCGATAACGAGTTCACCAACGCTTTTGTCTCGACTTCACTCACCGTGTGCATCGGCGCCATGGCCATTGTGGGATCGATCCAGGACGGCCTGCTCGGCGACTGGTCAACGCTTGCCCTCAAGGGCGCACTGGACTGCATCATCGTCTGCACCATGACGGCCTCGCTTGGCCGCGGCTGCATCTTCTCCGCCCTGCCCGTCGCCGTGTTCCAGGGGACGATCACGTTGTTTGCCGGCGCGCTCTCCCCCATCATGACCACAGCAGCCCTCAACAGCCTTTCGCTCGTAGGCTCCATGCTCATCTTCTGCGTCGGCGTCAACCTCATCCGTCCTCAGACCTTCCGCACGGCCAATATGCTTCCCTCCGTCGTCATCGCCGTCATATACGCCCTCCTGTTCTAAATCTATCAACGCAGCGGTATCTCGAACATCTGTTTGATGCTGTGCTATGATATGAGGTCACCGTAGCTGCGTTCGAGAGGAGGAGCGGTGGCCGACCAGGACATCAAGATGCTCATCGAGCGCATTATGGCCGAGGCCCGGACCCATCAGTCCGCCCGCTTCTCAAACGAAACCTACGCAGACGAGCCGATTCTCAAAACCGGCCGACAGATGCAGAATTTCCTCCCCGACCAGTACCGTAAAATGCGCGAGATATCGCGCTGGCAGGATGACCCCAAGGGCGGTGCGGGCCGCTGGCTTTCGGAAGCCGAGCTTTTTTACCGCCAGGGCCTGCTGATGGCCGGCTTTGAGGACGACTGTCCCTACAACGGCACCTTTAAGTCGTACTTTCCCACCTACAACGCCATGAGCGACCGGCAACTGCGCGGCTACTTTACCTGGCGTGCCCAAGTGCGCCGCGGAACCGTCGAGGAAACGTCTACGTCCTTTGCCTTTCTGTATCTCTATGAGCTGATCTGCGGCATTGGCGTAGATAATCCACTCGATGGTTTTAACAAGATCAAGGCTTTTTGGGATGTCTATCGCGCCTTCGAGCCCGGCATCGACCGGTTTGCGCGCGTGTGGCTGCAAGATTACGCCGTGTTCCACGGGCTCGACCCCAAGCTGCTTCGCGACTCTAAAACCGTCATGTTCGATAACGCCCTTATCGAACTGCGGCGCGCGGCACGAGACCTTGTACCGGCACCGTCCGGCCAGACCCCTAAGCGTCGCAAAACCTCCGAGCCCACGCTCCCCCTTCCGCCCGATGAGGTGCGCGAGGAGCGACTCATGGCCGCCATCAACGCCCTCTCCACGTACAACCTAAGTAGCTCGCGGCTCGACCGCAGCCACCACCGCGATCTGCGCCACGTGGCGTGCGCCGTGTATGTCCGCATGGCGCGCTACTATGACACGCACCGAAAGACCGGCATCGTGGCAAGTTTATTTGGGGAGGAGACGGCAATGCCCTACACCATGTTTGCCTCGGCCGTATTCTTTGCGCCCGAGCGCCACGAGGACTGCGAATACCGTCTGGACCCCATCCATATCTACCGTTGCCAAAACGGTTTTTGGGAATGCATGCGGATTCACGGCAGCAGACAAAAGAGCAGCAAACTTGGCGAGATGATGCGCGCCTGCGACCAACGCCTGCGCCTGGCCCTGGACCCCGCCCATCCCCTGAAGGAAGAAAAGGTCCCCAAATATCTGGCCAAGATTATCGATGACGAGATTGTGGCATGGCTTTCGTGGGACGCCGCACACCAGCCCGTCAAGATCGATATCGATTTGAGCCAGCTGGGGCACATTCGGAGTGCTGCCGCACAAACGCGCGAAGCGCTTTTGATCGACGAGGAACGCGAGGACGGCGCGTCCGCAGAAGCCGAGGCAGCGGACTCAGGGCAACCGGAAGCCGAGCCCGTAGCCGACGCGATGGTCGAGGCGGTCGCGGCGGCCGCAGGGCAGGACGAGTCCGACGAGCCAACCATATCCACCGAACAGTTTGGTGTCGTGGCACCGCTTCTCGCGCCGACGCCCGCGTTCGCAGCTGCTACGCCCGCTGACGCCACAAACGAACTCGCGCCCGCCGCAAACGCCTATCTCCGCGCTCTGCTCGAGCACAACGCAGTACAGGCGGAATCGGCGGTAGTGCAATCGGAGCAGAGCGAGGACATGCTCGTCGATACCATCAACGAGGCGCTCTTTGACCTGGTGGGCGACACCGTAATTGAATTTAGCGCAGCAGGGCCGCAGATTATCGAGGACTACGAAGCAGACGTGAGAGGATACCTAGACCATGAGTGATACCGCATCCGCAGCACCTCGCGTGCCCAAGCGCGTCGCTGCCGTCATTCTCAACTCGCTCAAGGGCGGCGTGGTCCCGCGCATCGGCCTTCCTTACATCACCGTAGGGCGCGAGGTCGAGATTCGCGCTCTGCTCACCGATCTGAGTCTCATCGCCGACGGCGGCGCGAGCTTCCGCTTTTTGGTCGGTCGCTACGGCGCCGGCAAGAGCTTTTTGCTCCAGACCATTCGCACACACGCCATGGGTGAGGGTTTCGTCGTCGCCGATGCCGATCTTTCCCCTGAGCGACGTCTACAGGGTGGCCAGGGTCAGGGTCTGGCCACCTATCGCGAGCTCATCCGCAACATATCGACCAAAACGCGCCCCGAGGGCGGCGCGCTCAATCTTATCCTGGATCGCTGGGTCGCCTCGTGTGCCGACGCCGACGAGTCGGCCATCAATGCCCAGCTTGCCCCGCTCGAAGAAATGGTTCACGGCTTTGACTTCACCCGTATGCTCCGCCGTTATCGCATGGCCGTCGCAGAGGGCGACGAAGAGAGCATGAGCCGCGTGACCAAATGGATTCGCGGCGAGTACCGCACCAAGAGCGAGGCGCGCGCCGAGCTGGGCTCCTCGACCATCATCAGCGACGACGACTGGTACGACTACGTCAAGCTCATCGCACGCTTTTTGGTCTGCAGCGGCTACAAGGGCATGCTGGTGCTCATCGACGAGCTCGTAAACCTGTACAAGATTCCCAACGCTATCACGCGCCAGTACAACTACGAGAAGATCCTGACCATGTACAACGACACGCTGCAAGGCAAGGCGCAGTACTTGGGCATGATTATGGGCGGCACTCCAACCTCTATCGAGGACCGTCGACGCGGCGTGTTTTCCTATGAAGCCCTGCGCAGCCGTCTCGCCCAGGGCCGTTTTGCGCGCGAGGACCTCAAGGACATGCTTGCGCCCATCATCCGCCTGCAGCCGCTCACCTATGAGGAGTTGCTGGTGCTCATCGAAAAGCTCATGCAGATCCATGCCGGCTACTTTGGCTGGACCCCTACGCTTACCGAGAACGACTTGGTGGACTTCCTCAAGATTGAGTTTGGCCGCGTGGGAGCCGACACACACCTGACGCCCCGTGAGGTCATTCGCGACTTTATCGAGCTGCTCGACATCCTGTGTCAGAACCCCGATGCCAACGTGGCCGAGCTGCTACAAAGCGTTGGCGGCGATGCCCTGACACCGGCAGCCGCAACAAACGACACCGGCACCGCAGGCGACGACCGCAACTTCGCCGAATTCACCATCTAACCTACCAAAAAGGAACAGGTTTATTTTGGCAGGTTTTATCTGGGCAAACGCCGATGTTGCAAAGCGACAGCGCATATCCCGTCGCTTCTGAACGCTCATTTTGAGAGGAGGCCCATGAACGCCTTTGACCGATATGCTCCGTTTATCCAGGATTTCATCTACTCCCACGATTGGGAGAGCTTGCGCTCTATCCAGGTTGCGGCAGCAGATGCAATCTTTAACACGCAAGACAATGTGCTCCTGACAGCATCCACGGCGTCCGGCAAAACCGAGGCGGCCTTCTTTCCCATCCTGACCGAGTTTTGGGAAAACCCGCCCGCGAGCGTGGGCGCCCTCTACATTGGTCCCCTCAAAGCGCTCATCAACGATCAGTTTGTACGCCTCAACGACCTGTGCGAAGAAGCCGATATCCCCGTCTGGCACTGGCACGGCGACGTCTCACAGTCGCATAAGGCCAAACTCATCAAAAAGCCGAGCGGCATCTTGCAGATTACGCCCGAATCACTCGAGGCGCTTCTGATCCATAAGCACATGGCCATCCCGCGCATGTTTTGCGACCTGCGCTATGTCGTTATCGACGAGGTCCACTCGCTCATGCGCGGCGACCGTGGCGGCCAGACGCTCTGTCTTATCGAGCGCCTTTCGCGCATGGCAGGCGTGCAGCCCCGCCGCATCGGCCTTTCGGCTACCATCGGGGACCCCGAGCGCACGGGCGCTTTTCTCTCACAGGGAACAGGACGCGACTGCGTTATCCCCCGTTTTGAAGAACCGCGCCGCGTGTGGCGCATCTCCATGGAGCACTTCTACAACTCGGGCCCCCAGGCGCAGCAACGAGGATTTATGAGCGCAGGTCCGCAGGAAGCTGAGGTGCTCGCATGCGAGCGCATTGAAGCAGCGGCACCCGCGGCACTGCCCGCCGGCACCCAAGATATGCGCCACAGCGGACAACTCACACAGGAGGAACGCCGCCAACGTCGCGAGCGAGCGCGAGGCAAGGCCGCCCCTAAGGACCGTCGCACTTCCTCGGCTCCCGAGGGAGAAGTCGACATCCCGCGAGCGACCGAGCAGGCGCTGCTCAACCCCACCGATACCGCGCCCGACAACGCCGATCCCGGCATGGGCTATATCTTTGAACATACCCGCGGCCGCAAGTGCCTGGTCTTTGCCAACTCGCGCGAGGAGGCAGAGGCCGTGTGCTCCATGCTGCGCAGCTACTGTGAGAACCGGCACGAGCCCGACCGCTTTCTTATCCATCATGGCAACCTCTCGGCATCGCTACGCGAGACCGCCGAGGAGCTCATGCGCGACGAGGAACAGGCGCAGACAACCGTCACCACCTCCACGCTGGAGCTCGGTATTGATATCGGCCGTCTGGAGCGCGCGTTTCAGATCGACGCACCGTTTACCGTCAGCTCCTTTTTGCAGCGCATGGGGCGTACGGGCCGCCGCGATCTTCCGCCCGAGATGTGGTTTGTCATGCGCGAGGAAGAGCCCGAGCCGCGCACGATGATGCCCGAGACCATTCCCTGGAAGCTTCTGCAGGGCATCGCACTCGTGCAACTCTATCGCGAGGAAAAGTGGGTTGAGCCGCCCGAGCTCGATCGGCTCCCCTACAGTTTGCTCTATCACCAGACCATGTCGACGCTCGCCAGCACCGGCGAGCTCACGCCGGCCGAACTTGCCCAGCGCGTGCTCACGCTCAGCTATTTCCACCGTGTCTCGGCCGACGACTACCGTGTGCTGCTACGCCACCTCATCAAAATCGACCATATCCAGGTCACCGAGGGCGGCGGGCTCATCGTGGGCCTCGCGGGCGAGCGCATCATCAACAACTTTAAGTTCTACGCCGTGTTCCAGGAGAACGAGGAGTTTACCGTTCGCAGCGAATCGGCCGAGCTGGGCACGATCGTCAATCCGCCACCGCCCGGCGAACGCATCGCCATCGCAGGCCATTGCTGGATCGTCGAGGAAGTGGACTGGAAGCGTCACACCGTCTTTGCCACGCAGGTCAAGGGCCGTGTGCCGGCCTACTTTGGCGACTGTCCCGGAGACATCAATACGCATGTGCTCGGGCGCATGCGCCAAGCGCTCAACGAGCATGCGGCATATCCGTACCTCATGGGTAACGCACGAGCACGCCTTGCGCAGGCTCGTCATACGGCTGAGATTTCGGGCGCGGGAACTAAACCGCTCATCAACCTGGGCGGCGACACCTGGGTGCTCTTCCCCTGGCTGGGCAGCTATGCCTTCTTGGCACTCGAGCGTATGCTCAAAATTAAATGCGCCGCAGAGCTGGGCCTTCGCGGGCTCGACCCGTCACGCCCGTACTTTATGCAGTTTAAGATGAAGGCCGACGAGGAGACGTTCTTTGAGGTGCTCGCTGCCGAGGCCGAGAAAGACTTCGGTCCTATCGAGCTCGTCTATCCCGGCGAGGTGCCCTACTTCGATCGTTACGACGAATTCGTTCCCGAGGAACTCGTGCGCAAAGGCTTTGCCGAAGGCGTTCTCGACATCGAAGGCATGAAGCAACGCGTCCTCGGCTGGCGCGACCACGCCTAAGACCAGTCTTTTTGGGACGTGTCTCTATAGTTTTGTCAACCGCGCGCTTCGCGACATTTCGGCACGA
>CATWBO010000045.1 GCA_958349055.1 uncultured bacterium
CGTACATGTACGGATGAATGTGGGAAGTGTTCGGATGAAGTTGATAATCAAGGCTTACATTTCCATACGCTTGAGCTAACACGTTTTACCCCCGTATCAACAGTGTGCGGGGGTAAACTTATGCGCATGTTATAACTTGCCCGGAAGGATTCATCATGCTCAGGATCGGTCTTCTTACTAGTGGCGGCGACTGCCAGGCGCTCAACGCCACCATGCGCGGCATCGTCAAAACGCTCATGACCAATAGCGAAGAGCCTATCGAGATCTACGGTTTCGAGGATGGCTACCAGGGCCTTATCTACAGCAGGTTCCGCGTCATGACGCCCGCCGATTTTAGCGGTATCCTCACCCGCGGCGGCACCATTCTGGGCACGAGCCGCACGCCGTTCAAGCGTCTGGACATTCCCGAGGCCGATGGCGTCGAGAAGGTGCCGGCGATGGTCCACACCTATCACAAGCTGCAGCTCGACTGCCTGTTTATGCTGGGCGGCAACGGCTCCACCAAGACCGCCAACCGCCTGCGCGAAGAGGGCCTCAACGTTATCGCCCTGCCCAAGACCATCGATAACGACACCTGGGGCACCGAGATGACGTTTGGCTTTACGAGCGCCATCGACGTCGCCACCAAGTGCATCGACGACATCCACACCACCGCTTCGAGCCATGGGCGCGTGTTCGTCATCGAGATCATGGGCCACAAGGTTGGCTGGATCCCGCTGTACGCCGGCGTCGCGGGCGGCGCGGACGTCATCCTGATTCCCGAGATTCCCTACGACATGGATAACGTCATCAAGACCATCGAGCATCGCATGGAGACCGGCAGCCGCTTTACCATCGTAGCCGTCGCCGAGGGCGCTATCTCCAAGGAGGACGCGGCGCTGTCCAAGAAGGAGTACAAGAAGAAGCTCGCCGAGCGTACGAGCCCGTC
Organism: uncultured bacterium; assembly: GCA_958349055.1. Classification (GTDB taxonomy): domain Bacteria; phylum Actinomycetota; class Coriobacteriia; order Coriobacteriales; family Coriobacteriaceae; genus Collinsella. The sequence goes on from CATWBO010000045.1 coordinate 929, forward strand.
GATTGTCTACGACATCGCCAAGGAGATCGAGGCCAAGACCGGTCGCGAGACCCGCGTCGCGATCCCCGGTCACACGCAGCGCGGCGGCCAGCCCGACGCCCAGGACCGCATCTTTGCGACCCAGTGCGGCGTCGAGGCAGCGCTCGGCTGCCTACGCGGCGAGTTTGGCTACATGATTGCCCTGCGTGACGGCAAGATGTGCCACATGCCGCTCGAGGAGGTCGCCGGCAAGCTCAAGTTTGTCGACCCCCAGAGCGATCTGGTACGCGAGGCCAAGGCGTTGGGCATCAGCTTCGGCGACGAATAACCTCGGCTGGAACCGCCCCCATCGGAGACCCCAGGGCCTACCTCCCAAATCGTCCTCGGACATGTCAGGACCCCGCCGTGCGCTTCGCGCGGCGGGGCCCTTCCGTCCTGCGGAAAGATTTGGGAGGTAGGCCCTGGGGTCTCCTGCGGTAACTGGGGAGGCCGAGGCTATTCGTCTTCTTGCTGCAAGTGCGTGGGCTGAGATTTTGGGATGTTGCAGGCTCTTAGCTGAGAGTAGCACTGACATTTGTCCTGAAATGGCTGGTCGTTAGGGGTTGCTACCGGTAGTTGCGGTAGGGTTGGGGCAGATTCTAACTAGAAATGGTGGTCGCTACCGGTTGTTCTCGGCATACTCGGCTCATTCGATTCGACCATCAAACGAAAGGAACCACCATGGATCTTGCGATGGCACAGCGCCTCGTCGATCGCCGCAAGGCTGCCGGGCTTTCTCAGGAGGCGCTTGCCGCCCAGCTGGGTGTGAGTCGTCAGGCTGTCAGTAAATGGGAGCGCAGCGAATCCTCGCCCGATACCGATAACCTTATTGCGCTCGCCGCGCTGTATGGCGTGTCGCTGGATGAGCTGCTGTATGGGGAGGCGGCTAACGATGCCGACGACCCGGAGGACGGTAGCGCCGACACCGAGACGGCGGATGCGGCTGACGAGGCTGAGGATTCTGCCGAGCACGCCGATTGCGGCGACAAACCAATTGTCGATATTTCCCTCGCGCGCGGTATCCACGTCATTGATCCCAATAAAGGCGAGGAAGTCCATGTTGGTTGGAGCGGCATCCATGTGACCAACGAGCGCAAGGGCGAAGAGGTGCATGTGGGGCCGGGCGGCGTGCATATCGATACGCTTGAGGACGATGGACATAGCGTACGCACCAATGACGACGGCACCGTCACCATCGACGGCGAGACGTTTTCCAGCTGGAAGGAAGCACACGACAAGCTCGACCATCATGGCAAGCATTTCCACACCAAGGTCGGACGTGCATGGAACAAATTCCCCTTCCCCGCACTTGTCACTCTCGCCTATCTGGTGCTCGGCATTGTCTACGGCACATGGGACATGGGGCTTTTCCTCGTCTTTTTGGTTCCCGTCTGCTACGCGATTGGTGACTTCATCGATCGACGCCACCTGTCTAAGCTGATCGAGGCCATCTACCCGGCAGCCGCCATCGCTTGGTTCCTCTACATGTGGCTCTGTTTGGGACAGCCCCATCCTGCATGGATCGTCCTCATCACGATTCCCATCGTAAAGGCGCTCATGCGCTGGTGCCGCAAACAATGGAAGCACCGCAAACAGGCCTAACACGCTCCGACCCAGCAGCACCCAACCGCCCCCGCCCTTCTCCTAAGTTGCGGTGAGATAGGGACTGTTTTGAAGCTCCAAAGCGCCAAACAGTCCGTATATCACCGCAACTTACAAACAACTGGGTCAGTTCCGGCACGGAGATTAGCATTGAGCTGACCGCGCGCCAAGAAAAGGGCCTATTTACTACGTTTAACTCGAGAGGGCCGACCATACCCGCCTTTTCCGAAAATTGGCAAGCCCTCTACCTGCGGTTTTAATTTCATAATCTTTGTCATGGTCGAGGGTGTGGTAGCAAACGTAGTAGATAGGCCCATTTTGTGGCATACGACCCATTCAAGTCCAATCTCGAAGGCTAAAGAGAGCCTCTCATCCACGCCTGCGAGCGAAAACCAAATAGAATGAAAGGCAAATGGAAAAGCCCGTTTGACGAGCGGAGGACATATGCGCGACGTAGCCGAAAGCGACTGGAAGCTGTTTAAGAAAATGCTTCCTCAATGGCAAGAACGTTATATGGAAAAGCTCATCGGCCAGTACGTTGAGATACTGAACGGCGACAGTAAAGCATCCAGTAGATTTTGGGCACTAGAAGAGCGCCTCAATAGAGACAAGCTGTCCTCAGGCGTAATTGCAAATGACATTCGCCGCAGCACAATGCACCGCGAGATAGCCAATTTGTTTATCGACAGCGTGATCACCCTTGACGACCTTGACGGTTTTACCGAGGACATTAAGAGCTATGCGCAATACTGGATTGGCCAGTAAGAGCACTGAACGACAGACATCCCCAGCAAAACGGGGCAAACGCCGGGCCACCTAATGATTGTCCGGCGTTTGCCCAGATAAAACCTGCCAAAATAAGAACCTGAATCCCGGAACAGGTCACTCGGCGCTCTTGAGGGCGCCGACCATGTCGATCTTGTTGAGTGTTCGGTTGGTGGCGAGGTTGACGATGATCGTGAACGCAAAAGCCAGCACCACGGCAAGCACGTAGCTCAACGGTTCGACCTCAACGTCAAAGTACAATGACGGCATCTGCAAGATGTACGTAAAGCTCTCGGCCAGCGCACCGCCCAGCGGTACGCCCAGCGCGGCTCCGATCGCCGTAAGAATCAACGTCTCCTTGTTAACGTAATGGTGCACCTCGCCACGGCGGAAACCCAGCACCTTGATGGTTGCCAGCTCGCGTTCGCGCTCGGAGATATTCGTATTAGACAGCGTAAACACCACCACAAACGATAGACACGCTGCCATAAAGGTCACAAGTACCACGACCGAATTGATAATCGTAAAGTTTGCCTCATAGTTTTCCCAATGCTCGGCGGTACTCGACAGCGTAATCCAACCATCGCTCTTAAGACGGTTGGTAAACGCAATCTGATCGGCCGACGAACCCTTAAGCAGCGCAAGGATGCCGTTGAGGCGCGCACTTCGACCGAACGCGCGCTCATAGGTGCCCTGCGTCATGTAAAGCGTGTTGCCCAGATAGTTAAGCGAAATGTCGCTGACTTTGACCTTGGCAACATTGAGCGACGAATCCTGGACGTGAGCCGTGTCACCCGGCTTGATCCCCAGCACCAGCTGAGAGCTCTTGCTCAAATACACATCCCCGTCACGCAGGGCGAGCGGTTCTTTGGACTCATCCTCCAGGCGCACGTAATCGCCCAAGTCACCCGTGCGGTCATCGGGCACCACGATCAGCTGCACAGTCTCGCTCTTACCGCCAAACGTAAAGGTGACGTTGTCGGTCATAATCGGCAGCGTCGAAGTCACCGTCACGTTGGAATCATTAGCTGCACTGCGCTCATCCAGTGCCGCGCACGTCTGCGAAAAATCATCGGGATTGGCAACCGCCAGCAGGTCATAGCGCGTGATATGCCCGTACTGCTTGGGCGACAACGCGACCGACGTATCACGGATGCCCATACCGCAAATCACAAGCGCCGTGCAGCCCGCAATGCCAAAGATGGTCATAAAGGCGCGCTTTTTGTAGCGGAATAAGTTGCGTGCAGCGACCTTGTTCAAAAAGCTCATGCGGTGCCAGATAAAGCCGATGCGCTCGAGCAGAATGCGCGAGCCGGCGCGCGGGGCCTTGGGGCGCATGAGCGAGGCTGGGGTCTCGGCCATCTCGTGGCGGCAGGCGATAATCGTGGCGCCCACCACGCCCACGGCAAACAGCGCTACCGACACGAGTGATGACACGATGTCGTACGAAAGCAACATCTGGGGCAGCGAGTACATGTCGTCGAACACCGTAAACAGGAACAGCGGCAGACCCACAAATCCGATGATATTGCCGAGCACGCCACCGATCAGACACGCCCACAGCGAGTAGTCCACATATTTGGACAGGATACGCCCGCGCGAATAGCCGAGCGCCTTGTACAGGCCAATGAGCGTGCGCTCCTCCTCGACCATGCGCGTGGCAGTGGTGAGGCTGATGAGCACGGCGACGATAAAGAAGATGAACGGGAACACCGTGGCGATGGCCTCGATCGAAGAACTATCGCTCTCGACGCTCGAGTAGCTTGCGATATTGCCGCGGTCCTGGATGTACCAGGTGCATTCGCCCAGGTCAGAGAGCTCGGCGCGGGCATCGGCAAACTGCTGGTCGGCGGCGGCGCGGCGCTGGTCCAGGTCGGCTTGCGCCTGCGCACGCTCGTCGCTGCCCTCGGCCATGCGATTGATGTTGTCCTGCTCGATCCCAAAGACCATATTCGCCTGACGCTCAGCCGCGTCCAAGCTCGCCGGTGTGTCGACCGTCAGCTCCTGAGCGCGCGCCTTCTCACGTCCCTCGCGGATCTTCTCGATATTGCCCTTGACCTCATTGATCTTTGCCGAGTAGGCATCCGAATAGGAGTTGAGGCTCTTGGCTCCCTCGACGACCACGTGGACAGCGGAGTAGGAAGAAGATGTCGCGGCATCCTCGCTCACGTAGAACTTGTAGTCCGCAGTCGAAGCAGCGCGAAAGGCGTTGACTGTCGAGTCGGAGCTCACGTCGGTAGGATCGAGAACCTCGGCCGTGATGGTGTAGTCCCCATCGGCAAACTGGTCCTTGGCGCTTTGGTTCGACGAGCTCGCATCGTTGGCGGCAAAGCTCACCGTATCGCCGATTTTCTTGCCCGAAGCCTTCAAAAAACGTGAGGTCACTGCCACTTCGCCCGAAGTCTCGGGCAGCTCGCCGCGTACTAGCACCGGTTGGTCAATATTCTCTTTGGAGAGGCTCTGTACGACGACACGCTCGCGCGTCGTACCCACGGCGGTATAGGCGGTCTCGGTATAGATGCCCTCGGCCGTCTCGACGCCATCGACCTCTTGGATCGCGGCAAGATCGTCATCGGTCAGACCATAGGTCGACTGCACGTTGATGTCATAGACATTCTGCTGGTCAAAATAGGCGTCGACCGAATCACACAGGTCCTCGCAGCCCGCCTTAAGGCCGCACATCACGCTCACGCCAAGCGCGGTGATCACAACGATAGACAAGAAGCGTTTGAGGCTGCCGCGAATCGTGCGGTAGATGCCACGGCGAAAAACCGTCGGCACCATATCGTTTGAGCTTTGGGCGGTACGGTAGATCGTAAAATCCTGCTCGCGCTCCGTGTTCTGCGCGTCGCGGCGTTGGCTGTTTTGGCGGTCCTGATTCATGGGCGCTACCACTCGATCGTCTCGATAGGCACAGGATTTTGCTGGACCGTCTCGCTCTCCACGCGGCCGCTCTTAAAGCGGATCAGGCGATCGGCCATGGGCGCCAGCGCAGAGTTGTGGGTGATGATGATGACCGTAATGCCTTGCTTGCGGCAAGTGTCCTGTAGCAGCTGCAAGATCTGCTTGCCGGTTTTGTAGTCGAGTGCACCCGTAGGCTCGTCGCACAAAAGCAGCTTGGGGTTCTTAGCCAGCGCGCGGGCGATGGATACGCGCTGCTGCTCGCCGCCCGAAAGCTGCGCCGGAAAGTTAGCGAGGCGGTCGCCCAGGCCAACCTGGCGAAGCGTTTGCTCGGCATCGAGCGAATCGGGGCAGATCTGCGCCGCGAGTTCGACGTTCTCAAGCGCCGTCAGGTTAGGGACCAGATTGTAGAACTGAAAGACAAAGCCGACGTCAGCGCGACGGTATTCCACAAGCTGAGCCTCGTTGGCAGAGCTCACGTCACGCCCGTCCACCGTCACGGTGCCAGAAGTTGCCGTATCCATGCCGCCCAGAATGTTGAGGGCCGTGGTCTTGCCGGCGCCCGAAGCACCCAGAATGATGGCGAGCTCGCCGCGCTCGACCGTAAAGCTCGCGCCGTCGAGCGCGTGGATGCGGGCGTCGCCTTCGCCGTATGCTTTGATGACGTCTTTGAATTCGATATAGGCCATCGATTAATTCCCATCTGGTCGGATAACTCTTTAGTATTACCCATTTCCCACCTACCAAAAAGGGACAGGTTTATTTTGGCAGGTTTTATATGGGGAAACGGCAGCTATAGATGAGGCGCCGGGGAGGCCGAGAAATCATCGACGGAGTCAGGCCGACCGCCGAGCACAACGCACGCATCTCAATCTGTCAGCCAAATCATTCGAACAGCTGTTCGTTTCTATGATATGATTCAACTATCTCAGCAGGCCAATACGCAGAAAGGCGGCCAACATGACGTTCGACTTTAAGAAGGAATGCAAGGAGCTCTACAAACCTGCAAGCAAGCCGAGTATCGTAACTGTCCCGCCTATGAGCTACGTTGCCGTTCGCGGAAAGGGCGACCCAAATACCGAAGATGGCGAGTATCAAAACGCCCTGCCGCTACTTTACGGCATCGCCTATACCGTCAAGATGTCAAAGAAAGGCTCAAGGAGTATCGAGGGCTATTTCGACTTTGTGGTACCGCCGCTCGAGGGTTTCTGGTGGCAAGAGTCCCCGAGCGGCGACATCGATTATGCACGCAAGGACAATTTCAACTTTATCTCGTGCATCCGCCTGCCCGATTTCGTCACCCGAGATGACTTTGACTGGGCAGTCGCGGAAGCCACGACCAAAAAGAAACTGGACTTTTCCGCCGTCGAACTGCTTAAAGTTGACGAGGGTCTCTGCGTTCAATGCATGCACACCGGGCCCTACGACAACGAACCGGCGACCGTAGACGCTATGCATGAATACACGACCGAGCTGGGCTATGTTCCCGACTTCTCAGACACCCGTTTACATCACGAAATCTATCTCTCCGATCCACGCAAATGCGCACCGGAGAAACTTAAGACCGTGGTTCGTCATCCTATCAAGCGCGCTGAATAGCGTGGGGCGTCATTTCACGCGCTAGGTTTTAAGCCAGCCAACCAGCCGCCTCCTAGGCTGTCCGGTAATTATCTTGACGCGGCCCGTCGCATCTTATAAGTTTGTTTTGCTAAAGCTGGAAAGCCTCTCAACGATGCGCAACTCCAACTCTTTTTCTATCAAGAGAGCAAGTGTCGGAAAGCAAAATGTCAGAAAGCAGCGCTTCGAGCAGAATCAAACGCCTGGTCAACACCTATAGCGGTCTCGCGCTTATGGGTGCCGTCGGAATCCCTATCGGCATCATCGTTGGCGCCATCTGCGCACTCTTTGGACGCGTGCTTCTGGCAATCGGCGCCTTCCGCGACGAACACATCACACTGCTCCTTCCCTTCCTCGCCCTCATGGGCTTGGCCATCGTATTTTCCTACCGCACCTGGGGCAAAGGCACCGATCGGGGCATGAGCCTGGTATTTGACGTAGGTCACGGACGCGAGGACGCCATCTCCCCGCGTTTGGTGCCGCTCATTATGTTGAGCACGTGGGGGACGCACCTCTTTGGCGGCAGTGCGGGGCGCGAGGGCGTGGCCGTGCAGATTGGTGCAACCGTCTCGCACTGGATCGGCAGGCGTCTACCTTTCCGAAACCCCGGCAACACGTTTTTGCTCATTGGTATGGCCGCTGGCTTTGCCGGGCTCTTTCGAACGCCTCTTGCTGCCACGGTCTTTGCTATCGAAGTACTGGTCGCAGGACGCATGGAATACCGCGCGCTGTTTCCCGCGCTTACGGCCTCACTCGCCGCAAGTATGACCTCCGGCGCTCTGGGACTCGAGAAGTTCGAGGTCGCCATTACCGCCTCGTATGCGCTCGACCTCCCCGGTCTTGGACGGCTGGCGCTGTCGGGCATCGCGTTCGGCATGGTCGGTGGAGCTTTTGCCTGGTGCCTTGCCCATGCCAAGACCCTTGCAGCGCGGCTGCTCCCCAACCCTTACATACGCGTTGCCGTTATGGGCCTTGCGCTGTCGGCGATTCTGTTCGTGCTGTGGCAGGGGCGATACTGCGGCCTTGGCACCAACCTGATATCGGCGGCGCTCAACGGTGACGGCAAGGTCGCCATCATGCCTTGGGACTGGGCGCTCAAATTCACACTCACCATCGCCACGCTTGCCGCAGGATATCAGGGTGGCGAGGTAACACCGCTGTTCTCCATCGGAGCCAGCCTGGGTTTCGCACTCGCCGGGATTCTCGGCATGCCCGTCGAGCTCTGCGCCGCGCTGGGATACGCCGCCGTCTTTGGCAGCGCCACCAACACGCTACTCGCGCCGATCCTCATTGGCTGCGAGGTCTTCGGTTTCGGTAATCTGCCGGCGTTCTTCATCGTCTGCGTTGTGGCATATCTGTTCAACATGGACAAATCGATCTACGCTCTGCAAAAGCGAGCGTAGAAAGATGTCCAAACAGGTTGTCTCAACCGGAAACGGCGTCCCGTTCTGAAGCCTCAAACTGGGATGCAGTTTCCGCTAGGCGCCCCAAGAGGAAAGTGCGTCCCGCTCCGCAGCGTCACGCCGGGACGTACCCTCAGCCCACAGCCTCCTCTGTCGACGTTTCCCCAGATAAAACCTGCCAAAATAAACCTGTCCCTTTTTGGCAGGTTTTAGAGGCGGACGGTGAAGGTGATCTGATGATCGTGGCCGGATACGGTGGCGGATCCGCCATGGGCTTCGGCGATGGCGCGCACGACGGATAGGCCCACGCCCGAGCCGCCCGTCTTGGAGTTGCGTGAGACATCTGCACGGTAGAAGCGGTCGAACAGCCGGTCCAGGTCGCCCTCGGGCAGCTCATCAACAGCATTCGATACGACAAGCTCGGCCGAGCCTTTGCCCGCACCGCGCGAAACGGCACGCAGGCTCAGCTCGATCACGCTGTCCTCGCTTGCGTAGCGTGTGGCATTGTCCAGCAGCAGCTCAACAACCTGTGCCACCGCCGCGGCATCGACATGGGCCCGCACACTGCTCGCGATCGACGTCGACAGCCGTTTGCCGTGCGAAACCGCCACCGATTCAAACGGCGCCGCAGCCTTGTCCACGGCCTCCGAAAGATCGATCGATGTCATGGTAAAGCCCGCCGAGCCCTCGTCCATGCGCGCCAAAAATACCAAACGCTCCGTGAGCGCCGTCAGCCGCGCGACCTGCTCGTGAATGCTCTGCGTCCACTCGCTCTCGCCGCTCTCAATCTCCTGCACCTCGTTCGCGGCATCGATCACAGCGAGCGGCGTCTTGATCTCGTGGCTTGCATCGGTAATAAAGCGCTTTTGCTTGCTGTAGCTCTCGACTATCGGTCGAATCACCGCGCCCGAGGCACCCGCCACAATTGCCAACACCGCCAGCCAGCCAATGCAACTGATTGCCACACTCGCGCTCAAAAACGAATGGAAACTTGCAAGCTCGCGCGAACAGTCCACGAACACATAGGTGGTCTCATCGTCTTGAACGTCGGTCGTATAGCGATAATTGCCAGAAAAACCCGAGACCCAACCCTTGGAATGCAACTTGGCGGCGATACTGGCGGCGCGCTTGGCACTCACCGCGGCAATGCGGGCCGTATTGACATCGGCAACCTGTCCGGCGTCAATCGTCACCGTAAAGTAGCGCGTGTCGAAGGGAGACTCCGCCGTCATGCCTTCGAAGTGTCTGATGCGAACGCCCGCTTGGCTATCGCCGGCATCCTTGCCATTAGCGGGCTCGGCTTTAGGCTCGTCCCCCCAATCGATACCGTCCTTGCCCGCCAGAATATAGTCCAGGCGAGCGTCGGCCATCTTGCAGACATGCGAATAATTGACGATGTTGATGCCGGCGATGATGAGCGTGAGCACCACGGTCACGGCGCCCATGGCAACGAGGATAAACTTTCGACGCAGGCGGCGGCCCAATGCGTCAACAGAATTAGCCCGCCCCTTACTACTCGAGGCGGCGTGAAACCACTCCGTCATGCGCTTGCACCACGCGCTCGCGCTCACGCTTATTCGCCTTCCTCGACAACCTCGAGCGAATAGCCCTGGTTGCGCGACGCGCGAATGGCAACGTTGGCACCAAGCGCCGTCAGCTTTTTGCGCAGGTACGAGATATAGACCCACACCACGTTGGCGCCTTCGGGCGCGTCCTCACCCCAAACCTCGAGCATCAGACGTTCAGTGGGCATGCGCGTGCCGGCGTTGCGCATAAAGAGTTCCATAAGCTGAAACTCGCGATTGGCCAGGTGCTCCTCGCCCAAGGGTCCCACAAGCGTGCAAGCCGCCGTGTCGAGGCGCACGTTACCCACGCTGAGCGTCGTGGCGTCAATTGCCGTCGCGGCACGCGTCATGGCACGAATACGCGCAAGCAGTTCCTTGGCGGCAAACGGCTTGGTCAGGTAATCGTTGGCACCGGCATCCAGGCCCTCGACCTTATCGGACACCTCGCTTTTTGCCGTGAGCATGATGATGGGCAGTCGCTTTCCGGCGGCGCGTGTACGCTTGAGCACCTCGATGCCGTCCATGCCGGGCATCATGATGTCCAGGATTGCGGCGTCGTAATCGTTGGTGAGTAGATTCTCGAGCGCCGTCAAGCCGTCGAGGGCGGTGTCGACCTCGTAGTCGTTATGTTGAAGAATCGCGGTGAGGGCGCGGGAGAGACCAGGTTCGTCCTCGGCAAGCATCAGCTTCATAGTTGCTCCTTTGGCGCATGGCTCTACAGGTTTCGATACTGCCGATGATAGCGTGCCGTCAACCGCCTTAGCGCAGCCTTAGCTGCTCAACCTGCGCGTTTTTAAATACGCAGGATGTGGCTTAGCCAAACTTAAGGCGCACGTGCCGAGCGCTTTGACGCATGCCGGGCGCGAAGGGACAGTGACTCGTCCTTTCACGGCGTCCTAGTTATGCAAAGTGCTCGAGCGTTACTCCTCGTACGCGCCCTCAAGCCGGAGCAGCCATTCCTTGCGGTCGAGGCCGCCGGCATATCCGTTGAGCGATCCGTCGGCCGCGACCACGCGATGGCACGGCACGATTATCGAAATGGGATTACGCGCAACCGCAGCCCCCACCGCGCGAGGAGATACAACGGGGGCCTCGTTTCCCGGCACATGATGTCGAGCCGCAACACGCTGGGCGATCTCGCCATACGTAGCGACCTCGCCACGCGGGATAGAAAGCAGCTCAAACCAAACCTCGCGCTGAAACGCCGTACCAATCAAATGCAACGGCGGCGTAAACCGAGGCTCCTGCCCCGCAAAATAAGCATTCAGCCAAGCCCATGAACGCTCAAGCACCGAAGAAGCCGCACCATTTGCCGGACTCACCGAAGACATCCCACCGGTACCGGAAACCGCGTCGGCGCCTTCAACATGTTCGGGGTCTTCCCGGAGAAGCGTGGAACCAAAGCGCTCCTGCCCCTCAAACCAAAGCCCCGTCAAACCGCGGCCATCAGCGGCAAGCAGGATTTCGCCCAAAGGCGAAGCAAACGTCGTCGTGACCACCAGCGGCTCCTTTCAAAACTCCGCAACATAATACCGCGAATTGTGCAGACAACCCCAATCGACCCCAAAGTCACCCAAGGCAGCAGGCGCAACGCGCCGCAGCTGCCGCACGACCCCAAAGCCCCCGCAGGCAGCAGGCGCAACGCGCCGCAGCTGCCGGCCGTGCTCCGCAGTCCCCCAAGGCGGCAGGCGCGAAGCGCCGGGGCCGCCGCCGGGACCAGGGCCTGCAACGGCCACGTGCCCCCTCATCAGCCCAGCGGCCCCAACCAGCAACGGCCCCATCGCAGGCCGCTCGCAGCCGAGTCACCGCAGGCAAGGGCCGGGCTTAGTTTCCAGAACACTCCGCAGACCAGTGTGGCGGCGTTTGCGGGGCGGCGAAGGGACGGGCCAAAGCGCCACACA
>CATWBO010000046.1 GCA_958349055.1 uncultured bacterium
TGTCGCGAAGCGCGCGGTTGACAAAACTATAGAGACACGTCCCAGAAAAATCATCGGGTGGCAAAACAGTCAAAAAGCTGCGTCCCAAATTGGCGACTATGTTGGTTTGCCTATATAGCTAGCTGCCGTAAACAGATTGAACACCGTTTATAGAATTAACGTGACCGTTAGCCTAAAACCCATTGTTCGCTCGAAGCCCTCGTGGTTGCATGGGTAAGAAAGCCTAGATAATTGGCACATGTACGTTTAAGTGGGGGCAGCATGAAAGAGCTCTTTGGCATCGACGTGGGCGGTACGGCGGTTAAGTGGGCCGTGCTGGGCGAGGATTACTCCATCCGAGAGCGCGGTAGCCTGCCGACTAGTTTTAGCGCGGCCGAAGAAGTGGTCGAAACCCTGATCGGCCTTGTCGAGCCGTATCGCGAGCGCGTCTCCGCTGTGGGCGTAAGCGCGCCCGGCGGCATCTACGAGGGCGACGCGGACGGCACGATCCATCGCGGCGGCGCTTTGACATACATGGACGGTTGCCCGCTGGGAAGGCTCTTGCGCGAGCGTCTTGGCATGCCGGTGTCTGTCAATAACGACGGAAAATGTTGTGCGCTCGGCGAATATGCGGCAGGCGCGCTGCGCGGGCACCGCATCGGCGTGGTGCTTGCTATCGGCACCGGTATTGGCGGAGGCATTGTTATCGACGGCCATGTCCTTCGTGGCGCGCATGGCTTTGCCGGCGAGTTTAGCTTCTTACGTAACGACTTGACGCGTGCCGCGGCGATGGACAATGTGTTTGCCGCTACAGGAGGCTGGCGCGCGCTGCGCGATGCCGCCGTGGCAGAGAAGGGAATCTCGGCAGACGCCACCGTGGACGGACGTCGCGTCTTCGAATGGATTGAGGGCGGTGACGAAGCGGCCCAGCGCGCTCTCGACCGTTATGCGCGTGCGTTCGATGCTCAGCTCGTGAATCTGCAGGCCGTGCTCGACCCCGAGGTCTTTGTGATTGCGGGTGGCATTTCGTGCCATCCCGAACTCATTGATGCACTTCGCGCCCAGATGCCGGCCGCGCTCGCTGGCTACGAGGGCGGTTTTGCCGGCATCCCCGAGCCGCAGATTAAGGCGGCCGAACTCGGCAACGATGCCAACCTGTACGGAGCCGTGCAGGAGGCCATGCGCCTCTAAAGGTAGTCAAAAAGCCCCGTCCCAAATTGGCTACCGGTAAAAAGTGGCCGTTGGGGGGAATAGTCGAGCCGCAACGCTTGACAACAGGGTAAACTAGCTACTAAACATTTACTATTCTGTTTAGATTGAATTTTCGGTCGTTTAGTTGCCGAGCCAATGAGCTCGGCCGCGACCGTCGCTAGGGAGAAACGATGGCCAAAGCAAGTGTCCGCGAGATCAGCCGCATCACCGGCTTTTCGCCCGCGACCGTGTCCAACGCGCTCAACCGCAAGCGCAGCGTGAGCGAAGAGACCGCAAAGATCATCCTCGAGTGCGCGCAGTCACTCGGCTACCAGCAGTCGACGCAACTCGAGAGTATCCAGTTCGTGCTTGCGCGCAAGACGGGCGCCATCCTGGACGAGAGCACCTTCCACCCTGCGGTTATCGAGGGCGTGGAGCGCCAGGCGCGCCGCCATGGCATGAGCACGAGCTTTGTCACGCTCGACTTTAGCGACCTGGACGCCGTGCGCCCGCAGGTCGAGGGGCTGATCGCCGATCCGTCGGCCGCCATCGTGCTGATGGGTACCGAGCTAGGCGAGGAGGACTACGCCCTGTTCGCCAACGCTGCCGCCCACCTGATCGTGCTCGACGGCTGGAGCGACCGCCAGTACTTCGATGCCGTGGTCATCGCAAATACCGACTCGGTGCTGCGCGCGGTGGACCATCTTATCGAAAAGGGCCACAAGCAGATCGGCTATCTTGCCGGCGACCTGCGTATCCGCAACTTTAAGGATCGCGAGCGTGGCTACCGTCAGGCGCTTGAGGACGCGGGCCTTGAGCCCAACCCGGCATGGCATATCACGCTGGGCACCACGCTCGAGGGCGCCTATCACGACATGGGCGCCTGGCTCGATACCGTCTCGCGCGACGACCTGCCGACGGCCTTTTTTGCTGAGAATGACGTGCTCGCCGTTGGCGCCATGCGTGCCCTCAACGAGCACGGCGTGCGCGTTCCCGACGACGTGTCGATGATCGGCTTCGACGACCTGTCCGTGGGCGCCTTCTCCAATCCGCCGCTCACCACGGTGCATGTTCCCAAGCACGAGGTGGGCGAGATCGCGGTGCGCCGCCTGGTGGGCAACATCCGCAACCCCAAGAGCTATACCTGCAAGACGGCCGTGTCGACCTATTTTGTCGAGCGCCAGAGCGTGCGCACGCTCTAGGCGAAAGCGCCGCCTACTCGCGATAAATGCGCCCGCGTTACGGCGGACACACAGAGCATCACAGATAGAGGGTCCTTCGGGGCCCTCTTTTTTGTTCCCCTTGTATGTTCAGTTTGTTTACATACCGTTTAGGCTGATTTCTCTACCGTTTACGGGTATTTCGCGTTACACTTCTAAACAAAAGAGTAAAACATTTAGTAAACAGAACAAAACGAAACATGCGTCTGTTTACTGAACATGTGACTAGGGGAGGACGTACATGGATAAGATCAAGCTCGGTTTTGTGCCTACGCGCCGCAGCATCTTTAGCGCGCCGGACGCGATCAAGTATCGCGGCCTGACGGCTGATCGCCTGCGCGAGATCGGCGTCGACATCGTGGATATCGACGACATCAACGACGAGGGCCTGCTGTTCGACGACAGCCATATCGAGCCCATCGTCAAGAAGTTCCGCGCCGAGGGCGTCGACGGCATCATGCTGTGCCACGCCAACTTTGGCACCGAGTACGTTTGCGCCCGCCTTGCCCGCGAGCTCGGCCTGCCCGTGCTGCTGTGGGGCCCGCGCGACGAGCGCCCCGAGCCCGACGGCACCCGCCTGCGCGACAGCCAGTGCGGCCTGTTCGCCACCGGTAAGGTCCTGCGCCGCTTCCAAGTTCCCTTCACCTACATGACCAACTGCCGTCTGACCGACCCCGAGTTCGAGCGTGGCGTCTGGGACTTCTTGGCCGTGTGCAACGTCGTTAAGACCTTCAAGCACACCCGCATCCTGCAGATGGCCACCCGTCCGTTCGACTTCTGGTCGACCATGTGCAACGAGGGCGAGCTGCTCGAGAAGTTCAACATCCAGCTTTCGCCCATCCCCATGACCGAGCTTGTCCAGGCCGTGCGCGACGCCCAGGCCGACGAGCAGGCCATGGCAGCCATGCTCGCCCACATTAGCGACAGCTTTGAGATCTGCATCCCCGAGGACAAGGTCCCCGCGGTCGCTGGACTCGCCATCGCCATGAAGCGCCTGGTCGAGAAGTACGGCTGCAACGCCGGCGCCATCCAGTGCTGGAACGCCCTGCAGGACGAGTTGGGCATTATGCCCTGCGCCGCCAACGCCATCCTCAACGAGATGGGTATCCCCATCGTCTGCGAGACCGACATCCATGGCGCCATCACCGCGCTCATGGTCGAGGCGGCCGACCTGGGCCGTCACCGTGGCATGTTCGCCGACTGGACCGTCCGCCATCCCGACAACGAGAACGGCGAGCTGCTGCAGCACTGCGGCCCCTGGCCCTGCAGCTGCGCTGCCGTCAAGCCCAAGCTCACCTACCCGCTGGCCTTCGATCACCCCGGCGCGCTGACGGCCGAGGCCAAGCACGGCGACCTCACCCTTGCCCGCTTTGACGGCGACAACGGCGAGTACTCGCTGCTGCTAGGCAACGCCCGCGGCATCGACGGCCCGGCCGGCATGGGCACCTACCTGTGGGTCGAGGTCGAGAACCTCAAGCGCCTCGAGGCCAAGATCGTCGAGGGCCCCTACATCCACCACTGCGTGGCCATCCACGCCAACGTGGTGCCGGTGCTCTACGAGGCATGCAAGTACATTGGCATTGCCCCCGACCTGTACGACCCCATCGAAGAAGACGTCAAAGCCTACCTGCGAGGAGAGTAGAAATGGCAACGATTGAAGAGCTTGAGTCCCTGCGTTGGGACCTCCGCCGCGATTGCGTCGATATCATTATGGCCGGTGCCGGCGGCCACATCGGCGGCGACATGTCGGTCATCGATGCGCTCATGACCCTCTACGCCAACCATCTGAACATTTCGCCCGAGACCGTCGACGATCCCAACCGCGATCGCTTCGTCCTCTCCAAGGGCCACGCCATGGAGGCCTACTACGCGGTGCTGTGCCACGAGGGCTATCTGGACCTCGACGATGTCAAGGCCCGCTTCTCCAAGTTCGGCAGCCCCTACATCGGCCATCCCAACAACAAGCTCAAGGGCATCGAGATGAACTCGGGTTCGCTCGGTCACGGCCTGCCCGTGGCGGTGGGCATGGCGCTCGCCGGCAAGATGGACGGTCGCGACTACCGCGTCTACACCATCATGGGCGACGGTGAGCTTGCCGAGGGCTCGGTCTGGGAGGGCGCCATGAGCGGCGGCAACTACCAGCTCGATAACCTGTGCGCGCTCGTGGACCGCAACCGCCTGCAGATCAGCGGCAGCACCGAGGATGTCATGAAGCAGGACTCGCAGGAGGAGCGCTGGGCCGCCTTCGGTTGGAACGTGCTGTCCATTCCGGGCAACGACGTCCAGGCCATCGACGCCGCGCTGACGCTTGCCGCCGAGACCAAGGGTAAGCCCACGGTCATCATCCTCAACACGGTGAAGGGCTACGGTTCGCCCGTCATGGAGGACAAGGCCGGCTGGCATCACCACCTGCCCAACGACGAGGAATATGCCCAGATCATCGCCGATTTCGCTGCCCACAAGGAGGCCATCAATGGCTAACAAGATCGCCAACCGCAAGGTTATCTGCGACACGCTGCTCGAGGCCGCCGCAACCGATAGGGACATCGTTGTCCTGTGCTCCGACTCCCGCGGCTCCGCGTCGCTCACGCCGTTCTTCGACCAGTATCCCCAGCAGTCCATCGAGGTCGGCATTGCCGAGCAGGACCTGGTGAGCATCGCCGCCGGCATGGCTTCGTGCGGCAAGAAGGCCTGGGCTGCCTCGCCCGCGTCCTTTGTGACCACGCGTTCGTATGAGCAGTGCAAGGTCGATGTCTCGTACTCCAACACCAACGTCAAACTCATCGGCATTTCGGGCGGCGTGTCCTACGGCGCCCTGGGTATGAGCCACCATTCCGCGCAGGATATCGCCGCCATGAGCGCGATTCCCAACATGCGCGTGTATCTGCCGAGCGACCGCTTCCAGACCGCCGAGCTCGTGCGCGCCCTGGTCGCCGACAATAAGCCGGCATACATTCGCGTGGGCCGCAACCCGGTCGAGGACGTGTACACCGAGGACGAGTGCCCGTTCCAGATGGACCGCGCCACCTGGGTGCGCCGCGGCACCGACGTGACGATCGTCGCCACCGGCGAGATGGTCCGCCACGCCGTCGACGCGGCCGACCTGCTGGCCGAGCAGGGCATCTCGGCAACGGTGCTCGACATGTACTGCGTCAAGCCGCTCGACGCCGAGGCCGTGATCGAGGCCGCCGGTGCCACGCGCGCCGTCGTGACCGTCGAGGAGCACAGCCCCTTCGGTGGCCTTGGTTCTATGGTCGCGCAGGTCGTGGGCGAGCATTGCCCGCGTCCGGTCAAGTGCCTGAGCCTGCCCGACGCGCCGGTCATCACCGGCACCTCGCCCGAGGTCTTCGCGCACTACGGACTTACGGGCACCGGAATTGCCGAGGCCGTTAAGGACTTCCTGCCCGCAGAGTAATTGGAATGTGACAAAGGGACCGTCCCTTTGTCACATTCATTTTGAAAGGGGTGGCCATGGGCCGCTACATCATCGGAATCGATCAGTCCACGCAGGGCACCAAGGCGCTGCTGGTGGACGAGGGCGGCCATCTGATCCATCGTGCCGACCGCTCGCATCGCCAGATCATCAACGAGGCCGGCTGGGTGAGCCATGATCCGGCCGAGATTGCGGCCAACGTCCTGGCCGTGGCGCGTGCCGTGGTGGAGGAGACCGGGGTCGACCCGGCCGACGTCGCCGGCATCGGCATCTCCAACCAGCGCGAGACCACCGTTGCCTGGAACCGCACAACGGGCGAGCCGCTGTGCGACGCCGTGGTGTGGCAGTGCGCCCGCGCCCGCGAGCTGTGCGACGAGCTGGCCGCGCGCGAGGGCGTGGCCGAGCTGGTGCGCGATACGACGGGCTTGGTGCTCTCGCCCTACTATCCGGCGGGCAAGATGGCCTGGATTCTCGCAAACGTGCCGGCGGCAGCCGAGGCTGCTGCGGCGGGCGAGCTGTGCCTGGGCACGATTGACGCCTGGGTGGTCTGGACGCTCACGGGCGGCGCCGAGTTCCGCTGCGACTGGTCCAACGCCAGCCGCACGCAGCTCTTCGACCTGCGCCGCGGCTGCTGGAGCGAGCCGGTCTGCGAGGCCTTCAGCATCGACGCGGCATGCCTGCCGCAGGTGACCGATTCGGACGGCCTGTTTGGCATGACCGATCTGGGTGGCTTTTTGCCCGCACCGGTGCCCATTCACGGCGTGCTCGGCGATAGCCACGCGGCGCTGTTTGCACAGGGCTGCCACAGCCGCGGCATGGCTAAGGCCACGTACGGCACCGGCAGCTCGGTCATGATGAGCGTGGGCGACGAGTTTGTCGCCAGCTCACATGGGCTTTCGAGCTCGCTCGCGTGGCGCATGGACGGCGTGACCGAGTACGTGCTTGAGGGCAACGTGAGCTACGCCGGCGCTGTCAAGACCTGGCTGCGCGACGACCTGGAGCTCATCAACAACCCCGAGGAAGTCACCGACCTGTGCTACGCCGCCAACCCGGCGAGCCACGTGTACTTTGTGCCGGCATTCACTGGCTTGGGCGCGCCGCACTGGGCGAGCGACGCCGAGGGCTGCGTCTTTGGCATGACGCGCACCACGGGCCGCGCGGAGTTTGTGAAGGCTGCCGACGAGTCGATTGCGTATCAGATCTTCGATGTGATCGATGCGATGGTTGAGGATTCGGGCGCTGCACTGGCCGAGCTGCGCGTTGACGGCGGCCCTACGCGCGATGCCTACCTGATGCAGTTTGAGAGCGATTTGGTAGGTTCGCCCATTCGCATCGCGAGTAACGACGAGATGAGCGGCCTGGGCGCGGCCTGGGCCTGCGGCATTGCGCTCGGCATGTACGCGCGCGACGTGGTCGACGTCTACGGCGCCCGCGGCATCGTGGAGCCTTCGATGCCTGCCGACGAGCGAGCCAAAAAGATCGCCGGCTGGCGCCACGCGGTTGCGGCCACAATCTCTTATACGGCCTAAAATGATTTTTCTGGGACGGGGATCAAATAATCATCGATCCTCGTCCCAGGTAGCTAATTTGGGACGGGGCTTTTTTGACTGGTATGATTGGTTATAACCATAAGGACCAGTTAAAAGAGCCCCGTCCCAAATTGACTACCAAGGAGAGCCGCCATGGAGCGTATCGCTAGCTTTTCCGTTGATCACCTGCTACTCGAGCCCGGCGTGTATGTGAGCCGCATCGACCGCGACCCGGCGACCGGTGCCGCCGTCACCACCTTTGACCTGCGCTTGACCACGCCCAACAAAGAGCCGGTCATGAACACGGCCGAGTGCCACACCATCGAGCACCTGGGCGCGACGTTCCTTCGCAATCACGCCGAGTGGTCGAGCCGTATCGTCTACTTTGGCCCCATGGGCTGCCGCACGGGCTTTTACCTGGTCGTGTTTGGCGAGGTGACGAGCGAGGAGATTCTGCCGCTCGTGCGCGAGCTGTTCGCGTTCGTGCGTGATTTCGAGGGCGATGTCCCCGGCGCCGCTCCCGAGGAGTGCGGCAACTACCTGGACCAGAACCTTCCCATGGCCAACTGGCTCGCGCGCCGCTACCTCGACCGCGACCTGGCCGATATCGACGAGAAGCACCTGTACTACCAGCAGGCATAAGGCTCATTTACTGCATCTGACCGTTCACGCGGAGATATCGACCGTTTAACTGTTTAGAAGTGTTTATTCGAGGTCATCAACGGTGTTTCGCGTAAACTACCTCACAGAGTGATATTCAGGCAAGGCTCCTGAAGCAGCATCTGTCGACATTGATTGTCGGATTCTGCTTCGGGAGCCTTGTTTTGTTTAGGGGGGACACATGGAAATCGTTAAACGAATTAATACCAGCGCTGTCCTCTGCGTCGATGGAAACGGCAGGCAACTAGTCGCATTCGGGCGCGGCCTAGGGTTTAAGAATGTTGGCGATGAAGTGCCACTCTCGGAGATTCAACGAACGTTTTATAACGTTAGCTCCCGCTATGTCGCTCTTGTCGATGAGGTCTCCGATGAACTTCTCGAACTCACCTCGGATGTTATTGATATGTCGACAGGATTGCTGCCCTACGAGGTGAGCCCCAATCTGCCGTTTATCCTTGCGGACCATATCGCGTATGCAATCAAGCGCAAAGAGCAAAGCATCATCGTTCACATGCCCTTGTCGTTTGATGTTCGCCAACAATATCCCGTTGAATTTAAAATTGGCGAGTATGCGCTCAGAATAATTAGAAAGCGGCTTAACGTTAGGCTACCTGCCCATGAGGCGGTTGGAATTGCCATGGCGTTTATCAACAACATGGCCGATTCAGACTCATGTGAAACGACTGAAGAGCTGGGCGCGGATGTCTACGATCGCGTTCTCGAAGAATCAACCATCGCCGTTGAAAGGCGGCTTGGGATTCAGGTTGATCGGGAAGGTTTCGATTACGCAAGATTCGCGACCCATCTTCAGTACCTGTTCAATAGGTTGAACTCAGGCGAAAGCATCGTAAGCGACAACCGCAAGATGTATCTCTCGCTCAAGGATGAATATCCAGTTGCATCAATGTGTGCCGATGATATTGCTTCTGTCCTCAGTCGGCTTACGGGCCAGGAACTTGTAGACGAAGAAAGACTCTATCTCATGATGCATATCAATCGAATTGCATCGAAAACAAGGTAATTGGTCGGTGAAGGCGCGCGCTTTGCCGATGGTTACATATAAAACTCAACATGGGAGAAATGGTATTTATGGCAGATACAACCAAGCTCGCTGCCGAGATTCTCGAGATGGTGGGCGGTGCAGAAAACGTTACATTTGTAGCTCACTGCATGACTCGTTTAAGGTTCAACCTTAAGGACGAAAGCATCGTAGACGATGCAAAGGTCAAGGCAATCGATGGCGTGATCGACATTCGCCATTCCGCGGGGCAATACCAAGTAATTGTGGGGCCCAAGGTCGATAAGGTCTATGAAATTGTCGTCAAAGAAGCTGGGATCGATACGGGAGATTCCGAGGCTGGCGAGGGGGAGACCAAGGGCTTTCTGGGAAAGCTGATGAAGCTCATCAGCGGCGTCATGATGCCTGTCCTTCCTGCTCTGATCGCGTGCGGCATGATAAACGCCGTCCTTAGCATTCTGACGACGGCAGGTGTTGTTTCCACCGAGAGCGGAATTTACACCCTGCTGTACGGCATGGGAAATGCGTGCATGTATTTCCTGCCCGTTCTTGTTGGGTCGTCCGCGGCTCAGTTCTTCGGAATCGATCGATACATCGGTGCGGTTCTCGGCGCAATCCTGATTTACCCGACTTTCGTTGCTGCGGCTGGAGCGGGCGATGCATTGGATTTGTTCGGCATGAAGTTCACGATGGTGAGCTATTCCTCCACGGTGTTCCCTGCTATCGTGGCGGCTTGGTTTGCATCCGTTCTCTATAAAGGACTGCGTGCGGTTCTTCCCGATGCTGTGGCATTTGCGCTCGTTCCGTTCCTGACGGTTGCTATTACTGCCCCCATCTCGCTCCTTGTGATCGGTCCCGTTATCCAGCAGGCAAGCTCTTTGCTTGCGACTGCCGTACTGGCGGTCTACCAGTTCAGCCCCATCCTCTGCGGCGTTATCCTCGGACCGATTTTCGGCCTCGTTATGATTCCCCTTGGACTCCATTGGGCTCTTATCATGATTTCCATCAACAACATCATGACCGTCGGTTCCGATCCTATCCTTGGACTTGTTTGTTGCAGCATGGGCGTCGTCGGTGCCTGCCTGGCGTTTGCTCTTCGCTCGAAGGATCAGAGCGAAAAGAGCCTTGGGTTCAGCTGCGCCATCACGGGCCTGTGCGGAATTACGGAACCGGCTCTGTATGGCATCATCTTGGAGCATAAGAAGATCGTTATCGCTTCTATGATTTCTGGAGCAATCAGTGCCGTTATCCCGGCAATCTTCAATACTCGCACGTTCGTTATGACCTCGAGCGGTATTTTTAGCTTCCCCGGTTACATGAATCCTTCCGGTGATATGAATAGCCTCATTGGCGCAATTCTTTGCAACGTCGTTGGTTTTATCCTCACCTTCGTCCTCGTCTACATCATGTATCGCCCCGATGCGGATGCGTCGGAGGAATAGGCAATTATTCGATATGTAAGCTGCTGAATACCCCGCAGCAGATTGCATATGGTGGGCTTGCGATTGATCAGCGCAGGCCCACCCTCGTTTTGGAGTGACTAGCTATGACAATTACAGCCGATATGACGTTTGGCGAAATCGCGCTCCTCCCTGAGTTCGCCGGGTTCGGCGAGCATCTTATGCTTTGCCGCCCTTCAACTTGGGAGCGCATGTGGGATAAGCCAATTGTGGCCCATATGAATTCCGATACTAACCCGTATGAAGAGGCTCGCGTTTTACGCGGATTGAACCGGATTGTTGAGCTCGTGGATGACGGGCGGCAGGTTGCCTACGATATTTGGGATGAAGCCGACTGCATCCGTGACCCGACTCGACGCAATACGAAACTGTTTTTCTTTCCTGGGAGACGGGGGGCGCCGTTCATCATCGCGATTTCGGGCGGGGGCTACCAAAGCGTTTGTCACCAAATGGAAGGTTTTCCCGTTGCCCCTGAGCTCAACGACGCGGGCTATAACGTGTTCGTGTTGTCATACAGGGTGAGGGTTGAGCCCCTGATGCCGCGCCCGATCGACGATCTGAATCGAGCCGTCCGTTTCGTCCTCGAGAATTCAGCGAGATTCGATGTCGCTAAGAGCTATGCGGTTATCGGCTTTTCTGCTGGCGCGCATTTGACTGCCGAGTGGGGGACGGACAACAAGGGGTTCGCGTCTTACGGATGCGAGCCGCCCAAAGCCCTGGTCTTATGCTATGCGCCGATTGATCTTCATGAATCCGAGGACGTATCGGACCAAAGATTTCTTGATTCGGTATGCGGTGGAGCTGGGCGCGACCTGATCGATGACTTCTGCGTTGATCAGCACGTGTGGGAGCAGTATCCGCCGACGTACCTTTGGCAATGCGCCGACGACGATGTCGTATCGCCCGGCAATCTCGGAAAGATGGTGGATGCACTGGATGCGGCCGGGGTGCACCATGAGGAGATTATGTATCCAGAGGGAGGGCATGCATTGATGAAGCCCCATGCGCCGGAAACCGACCATTGGTGTTTGAGCGCAATTGAGTTCCTTAGGGAATATCTCGATTAAGAAGGAACTGCATGTCGCCTATTCGACCAGACAATTCCGCTGCGCAATGTTTGTGGCATTGATCGCATCTGAATATGAATACTGTTCTAGAATGTTCATACCGTCACATAAACGAACAGGAGTGAACATGCATATCTACTCTGTCAACGATCCCGAGTTCAAACCCTACGGTCGCGTGTGGGACGACGTTCCCTCCAGCCTGACCGCCTCGCTTGTCGAGGCGCTTTCCGCCACACCCATTCCCGAGGGCAGCAAGTACGTGGCCTCCGCGCCCGAGCTCGAGCAGGTCGAGGGCACCGACACGCTCGGTCTGCTCATGTACGGCGGCCGTCCCTTCCAGCTGGGCTGGTGCAACGGCCACAACACGCAGCTCAACTGCCTGGAGTATCACCGCGCCAGCGAGTTCAACCTGGGTGCCCGCGACTTTATCCTGCTGCTGGCCAAGCGTGAGCAGATCGTCGACGGCAAGCTCGACACCGCGCAGGTCAAGGCCTTCCGCGCACCCGCCGGCACGCTCGTCGAGGTCTATGCCACGACGCTCCACTACACGCCGTGCATGGTCGACGACGGTGGCTTCCAGGTGATGGTCGCGCTGCCCGCCGGCACCAACGGCCCGCGTCCCGAGGCTGCGGCCGACATGCCTGCGGCCGGTGACAGCTACTGCTACTGGAAGGCCGACAAGTGGGTCCTCTGCCACGCCGACAGCCCCAAGGCAGCTGAGGGCGGCTACGTAGGCCTCACCGGCAAAAACCTCGACATCACCGTGGACTAGAGTCTTCTGTCTAAATCTGTAACATCTAGCAGGCTAAATCGCCTCTATCTGTTACAGATTTAGACAAATCGCAGGGGGCGACCGAAAAACCTCGATCTGTAACACCAAGCCCGGTCTTGCCGGCCTAACTGTTACAGATCGAGACAAACTGGCCCAGACCACCACGAAGGGGACAGTGAACTGCCTCCCATTTCTTGGACATCGGGAAATGGGAGGTTTTC
>CATWBO010000047.1 GCA_958349055.1 uncultured bacterium
CTTAGAGGTCCTCGCGCCAGAAGGGCATGCTCATGCAGCGCGGGCCGCCGCGGCCGCGGGAGAGCTCGGCGGAGGGCACGACGAGAAGGTCCAGGCCCTCCTTGTACAGCACGTCGTTGGTGACGGTGTTGCGGGCGTAGACGCAGATCTTGCCGGGCTCGACGCACAGGGTGTTGGAGCCGTCGTTCCACTGCTCGCGGGAGGCCGCGATCGGGTCGCCGCCGCCGCAGGGGATCAGCTTGACCTGGTCGACGCCGGTGGCGTCCTCCAGGACGTGCTCGAGGGTGTCCTCGATCAGGCGGATGTTCACGTCGCCCGGGTTCTTGCCGGCGGTCAGCTCGTAGACGCGCAGGGTGCCCATGATGGCGGGGTGGATCGTGAACTTATCGACGTCGATCTGGGTGAAGACCGTGTCGAGGTGCATGAAGGCGCGCGAGACCGGGATGTCGAAGGCCAGGATGCGCTCGACCTTGGAGTCGGAGTTCCAGAAGATGTTCTGGGCCATGACGTCGATCGCGGCGGCCTGGGTGCGCTGGGAGATGCCGACGGCGAGGGTCTTCTCGTTGATGTTCAGCACGTCGCCGCCCTCGGTGTGGAACTGGCAGTCGCGGCGGAAGTACAGGGAGACGTCCTTGTAGTCGGGGTGGTACTTGAAGACGTACTTGCCGTACAGGGTCTCGCGGTTGCGGGTGACCGAGTACATGCGGTTGAGGTTGACGCCCTCGCCGACGACCGCGAACGGGTCGCGGGTGAAGTAGAGGTTGGGCATCGGGTCGATGATCAGGTCGGACTCGGACTCGGAGTTGACCAGGGAGTCGAGGGTCGTGGACGCCGTGAGGGGCATGTCGATCTCGGCCTTGGTCATGCCGGCCATGGTCTTCTTGACGAACTCGAGGTTGTCCTCGATGGAGTCCAGCTTCTCGCGGACGATCTGCGGCATGTGCTGGCCGCGGATGCCGGCCTCGGCGATGTACTGGTCGGTGAACTCGGCGCGGGCGCCGGGGACCTGGTCGAACACCTCGGCGACGAGGTTCTCGAGGTAGAGGACCTCCACGCCCTGGTCCCTCAGGATCTGGGCGAAGGTGTCGTGCTCCTGCTGTGCGACCTCCAGGAACGGGACGTCGTCGAACAGGAGTCGCTCGAGCTCGTCGGGCGGCAGGTTGAGGAGCTCGTCGCCGGGACGGTGCAGGCAGACCTTCCTGAGCTTGCCGATCTCGGAAGGCACGTGCAGACCTTTCGTCATGGCCTCCTACCTTTCTTTCGGGCCTTACTGGCCGAATGTATCAGCGCCCCTCCGTTTGGGACGCTGCTTGCTGACAGCTCTAGTTATATCCAAAAACCACCCGCAATTCCACCTCGCCCCCGAACGGTCAACAAAGTGCGATGAACGGTATATCGCATATGATTCCCCCATGATGCACTTCGGTTCTCTAAAGCAGGTTTTCAAAGGTAAACGTTCTTTTTTCTGAGGAATTAAGCTCGATCACACAAATATTTTCATGTTTAGGAATTGCATAGCTAAAACGATTTTCTGCATATATATGACGTTTGTCCACGATTCGATTTGGATTCGATAATATTCAGCTTGCAATCATTCTTATTCATATATCCTCACCAGTTGAGTGTGGATATAAATTGCTTTCAAAACAAGGCGGGCAGTTAGTTACATGCCTTGACAGCGTAAGAAGTAGGTAAAGATACCGTTCACGCGATACGTCCGTGCCACAAGTCGACTAAATTGAGACAATAGTGAATAGTGTTAGGCTACCGTCCCCTGTGGGGACTGAACGGACAGATGCATATGCCGAGCAAAATCGAAAAGAAGCAAGCCGCCGCAAAGCTGCGCAAACCGCCGCGCGACTTCTCGTACACGCAGAACCGAGAGCTCAGCTGGCTACGCTTTGACAACCGCGTGCTCGACGAAGCCTTCGATGAGTCCGTGCCGCTGTTCGAGCGCCTTAAGTTCGTCTCGATCTTCGAGTCCAACCTCGACGAGTTCCTTATGGTCCGCGTGGGCGGCCTGTCCGACCTGGCGGAGCTCAAAAAGCAACCCTTGGACAACAAAAGCAATATGACTGCCTCTGAGCAGGTCGAAGCCGTCGTGGCGGAGCTGCCCGGGCTCCTCGACCGCTGGGAGTCCATCTTCAAGAGCATCGAGGGCAGGCTCGACGCCCTGGGTGTCCACCGCGCGCGCGTCGATTCGCTTACGCCCGAGGAGCGCACCTTTGTCACCCGCTACTTCCAGGCCTACGTGTCGCCGGTCATCTCGCCGCTGGTGATCGACCCGCGCCACCCCTTCCCCAACCTGCGCAACGGCGCACTCTACCTGGCCTGCGGCCTGGACGGCGTCACCGACGAGGAAAGCCTGTTGGGCCTCATCGAAATTCCCGCCTCGATGAACCGCGTGGTCGAGATTCCCTCGCCCACCGGCACCTACTCCTACATCTTGCTCGAAGACGTCATCCTCGCCTGCCTGGACAGCTGCTTTGGCTCCTATAAGCCGCTCGACCGCGCGCTCATCCGCGTCACCCGCAACGCCGACATCGATCCGGACGGCGAGGGCGTCGAGGAGGAAGAAGATTACCGCCAGCATATGAAGCGCATCCTCAAGAAGCGCCTGCGTCTGCAGCCGGTAGTACTCGCCGTCTCGGGTTCGCTCGAGAAGCAAACGCTCAAGACCATCCGCAAGGCACTCGAGCTTTCGCGCCGCTCGGTCTTTACCTGCGATATTCCACTCAACCTGGGCTATGTCTTTGGCATTGAGGGCAAGATTCCCGAGCACCTGCGCAACGAGCTGCTCTTTACGCCGTTTAAGCCGCAGCCCAACCCCACCATCGACATGAACCGCTCCATCCGCGAACAGGTGCTGCAGCACGACAAGCTGCTCTTTTATCCCTATGAGGCCATGAACCCGTTCTTGGACCTGGTTCACGAGGCAGCCTACGACCCCGAGTGCATCTCGTTGCGCATCACGCTCTACCGCGTGGCCAAGCAGAGCCGCCTGTGCGAGTCGCTCATCGACGCCGCCGAGAACGGCAAAGAGGTCACGGTGCTTATGGAGCTCCGCGCCCGCTTCGACGAGCAGAACAACATCGAGTGGGCCGAGCGCCTGGAAGAGGCCGGCTGCACCGTCATCTACGGCTCTGAGGGCTTTAAATGCCACTCCAAGATCTGCCAGCTCACCTATCGCGAGGGCATGGCGCTTACGCGCCTGACGCTGTTGGGCACCGGCAACTTTAACGAAAAGACGGCCAAGCTCTACAGCGACTTTATGCTCATGACCGCCCATCCCGGCATCGGTGAGGACGCCAACCTGTTCTTCCGCAACCTGTCACTGGGCAACCTGCGCGGCGATTACCGCTTCCTGGGCGTGGCGCCCGTCGGCCTCAAGCCGCTCATCATGCGCGGTCTGGACCGCGAGATTCAGCGCGCCCTTGCCGGCGAGCCCGCCCGTGTGTTCTTTAAACTCAACTCGCTCACCGACCGCGAGGTCATCGACAAGATTGCCGAGGCATCGTGCGCTGGAGTCCGCGTGGACATGATCATCCGCGGCATCTCATGCCTCAAGCCCGGTGTCCCGGGCAAGACCGAGAACGTGCATGTCCGCTCCATCGTCGGGCGCTTCCTTGAGCATGCGCGCGTTTACGCCTTTGGCGTGGACTCGGACATGATCTACCTGAGCTCGGCCGACATGATGACGCGTAACACCGAGCACCGCGTGGAGATCGCCTTCCCCGTGCTCGACCCCACCTGCCGCGCCCTGGTGCACGAGTACATGGGCATGCAGCTGCGCGACAACGTAAAGGCCCGCAGCCTCACGAGCGACGGCACCTGGGTTCCCGTGGAGCGCAAGGAAGGCGAGAAGCCCTTCAACTCGCAAGAGGCCCTGCTGGAGCGCGCCTATCGCAACGCCGAGACCGCCGCGCAGCAGCGTGCGCAGGAGAAGGAACGTGTAGCCGAGGAGGCTATTCAGACCGAGCTTGAGCGCGAAGCAACTGTCGAGCCTGCTACCGAGCCGGAAGCTGCCGTCGCTTCCCCCGCGGCAGAGCCCGAGCCCGTTGCTGAGCCGCAGACTACGGTGGAAGCTGCGCCGGAGCCCGAACCCGCTCCTGCCCCCGAGCCGCAGCCAGCAGCGCCCGAGGTCCAGAAGGTCCAGGCGACCGTCATTGAGCCCGAGCCCGCACCTCAGCCCGAGCCGAAGGCGGCTAATCCCGCGTCCGAGACGAGTGCCCGTCGCGAGAAGCCCGCTGGCAAGACCAAGGCCATTGAGCGCCATCGTCCCGGTCGCGTGCGCATGGGTCTGGGCCTGATCGGTCTAGGCCTTAAGACGCTCATTACCGGCAAGACCAAATAGACGTTTGTAGAAGCGCCCCGCATTTGAGGAAAGCCTCGGATGCGGGGCGCTTTTCCCTGCTACCATGGTTGCGGACAACAACGCGAATGACAGGCAGGAATATGAAGCTCACCATAGAATCGATGACGTACGGCGCCGACGGGCTGGCGCACGCCGACAACGGCAAGGCCGTCTTTGTCCAGGGCGCCGTGGCAGGCGACACCGTCGAGGCCGAGATCGTGCAGGACGGCAAGTCGTTTATGCGCGCCCGCACCACCGAGATTCTGGAGCCGAGCCCCGATCGCATCCAGCCTCCCTGCCCCTTCGTGGGTATTTGCGGTGGCTGCTCGTGGGGCAATCTCTCGCGCACCGCGCAGCTTGCCGCCAAGGAGCAAAACCTGCGCTCCACGCTCGAGCGCATCGGCAAGTTCAGCCCCGATCAGGTCGATGAGCTGGTGCAGCCTATCCGTCGTACCAAGGACGACTGGGGCTACCGCAATAAAATCGAGCTCGAGCCGACCGTTGTCAACGGCCGCGTGCGTCTTGGCATGCACGGCGTCGACCCCAGCAAGATCGTGACCGTTGATTCGTGCCCGTTGTTCGACAAACGCTTCCCCAAGGCACTCAAATCGGTCGTCGGCGCACTCAATTATCTGAGCGGCAGCCATGACCTTGGCCTTGAGCGCGTGGGTATTCGCGCCTCGCGTCGCACTAAGGCGCTCGAGGTGGCGCTATGGACGCCCACGGGCTCTTTCCCGCGCTCGCAGGTCTCCCGCGTGCTGGCAGACGCCGCTCATCCCACGAGCATCGTGCGCGTGATGAGCAAGGGCGAGAAGAAAGCCCGCCGCGTTTCCAAGGTCGAGATGCTCGCCGGCGAGGGCTCCTGGACCGAGAATATCGCCGACGGCCAGATGCGCTTGTCTGCCCCGTCATTCTTCCAGGTCAACACCAAGGGCGCCGAGATTTTAATCGAGCTCGTCATGGAAGCGCTCGACCCGCAGGAAGACGAACTGGCCGTGGACCTGTACTGCGGCGCCGGCACCTTTACCCTGCCGCTCGCCCGCCGCTGCGATTTTGTCGCCGCCGTCGAGGCCTATGGCCCGGCAGTGCGCGACCTGCGCCGCAACTTGGAGATCAACAAGCTCGATAACGTCGACGTCATCGGCGGCGACGCCGTGCGCGAGTTCCCCGATCAGGATGCCGATGTCCTGGTGGTCGACCCGCCGCGCGCAGGCCTCGCCCCCGAGGCGATCGACCTTATCGCCAGCACGAGTGCTCGCGATGTCGCCTACGTGAGCTGCGACCCGGCCACCCTGGCGCGCGATCTCAAACGCTTTGTCGAAGAAGGCACCTTCTCCCCCGTAAAGATCACGCCAGTCGACCTGTTCCCACAAACCTTCCACTGCGAGACCGTCGTCCACCTTAGGCGCAACTAGCCACTTAATCATTGCTCAGAAAAATCATTGGGAAATCGAGCGTGGCAAGCGGAGGTCTTCGGGGTATAAGACGGCTAATTGTATGCCGCCTATGAAAGGAACCCTCATGCCCAGCGTTGCCGTTCTCGCCGCCGATGGCTTTGAAACTATTGAATGCTTGACCATGGTCGATGTCATGCGTCGCGGCGGCGTGCGTGCCACGCTCGTCTCGATCATGCCCACGCGTGAGGTCGTAAGCTCGCTGCAGATCCCCGTGACCTGCGATGCGCTCTTTGATGAGATCAACTTTGACGAGTACGACTGCATCGTGCTGCCCGGCGGCCTACCCGGTGCCACCAACCTGCGCGCCGATCAGCGCGTCTGCGACGTGGTCTGCGAGTTCGCCGCGACCAAGCACGTCGCCGCCATCTGCGCCGCCCCGTTTATCCTGGGCGAGCTCGACCTGCTCGAGGGGCGCCACGCCACGTGCTTCCCCGGCTTTGAGAAGAGCTTCCCCGAGGGCACCTATACCGGCGAGAAGGTCACGCAGGACGGCAACATCATCACCGCCAGTGGCATGGCCCAGTCACTCCCCTTTGCGCTTGAGCTGCTTCGCACGCTGGCCGGCGACAAGGCTGTCGAGAAGGTTGCCGAGGGCATCCAGCTATGATTTTGGCTTCGCAATCACCGCGCCGCATCGAGCTGATGCGCGAGGCTGGCTATGACATCCGCATCATCCCTGCCGATATCGATGAAACGCCGTTTGACGGCGAGGCGCCGCTTACGCTTGTCGAGCGCCTGGCACGCGCTAAGGCCGCTGCCGTTGCCGCCGAGCACGCCGAGCCCAACGAGCTGATCGTCGCCGCCGACACGATCGTCACCTTCGACGGCAAGATCTTGGGTAAGCCGGCAAACGAGGACGAAGCACGCACTATGCTCCGTGAGCTTTCGGGCCGCACGCACCAGGTCGCGACCGGCGTCTGCATCGTTAAGGCAGGCGACACAGCCGCCCCGCATGCAGCCGAGAGCCTATCCTTTGTCGATGTGACCGACGTGACGTTCTATGAGCTCACTGACGAGCAGATTGAGCGCTACGTCGCCTCGGGCGAACCCATGGATAAGGCCGGCGCCTACGGTATTCAGGGTGTCGGCGGACGCATGCTCGTGCACGATATTTCGGGCGACTTCTACAACGTGGTGGGTCTACCCATCGCACGCGTCGCACGCGCGATTCAAAAACTCTCGTAATTGCATCTGGCGCTGGGTATCCCCCAGCGCCTACAATTTTGGCGTACCGTACGGATCCCGACCGGGCATAAGGCGCGGCGGAAAACCGATAGGAGAAAACATGGACACACTGCTTGAAGCCATTGACGTTTGCGATGTCGATGGCTTTTGCTTTGGCAACTATACGGACGAGGAGGCCGGCACCGGTTGCACCGTAATCGTGGCAGCCGAAGGCGCCACCGGCGGCGTTGACGTTCGCGGCGGTGCCCCGGCATCGCGCGAAACCGACCTGCTGCGCCCCGAGAACACCGTCGACAAGGTTCACGCCGTCTGCCTCTCGGGCGGATCGGCCTTTGGCCTCGAGGCCGCAAGCGGTGTTGCCCGCGAGCTCGAGAGCCGCGGCATCGGCCTGCCCGTCGGCCCCACGCAGGTGCCCATCGTATGCTCCAGCTGCATCTTCGACCTTGCCTACGGCGACCCCACGGTTCGTCCCGACATCGAGGCCGGCATCGCCGCCGTACGCGAGGCGCTCGATAACACCCCCACCACCCTTGAGCAGGGCAACGTAGGCGCCGGCACCGGTGCCACGGTGGGCAAGCTCATGGGACCCGCCACCTGCATGAAGGCCGGCCTTGGCGCCGCCGCCGTGGCACTCGGCCCCGTCAAGGTGGGTGCTGTGGTCTCGGTCAACGCCTGCGGCAACGTTGTCGACCCCTTCACCGGCGAGTGGGTCGCCGGTATGCGTGCCGCAGCCGATAGCGACCAGATCGTCGACATGGAACTCGCAGCCTTTGCCGCCGCCGGATCCATGCAGATGCCGCTCGACCGCACCAACACCACCATCAGCTGCATCGTCACCAACATGGAGCTCACTAAGGCCCAGGCCACCAAGGTCTCCCAAATGGCCGCAGACGCCTACGCGCACGCCATTCGCCCCACGCACACCACCAACGACGGCGACACCATCTACACCCTCGCCAGCGGCAAACTGGGCGCCCAGGCAAGCGCCGCCGTTCCCCTAGACCTGCTGGGCATGCTCGCCGTAAGGGCTTTGCAAACCGCCATCGTAAACGGAGCCAAAACCGCCAAAACCTCCCACGGCATCCCCGGCGCCGCCAAATAACCTCACCTGACCGGTTGCCCGGTGGGGCTTGGTTATGTTTGCTGCTCTACAGTCCTGGCTCGCACGAAGAGCACATTAAGTGCTCTTCGGCTCGTGCGGAACTCGCGACAAACACAACCAAGCCCCACCGGGCAACCTACCAACCAGCTTCTTTTCAGCCCAGGCCCCTGTGTACCGCGCGTCGAAGATCTTCAAATTCAAACTGTCTGACAATCGAATCTTATAGCAGAGGCCCCTTGTCCTTTAGTTTGATACAAATTCCGCACGAGCCGGAAAGCACTTAATGTGCTTTCCGTGCGAGCAGGACTGTTCGCAGTAGCAAACTAAAGGCCAAGGGGCCCAGTCAACCTATCAGCAGCGATTACTCAACAGCTAGTTGAATTTGAAGATCTTTGAGGCAAGACGGTATAGGCCGAGTGTGGTTTTGTCTCCGGCCCATCCGTGCAGATTGGTAAAGAAGCCCACCACGCCGTAGCGGGCGCGACGATACATGCGCTCGTCGTAAGCCTTCAGATCATTCCACAGCGTCTTCAGGCGCTCATCGGCGCATTCTTCCTCGGAAAGCTTGGTGAGCACCGAGCAGATCGCCATCATCATGGTGAAGTAGCCCATCATGTACGAGCGCAGGCG
Organism: uncultured bacterium; assembly: GCA_958349055.1. GTDB lineage: Bacteria > Actinomycetota > Coriobacteriia > Coriobacteriales > Coriobacteriaceae > Collinsella. Next base: position 8,729 of record CATWBO010000047.1, read on the forward strand.
CGAAGACTCAACATCGCCGTACAGATGGAACGACTCCATCATAATGCGCGTAACGCGGAACTGCTGGTCCAGACGCTTGACCATCGTAGCCTCGTTGACACTCTGGCCCTCGCGGCCAATGAAGTAGCGGTAGAGGTCGATGTCGGCGTAGTACATGGTCTTGCAGCGCGGCAGCGGCACATAGGCGTAGATGTTATCCACGTAGAAGGTGTGCGGCGGCATAGGCAGGTTGGACTCGCGCAGCACGTCCGTGCGATAGCACAGACTGTGCATAAGCAGATTCTGGTCCAGACGGAAGTGCCCGATCTGATCCCAGGTGAAAATCTTTTTACGCGGCAGGGCAAACTTGTAGCCAATAGCGGTATGCGTGCCCTCGTAGACCTTCTCGTACACGTAGTTCGAGATAAACAGGTCGACGCGCTGATCGCGCTCCTCGAAGCCACGCAGGATCGACAGCATGGTCGAAAGGGCCGCGCCGTCGAGCCAGTCGTCGGAGTCTACGACCTTGTAGTACGTACCCTGCGCCTCGCGCAGGCCCGAAAGGACGGCGATACCGTGGCCGCCGTTCTCCTGGTGTACCGCGCGGATGATACCGGGATAACGGGCCTCCCACTCGTCGGCCTTGGCGGCCGTCTCGTCCTTGGAGCCGTCGTCCACCACGATAATCTCGATATCGGTGGCGTAATTGCTTCCCTCCAGGATGGAGGTGATGCAATGGTCCATGTCCTTGGCGGCGTTATACGAGGGAATACCGAATGTTATGACTTTATGCATGGCAGGCGATAATCTCATCCGAAAGATCGAGGGCAGAATTGGTCACGGCGTCCATATCGTAGTAGCGATACTCGGCCAAGCGACCCACCGGGTGGAAGTTCGTCAGGTTCTGAACGCGCTCAAGATAGCGCTCATAGAGCTCGCGGTTCTCGGGCTCGAGAATGGCGTAGTACGGCGTCTCGCCCGAGCCGGGCGTATAGGCCTTGGAGTATTCCTTCATGATGGTGGTCTTGCCGGGCAGGACCTGACCGGTCATGTTCTTGAACTCGGTAATGCGCGTGTAGTCCTCGCTCGTGGTGTAGTTGACGGTGCCCACGGGTTGGAACTGATCCATATCGAGCGTCTCGAATTTCATATCGAGCGTGCGGTACGGCAGAGCACCCAGGTCGAGGTTGAACAGCTCATCGAGCGGACCGGTGTAGACGATCTCACCGCCATAGACCTTACCGTCGACCTTGACGGTGGTCTCATCGATCTCGAAGAGATCGCGAGCGTCCACGTCGCAGAATACATCGATCAGGTCATGATCGAGCATATGCTCGAACAGCGCCGTGTAGCCGTCCTGCGGCATACCCTGGAAGGGGGCCTGCGGGAAGTAGCGATCGTCATCGCCCACAAAGACGGGAACGCGACCAGTGATCGAGGGATCGATCTGGTCGGGCGTCTGACCCCACTGCTTCATGGTGTAATGCAAAAAGACGTTCTCGTAGACGTAATCGGCAACCTCGGCAAGATCCGGGTCGTTCTTCTTGCGCAGCTCCATGATGGGCACCTTGACGTCCTTGCCAAAGGTCTCCACAAGCTTCTGATACAGCTCCTCGCCGCGCTCATCGCCAAAAGCAAGCTTGAGGCTCGCGTGGTTGAAGGGCACGGGCATAAGAGTGCCGTTGATGTTGGCAAGCACCTTGTGCTGATAGTCCGTCCACTTGGTAAAGCGCGACAGGAAATTGTGCACGCGCTCGTTAAAGGTGTGGTAAATGTGCGGACCGTACTCGTGGATCAGGATTCCAGCCTCGTCAGCGCAGTCGTAGGCATTGCCCGCAATGTGGCTACGACGCTCCAGAACGGCAACGCGATAGCCGATAGTCTCGGCAAGACGGCGGGCACAAACGGCACCAGCGTACCCGGCACCGACAACGATCATGTCGTACGCACCGGCATTAAAGCCTTCAGGCAGGCCTGAGGTAATCTGCATCGATACTCCTTGTCAAAAGCCACACGCTTTTTAACTGGGCTTTTTCTCGAACATACGTCGAGACATATTTATCAGAGCGATTATAGCGCTAATGCGTCCTATAATGAGCTTGCCACACAAGGAAAGCTCAAGCACCGCGGCGAACATAATTGAAAGGTAAACCCGCTAGCAGCGGGTTTATTCGTGAACAGCCGGGTGCCTTGAGCTTAGCGAAACGCTTGTAAGGAGTAACATGAGCGATTTCCTAAACCGTATGAAGTCTGCCGCCAAGGCCGACCTTAAGACCATCGTCCTGCCCGAGGGCGAGGACCCGCGCACCATCGTCGCGACGAACAAGATCATCGAAGAGGGCCTGGCCAACATCGTCATCCTGGGCAATCCTGATGACATCAACGTTCCCGGCGCCACCGTCATCGACCCGCGCAACGCCGAGAAGCACGAGGAGTACGCGCAGAAGTTTGCCGAGCTCCGCGCTAAGAAGGGCGTCACCATCGAGCAGGCTCGCGCCCAGGTGATGGATGCCACCTACTTTGGCACCATGATGGTCAAGATGGGCGATGCCGACGGTCTGGTCTCCGGCGCCTGCCACTCCACCGCCGACACTCTGCGCCCCGCGCTGCAGATCCTCAAGACCGCCCCGGGCACCAAGCTGGTCTCGGCCTTCTTCGTGATGTGCACCGACACCCCGCAGTTTGGCACCGACGGCACGCTGATCTTCGCCGACTGCGGCCTCAACATCAACCCGTCCTCTGACGAACTCTCCGAGATCGCCATCGCCTCGGCCCACTCCTGGTCCACCTTCATGGGCAACGTTGAGCCGCACGTGGCCATGCTCTCCTACTCCACCATGGGCTCCGCCGGCGGCGAGGTCGCCAAGAAGGTCCAGGAGGCCGTGAAGTTCTGCAAGGAGAAGGCTCCCGAGCTCGCCATCGATGGCGACCTGCAGCTCGACGCTGCCATCGTCCCCACCGTCGCTCAGCTCAAGGCTCCCGGCTCCTCTGTCGCCGGCAAGGCCAACGTGCTCGTGTTCCCCGACCTCGAGGCCGGCAACATCGGCTACAAGCTGGTCCAGCGCTTCGCCGGCGCCGATGCCTACGGCCCCATCCTGCAGGGCATCGCCAAGCCGGTCAATGACCTTTCGCGCGGCTGCTCTGCCGACGACATCGTGGGTGTCGTGGCCATCACCGCCGTCCAGGCTCAGATGGCTGAGTAGCGTACGCACTCGCCCGAAGGCCGTACGGGCTAACCCCTGAAAACGTCCTCGACCAATGAAACGCCCCCGTTCTGCTCCTTCGGAGCTACGAACGGGGGCGTTTCTGGTCTGACGCTC
>CATWBO010000048.1 GCA_958349055.1 uncultured bacterium
GCACAACCTTGCCAAGGTTGGGGTCGCGGGTTCGAGCCCCGTTGTCCGCTCCATTGCATTTCCGGACCGTTTAGGCGGTCCTTTTTCGGCGAAGTGGCCAAGTGGTAAGGCAGAGGCCTGCAAAGCCTTTACCCCCGGTTCGAATCCGGGCTTCGCCTCCAGGCAACATCCGGGCGCTCCGGCGCCCGTTTTGTTTTACATATGCGGACATGGCTCAGTTGGTAGAGCACAACCTTGCCAAGGTTGGGGTCGCGGGTTCGAGCCCCGTTGTCCGCTCCACTAATTTTACGCGGTTCTAACGAACCGCGTTTTTTGTTGACGCTGCGCGGCGCCCCAGCACCCCGCCTCGCCCCTCAGCTTCACGGGCGTGGCCGTCCGGCCTACGCCCGCTTGCTTCGAGGCGATCCGGAGCACTGGGACGCCGCTCGCTCATATGACCCAATCCGCTGTCAAGAGCCACAATGGCCCCGCCGGCCGCTTGCAATCGGTCGGCGGGGCCTGCCGTTGAACCCGTCCCGGTCCGCCCCCGGCATGTCGTCGACGCCTTCGGCTCAGTCTCATATCCGCGGATACCGCTCCGGCGGCCCGCAATCCTCTCCTTCGGCGGGGTTCCCCTAGTCTGTCTTCGCGCATGCGGCGACCGCCGCGCGCACAGCGAGAACGGGAGTGTCCCCGAAGGCTGCCCGGCTCGCCGGGACGGGGGCTTATGTCTATTCCGCGCCCTCCCGGCACATCATGCCGAGGGCCCACAGCAACCTCACGAGCTCGGCGGCGGTGGCGGCGTTCGCCTTCGCCTGGGGCATGCCCCTCTCGAGCATCTCCTCGCGTCGCCGGAGCAGGCGCTCGGACCCCTTCCTCCCGTGCATCCTTATCTCGAGCGGGACTCCGGAGCCCTTGGGCATCAGCTTGGGCTGGTGCCCGGCCTGGGCGTAGCGCCAGGACCCCTCGACCGCCAGCCTCCTGACGAGCGCGTTGCCGGCCCCGCTGATTCCGCCGAGTCGCACGGAGTCGGCGCTCGACCTCTGCTTCGGGGCGAGGCCGAAGTAGGCCGTCACCTGCCTGCCGGAGCGGAACCTCGAGAAGTCGCCGACCTCGGACGCGAAGGCGGCGGCGAGCACGAACCCGCACCCCTTGATGGACTGGAGCGCCTCGACCTCGGCCGAGAGGGGGCCCGCCGCGACGGCGGCCCTGTACTCGGCGAGGAGGGCCTCCCTCGTCTCGTCGGCCGCCTCGACCTCGTTCCTCAGCGCCGCCAGCGCCCGGATGCCGCCGTCGTCGGCGGGCCGCACCTTGTCGAGCCACCTGAGGAAGCCGTACGTCCAGTACTTCCGGGGGTTTCCCGCCGGCGTCGTGCCGCCGTAGACGTAGCCCCGGCGGGCGAGGAACGCCAGGAGCCGCTGCTTCGCCGCCGCGAGCCTGGCGGTCGCCGCGTCGTGGGCGGCGGCGAGGTCCCTGAGCCCCTCGATCTCGGGGGACGGCACCCATACCGGGGTGACGTCGTGCGACAGTATCGCCTTGGCCATCCTGGCCGCGTCGTTGCGGTCGTTCTTGGACGAGAGGTCGGCCGCCGATCTCGGGACCTTGGAGACGGCCGCGACGACGCAGTCGACGCCGAGGGCCGACAGCTCCCTCTGCGGCGCGAAGCCGAGGTAGCCGCTCTCGTAGGCGGCGAGCGACGGGCCCGGGAAGCCCGACATCCACTCCGCGACCTCGCCCCACGGGTTGCCGCGGAACCTCCTCGCCACGGCCTCGCCCGTCTCCGCGTTGAGCGCGCAGACGGTGGTGGACCTGAGGTGTACGTCCATTCCGAAGGCGGTAGAATATCTAGGCACGGGAGCCTCCCAACCTCGTTGCGGCGCGGCTGCGCCTCTGGCACTTCAACAACATTGTCGCAGCCCCGACCCGCGGTCACGAGCGGGGGCTCCTGTCGTTTCCGTGCCCTCGGATTGGGTCATAGTGTCTGTCGTGGTCGGGGGAGCGGGTCTCCCGTTCTTTTCGCCGAATTGGTCGATCCGTCCTAGGAGGCTCGAACCCGAGAGGGAGCGAGTATTTTTGGGGGCGTGGGTGGGGCGTTGTTTGTCGCGAATGTCTGCCTTGGGCGTATCATCGTGGGCATCTCGCAAAACCTCGTTGCAAGGGAGATGCGCCCCATGGCTACAGAAAAAACCTCTTCGCGCTCATGGATGTCCGATGCCGCGATCTATCAGATCTACCCGCGCTCGTTTAAGGATTCGACTGGTTCGGGTCTGGGCGATATCGCGGGCATTACCCAGCAGATGGACTATCTTGAGCAGCTGGGTATCGAGGCCATCTGGCTGAGCCCGTTTTACCCATCGCCTCTTGTTGATGGCGGCTATGATGTGGCGGACTACTGCGATGTCGACCCACGTCTCGGCTCGCTTGACGATTTCGATGACATGATCGCTGCGGCTCACGCGCACGGCATCAAGGTCATCGTCGACATCGTGCCCAACCATTCGTCCAACCAGCACCCCTGGTTCAAAGCCGCTCTTGCCGCCGGCCCCGGATCGCCCGAGCGCGCCCGTTATATCTTCCGCGATGGTCGCGGCGAGCACGGCGAGCTGCCTCCCACCAATTGGAATGCCAACTTTGGCGGCCCCGCCTGGACGCGCGTCGCGGACGGTCAGTGGTATCTGCACATGTTTACGCCCGAGCAGCCGGACTTTGACTGGTCGTGCCCCGAGGTTCATGCGTTCTTTTGCGACGTCCTGGCGTTTTGGAGCGATCGAGGCGTCGATGGCTTTCGCATTGATGTGGCGCACGGTCTCGCCAAGGATCTCGACCGCGATGACCTCGACCGGTGGCATCTCGCCGAGGGCGATGACATGGTTGAGGACGGCACCCATCCGCTGTGGGACCGCAACGAGGTCCACGAGATCTATCGCGAGTGGCGCCGCGTGTTCGACCGCTATGATCCGCCACGCAGCGCCGTTGCCGAGGCGTGGGTGCTGCCCGAGCGCCAGTATCTCTACGCGCGTCCCAGCGAGCTTGGCCAGACATTCAACTTTGAGTTTGCCAAGGCCACTTGGACCTATGATGACATGCACGCTGCAATCGAGGAGGGCTTGAAGGCAGCTATAGAATCCGATTCCGCCTCGACCTGGGTGCTCTCCAACCACGACGTGCCGCGCGTGGCGACGCGCTATGCCCTGCCGCAGATCAAGGCGACGCGCTACCACCAGATTGCGCTCGACTGGCTCTTACGCGACGGGTCGTCTTATGACGAGGACCGTGAACTCGGCGAGCGCCGCGCGCGGGCGGCCCTTTTGCTCGAGCTGGCGCTTCCGGGCTCGGCATACGTGTATCAGGGTGAGGAGCTCGGCCTTTTTGAGGTGGCTGATATCCCGTGGGCTGCACTCGAAGATCCTACTGCGACCAATACGCACGGACCGAAGCGCGAGAAGGGGCGCGACGGCTGTCGCGTGCCCCTGCCGTGGGTGGCGGCGGACGATCCCGCGCGGGGCGGATCGTTTGGGTTTTCGCCGGCGGACGCCGATGCGGCGCCCCATCTGCCGCAGCCTGCATGGTTTTCCGATTACGCTGCCGATAGGGAAGAAGCGGACCCGACATCGATGCTTGCGCTCTATCGTGACGCCCTCTGGCTGCGGCGCAAGCTGCGCGGTTGCGCCAACGATCTTGCGTGGCTCGATCTTGACGGGCGCACCGGCCTTGCGGATGGTGCCGAGGGCGCTGAGGGCGGCGTCATCGCCTATCGCCGCGACAACGGCTGGGCGTGTGTGACGAACTTCGGCGCAGCACCCGTGGAGCTGCCGGCGGGCAGGGTCCTGCTCACTTCATCACCGCTTGTAGACGGTAGGCTCGCACAGGATAGCTCTGCCTGGATCATGCTCGGTGAGATGTAAGGGCCTCTTGCGGCGAGTTTGCGTTTGCCTACACCTTCCGTGGCGGCTGATGTCTTCGCGAAGTTCGCGAGGGCGTCGCAAAACTTTTCAAAAAAAGTTCTTGCATAGGATGCAGGTATCACGTAAGATTAATCCTCGTAAGCGGACATGGCTCAGTTGGTAGAGCACAACCTTGCCAAGGTTGGGGTCGCGGGTTCGAGCCCCGTTGTCCGCTCCATTTGGGCGTTTAGCTCAGGGGGAGAGCGCTTCCCTGACACGGAAGAGGTCAGAAGTTCAAATCTTCTAACGCCCACCAAATGTTCGCAGCTCAGAGGCTATGTCTCTGGGCTGTTTTGTTTTACCATAAAACGCACCACAAAATAGACCACCAAATATTGATCCAAGGTCTGTACGCGATGGTCTTCGCATCCCGTAGGGGTGCCGGCAGAATGCATACGTCCTGGCCGATCGTGACCGCAACATGTTGGTCAAGCATAATCTTTTGGATTCTTTTGGCGTGAGCGGCTTGGTTTTGGTAGGATTTGTCAGCGGCGCGGTTGAGGGGGTTTCAAAACTGCCGTGCAGGTAGTCGAGCTGATAACGTTTTAGCATTCTGCCAAGAGCCCTTCATTTTTAATGCGTCTGCAAAATGACTAATTGCTTTGACCTGCTGAAACACTATATGTTGTGTTTGACCTAAAAAAAGAATACAGGATATAGATGCCTCTTTGTCGTATGATAGATGGCGGACAGAGAACGAAGACCTTAACTGCCTCTTTTGAACGTGTCCTTGAGCCGCTTGATCGGCTTCTGGGAATGTCCGCATGGAGGCTTATGGTTTATCGAGAACACAGATTGCGCGACGGCGCCGCAAGACAGGGACAGGCCCTGCCGGGCATCGTTTGGCTCTGAAGCGCAATGAGGCTACGATGCGAAAGAGGCAAGAGGATGAAGATCATCAAGCGCAGCGGCACCGAGGTTGTCTTTGACATCGATAAGATCGTCAATGCCATCCGCGCCGCCAACTTGGAGGTCGAGGAGAGCTCTCGTCTAACCGACCGCCAAGTGGTTTACGCGGCACAAAACGTCGCCGAGGCATGCGAGAACGCGGGCCACACCGTTTCGGTCGAGGAGATCCAGGATTTGGTCGAGGACGAGATCATGCGTCTCGACTGCTACGAGGTTGCTCGCCACTACATCATCTATCGCTATGTTCAGAGCCTGAAGCGCCAGAAGAACACGACCGACGACAAGATTTTGTCGCTGATCGAGTGCAATAACGAAGAGGTCAAGCAGGAGAACTCTAACAAGAACCCGACCGTCAATTCCGTCCAGCGCGACTATATGGCCGGCGAGATTTCCAAGGACCTGACTCAGCGTGTGCTGCTGCCCCAGGAGATCGTGGATGCCCACAATGAGGGCCTGATCCACTTCCATGATTCCGACTACTTTGCCCAGCACATGCATAACTGCGACCTGGTGAACCTGGAGGACATGCTCCAGAACGGCACCGTTATCTCGGGCACGCTGATCGAGAAGCCGCACAGCTTCTCGACCGCCTGCAACATCGCGACGCAGATTATCGCCCAGGTTGCTTCCTCCCAGTACGGCGGCCAGTCTATTTCGCTGACCCATCTCGCCCCCTTTGTTGAGGTGAGCCGTCAAAAGATTCGCGGCGAGGTTGCCCGCGAGCTCGAGGAGCTCGGTGTTTCGGCATCTGCCGAGAAAGTCCGTGAGGTCGTTGAGGACCGTCTGCGTGACGAGATCCGTCGCGGCGTCCAGACGATTCAGTATCAGGTCGTGACCCTTATGACCACAAACGGCCAGGCGCCGTTTGTGACGGTCTTTATGTATCTCAACGAGGCTCGCTCAGCGCAGGAGAAGCACGACCTTGCCATGATCGTGGAGGAGACGCTTCGTCAGCGCTATGAGGGCGTTAAGAACGAAGCCGGTGTGTGGATTACCCCGGCATTCCCCAAGCTTATCTATGTACTCGAGGACGATAACGTTCACGAGAATTCCCCGTACTTCTACCTGACCCAGCTGGCTGCCAAGTGCACCGCCAAGCGCATGGTGCCCGACTACATCTCCGAGAAGAAGATGCGCGAGCTCAAGCTGTCTAAGGGCGAGACCGCCGGCAACGGCGATTGCTACACCTGCATGGGTTGCCGCAGTTTCCTGACGCCCGACCGCTCGGGCAACGGCTTTAACAATGTCGCCAACGCGCTGAACTATGACCCGACCAAACCTAAGTACTATGGCCGCTTTAACCAGGGCGTTGTGACCATCAACCTGCCCGATGTCGCGCTGAGCTCGCATCAGGACATGGACAAGTTCTGGAAGATCTTCGACGAGCGCCTTGAGCTGTGCCACCGCGCCCTGCTGTGCCGTCATGAGCGTCTGATGGGTACGCTTTCGGATGCCGCACCGATTCTTTGGCAGTACGGTGCCCTGGCGCGTCTGAAGAAGGGCGAGACGATCGATAAGCTACTCGTGGGCGGCTATTCCACCATCAGTCTGGGTTATGCCGGTCTGTATGAGTGCGTCAAGTACATGACGGGCCACAGCCACACCGAGAAGGAGGGCACGCCCTTTGCCATGGCCGTCATGCAGCGCATGAACGATAAGTGCGCCGAGTGGAAGGCCGAAAGCGATATTGACTTCTCGCTCTACGGTACCCCGCTTGAGTCGACGACCTACAAGTTCGCCAAGTGCCTGCAGCGTCGTTTTGGCATTATCCCGGGCGTGACGGACAAGGGCTACATCACTAACAGCTATCACGTCCACGTGTCCGAGGAGATCGATGCCTTCGACAAGCTTAAGTTTGAGGGCATGTTCCAACAGCTTTCGCCGGGCGGTGCTATCTCCTACGTCGAGGTTCCCAACATGCAGGACAACCTCAAGGCTGTCATTCGCGTGATGCAGTACATCTACGACAACATCATGTACGCCGAGCTCAACACCAAGAGCGACTACTGTCAGGTGTGCGGCTACGACGGCGAGATTAAGATTGTCGAGGACGATGGCAAGCTGGTGTGGGAGTGCCCCAACTGCGGCAACCGCGACCAGGAGAAGATGAATGTCGCCCGTCGTACGTGCGGCTACATCGGTACCCAGTTCTGGAACCAGGGTCGAACCGAGGAGATCCGCGACCGCGTGCTGCATCTCTAATACCGCTCCGGGGCTGAACCGAGAGGGCCGCTTGGGCATTTGCTCGCTATTTCGGACAGTCCTGCGCAAGACGAAGGCCACATTAAGTGGCCTTCTTTGCGTGCGGAACTCATATCGAGCAAAAGCCCAAGCGGCCCTCTCGGCTCAGCCAAGTTGATGTAGCTGAGATGCAGCGCGCAGTCTGCTCACTCCTCGAAGTTCTTAGCGGAAATAATTCGAGTTGCAGCTGCGATTTAGTTGCGATGGTGGTTGAGCCGCAACCCAGTTTTTATTGGACCTCGAACCCTATGCTCGATGTTCGCTTCGTTCACCGAGTATCGCTCGCGAGGGGTCTGGAGTATATCGTCCCGCCCGCAGTTTCGCAGGCCAAAGGCCGAGAATGTTTGAGGACGGAATGATATACTCCAGACCCCCAGGAAGGTTACTTATGAACTACGCAAACATTAAGTATTTCGACATTGCTGATGGGGAAGGCGTTCGTACTTCTCTGTTTGTGAGTGGGTGCCGTCGTGGGTGCAAGAACTGCTTTAACTCTGTTGCGTGGGACTTTGCTGCGGGCGAGCCCTTTGATAGCGCCGTCGAGGACAAGATTATCGAGAGCCTCGACCATCCCTTTATCGATGGTCTGACGATTTTGGGCGGCGAGCCTATGGAACCTGAGAATCAGGCGGGGCTCGTTGATTTCATTGAGCGTGTTCGTGCCGCTTATCCTATGGGGTCGGGGAAGACCATTTGGTGCTTTACCGGTGACGTGCTCGAGGAGCTTATGCCGGGTGGTCGTCACCATACTGAGGTGACGGACCGCATCCTTGCCTGCCTCGACATGTTGGTGGACGGCCCGTTTGTTCAAGATCTGTACGATATCTCGTTGCGTTTTAGGGGCTCGAGTAACCAGCGCGTGATCGATATGAATGCCACGCGTGCCCGTGCTGAGCGCGAGGGCGTTGCGCTTTGTGATGCGGTTGAACTTTGGCGTGATGATCCGGTCTATTCGACCCATACTATGTAGCTTGTGGTCGATGCCGGAGGGCGTGGTACCATAGCGCGAACGTGAAATCGGAAAAGTGAGGCCCAGATGGTCGATCAGGAAAAAGTCGAGGCCGCCATTAAGCTGTTGCTTGAGGGCATAGGCGAGGACCCAACTCGTGAGGGCCTGCTGGAGACCCCGGCGCGCGTTGCCCGTATGTATGGTGAGATCGCCGGCGGCATGGACCAGAGTGCCGAGGAGCACCTGTCCAAAACCTTTGCCGTCGCTTCGAACGATTTGGTTATCGAGCGCGACATTACGTTCTACTCGCTGTGCGAACATCATCTGCTGCCGTTTTATGGCAAGGCTGCCATTGGTTATATCCCTAACGGTCGGGTGGCCGGGCTTTCCAAGCTTGCCCGCACGGTGGAGGTCTATGCCCGCCGTCTGCAGCTGCAGGAGCAGCTGTGTGCGCAGGTTGCCGATGCCCTCATGGATTATCTCGCTCCCCAGGGAGCGATTGTGCTCATGGAGGCCGAGCATATGTGCATGACGATGCGTGGCGTGCAAAAGCCCGGCACCAAGACTGTGACGCTTGCTCGCCGCGGCGTCTTTGAGACCGATCCCGCGCTCGAGGAGCGTTTCTTTAGGATGCTGGGCCGCTAACCATGAGAGTCGTTAACGACTTTGCATCGAATACTGACGAGGGAACGCCGCGTCGCGGCTTTATGGCTTCGGGTCTGACTCCCTTTGGCGCCATGCCTCGCATTGATTACATTTGCGCCAACGGGCTGTTCCGGCGGCACCTGGGCAACATTGCACAGTTGGAATCGGGGCGCATCTTTTGCCGCCACGGTATTGACCACCTGCTGGATGTCGCCCGTATTATGTGGATCAAGAATCTCGAGGAAGAGCTCGAGTTTGACCGCGAGGTCATTTACGCCACGGCACTTCTTCACGATATCGGCAAAGATGAACAGTATGAATCGGGTATATCCCATGATGTTGCAAGCGAACGCGTCGCTGATGCGATTCTCGGCGGCATGCCCGATGACGTGGCGTTTGAGCCGGCCGATGCCGCAGCCATTAAGACGGCCATTCTGGGCCATCGAAAGCTGCGCGTGAACAGCCAACCGCTTGAGCGCCTGCTCTATGCAGCCGACAAAGCGTCGCGTGCCTGCTTTGCATGCCCCGCGCGCAACGCTTGCAACTGGAGCGATGATAAAAAGAACCTGTCGATTCGCGTGTAGTTAGTTTGCGCGGTCGGGGTTCTAAACGAAGGAGACGATCGCGTTGAGTAACAAGAAGCTGCCCGAGAATGCAACCAAGACTGAAGGTGCTGAGCTCGCCCGCCGTGGAAGGGACGAAATAGCCACCGCAACGGCGGTGCCTCACGTGAGCTATGACGATCTGCGCCATGCCGATCGCATTGTCATTGACGGCCTTGAGGTTTTTGCCAACCATGGCGTGTATCCCGAGGAGAACGCGCTGGGTCAGAAGTTCATCGTTTCTCTGGTGCTCTATGCCGACCTGCGCGCGGCGGGGGAGCACGATAACCTGGATGCCTCGATTGACTACGGCTCGGTGTGCCACGATGTCGATGGCTATCTGCGCGAGCATACGTTTAAACTCATCGAGGCGGCAGCCGAGGGGACGGCCCAGATGCTGCTGCGCCGTTATCCCTCGCTGCTTGGTGTGCGCATAAAGCTCGATAAGCCGTGGGCTCCTGTTGGCCTGCCCCTGGCAAGCTGCGGCGTCGAGATCGAGCGCGTGCGCTAGTCGACGCTAGAGCTTGTTGAGGGGTGGCTGCTTGAGCCGCTGCGACAGAGCTCTATTGTTAGGGCAGTACGTGTCGAGCAGGGCATGAAACCGCTGATTGTGGCTTGGCTCGAGCAAGTGGACGAGCTCGTGGGCGACAACCATGTCGAGGCATTCGATGGGATAGGCGGCAAGTTCGCGTGCGATGCGAATGGCGCCGGTCTTGGGCGTGCATGATCCCCAGCGCGTTTTCATGCTGCGCACGGAGACGCGGGCCACGGTGACGCCCATTGCGATTTCGTACGCGTGCACCATATCGTACAGCGCCGTGGTGGCCTCGGTTGCATAGAGCTGGTCGATACGGGCTTGGAGCTCATCGGACGTTAGGCCGTCGAGGATTGCGTGCCGCTTGGCCTGTGGGCCTTCGTCCGATTCATCGGTACCCATAAAACTTGCGAAGGTGGCCTGTTTGGGTCGCGGTGCGGGTGATGCAAAGTTGTGATCGAGTGCATCCTGTACCGTGATGGGCTTGCCCCAAAGTGCAATGATGGACGAGGGGCTGAGCGGCTCTCGTGCCGTCGCCTGACGCTGCTCGCGCTGGGCAAGTCGACTGATAATCCAGGCGCTGTTGCGCTTCACAAACGCTTCGATACGCTCGCGGGTGGCTCCGAGCGGTGCGCTGGCGTGGACCTCACCGCTCGAAGTGACGCGTAGGTTGAAGTTCTTGACGCACTTTTTGGTAACGACGACGGGGATGGGCATCCCATCCGGTCGGGGTACGGAAATCGTGAATTGCTGCGTCAAAAGTTATCCTTCAGATGGGGGGGCGGGTCGGCATGTCGATTGCTCGGCATGCCGACCCGCTCAAGGGATGCGAAATTAATAGCGCTCGAAGAAGGCAAGGGCATTATCGCTGCAGAGCTTTTGCATCACGGTCTTGCCAAAGTGCTTGGAGAGCATGTTCTGGAATTCGGGCATCTTGCTGGCATCGGAGAGGAAAGCGGGCACCGTGGCACCGTCCCAGTCGCCACCGAGTGCGATGACGTCCTCGCCGCCCAGGTCGAGCCAGTGCTCGATATGTGCCGCTAGCTGGTCGAAGGTGACGTCTGCGGCGGTCTCGTCGGTTGCGTCGTTGGAAAGGAACTCGCTGCAGTAGTTGAGGCCGACGATACCGCCCATGTCGCGAATGGTGCGGAACTGGTCGTCGGTGAGGTTGCGCTTGACGCCGCAAACCGCGCGGGAGTTGGAGTGGCTGGCGACGAAGGGGCGCGTGGCGTGGGCGACAACCTCGTCAAAGCACTCATCGTTGAGGTGGGAGACGTCGAGCACCATGCCGGCGTGCTCCATCTGCGTGAGCGCCTCGATGCCGGCGGCGGTGAGCCCGGCGTGCGTGTCGTGTCCGCTCGCCAGCGGGCCCTGCGCGTTCCAGCTGAGCGACGACATGAGCACGCCCAAGCTTTTAAGTACCTCGATGAGTGCGGGGTCCTCGGCAAAGAAGGTGGCGTTTTCGATGGTGTGGATGCAGGCGACCTTGCCGTCCTTGAGCGCAGGACGAATGTCTGCCGCGCTCCGCACGTTGACCATGCGGTCGTGGTTGAGCATGGCCTGACCGCTCATATGCGCCATGATCTGCGCCTGGAAGCGCGCAGCGTGGGCGGCGGGAATCTCGTCGGGGACAAACGTGGCAAAGCACTGCGCCCACGGGGTCTTGCCGATCTTTGCGAGCGAGATGGCGCAGGCGTTGCCCTCGATAAGGTCAAAATCCTGCGGATGCGTCTCGTCGCCGGGGAAATAGCCGTCGGTGCCGGCGGTGAAGCGCAAGTCGAGATCGAGCGTGGCCCAGCCAATGCGGTCGGCGGTGTCGCAGTGTAGGTCAAATACGGGATATGCCATGGTTCCTCCGGTTGCAGCGTTTCTTTGCAAACTGTCTTCAAATTGTATGACTAGGGTATAGTTAGCGCCATATGTTCACGGCGGCTCGTATTGTACGCCGCCCCTATCACGGAGGTTTCCATGTCCAACCAGGGCAAGAAGGTCAAGACCCATTATCGCGGCACGCTCGATGACGGTACGCAGTTCGATAGCTCCTACGATCGCGGCGAGCCGCTGGAGTTCACCTGTGGCGCCGGCCAGATGATCAAGGGCTTTGACGCCGCCGTGGTCGATATGCAGGTCGGCGAGAAGAAGACCGTGCAC
>CATWBO010000049.1 GCA_958349055.1 uncultured bacterium
CTTTGTTCCCACACCCCCCCCCCCCCCTGTGGGGCGCTTGGCCCGCGGCGCCGACGGAGCCGCAAATGCCGCCACACATGGTCGAGGACGTTCTGAAAACTAGGCCCGGCCCCACCGGACAGGTCACACTACTCGCAGAGCAGCTTAGCGATCTGGACGGCGTTGGTTGCCGCGCCCTTACGGATTTGGTCGCCGCAGCACCAGAAGGTGATGCCACGCGCGACCTCGGGGTTCGAAATGTCGCGACGCACGCGACCGACCCAGATCAGGTCCTGGTCGGAGGTATCCATCGGCATGGGGAAGCGATCGTGCGCATCCTCGGCGCTCATATCGTCAACCAGCTTCACGCCCGGAGCGGCAGCCAGCGCGGCACGAGCCTCCTCGACCGTAATGTCGCGCTCAAACTCGAGCGTAATGCTCTCGGAATGCGAACGCAGCACCGGCACGCGCACGCAGGTGCAGTTTACGCGCAACTCGGGCAGGTGCATAATCTTGCGGCCCTCGTTTTGCAGCTTCATTTCCTCGGAAGTAAAGCCTTCCTCCTTGACGCCGCCGATCTGCGGAATCAGGTTGCTCGCCAGCTGGGCGGCAAATGCACGCGGCTCGGGAATCTCCTCGCCGCGGCCCAGGGCGGCCAACTGAGCCTCGAGCTCGGCCATACCGGGAGCGCCGGCACCCGAAGCCGCCTGATACGTCGAGACGATCATGCGCTTTACGCCAGCAAGCTGGTGCAGCGGCCACGTGGGAACCAGGCCGATGATGGTCGCGCAGTTGGGGTTGGCGATAAGGCCGTGATGCCACTTGATGTCGTCGGCGTTGATCTCGGGCACGACCAGCGGCACCTCGGGGTCCATGCGGAAGGCATGGCTGTTGTCGACCACGACGGCGCCGCGCTTGACGGCCTCGGGCAGCAGCTCCTTCGCGATGTCGTCGCCGGCAGCGCCGAGTACGATGTCGCAGCCCTCAAAGGCCTCGGGGCAAGCCTCTTCGATCACAACCTGCTCGCCGCGGAACTCGACGGTCTTGCCCGCAGAGCGCGCGCTCGCTAGCAGCTTGAGCTTGCCGACCGGAAACTCCTGCTCGTTGAGGCACTCAAGCATCTGGGTGCCCACGGCTCCCGTCGCGCCCAAAATAGCAACCGTGTACTGTTTCATGCTTCCCCCTTTAAAGGCTGTGGCTTTTGCCCGCACGCCGAGCAGGCCGATTATTGTTGCCAGTGTATACAAGAACAGGGCGGGCACGAAACCCGCCCCGTCGAAACGAAACCGAAACGAAACGCCCCGCCGTAGTTTTTGAAGCAAGTCCCAAAAATCTACTGGGATAGCAGCTACTTGTGGAGCGCGGCCGGAGCGGGATCGACCGGCACGGGAGCCTCCAGGTCGGAGACCTTCACGATACCGTTCTCGTCCGAGAAGGCACGGTAAATGGTCTGAATCGCCAGATCGAAGTCCTTCTCCTCGACGCCGATAATGATGTTGATCTCGTCGCAGCTCTGCGAAATCATGCGCACGCTCACGCCGGCCTGGCCAAGCATGCCAAACAGATGGCCCGAGATACCTGCACGGCCGCGCAGGTTACGGCCGACGGTCGCGATGAGCGCCAAGCCCTCGACAACCTCGATCTCGAGCGGCTCGACCTCCTGCTGAATGTCGCCCACAAGCGAGTACAGCGAATCGTGAACGTCCTGCTCCTGCACCACGGCGCCAAAGCGGTCGACGCCGGTGGGCATGTGCTCAACGGAAACGTCATAGCGCTCGAACACCGAAAGCGCGCGGCGCATAAAGCCGACACGGGGCTTGGTGCGGTCGCGGGCCACATTGATGGCGACAAAACCGCGTTTGCCGGTCACGCCGGTAATGATGGGCTCTGCCTCACCCTCGTCAGCCGTCTCGCTAATGATGGTGCCAGGGTCCTGCGGCGCGTTGGTGTTCTTGATGACCAGCGGAATGCCCGCCTCGCGTACGGGGAACACGGCCTCCTCGTGCAGGACGCTTGCGCCCATGTACGAAAGCTCGCGCAGCTCCTCGTAGGTAACGCGCGCAATGGGCTGAGCCTCGGGCACGATGCGCGGGTCAGCAGAGTAGAAGCCCGAGACGTCGGTCCAGTTCTCGTACAGGTCGGCGCCCAGGCACTTGGCCAGGATCGAACCGGAAATATCGCCGCCGCCGCGGTCGAGCAGCTTGATTTGGCCCTCACGCGTCGCGCCGTAGAAACCGGGCATGACAAAGCCGCCCTGCTGACCGTACTCCTGCACCAGCTCGGAGGTGCGGTTCATGCTGAGCGTACCGTCGTGATGGAACGCCACGACCGTCGCGGCATCCAGGAACGGCAGGCCCAGGTACTCGGCCATCAGGCGGGCGGTAAAGTACTCGCCGCGGCTCACAAGCTCCTCGGTGGAGTAGCCGCCCGAGCGGGCACGCTCGGCAAAGGCCGCAAACTCCTCGCGGATGGGATAGGTGAGCCCTAGCTCGTCAGCAATATCAAAGTAGCGCTGGCCAATGTCCTCGAGCAGCTCCTCGCACGACACGTGGTACTTAACGTGTGCGTTAACCAAGTAGAGCAGGTCGGTCACCTTGGTATCGCCCTTAAAGCGGCGACCGCAGGCAGAAACCACCACAAAACGGCGGGCCGGGTCGGCATCGACAATGGCCTTGATCTTCTTAAAGTGTTCGGCGTCGGCGACCGACGAGCCGCCAAACTTGGCAATCTTAATCATGGGCTTGAGGTTACCTTTCTAAAAGCCTCTGCAAACCTGTTTTGCGCGCTCTGATACCATGGTTTCACCGATTGGGACCAAGGCATCCGAGGAGCAGTGTTATATGGGAACTTATCATAGTACACGAGGACGCACTTTATCGTGCTCAAGTAAGGTGGCAATCCGTACCGGCATCGCTCCCGACGGGGGTTTGTTTGTCTCGGACGAGCTGGGCACCCAGCAGGTCGATATCAGCTCGCTTGCAGATAAATCGTACTTTGAAATCGCTCAAGATGTGTTGGGAATGTTACTGAATGATTACACGGCCGAAGAAATTTCGGCGTGCGTCGACGAGGCATACCGCGGCACGTTCGCGAGCGAAGAGATCACGCCGCTCGTCAAACTCGACGCCGCACCGGGTGCCAATGCCCCGCAGACCTATGTGATGGAGCTCTTTGGCGGCCCCACGAGCGCCTTTAAGGATGTCGCCCTGCAGATGCTCCCCCGCCTGATGGCACGCACCTCCGCCAAGGACGGCGGCGCCGAGCGCATCATGATCGTCACCGCTACGTCGGGCGACACCGGTAAGGCCGCACTCGCCGGTTTTGCCGATGCTCCGGGCACGGGCATCACCGTCTTTTATCCCGAGGGCAAGGTCAGCCGCGTCCAGAACCTGCAGATGTCCACGCAGGAGGGCGACAACGTCGCCGTATGCGGCATCCGCGGCAACTTCGATGACGCCCAGAGCGCCGTCAAGCGCATCTTTGCCGATAAGGAGCTGGCCGAGCGCCTGGAGGCCGCCGGCACCGTGCTCTCGAGCGCCAACTCCATCAACGTTGGCCGTCTGGTGCCGCAGGTCGTCTACTACTTTGCCGCCTATGCGCAGCTGCTGCGCGCCGGCGCCATCGAGGCCGGCGACGCCGTAGAGTTCTGCGTACCCACCGGCAACTTTGGCGATATCCTGGCCGGCTACTACGCCAAGCGCATGGGCCTGCCCGTCGCCAAGCTCGTCGTGGCGAGCGACAAGAACAACGTGCTCGCCGACTTCTTGACCACCGGCGTTTACGACCGCAACCGCCCGTTCTTCACGACCATCTCGCCGTCGATGGACATCCTTATTAGCTCCAACCTGGAGCGCATGCTGTACTTCCTGTCCGACGGTGATTACGAGCTCGTTGCCGGCCTTATGGATCAGCTTGCCCAGACCGGTCGCTACGAGGTGCCCGCCGAGCTGCTGGCCAAGATTCAGAGCGTGTTTGGCTGCGGCTGGGCCAGCGAGGACGAGGTCCGCGCTGCCATCAAGAGCTGCTGGGGCGCCAACGGCTACGTGATCGACCCGCACACCGCTTGCGGCTATCATGTCTTTGAGCAGGTCGCCCCCGCCGAGGACGCCAAGGCCCGCGTGCTGCTTTCGACCGCCAGCCCCTACAAGTTCCCGCGCGCCTGCTGCGACGCCCTGGGGCTCAACGTTCCCGAGGACGACTTTGAGGCCATGCGCGTGCTCGAGCAGGCAACCAACACGGTCGCCCCGACCCAGCTCGCCGAACTCGAATCCAAACCCGTCCGCTTCGAAGACGTCTGCGACGTCGATGAGATGGCAAGCTACGTCGAGTCCGCAGCAAAAAAGATGGCTTCCAACTAAAACCCCTTATAAGGCGCCGGCGAAAGCCGGCGCACCTTCTTTTTATTAAGCTTTCGGGATGATGACGAGCATGCGAGCGGGTCTGGCCGTTTAGTTCGTCGCGAGTTCCGCACGAGCCGGAAAGCACTTAATGTGCTTTCCGAGCGAGCCAGGACTGCCCGAGCAGCGAACTAAACGGCCAGACCCGCCCAGGAGGACCCACATGATCAAAATCACCGTCCCAGCAACCAGCGCCAACCTAGGCATTGGCTACGACACCCTCGGCATGGCCGTCAGCCTCTACTCGCACTTCACCTTCGAGCGCGCCGACAAGCTCACCATCACGGGCTGCCCCGAGGAATTCCAAAACGAGAACAACCTGGTCTACGTGAGCTTTGTCGATGCGCTTGCCGCATGGGGCGAGCCGGCTTTTCCCGTTGCCATCGACATTCAGACTGACGTTCCCGTCGCTCGTGGCCTGGGTTCCAGCTCCACCTGCGTTGTCGCCGGCATTATGGCCGCCGCCGCGCTGACGGGCCACACCGTCGACCGCGCCGAGCTCGTCCGCATTGCCACCGAGGTCGAGGGCCATCCCGATAACGTCGCCCCCGCTATCCTGGGCGGCGCCGTCTGCTCCTTTACGCCGACCGATTCGCTCCCCCAGTGCCTGCGCTACGAGGTGAGCGATCGCCTGCGTTTTATTACCGTGATTCCGCCCTACGAGGTACACACGAGTGAGGCGCGCAAGGTCGTGCCGCAGGAGATTCCGCTTTCCACCGCCGTATGGCAGATGGGCCGCATCGCCGGCATGACGCGCGGTCTCGAGACCGGCGATCTGGACCTGATTGCCGCCGCCAATGACGACCGTATTCAGGAGCCCTATCGCCGTCGCCTGATTCCCGACTACAACGCCGTGCGCGACACCTGTCTTAACGGCGGTGCCAAGACCATCTGGATCAGCGGCTCCGGCTCGACCCTCATGGCCGTAACCGATGACACTATCGTAGCCAAGTTCCTGCAGGTCAAGCTGCGCGAGCAGTTCCCCAAGTGTGACACGCACATTCTGACGTGCGACACCGAGGGCGCTCAAATCGAGTACCTGTAGACATCGCTAGTTAATCCCTTCGGGCCGCCCAAGGGTATCCCCTTAAAAACGTCCTCGCACTTGAGGCCCGCTTATCCTGCTCCTTCGGAGCTACGGATAAGCGGGCCTCGTGCTGCGGAATGTTTTTAAGGGGATACCCTTGGGCGGCCCTACAGCAACGTGGTCGACGATGTCTATAGGAACCCACGCTTTGAAGGGGCGCCGGGCTGATGGTTTGGCTTTTTATTGGTAGGGGCCCTTACTGGGATGGGACCCTTACTAGAGGCAGGCCTCGGCGATGCGCTTTTTGAGTTCGTCGATGCCGGTGCCGGTCTGGGAGCTTGTGATGATTACGTTTTCGGCCGGGACGTTGAGCTGCTTTTTGATGGCCGCTGCCTGGCGGGCCTGCTGGGTGCGGCTGAGCTTGTCGGCTTTGGTGAGGCAGACGATAAAGTTGAACTCGTTGCCCTGCAGATAGTCGATCATGTCGTGATCGAGCTTGCTCGGGTCGTGACGAATATCCACCAGCGACACGACTAGGTTAAAGCTGCGCTCCGAGTCGAAGAAGTCGCCGATAAGTTCTGCCCAGCGGTCACGCTCGGCCTTGGAGCGACGGGCGAAACCGTAACCCGGCAGGTCCACGAAATGCACGTCGTCGGCCTCAAAGAAGTTGATGTTGCTCGTCTTGCCCGGCGTACTGGAAACCTTGACCAGGTTCTTGCGACCAAAGAGCTTGTTCATAATCGACGACTTGCCCACGTTGGAGCGGCCGACAAAGCTCACCTCGGGGCAGGTGGACTCGGGAATCTGCGAAACCTTGCCGTAGCTGGCGACGAACTTGGCAAGCTGGTAGTTAATGGAATCGGCCATGGACACTCCTTGGTCGTAGGTTCTTACAAAAGAGCGCGCTATTGTGCAGTGGCAATGCGGCGGACGATATCGAGCGTGATGTCACTTGCGACACGCGCATACTCGAACAGATCGAACTCTCGATCGCAAATTGCATCGTACGCCTCGTCACAATTATCGCTGATAGCGCGCAACACCAGGCAATCGACACCATTTTTGGTTGCGACATGGGCAATTGCCGCGCCCTCCATGCCGACACAATCGGCATGCGTCGCCTCGATAGCGTCGTTGCGCATGGCGGCGCCCGTCACAAAGCGGTTACCCGTGGCAATCGTGCCGACCAGGAACTGCTTGGTGCCCTCGTTCGAAGCGACTGCATTTGTCGAAGCGTCGACAAACCCACGCTCAGCAAGCACGTCGGCGGCAATATCGACCAGCGCGGGCGTCGAGCCAAACTCCTCAAGCCCCGGTGCGGACTCGGCGATAAGCGCGGTATCGGTATCCAGATAGCGCAGGCGTTTGCCAATGACCACGTCGTCGATATGGAGCTTGGGGTTCAAACCGCCCGCAATGCCCGAAAACACAACAGCCTGCGGAGCATACTTGCTAATGAGGTGCTGTGTTGCAGCGGCGGCGTTCACCGTGCCCATGCCCGCCGTTGTGGCGACAACTGTCAGGCCGTCGAGCTCACCGCTCACAACGGTCAAGCCTGCCTCCCGCGCCTCGCAAACGTCGCTCAGCTCTTCCTTAATCTGCATGATCTCTTTTTCGAGCGCACCGATAATCGCGATGGTAGCCATACCATTCCCCAAACCTATACGAAATTCTCAACCACGGTATGGTACCAGCATTTTGTTTGACCTCGCCAAACGAACACGCTGAGCCAGTGCAGCTCTCATATCAAACAGAGCCTCCGCTATGGCTGTAGCTCGCTAGCCGATGGCGTTTTTGAGTTCGGTGCGGCGCTTTTTCATGCCGGCCATGACGGCGTTGCGCAGCTCGGGCATGCGCACGGTATCCATCTGGGGCACGCCCTCGAGCTTATAGGGAATACCCAGTTGCTCGTACTTGACGACACCCATCGTGTGATACGGCAGCATCTCCAGGCCCACCACGTTATGCCACGGGGCAATCAAGCGACCGAGCGCCTCACACTCCTCCACCGTGTCGGTAATGCCCGGCACCACCACGTGGCGAATAACAACCTTAATCTTGCGACGGGCAAGCTCATCGCCAAACGCCAGGATGCGCGCAGGATCGCAACCGGTCAGCTTTTTATGCTCAACCGGATCGGCATGCTTGATGTCGAGCAGCACCATATCGGTCTCGTTGAGAACAGCATCGAACTTCTCCGGATGCTTGGGATCAAATGCATAGCCACAGCTGTCTAGGCAGGTGTGTACGCGGCCATCGGGGTTGTTGTGCATTGCACGGAACAGGTCGGCCAAAAACTCGGGCTGCAGGAGCGGTTCGCCGCCCGAAACGGTAATGCCGCCGCTACGGTAGAACTCATGGTTACTCTGGAACTCGTCCATGAGATGCTCGACGGTCACCATCGTGCCGCCGTTAACAGACCAGGTATCGGGATTGTGGCAATACGCGCAGCGCATAGGACAGCCCTGAACAAACACCACAAAGCGGATGCCGGGCCCGTCGACCGTTCCCATCGTCTCGATCGAATGCACGCGACCCAGGGCATACGCAGAGTCCTCGGGATGAGCATCCACACCCTCAAGCGTCATCTCAGCCATTCCCGCAACCTTGCCTCTCTTTGGTTTTTGTCAATTAAAATGCCAGAGCCATTCTAGCCCATACGCCTGATGGCGAAACGGTTTAGCGGTCAATTAGATCGTCCTATTTGACTCCACGCAAAAGCGGCGGGAAGGTTATCGCAACCCGCCCGCCGCCGTGGCAATAGAAATCGATAGTCGCCAGGCCTTACGCCTTAAGCGTAAGCACCGCGCCAAAGGCGGTCGGGCCGCAGTGGCTCGAGATGACGCCGCCGACCTGAGTCCATGTAATGTCCTTAAAGCCCAGGTCATGCGCATAGACTTCCATGTCGTCGCGCAGCTCCTCGGAAAGGCCCACTGAATACGCCAAACCAATGTGCGAGTAATCAATATCGCCCTTCGCAACCATGTGGTCAATAAAGGCACGGGCGCATTTGAGCATAGAGCCGCGGAACTTCTTGGTCGCCACGAATTTGCCACCCGTTACCTCAATGCAGGGCTTAATCTTGAGCAGATGGGCACCGAGGAATGCCACGTTGGACAAACGACCGCCGGCCTTAAGGAAGGCGAGATCGGTGGGGACAAAGCCCAACAGCACGCGGTCCATAACGGAATTGGTAAAGGCGAAAATCTCGTCGACGGTGGCATCCGGATGGGCTTCGATATACTTGGCGGTCTCAACGGCGACAAGCGACTGGCCCACCGACACAAAGCGCGTATCCATGGAGAAGACGTAATCGCGGCCCTTTGCCGCAATCTTCGACGACTGATGCGAGCAGGTCGTAACCTCGGAATACGCAAGATGCAAAATGGTCGCATCGGGCCGCTCGGCGTGGATGCGGTCGTACACATGCGCAAAATCCGCCGGCGAGCAACCGCTGGTCTTGGGCATCACACCAAACTCGTTGCAGCGCGAGTAAATCTCAAGCGGGTCGATCGATCCGTCTTCGACGGTCTCGTCGCCAATCGTGACATGCATGGGCACGCGCACGATGCCATAGCGCTCGCAGAGCTCCGGCGTCACATCCGACCCAGACTCAACCACGATTACGTACTTGCCCATTATCATCACAACCCATCTCGACGTTGGCTTTTGAATATGTGACGCACGTCCGCCGTCCTGCTGCAGAACGGCCTCCAAGCGCCAAAGAGACGCCGCCCCTTGCACACAACAAAGGACAGCGTCTCCCTGGAAAACTCCGTGCTTATCTGAGATTCTACACGGTTTATTAAGGAGTGTTACTTATTCCGCAAACGGTAGCTATACGCGATAAACGGTAGCAAGCAAGAATCCAGAACGCTCAACCCATTAGGAGAGTTCCGCCTAAAGGGTGACTACACAGGACCCCGCCGGGGCTGTTTGGGCTACCTCCCAAAACATTCCGCACTGATATCTTCTGTATTGAAGACGTCGATGATATGCCCGCATACCATTGGCGTCGACACCATCAGATGCGGACCGCGCGGTGACCCCACATTCCGCTGGCGCCCATGGGGCTGCCCTCGTTTTCTGACATGTCCCGCGCGGCCCGCGGCGAGCCGAGACCGCCGCATGACCTAATAGGAGCATGGAGCGATACCGCGGACCCGAACAACCGCATTCTATCGCGCCCCGTCAGTGTGCCGTCTGCCCGGTCCAGGCGAGCACGGAAAGAACGGAGCGAGACATGAGAACCGAATCGACACCCGACGCCCGCGGGCCGGTCTTCTGCGGGGTCGACACCCACGCCGACTCGCACTGGCTGTGCGTCCTCGACTGGAGGGGCCGCAAGGTCCTGTCCAGGCAGTTCCCCGCCGACGCGGCGGGCTACGAGGCGCTCGCCGGGGCGATAGCCGCCGCCGGGGAGCCGGCCTGCATCGCGATGGAGGGGACGTCGTCCTACGGGGCGGGCCTCACCAGGCACCTCGCGTCGCTGGGGATGCCCGTGCGCGAGGCGCTCTCCCCGGCGAGGATGCAGAGGAGGCGCCCGGGGCAGGGCAAGTGCGACGAGGCGGACGCGGAGAGGGCCGCCCGCGCGGCGATGTCCGGCTCCAAGCTCGGGACACCCAAGAGCCAGGACGGGTGGGTCGACGGGGTGCGCTGCATGCTCGCGGCGCGCTCCGGGGCGGTGAAGGCGCGGACCTCGGCGATCAACACGGCGAGGTCGCTGCTCACCACCGCCCCGGAGGGGCTCAGGTCGAGGTTCCGCGGCATGGGCGGGCCGAGGCTGATGGAGGAGCTCCCCTCCGTGCGGTCGGAGGGCGCGCTGGGCGCCGCGCTCGGCGCGCTGGCGGACCTGTGGGCGGCGGCGCGCGACGCGGCGCTCGACATGGAGCGCGCGATCGAGGCGTCCCTGGAGGAGAACTGCCCCGCGCTGCTGGCGATGTACGGGTGCGGGCCCGTCAGCGCCGCCAAGCTCGCGGTCGCGGCCGGGGACAACCCGGGCAGGCTGCGCTCCGAGGCGTCGTTCGCGGCGATATGCGGGGCCTGCCCCATCCCCGCCTCGAGCGGCAAGACCGTGAGGCACAGGCTCAACAGGGGCGGCGACCGGCAGGCGAACAGCGCGCTGCACGAGATCGCGAGGCAGAGGGTCATGCGCGACCCCGAGACAGCCGAGTACGCCGAGAGGGCCAGGGCGCGGGGGAAGAGCGACAGGGAGGTCATGAGGTGCCTCAAGCGCTACGTGGCCAGGGAGGCGTACCGTGCGCTGATGCACCCGCACGAGGTCAGGAGGCCCGAGGACGCCTCGGCGCTCGTGACGGCCAGGCGCGCGGCGAAAATCAGCCAGGTGAGGGCGGCATCCATACTCGGCACCAGCGAGAAGTACATCTCGATGCTGGAGAGGGGCCAAAGGGAGCTCAAGCCCATAAGGAGGGCCTACGAGGCATGGGTCGAGGCGGGGCTCCCGCTCGATTGGGACAGGCAGGCGTTCGAGGCCGAGCGAAAAATGGATTCTAAAAAAGACCTTGCCATATAGGAGCGTCAG
>CATWBO010000050.1 GCA_958349055.1 uncultured bacterium
TCCGTACATGTACGGATGAATGTGGGAAGTGTTCGGATGAAGTTGATAATCAAGGGTCAAAAAAGCCCCGTCCCAAAAAGACTAGGTTTTGGGCGTTGACAGTTGGCGAGCCGTAGGTAAAATATCAACTTGCCTGGGGACGTAGCTCAGTTGGGAGAGCGCTGCCGTCGCATGGCAGAGGCCGAGGGTTCGACTCCCTTCGTCTCCACCCTTGGATTTGATAAGCCGCTGACATTGTGTCGGCGGCTTTTTTTAAAAGAAAGGGCTGTACCATGGCCAAGCTTGAGTCCCAACCACTGTCTGCCGAGGAACGCGCCGAGTTGGAAGAGCTCCGCGCCGAGAAAGCTCGTCGCGAGGCCCAGGAAGAGGCACGCCGCGAGCGTGAGGAGCTGGCCGCCCTGCGTGCCGAGCGTGCGAAGGCCGAGGAGGCCGCCGCGAACGTCGCCCCCGCGCCCAAGCCCGCCGCCGCGAAGCCCGCGCCCACCGCACCTAAACCTCAGCCTAAAAAGGTCGCTCATTCCAAGCCCGTCGAGCCCAAGCCGAGCCGTGACGAGATGACCTTTGCCCAGCGCATGGTTACCTCCAAGGAGCCTACGGGCGAGAACGAGATCCCTGGCATGGCGCCGGCTCAAAAAATCATCATTGTCCTTGCCCTCATCGCGTTTGTCATCTTTATGGGCTACACGATCCTGACCAGCATGGGTCTGCACTAGCCTGTTCGCGCTGGGCTCCATGCCCGCACGCCCGCCTCGCCAACCCTCAACCTCTGCACAACGCATCCGAAAGGTCGCCCCATGGCTTTGACCGATATCTCTCATCCCACCGACATCGCAATGCTCACCGATCTGTACGAGCTCACTATGGCCCAGGGCCTGTGGGAGAGCGGCAAGGCCAATGAGCAGGGTTGTTTTACCGCGTTTTACCGCGACCATCCCTTTGGCAGCGCCTATGCCGTCATGTGCGGCACCGCCGAGCTGCCCGAGCTGGTCGAGAACCTGCGCTTTACGCCCGAGGATATCGACTACCTCGCCTCACTCCAGGCCCCGGCCGGCGGCGCGATGTTCAAGCCTGCATTCCTCGACTACCTGCGCGATTTTCGTGCACATGTAAACATCGACGCCGTCCCCGAGGGCGAGCTCGTCTTTCCGCGCGAACCCATGGTTCGCGTCACCGGTCCCGCGCTGGAGTGCCAGCTGCTCGAAACGGCGCTGCTCAACATCGTTGGGTTCCAGACGCTTGTCGCCACCAAGACGGCGCGCGTGGTGCTGGCGGCGGACGGCCGTCCCGTTGCCGAGTTTGGCCTGCGCCGCGCCCAGGGTCCCGATGGCGGCTTGGCCGTCGCGCGCGCGAGCTACGTTGCCGGCTGCTCCTCTACGTCCAATGTGCTCGCCGGCCGCCGCTACGGTATTCCCGTCTTTGGCACGCATGCGCACAGCTGGGTGATGAGCTTCGATTCCGAGCTTGAGGCCTTCCGCGCCTTTGCCAAGTCGAGCCCCAAGAACTGTACGCTGCTCATCGACACCTATGACGTGCGCGAGGGCTGTGAACATGCCATTACGGTTGCCAAGGAGATGGAAGCGGCGGGCGAGCGCCTGTCGGCCATTCGCATCGACTCCGGCGACCTCGCCAAGCTCTCCAAGTATGTGCGCGGCCGTTTTGATGCCGAGGGCCTGCCCTATGTGGGGATCTCGGTTTCTAACGATTTGGATGAGTACACGATTCAGTCGCTGCTCGACCAGGGCGCGCCCATCGACAGCTTTGGCGTGGGTACCAAGCTTGCGACCTGCTATGACCAGCCGGCGCTGGGCGGCGTGTACAAGCTTTCCGCCCGCCGTGCGAGCGAGGCAGATCCATGGACGCCGGTGGTCAAGCTCTCTGAGCAGCCATACAAGCGCACGATCCCGGGTGTGCAACGCGTGCGCCGTTATTACGACGGCTTTGGCGGCCCGGTCTGCGACATGATCTACGACGAGGACCATCTGGCGGGGGAGGGCGCCGCGCGCGGCAATACCCTTGTGGCCGTGAACGATGCCGCCCTGGTGACCGACGTGTCCGAACTCGAGTATCGCGAGCTGCTGGTGCCGATCGTGCGCGATGGCAGTGCGGTGGCTCCGCGTGAGAGCATCCAGGACGCGCGCGAGCGCTGTGCTTGGGCGCTCGACCATCTGGACGCAGCTTTCAAGCGCTTCCTGTACCCGCAGACCTATGTGGTGGGTATGGAGCAGGGCCTGGCTCAGGTGCGCGACGAGCTCGTGCGTAAGAACATGGCCGCGGCCTCTGCCTTTCCCTGGGCTCACTAATTCCTTGGGCGGTAGGGGCGAGTCACGCTTCCCTGGCCGCCGGCTCGGCCGTTCGCTGAACAGTTGATTGGTTTGACGTATGACGACTTCTTATAAAACGATGGTGGTAAAGATCGGTTCGTCCACGGTGGTGGGCGCCGACGGCAAGGTCAACCGCGCCTTTATCGGCGGGCTTGCCGACCAGGCCGCAGCGCTGCGCGAGCTTGGCTGGCGCCTGATCGTGGTGAGCTCGGGCGCCATTGCCTGCGGCTATCCCGTGCTGGGCTTCGACCGTAAGCCGGTCGGCGACCTGCCGAGCCTGCAGGCCTGCGCCTCGGCCGGTCAGTGCATCATCTCGTCGGCCTACGACGAGGAGTTCCATGCGCGCGACCTGCTCACCTCGCTCGTGCTGCTCACGCGTCACGACACGGCGCGCCGCACGTCCTACCTGCACGCGCGCGACGCCCTGCTTCGCCTGGTGGAGCTCGGCGTGGTGCCGGTCGTCAACGAGAACGATACCGTCACCGTCGATGAGATCAAGTTTGGCGACAACGACACGCTGGCGGCGCTTGTGAGCTGCCTGGTTTCTGCCGATCTGTGCGTGACGCTCTCGGACATCGATGGCCTCTACACCGCCAATCCGCACGAGGATCCCACGGCCGAGTTCGTCCCGGTCGTGCATAAGATCGACGCCAAGATCATCGCCTCGGCGGGCGATTCTTCCACATCGGTGGGCACGGGCGGCATGATCACCAAGATCCGCGCGAGCCGCATTCTCATGACGGCGGGCATTCAGAGCGTGATTTGCTCGGGCGAGGAGCCCGATGCGCTCGTGCGTCTGGCCCGCGGCGAGAGCGTGGGTACGCTGTTCGATCCGCCGGCGGAGCGCCTGGACATTGCGCCGCGCAAGCTGTGGATTGCACTGGGCGACAAGGCGCACGGCTCGGTGACGGTCGATGACGGCGCCGCGAAGGCGCTGGTCAGCCGCGGTTCGTCGCTGCTCGCGGTGGGTATTCGCGAGGTCGATGGCCAGTTTGCCGAGGGCGATGTGCTCGACGTGTGCGACCCGAGCGGCATGGTTGTTGCCCGTGGTATCGCCGAGGCCGATTCGGACGTGCTGGAGCTTGCCGCCGGCCGCCGCCAGGACCAGATTGCCAGCAACCGTCTACTGGCAGACCTAGCCGAGAAGCCGGCGATCCATCGAGACAACTTGATTGTATTTGCTTAGGCCTCGACGCCGGGCGCCTTCGATCTGCAATGCACGTGGGGCGAAATTACCAGGGTAACTTTGCCCCGCCGCGCTTATGTCCGAGCTGGTCGCCACGAAAACGGCCCATCTACTACGTTTAATAGGCTATCGGTGACCATGCCAAGAATTGCAAAAAGAAAACCGCAGGTAGAACGCCTGCGGTTTTCTTTATTTATGGCATCTGGTTGGGCCATGCGGGTGAAACGTAGTAGATGGGCCGCTTTCGTGGCGAAGGACATCATCCGGCACTTGGGGACGTTCCTATTGTGCCGGCAGGTGGGGACACTCCTTTGCTAGAAGATTCGGCGCAGGTCTCCGCGGTTGAGGGACTCGTCGAAGAGGTGCTTGAATACCACACTGCCGTGCAGGCCGTCGTGCTCGAACTCGTTGGTTACCCAGGCGTGCGAGTTGCCCACACGGCTGAGCGTGTCGAGCTGCAGACTCGAATCGACGTACATGTCATCGAAGTACACCGCGGCCTGGAGCGGCACCTCGTTGCAGGCCAGGCGCTGCGGGTCATAGATCTTGTCCCAGCTGGTGTCTTCCATCAGCAGGTCCATGGCGGGCTTGAAGGGCTTGAGCTCGGGCATCTGCTCGAACATCCACGGGAACATGGCCTCGCCGGTAAACATGAGCGGGCGCGCGAGGGTGTCGAACTCGGCGTGGTGTGCCTTCTCTTCAGCTGCGGCCCAGCGAATGGGCATGGTGTCGCCGTCGGCGTAGATGAACTCCTGAAGCGTCCAGTACAGCGGATTCGTGCGCGTGTTGGTGCGCTCGAAGGCGCGCATCAAAAAGCTGTCGGATACCGAGGAGCCGCAGCTCAGCGTACCGTCGCCTGTAACAAACGCGTGATCGATAATCCAATGCATGCGCTCAAAGCTCGGCTTCATGCCAAAGTCGCTGCCCATGAGCTGTAGGCGCTCGACCGTCATTGGCGAGCCGTCGGGCAGCACGGGCTTCTGAGCCTCGAGCGCATCGGCCAGGGCTGCCACGCGCTCGACATCGGCGGGGTAACGGTCGTAATACTGCTGCGTCTTGGCGGCCATGCGCGGGAAGGTGTGCGCGTAGACCTCGCTGGCGCTCGCCGGCACGTGCGGAATGCCGCCGCAGGTAAAGCTTGCCGCCACGCCCTCGGGGAAGAGCGACAGATAGCTCAACGTCAAAAAGCCGCCGTAGCTCTGCCCGAGCGTGACCCAGGGCCTGCCGCCAAAGCCCACCAGGCGCAGGTACTCAAAATCGCGCACGATGGAGCTGGCGAGGTGGCGCTTGAGGAAGTCCGCCTGCGAGCGGGCAGCATCGGAGCCGGCCGCCTCGGCGCGCTCGCCCAGTGCGGCAATCGTGCGCCCGTCTACACAGCTGCTGCGCCCGGTACCGCGCTGGTCGGGCAGCACGACGCGGAAATGCTTGACGGCCTCTTCGATCCAGCCATCGCTTGTGGGCGACAGCGGACGCGGGCTCTCGCCACCGGGGCCACCCTGCAAAAAGAGAAGGAGCGGCAGGTCGTCGTTGATGCGGTCGGGTGCGCAAACCACGCGGTAGAAGAGCTTGATGCTCTCGGGCGCGCCGGCGATGGGTGTCGGTATAGCGCCGCGGCGCATGGTGCTGCCGACGGCCAGGAGCATCGGCTCCAGGCCGCGCCAGTCGAGGGGGACGTCGATGCTGTGGTCCTCGACATACAGGCCGGGGACGTGGTACGAAGTGATGAGGGCCATGTGAGTCTTCCGTTCGTTGCGGTGTTTCGGGTTGACCAATTCTACCGCCGCGGGCGAGGCCATGCGCAAATCGGCTACCATGGTTGCAAACTTCTAGGAGAAAGGGCCGCCCATGTCGGTCGATATAGCCACGTATGTCCACGATCTTGCCGTTGCCGCTAAGGCAGCGTCGGCCTCGCTTGCCACGGCGAGCGACGAGCAGCGCCAGGAGGCCGTGCGCGCCATGGCCGCAGCACTGCGCAACGGTGTCGACTCCATCGTCGCCGCCAACGAGCTCGATATGTCCGCCGCGCGCGATGCGGGGACCTCGGCGGGGCTCCTCGACCGTCTGCTGCTGACGCCCGAGCGCGTTGAGGGTATGGCCGCCGGCCTGGAGAAGCTCGCCGAGCTGTCCGATCCTGTCGGCCGCGTGCTCGACCACCACGTGCTCGCAAGCGGCGTGGACCTCACCCGCGTGAGCGTGCCGTTGGGCCTGGTCGCCATGGTGTACGAGGCGCGCCCCAACGTGACGGCCGACGCCGCGGGCATCTGCATCCGCACCGGCAACGCCTGCATTCTGCGCGGCGGCTCGCTGGCCTATCACTCGTGTGCCATGATTGCCGAACTGCTGGCCGATGCGCTCGAGGCCAAGGGCTTCCCGCGCGAGGCCGTGTCGATGATCGAGTCTACCGACCGCGAGGCCACCGGCGAGCTCATGAAGCTCCGCGGCGTCGTCGATGTGCTCATTCCGCGTGGCGGTGCGGGCCTGATCCAGCGCTGCGTGCGCGAGTCGCTCGTTCCGGTGATCGAGACGGGCACGGGTAACTGCCACATCTACGTGCATGAATCCGCCGACTTCGATAAAGCGCTCAATATTATCGTCAACGCTAAGACGCAGCGCGTGGGCGTGTGCAATGCCGCCGAGTCGCTGCTGGTCGACCGTGCCGTGGCCGATGCGTTTTTGCCCGCGGTCGTGGCCGTGCTGCATGACCACGGCGTGCTCATTCACGGCGACGAGGCCACGTGCGCCGCATGCGCCGACGCCGGGCTTGCCGAGGGCGATGACTACGTTGCCGCGACTGAGGAGGACTGGGGTCGCGAGTATCTGGCGCTCGAGATGAGCGTGAAAGTCGTGGCAAACGAGGGCGACGCCATCGCACACATCAATCGCTACGGCACGATGCACTCCGAGGCCATCGTTGCCGAGGACACGGATGCTTGCGAGTGCTTCCTGGACGCGGTCGATGCCTCGGCCGTGTACGCCAACGCCAGCACGCGCTTTACCGACGGCGGCGAGTTTGGCCTGGGCGCCGAGATCGGCATCTCGACCCAAAAGCTCCACGCCCGTGGCCCCTTTGCCGCCGAGGCCCTCACCACCTACAAATACAAGCTCCGCGGCACCGGTCAGGTCCGCCCCTAACCCCTCGTAAACGAAAACCGCCACAAAGGTGTCTGTCCCCTTTGTGGCGGTTTTAGGTGGCGTGGGCGGTTAGGCCTGGAAGGTATCGCGGTCGGGGGCGAAGGACTGCATGGCCGCGATGGTACGGTCGAAGAGCTCGGGGAGCTCCCAGCCCAGCATCTCGGCACCCTGCGTAATCACGTCGCGCGAGCAGCCGGCGGCAAAGCGCTTGTCCTTGAATTTCTTCTTGAGCGACTTGGTCGTAAAGTCCATGACGCTCTTACTCGGACGCATGATGACGGCAGCACCGATCAAGCCGGTGAGCTCGTCGCAGGCAAACAGGATCTTTTCCATCTGCAGCTCGGGCTTGGGCAGCGAGGTGTTGAAGTCCGACGTGTGCGTCTGAATGGCGCGAATGAGATCGGGAGAGGCGCCCTCGCCTTCAAGGATCTCGGCCGCATAGATGGTGTGGTTCATGGGGTCGTCCTCATGCTCCTCCCAATCTAGGTCGTGCAGCAGACCGACGATGCCCCAAAACTCCTCGTTCTCGGGGTCGAACTCGCGCGCAAAGTAGCGCATGGTGCCCTCGACCGTTTCGCCGTGGGTGATGTGGAACGGGTCCTTATTGTGCTCGTTGAGCAATTCGAACGCACGGTCGCGGGTGATTCCGGCGGAAAGTGGCTCTGCCATAAAAGACTCCTTGTGCTCGCAGGTATCGCTAAGAATGAATACTACTAGAACGACTAGAACGAAAAAACCACCACAAAGGTGCCTGTCCCCTTTGTGGTGGTTTTGGCAGGTTAGTTGAGGGCGGCTTGGGCTAGGCGGGCTTCGGCGGCCTCCTCGGTGACGCCCAATGCCACGGCGAACTCCTCGATGGAGCGGCGCTTGGCCTCCTTGAGTACGCGCATGTAGTAAGAGCTGGGCTTCTTATCTGCTTCCTCGGCCTGGCGAATACGGTGCATCATGGTTTTTGCCACGCGGACCGTCTCGGGCGCGCCCAGCTTGAGCTGCTGCTTAAAGTGCGTCTCCTCAAGCGAGCTGTTGCGCTCGGTAAAGGTGTCGCACTCCAGCTCGTCATAGTGGCTCAGCAGGTGCTCGGCATCTTGCTGCGAGATGGCGGCGTGCAAACGGTCGGCCTGCGCCACGGGGTACATAAGGATCGTCTGCGCATGTCCCTGCTTGGTCTCGAGCAACAGCATGGGCTGCGGTGTGTCGTCCCTAAAACCGACGACGGTGCAGACTCCCTGACCCGGATGAATGACGTGTTGACCGATTGAGAACATGCTACCTCCAACTTATACGAATTTACGTATGTCTAGAATACCACGCTGACGTGCGGAAACCCTTACTTTATGCAGGAAAAGCACACAACTCCGATAGGTAAGAGTATTCGATAAAAGACACAGCTCATTCACACCTTTATGCATTTTCAACGCGTGCATAATCTGCAGGCAGACCGGCATCTTTGAGTGACTCCATACAAGCTGTAGTCAATTTTGTGCATATGCAATTTCGATTGGCTTTACCCTGCGATAGTGCCCGTCGCTTGTGATAGAGTGCTACAAACTCTGGCTTTTGCCCTACGAGTGACCAAGAGCTCGGGGGCTTTAACACAAGGAGGATCTATGCCCGAGAAGATTGAAGAGCTGGTACGCGCTGCGCTTGCTGCGGCCCAGGAGGCCGGCGACCTTTCCGCATTTGAACTTGACGATTGCGCTATCGAGCGACCGGCTGACACTTCTCATGGCGAGTGGACCTCTACCATGGCTCTGAAGTCCGCCAAGCTGGCCCACTGCGCCCCGCGCAAGATCGCCGAGGCCATCGTTGCACATATGCCCGAGGATCCCGCGATCGAGAAGGTTGAGATCGCAGGCCCCGGTTTCATCAACTTCTACCTCTCCGTTGCCGTCAAGAATGCCATCTTTGGCGAGGCTCGCGAGAAGGGCATGGACTTCGCTAAGTCCAACGTCGGTGGTGGCCTGAAGACCCAGGTCGAGTTCGTTTCCGCCAACCCCGTCGGCCCCATGCACATCGGCCACGGCCGCTGGGCCGCGCTGGGCGATTCGCTCTGCCGCGTTATGGACCACGCCGGCTATGAGATCCAGCGTGAGTTCTACATCAATGACCACGGCTCTCAGATGAACACCTTCGGCAACTCCATCAGCACGCGCTATATGCAGCTTGCCGACATCATCGCCAAGCAGGGCGTTGATGTCGACGAGGCTCACAAGCTGCTGATCGCCGACCGTGACGCCTTTGTTGCCGACGAGAACGACGAGCATCCCGAGACCCATCCGTATCAGGACAACTTTGCCGAGACCTTGGGCAAGGACTCTTACGGCGGCGACTACATCATCGACGAGGCCGCCGAGTTCTGGCGCACCGACGGCGATAAGTGGGTCAACGCCGATCCTCAGGAGCGCATGGAGAGCTTCCGCGAGCGCGGCTATGTAAAGATGGTCGACAACATGCGCGACCTCTGCCACGCCGTCAACTGCGACTTCGACCGTTGGTACTCCGAGCGCTCGCTGTACGTGAAGGACACCGAGGGCGAGACCGCCGGCACCTCCGCCGTCGACCGCGCTTTTGAGAAGCTCGACAAGATGGGCTACCTCTACACCAAGGACGGCGCCCTGTGGTTCCGCTCCACCGATCTGGGCGACGACAAGGACCGCGTCCTGATCAAGTCCGACGGCGAGTACACCTACTTCGCCTCCGATGTCGCCTATCACTGGGATAAGTTCCAGCGCGTCGATCACGTCATCGACATCTGGGGCGCCGACCACCACGGTTACATCGAGCGCGTACGCTGCGTCTGCGACGCTCTTGGCTATCCCGGCAAGTTTGAGGTTCTGCTGGGCCAGCTCGTCAACCTGCTGCGTAACGGCAAGCCCGTCCGTATGTCCAAGCGCAAGGGCACCATGGTGACCCTGCAGGAGCTCGTCGACGAGGTCGGCTCCGATGCCGCTCGCTACACGCTCATCTCCAAGAGCTCCAACCAGATGGTCGACTTCGACATCGAGGCCGTTAAGAAGCGCGACAACTCCAACCCGGTCTATTACGTGCAGTATGCTCACGCCCGCGTGTGCTCCATCCTGCGCCGTGCCGCCGACGTTACCGCCGAACAGGCCGACGAGATGGGCATGAAGGCCGTTGCCGCCAAGGCAATCGGTGAGAACGTCGATTACTCGCTGCTGACCGACCCGACCGAGCTCGCCCTTTCGCGCAAGCTCAACGAGCTCACCGACCTGATCGCCAGCTGCGCTCGCGATCGCGCTCCGTTCCGTCTGACCCACTTTGCCGAGGAACTCGCCGGTGACTTCCACAGCTTCTACGCTGCCTGCCAGGTGCTGCCGAGCGAGGGTCGTCCCGTCGACCCCGAGCTTTCGCGTGCCCGTCTGGCCGCTTGCGACGCTGTCCGCGTGACGCTCGCCCTGGTGCTCACCCTCGTTGGCGTTTCCGCGCCCGAGCAGATGTAATCTGCGGGTCATTTGACCGTGTAGGTTTGGTTTAACTGAGCCCTATAAGCCCGATCTCCCACGGAGGTCGGGCTTTTTTCGCAAATGCCGACGTATTGACGAATTTGGAACTGCTGGAAATACGAAACTATGCCGGTTTACTACGATGAATTGAGAATTTCCAACCACGCCGGCTTTTCTCTAAAAAGTGCAAAGCATCTACCTGCGGTTTTAGTTCAACAAGCTTCGGAGTGGTCGCGGTTGAGCGATTCATCGTAGTAAACCGGCATAGTTTTGGCGGAGGCAGTCTGATTTGTGAGTGGTAAACCAAAGAGTGTCCCTTTTGACTAGTCGTGGTTGATTTCCGATCTCAGCCGAACACATTGAGGGGATAGGCC
>CATWBO010000051.1 GCA_958349055.1 uncultured bacterium
CTTGCGGCGTAGTCGCTATTTATTCAGTCCAAGTTTCGGGGTGCAGTTCACAGGCGCCTTTGTGGTGGTTTTTTCTACAGCTGACTTCGCAGGTAGTCGAGCATATAGGGAACAGCAAAGCGTACGTAACCGCGGCGGGCCTGTTCGATTACGCCGGCGTCGATGAGGCGTCGGCGATATTTTTGGGCGTAGTCGGGTGTGACCGACATGCGCTCGGCTACATCAGAAATGCGTGACACGGTATCTTCGTCATCTGCCATTGCGGCGAGAAACGCAACGTCTTGGTCCGACAGTGCGGCGAGCGTCGTCTCGCACACATCGTTTTCGAAATCTACTTTTGACGCCTCGATGGCTCCGTCGACCTGCTCTTGCGTTACGCACTCTCCTGCCTGGCAACGATTAGCGATGTTGTAGCCGATGAGCTGCAACATGTAGGGTGAACCCTGGGTTGCGCGAGCGGCATCCAGCCGAAGATCGCCTGGGATATCAAGGCCGAGCTCTTCGAAAGCTCGCTGATAGTAGGTATCGACATCTCCGACTGAAAGCGGTTCGAGTGTGACTTTGCGCGCGCGGTTAAGAAACGTCAGCACGCGGTCATTGAGCGTCGCCGAGACCGCTCCCGGAAGGCCCGCCATGACGAGCGCGACGTTGAGTCCCTCGCCGACGAGTTCTTGATAGGCGGTGACGAGTTGTCTGATCTCGGGCGAATTGGCCTGGAGTTCATCGATAAGGATGAGGATGCCGTGTCCTTGCTCGGTCAATTTGCGCGCCAGCTGCGTGAGCTTGAACTGGAAGCTCTTGGTTTCCTGCACATCGCGTGTGAACTCAAGGCCGGCCGAGAAACCGAAGACGCTCAAGCTGCCGCCCGTAAGCTTGGGAAGGTGGCGTTTGCTGACGTAAGGCTCGCCCGCCTCTTGGATTTTTTCAACGATACGCTCGAGCATGTCCTCGGAGGCTACGGTGGGCGTGGCGACGACGAAGCCGAGCTTGCGGGCGCGGTCGGCGAGCTCCCACAGGAGAACCGTCTTGCCGCTGCCTCGCTGGCCGAGCATGAGCATGGCGCGGTCTCGATTGCCCGGCTCCTGTTCAAGGCCGGAGATGAATGTCGAAATCACGCTCCCGCGTCCCACCAGATAGGACGGGCGATTTCCAAATGAGGGGGAGAAGATGGTTTCAGTCATGAGTCTCCTTTCCTTTTTTTCCTTTTTTTCCTATTTTTTCCTTTTTTTCCTATTCAGTCAAATTGCCTGCTGGCCAAGGGTACTACGTCGGCTTCGTTGGCAAGAATCTCGACATCACCGTGGACTAAGAGATCCCGTCTCAATCTGTAACATCTAGCAGGCAAAATCGTCTCTATCTGTTACAGAACGAGACAAACTGCAGGGGCTGCCCGAAAATCTCGATCTGTAACACCGGGCTCGGTTTTAACGGTCTATCTGTTACAGATCGAGATGAACCAGCGCGGCTCACCACCGCAACTGATGAGACCACCACAAAGGTGCCTGTCCCCTTCGTGGTGGTTGGGTATCAGAAAGTGTCAGGCGCGGGCGGTCGCTGGGCGTCTGCGTGCGAAAAGAAGTGTCGACCTGCGTCGCTGCCGTTGAGCGGGACCCCGTTTACGGGGATACTGAAACCACGATAAGCAGCGTATGAAAGGATCGATGCATGGCTTTCCGTAATGACTTCCTGTGGGGCGGCGCGACGGCTGCCAACCAGTGCGAGGGCGCCTACAACGTGGACGGCCGCGGCCTGGCCAACGTGGATGTGGCTCCGCACGGCTCCGAGCGCTACGCGGTGGTCTCCGGCCAGCGCAAGATGCTCGACTTTGAGGACGGCTACTACTATCCCGCGCAGACCGGCATCGATTTTTACCATCACTACAAGGAGGACATCGCCCTCTTTGCCGAGATGGGCTTTAAGACCTTCCGCATGAGCCTGGCCTGGACCCGCATCTTCCCCAACGGCGATGAGACCGAGCCCAACGAGGCCGGCCTGGCCTTTTACGAGGACGTGTTCCGCGAGTGCCAGAAGCATGGCATCGAGCCGCTCGTGACCATCACGCACTTCGACTGCCCCATCCACCTCATCAAGGAGTACGGCGGCTGGCGCAACCGCAAGCTCATCGACTTCTACAAGAACCTCGCGACCACGATCTTCACCCGCTACAAGGGCCTGGTGAAGTACTGGCTCACCTTTAACGAGATCAACATGATCCTGCACCTGCCGTTTATGGGCGCTGGCCTGGTCTTTGAGGAGGGCGAGAACAAGGAGGCCGTCGAGTACCTGGCTGCCCACAACGAGCTCGTCGCCAGCGCTTGGGCCACCAAGATCGCCCACGAGATCGACCCCGAGGTTAAGATCGGCTGCATGCTCGCCGCCGGCACGTACTACCCCTACAGCTGCCGTCCGGGCGACGTTCGCCAGGCACAGCTCGACAACCAGGACAACTACTTCTTCGTCGACGTCCAGAGCCGTGGCTATTACCCGGCTTATGCCGTCAAGAAGCTCGAGCGCCTGGGCATCGATGTGGGCATGACCGACGAGGACCGCGAGATTCTGGCCGACAACACCGTCGACTTCATCAGCTTTAGCTACTACAGCACCCGTTGCTCCGCCGGTGCCGACAACCCCGAGGTCGAGCGCACCCAGGGCAACGCCTTCGCCGGTGCTAAGAACCCCTACCTGCAGCAGAGCCAGTGGGGCTGGGCCATCGATCCGCTGGGCTTCCGTATCACCCTCAACGACCTGTACGACCGCTATCAGAAGCCACTGTTCGTGGTCGAGAATGGTCTGGGCGCCAAGGACGTTGTCGAGGAGGACGGCTCCATCAACGACGATTACCGCATCGACTACCTGCGCCAGCACATCGCTGCGATGCGCGACGCGGTGACCGAGGACGGCGTCGACCTGCTGGGCTACACCACCTGGGGCCCGATCGACCTGGTCTCGGCCGGCACGGGCGAGATGTCCAAGCGCTACGGCTTCATCTACGTCGATCGCGACGACGCCGGCAACGGCACCCTCAAGCGCTCCAAGAAGAAGAGCTTCGACTGGTACAAGCACGTTATCGAGACGAACGGCGAAGATTTGGCCTAGGCTTCCCCGGCAATCATAGCTTCCTAACCAAGGCGCCCAGCGAGCACAAACTGCTCGCCGGGCGCCTTGTTGAAAGCACTCATTGGGGACGTACTTAAATGAGTGCCCGCAGAATGAGAGTGGATAATCTCCCGTTTTTAGCCTGTTTGTGGGCTCAAAGTGGGAGATTATCCACTCTCGCCATTTGGGCGTCCAAAAATCCTCGCTCGTTTTGTCTTGGTCATTGGGGACGTTCTTAAACGACTAGTCGCTGGCGACGTCCCTCGCCGTCTGCGGATTTTGGGACATGCGGCCCGTTTTTTGGGCCTGCCTGTCGGTACACTAAAAGCACTATGGGTACCCGCGAGCGACATATCGGTCATGCGGCCGCCCGATCCGCACCCGTGGCGGATCCTAGGGGCGGCACGCTCTTTGCCATGCCGCGATTCCTTGTTGGCATAACGCATCGTGTATACCGCTGCCGCGTCTTCGCTATCGCTGGCGCCATCACCGCGCTGTTCCTCATGCTTTTGGCAGTCTTGCCGGCGCTGTTTGCCTCCGACCCCAAGCTTTCCAACGCCGTGCCCGCCTATAGCGAGGTGTCCGAAGAGGTCGTGGATGCGCTCGTCCACTCGAGCTCTCTCCCGCTGCTTGTCGCCGCAATTATATTTTCGATCTGGGGCGTATCGGTCTATCTGCGCTGTTTGGACTATGTGTTGCGCCGCCGCCTTGTTGCCGTCGCCACCATCTGCGCCCTCTGGATGATTGAGGTCATCCTCAAATACAAGTCGTTCACACCGTTCTATGCCACCGTGCTGTGGTACCTGTACTACGTGCCCATGACGCTCATTCCGCTGCTCTACCAGCTGTGCGGCCTGCGCCTTGCGGGGCTGGAACAACACCGTGCGGGCCGTCGCTATCGCAGCATCCTGTGGGTCGTGGCCATCCTACTTATCGGTTTTGTGCTTACCAACGATTTCCACCGGCAGGTATTCCACTTTGACCGCGCAAGCGACACCTGGAGCAACGACTACACGTACGGCTGGGGCTATTTCGTCGTCTTGGTGTGGACTGCCTTTAACTTTGTCGCCTTCTTCATTTTGGTAGGTCGGTCCTCGTCCTATCGTATCCAGCGCTTTTCGGGCACGGCGGCATTCGTGCTGCTGGGCGGCGCGTTCTTTGCCATCTCATACGCCCTGCGCGTGCCTTGGGCGTGGAAACTCAACTTTTCGCTCGTCTACTGCGTGCTGTGCGTGGTGACGATGGAGATCTGCCTCGATTGCGGCGTCATCCCGTCGTATCACGATATCGCCGGCATCTTCGATACCTTGCCGCTCGACCTCAAAGTTCTAACGCGCGACCTGCAAGAAGTCTATGCCACACCGGTGTCAAAGCCAATGCCGGTGGGCGTGCGCGAAGAGCTTCGGGTCCAGGAACACGGGCATGCCCATGCCTTTGCCGTGGCGTCCGATCCCGATGTAATGTATCGCGCCTTTCCACTGCTGGGCGGATCGGCCCTGCTTGCCCAAGACGTGTCGGAGCTCAACGAGCTTAACCGTGAACTGGCACATCGTCGCATGGAGCTGCAGCGCCAAAATGAGCTGCTCACGGCCGACTACGATCTTAAGACGCATCTGGCAGATCAAGAGGCCGAGACCTTGCTAGTCCAAGACGTGGACCAGGCGCTTGCCCGCGCGTTCGAAGAGATGTACGACCTGCTGAGCTCGCTGCCACCGTTGACCGACGAGGCGTCTTCGCACGAGCGTTACCGCATGCTGCAGCGCGCCAAGATGCTCGTCGCCTATTGCAAGCGCAAGGGGTCGCTCACGCTGGCGCAGCACGGGGAGAGCGGCTTTGACCGCGACCGCATCCAGCTCATTGCCAACGAGCTCGCAAGCGACCTGCGCACCGTCGATGTCGATTGCGCCTCGATTATCGCCATACGACGCCCCATGCACGCCAGTACGGTAAGCGCCCTGTACGACTGCGTGTATGACTTTGCGTTTTTTGCCTACACCACCGACCATCCGGCGCTTATGTATCACTTGGGCGACCATGACCGGTGCAGTGTCGAGCTGCGCGCCACGCTTTTTTCCAACGATGATGAAGATCTTTCGCAGACGCCCGCTGCGCAAGAGCTCGAAAGCGCTCTGCAAGGGCGCAACGTGGCATACCGCCTTGAGGGCGAGCCCGGCCAGCTGCGCATGATCGTCTTGATGCCGAGGGCGGGTGAGTGACGATGCAGATTTCGTTCATCCTTCCCCAAATCGTTGCGCTCGATGTTGTCTTTGCCCTGGCTGCGTGTCTGCAGATGATCCACGTCCCGCTCATCGCATCGCGCCGCTCGTCCTATAACCGTAAGGTGATTTGCGCCTACGAGACGAGCCTTGTGCTTCACCTGATGATTTCGGCGCTCATCTTATTCGCGTCGTCTGGCTCGTATCTGGTGGCGCCGCTTGACGTTTGCGCCAGGGCAATGGGCGGAGTGCTGTGGCTCAATGCCGCGATCTTTGCCTATGGCGTGGTCCTCATGGTGCACTATCGTCGCCCTGTCATGCTGGCCGAGCTGCTGCTTGTTGGCGCCGTGACACCGCCGGTGGTTTTTGCCATGGGCTCGGTGTGGGCCGTTGTCCTTATCGCAGAGGGAGCGTTCTTCCTGTTCCGTTCCGTCGCGGCGCTCTTGATGGACGTCCGTAACCGCCAGGAGGATATCACCGCGTTCTCGACGATCGAAACCATCAACGTGATTCCCGTGGGCATCCTGTATCTGGACTCGAGGGGCCGTCCACTGCTCATGAACCGCTGCATGCGCAAGAACCTCGTGGAGCTTCATATGCCCACCGACCTGCACGACATGAGCGGCACATGGAATGACCTCCGCCGGCTCAGCATGCAGGCGCCCGAGAGCAGCAAGGATCGTGTCCAAATCGACCTGGATCGCTTTGGCGAGGCGCGTGCGGTGGTCGAGATCGCTTCCTCCGAGATTCGCCTGTTTGCATGCGATGGGGTTATGGTTTCGGGCCGCCCCTTCGAGCGCATCATCGGCTTGGACGTGACGGAGTATGCCCATGCCTATGATCGCTTGGCGCAGGCCAATCACCTGCTCGAGCTTGCGGGCCAAGAACTTCAGGCTCAGATCGAAGAGGTCAAGAAGGTTGCCGACAACGCAGCCTACCTGCGCATGCGTGCGCGCGTGCACGATGTGATCGGCCAGCGCCTGTCCATCCTCCATCGCTATTTGGAGGAGGGGCGCCTGGATGACGAGTCGCTCGAGCAGATCGACCCCCTGCTGCGCTCGATTGCCGCCGACCTGCGTAGCGGAGGCGACAGCGAACCTGCGGAGCAGCTCGGCGATATCGTCCATGCTTTTAGCTTGGTGAGCGTGCAGATCGATGTCGAAGGCTCACTGCCGGATGATACGCGTGTCGCGGCAGCCTTTTTGCAGATTATCCGCGAAGCCTCGACCAATGCCACCAAGCATGCGCAGGCGCATCGGGTCCATGTGCGCTTGTGGCAGGAGGGGACGGATGCTGACGCCGTCGCGCACATGACGATTTCTAACGACGGGTCCCCGGCCCCCGTATCGTATCGCGAGGGAACGGGTATCCCAGGTATGAGGCATGTCGCGCAAGATCTGGGTGGCAGCCTAGAGGTCCACGCCACCTCGCCCTTTACGCTTACGGTATCCATTCCGCTTAACGCCAACGACACGTCCCAAAGGAGAAACTCATGATCCGCGTGTTAATTGTCGAAGATCAGGCCATCCTGCGCGAGAGCCTGGCGCGCTCCGTTGGCGACCAGCCCGATATGACCGTCGTTGCCGCGATCGCCGATGCCTCCGAGGCCTTGGGTGTCGCGCTCAAGGAGCGCCCGGACATGATACTGATGGACGTGTGTACCGAACACGATTCAAACGGCATCGTGGCGGCGGCACGCATCAAGGAGCAGCTGCCCGAGTGTCGCATCATTATCATGACAGGCATGCCCGAGATCACCTTTGTCGATCAGGCCCGCGAGGCGGGCGTCGATAGCTTTGTGTACAAGAACGTCGGCATCGACGAGCTCTTTGCCGTGATGCGTTCCACGTTGGCGG
The DNA here is from genome assembly GCA_958349055.1 of uncultured bacterium. GTDB lineage: Bacteria > Actinomycetota > Coriobacteriia > Coriobacteriales > Coriobacteriaceae > Collinsella. The sequence continues at coordinate 7,169 of CATWBO010000051.1, forward strand.
GCTACTGCACGTTTCCCAAGCCGCCCGAAAGCATCTTTTCGGGCACGGCGGCGCTCGATGACGTAGAGCTGTCGATTTTGCGCCTTGCCTGCGAAGGCAAGAGCCGTCGCGAGATTGCGGCCGAGTTGTTTATGAGCGAGGGCACGATTAAGCGCCGTATCTCGGAGATTCTCAACAAGACCGGCTACGACAACATCATGCGCCTGGCCGTGCACGCGGTGACCGAAGGCAGCATCGTCCCCAATATGGAGCGCTAACGCTCGTTACCTATCGGCGCAAAGCGACGGGGCCGCAGGATCAATTCCTGCGGCCCCGCCTGACATGTGCGCGGATGTGTCCGCCAATCCGCGGCTGTCGTGGTCTGCCGTTACGCGATGGTTGCGCTGTAGGAGGCGACGTCCTCGTAGGAATCGGTCAGGTAGGCGTCGATGCCGATGGTCGTGTTGACCAGGTCGTCGAGGCTATCGAGCGCGCCGTTCGAGAAGGTGAATTCCTCGGTGGCGTTGGTGCCGGGCATCAGGTGAGCCGAGAACCAGGGTTCCTTCATGGTGCCGTTGACGTTGGTCTTACCGCTGGGAGCGTAGAAGGTCAGGTCCTTGTCGCTCTTGTTGGTGATGTTGACGACAAAGCCGATGTCGCCCCAGTCGTCCTTGAACTTCTCGGTGATGGTGATGGTGCACAGATCGTCATCGGCGACGGTGACGGCGGGGGAGATTTCGACACTCTGGACGTCGTCGTCTTCGACGGCCTCATCGATCTCCTCTTCCTTTTCGGCAGCCTCGCGATCCTTCTTCACCGTGCCGGACAGATCCTTGTCGGACTTGGTGAAGACAAGATTGCCGTCATCCTCTTCGAGGATGAGTTTGCCGTCCTTGAGCTTCATGTCGTGCGACTCGTCTTCGGCGGTGATCGTTACGGTGGTGGCGTCCTTTGCCTCCCATTTAAGGTCGACAACCTCAAGGAACAGGTCGAGTGCGCCCGTGCCGTCCTCATCGAGAATCAGGACGCAGTGGACACCCCAATCCTCGAGCATCTTCATGTACTCATCGGTCAGCTCTTCGCCCTCCAGGGTTCCTCCCGAGAGCTCCCAGCTGCCGACGAAGTTGGCCTTGGGATCCTTGCCACCGCCGCCGCTGCAGCCCGTCAGGGCAAAGGCGAGCGCCAAGACGCATGTCAGGAATGCGAGTACGGACTTTTTGAACGTTGTCTTCATGGTGTCCTCCTTAATCGAACGAAACCCATAGAAGCAGGAGCGGGGGTGGCGGATCCCCCGCTAATTACCAGATAGAGGGGCTAGGGCCTGGGTGTTCCGCAGTTGCTGCAGAACTTGCCGCCGTTTTCGCTGCCGCAGTTGGGGCAGAACCACTTGGCCGGTGCCGGGGCGGGTGCGGGGCTGCCGCACTCGGGGCAGAACTTGCCGGTGTTGGTGGCGCCGCAGCTGCAGGTCCACGTGC
>CATWBO010000052.1 GCA_958349055.1 uncultured bacterium
TTCTTTTAGCGCCGACCCTTCTCGACCCGCACATCATGATTAATTTGCTTTAGGCAATAACTTTCCCGATCGATGTAATCACCGAATCAAAACGTGTACATCAGCCATCAAAGATGCCGAAAAATGTCATATTTGGAGGCTGATGTACACAAACGCAGAATCCCGCACAACCCAGTAGCATCCTCCATATGTCTGGACTCTCTATGCTTACGCTGGATAGACATCGCCGGAACGGGTATAGTATCGAAAGTTTTGTCGTTAACCAGCGGGGGAGTCCTGTGGGCATCAAAAAGAAGATCAAAAAGGAGCTTATCGGCACTTCCGATTACCCGTCGAATAAGATCTTTACGATCTCCAATTTCATCACCTTTACGCGCCTGGTCCTCACGCTCGTCTTTCTGTACCTGTTTGTGACGGATAACAACCGCGTCATCGCCATCGTTATCTACGCCGTTGCCGCCTCCACCGACTGGATGGACGGTCAGATCGCCCGCATGACTAAGACGGTCTCGTGGCTCGGTAAGGTCATGGATCCCATTTGCGACCGTGCGCTGCTGTTCACCGGCGTGCTGGGACTGGTGGTTCGCGGAGAGCTGCCAATCTGGGTCTGCGTGCTCATTATTGGCCGCGACATCTATCTGGGCATCGGCACGCTTATCGTGCGTCATTATCACCGTCGCCCCATCGATGTCGTCTTTCCCGGTAAGATTGCCACTGCGCTGCTCATGACCGGCTTCTCGCTCATGCTGCTCGGGTTCCCCGTTGTTGACGGCCTGCACCTTTTACCTTCAACCCTCACGGCCTTCCCGGGTCTCAACGGAAGCTCGGTGCCTCTCGGCATCTTCTTTGTGTACGGCGGCGTGATCTTCTCCATGCTCACGGCTGTCATCTACTCCATTAAGGGCGGAGCGGCCATTAAACAAGCTCTCGCGCATCCCGAGGACGAGGACATCGACTTTCTGAACCCTGAAATCGAAGACTGATTCGTTGGGGTATGATTACGTACGGTTCATTATTTGCGGCTCGTCCGCGATAAGTTAGGGGTTGTCATGGACAACATGGTTAACAATATGCCTCAGAATGATAAGACTGCTGACGCTACCTGCGTATTCCGCGTGCCTTCAAGCGACGTCACCGTTCCCGACCTCATGGCCAACGTGCGCATCACCGCCCCCGTTCTGTCCATCGTCAAGGGTCCGCAGACTGGTGCCGCCTTTGAGCTCGAGGACGACGTGACCACCATCGGCCGCGATCCTGCGAACGGCATCTTCCTCAATGACATGACCGTTTCGCGCAGCCACGCGCGCATTATCCGCGAGGGCCTCGGCGCTCGCATCGAGGACCTGGGCTCGCTCAATGGCACCTGGGTCGACGGTGCCATCGTCAATGCAGCCCCGCTGCACGACGGTTCTTCCGTCCAGATCGGTACGTTTACGCTCATCTACCACGAGAGCACGCCGGAGCGCATCGAAACCGGTGAGTAGGGCATGGCCGAACGCAACTATCTGAGTATCGGCCAAGTCGTCAACCTACTTCGAGGCGCATACCCCGATCTTTCGAACTCAAAAATTAGATTTCTAGAAGATGAGGGGCTCATTACCCCTCATCGTACGCCTAAGGGATACCGTCAGTACTCTAAGGAGGACGTTGATCGCCTGGAGGTCATTCTGCACTTGCAGAAGACCCGCTACATGCCGCTCAACGTGATTAAGCAGCGCTTGGAAAACGCCACGGACCTGTCAACGCTCGCTTACGAGGTGGGCTTGCTGTCCGATGTTCCGCTCAAGACGGAGCCCAAGGAGACCAAGCAAAAGCTGCATCCCATCGAGACCATTCCCGATATGCTGGGCGTCGAGATCTCGTTTATCCGTTCGCTCGCCGAGAACGACCTCATTCGTATCATCAAGAGCCCGCAGAATCGCGAGCTTGTCGATGGTCGCGATTTTCCGATCATCCGCTACTGCTCCGAGCTGTCGCGCTTCCATATCGAGCCGCGCAACCTGCGTCAGTACGTATCGTCGGCAAACCGCGAGTCTTCGATGTTTGAGCAGGTTCTCGTGAGCATGCTCGGTATGGATACTTCCGATGACGAGCGCGACGCCAAGCTCGAGCGTGCGTTTAAGAAGCTTCACGACCTGACCGAGGGCGTTCACACTGCGCTGCTCAAGAACCGCGTTTTTGAGTCTCTCAACGCCGTGGTCGAGGACGCCGACATCGATGCACTTGATGAGGAAATCGCTCGCTCCGAGTCCACCAAGGGCAAAAACGAAGAAACTGCCGCGCCGGCTTCGCACGAGGATTCTCTCGTAAAGCCGCTCAAGGTCGTCGCCCCTTCGCAATCCGGCACCGTCACCGCGGGCAAATAACCGCTGCTGATATTTCGGCAACCCGTTGAAAGGTCATGCAATGTACGACTTCGAATCTCAAATCGTCGACATCCCCGACTATCCCGAGCCCGGAGTCATCTTCAAAGACATCACGCCGCTCTTTGGCAACCCCGAGGCGCTCAAAGCCATGACCGATGCCCTCGCCGAGCACTTTGCCGGCATGGGAATCACCAAGGTCGTAGGTCCCGAGGCTCGCGGCTTTATGGTTGGCGTACCGGTGGCTGTAGCCCTTGGTGCCGGCTTTGTTCCCGCACGTAAACCGGGTAAGCTGCCCCGCAAGACGGTGAGCCAGAGCTATGAGCTCGAATACGGCACCGACTCTATCGAGATCCATGCCGACGCCGTTACCTCTAAAGATACCGTGTTGATTCTGGACGACTTGGTCGCGACGGGCGGAACCGTCGAGGCAACAGGTAAACTTGTGCGAGATATGGGCGCAAAGCTTGTGGGCTACGGGTGTATCCTTGAGCTTGCGTTTCTCAACCCGCGCGAGAAGCTCACGTCTTCCAACGAGGACGTCGAGCTCTTTAGCCTGGTGACGGTGGACTAGCCGTTACCCTTAGTTACTGGAAAGGAAGCTACATGCGCACAGCAAACACGCACAAAAACATGGCACGCTGCGCTGCTACGGCAACCCTCGCTTGTGTTTTGGGCTTGGGCCTCGCGGCTCCTGCCTACGCCGATACCGCATCCGACCTTGCCGCTGCTCGTACGAAACTCGAGCAGATCGGTACCCAAACCCAGCAGATTTACGATGAGCTCGCCACGCAGACGCAGGCGCTCGATCAGACTGCCGGAGAGATCACGCAAAAGCAGCAAGAGATCGCCGATGGTCAGGCCAAGCTCTCGACCTATGTCGCCGGCGAGTACAAGACCGGCGGTCTGAGCCTGCTTCAGGTTCTGACGGGCGTTGACGACCTGAGCGATATGCTCAACCGTCTGTTCTACTACGGCAAAGTTTCCGATAAGCAGGCTCAGACCATTCAAGAGGTCAAGGAGCTTAAGCAGCAGCTCACCGATAAGCAGGCCGAGCAGGAGAAGAACGTCGCCGCCACGCAAAAGAAGGTCGACGAGCTTAACGCACAGCAGGCTGAAGCCCAGAGCGTCGTAAACTCCCTGGATTCACAGCTGCAGGCCGAGCTTGCTGCCGAGGCCGAGGCCAACGCCGCGCTGCAGGCCGGCATCAACGCCAGTACCGCTGAGAAGGCCACGGTGAGCAACGAGACTGCCGGTACGACCGAGAACACCAACAACGGTGGCCAGACCAGCAATAACAACAACCAGGGCGGCAACACTCCGGCTCCTACGCCGACACCCGCTCCGACGCCGCAGCCCTCCACGCCTGCTCCGGCTCCGACGCCTTCTGCTCCGAGCCAGTCCGTCGATGGCGGTTCTGTTGTCTCGCGTGCATACAGCAAGCTTGGTTGCGCTTATTCTTGGGGCGGAATTGGCCCGAACAGCTTCGACTGCTCTGGTTTTGTTAGCTATTGCCTCACGGGTCGCTATTGCCGCCTCGGCACCACTGGCACCTTTATGGGCTGGACGCGTGTGTCCGATCCGCAGCCCGGTGACGTTGTGGTCAACTCTTACCACACCGGCATTTACATCGGTGGTGGTCAGATGATTCATGCTTCCGACTACAACACGGGTGTCATCATCAGCTCCGTTGCCGCCGGCATGAACAATAACTACATCTTCGTGCGTTACTAAGTCATCTTACACAGCGTGTGAATGTGGACCTCGAGGCTTTAAGTCGCGAGGTCCATTCTTTTGTCTCTAATCTTGTACGGCTATCTAGTATTCAAAACTAGATAGCCGTACATTCAGTTTGCAAGATGGCTATAATTGTTGAGGAACAATTAGAAAGGACCCTCTATGAGCTGGGCACTTATCTCAGATTCAAGCTGCAACCTCCGCGATTGGCAACCGACCGCACCCCATACCACCTTTGCATTTGCACCCCTCAAAATTCGAGTGGGGGAGCGTGAATTCATCGATGACCTTTCGCTCGATGTTCATGAGCTCAACTGCGCTGTTCAGGCGGAGACGAACGCCTCTTCGAGCGCTTGTCCCAGCGTAGGGGAGTGGGCCGAGCTCTTCAAATTGGCAGACAAGACCATCTGCATGCCGATCTCTGAGGGCGTGTCGGGCAGCTACAACGCAGCAGCCACGGCTCGCGATATGGTTCTTGCCGAGGAGCCCGACCGGCAGATTCATCTAGTCAATTCGCGCGCAGCTGGCGGCAAAATGGACCTCATTTTCTTGCTGTTCGACCGCTATCTTGCAAGCAACCCGGATGTCTCATTCGAGGATGCTTGCGCATACTTCGATAGCCTTGAACAGAACAGCAAAATCCTCTTCAGTTTGTGCAATTACGAAAACCTCGCCAAAGCCGGACGTATCCCTAAGGCAGCCGGCGTCATTGCCAACAAGCTCAATATCCGCATTTTGGGCACGGCGAGCGAGGCCGGTAAAATCGAACTCGTCGGGCACACGCGTGGCGAAAAGAAGATGCTCAATAAGATCATCGACACCATGGAAGCCGAGGGTTTTACGGGCGGTAAGGTCGTTATCGACCATGTCGAGAATGAGGCAGGCGCCCAGGCACTTGCCAGCCGCATTGTGGAGCGCTGGCCAAACTCCAAGACTATCATCATGCCCTGCAACGGGCTAGATTCATACTATGCCGAAATGCATGGGCTCATTATCGGCTACGGCATGGGCGTGGCTTCGGGCCAATAAAGTACAACTAAGCAAAAATACGGGCGGGACAAAGTGACAGATAACCCTTTGTCCCGCCCGTTATATACGTTGGCTAGCTATTAAACCCATTAAACTTTAGATAGCTCATCAGGTACGCCTTCGAAACGAAGGATGAAACTGCACTGCGCACAAGCAGCGACTCACGCGTTACCTGATGTGCCGTATCGGGAACCGGCGTCTGCTCGACGGAAAACGCCGAACGAATCGATGCCTCGAGCTGATCGACCACATAATCGAAAGCCGTCGGGGCATCATAGCTCAAACGCTGAATGTTAAAGAGCGCCTGCACCGCAGCAATAGGTAGCACCTGCTTAAAGAGGCAGATAGCGATCAGGCGGGCAATCTGCTCGCGGCCATATTGCTTTTTGACCGGAGCAGGCACCAGGCCGACCTTCACGTAGTTATTGATCATCGATGGCGTAATGACGGGCTGCTCAACGCAAATGGACAGCGGCTCCATCCACAGTGCAACATACTCAATGACCTGGTCGCGGTAGAGCGTCACATTGGGCAACTGGTTATAGCGCGGCAGACTCAACGTGTTGAGTTTTCGCACGATATCAGACTGAATGAATACATCGGGTAGCACCGTGGGCTGAATATCCTCGGGCTTAATGCTGACCGACGAATCGGACATCGGAATAACGTATTTAGCGTGGTTCATAAGAGGCCTCCGTTCGTTTTCTATATTGTATTCTAGGTTATCTAGTTTTGCATACCACATAGCCGCTAAGAAAATTGGCGGGACAGTGCACTGATGCATCGTCCCGCCATTTAGTTAATTGATAGCAACCTTACATAAGATATATTATCGTACTTATCCACGGAGAAATGCGTATGCGCTGGTTGCCGCTATAGCTCCGTCAGAAACGGCGGTCACAACTTGACGTAAACGCTTGGAACGGATGTCGCCAGCAGCAAATAAGCCCGGTGTACGGGTAGTCATGGAATCATCGGTAACAATACCGCCGTCCGGCGCCAGATCGACCAGATGCTCGACAAGCTCGGTATGGGGCTGCGTGCCGGTAAAGATAAAGATGCCAAACGAGCCCGCCTCAAAGGTCTCGGTATGCGTCTCACCGGTCGCATTGTCCTTGAATGTGATCGTCGTGGGCATCGCATCACCGGAAAGCTCCACAATACTAGTTTGGTACCTAACTGAAATATTGTCCTTAGCAAGCACCTTCTGCACGACACCCTCGGGCGCACGGAACTGATCGCGGCGCAGCACGATGGTCACACTGCTGGCAATGTCGGAAAGAAACAGCGCTTCCTCACATGCCGAATTGCCGCCACCGATCACAAACACCTGCTTGCCGCGGAAGAACATACCATCGCATGTTGCGCAATAAGATACGCCACGACCACGATACGTATCCTCGCCAACAAAGCCAGCCGGACGCGGCGTGGCTCCCATGCACGCGATGACACTCCTTGCAGCCGTGTCGCCCATATCGTGGTGAACGGTAAACAGCGCGGAATCGGCATCGTAATCGATACCCGTCACCATACTCCATACAACCCGAGCCCCCAGGCCCTCTGCATGCTGCTGAAAACGTTCACCCAGCTCAGCACCACTTAACAGCGGAATGCCAGGGTAATTCTCAATCTCGTTGGACGTGGCAATCTGGCCACCCGACATGCCCTGCTCAATCACGGTCGTCGTCAAGTTGGCGCGCGCAGCGTAAATGGCGGCAGCATAGCCTGCGGGGCCTCCGCCGATAATCGCAACATCGATCGGTTGATCGGTAGTCATGAAGAGTCCTCTCGTAGAAACATTGACGTTCGTTGCGCTCATACCCAAATTTACGTAAACATGACACTCATGCACTACAATGATAAATCGCGTAACAAAGCTGAAGGGGAGTTATCGATGAATCAAACGCAGACGAGCAATGACGCTCCCCTGCCTATGCAAGCCACTCCCCAACCGCAGCAAAAGGCTGTTGTACCTGCACAAAAGCCCCTCGTAACCATTGTGCATGCATCGGTTGGATCGGGCCATAAGGCCGCCGCTAACGCCATCGCGCAGGCATTTGATCTTATCCTTGGCACCAAAGGTATACCTGAGGATATCGAGATTGAAGTACTCGATATCCTCGATTTTGGACGTATTAAATTCGACGGCAATAAGACCGCGGCGTCTTTTACCGGAGCCACGCGCCCGATTTATGACCTGACCTGGCGTTATACGTTTACAGGACATCTGCTCTGGGGCGGCGGTACGGCTTGGTCACGAATCATGTTCCCCGCCTTCAACGAATATGTCCGTACCCGCAGGCCCATAGCCGTAGTCGCAACACACATTACGGCAGCCAATGTTGCCGTGGGCGCCCGCGTCATCACGGGTATCGATTATCCGGTCATCTGCGTACCAACGGACTATGAAGTTGAAGGTTTCTGGCCCCACAAGGACACCGATCTGTTCTGCGTGGCTAACGAATTTATGGCCGAAACGCTGCGCCCGCGCAAGGTTCCCGAGGCAAAGATCCGCATTACGGGAATCCCCATTCGAGCCGGATTCGACACCGAATACAAACGTGAGGATGAGCTGGGTAAGTTCAATCTTCCCGTAGACAAGACCGTTGTGTTGGTGATGGCCGGCGCCAGCCTACCGCAACCCTACGTGCGCTTTCGCGCAGCGATGGAGCATACGCTCCCCTTCCTTCGCAGCTTCGAGGACATGCACTTTGTCTTTTTGCCTGGCAAGGACAGGGAATACGCCACCCGTCTGAAGACACTCTTCAATGCCATGAAGCTCGAAAACGTCACGGTGCTAGACTATGTCGACGACATGGCGGCCCTCATGCACGGTTGCGACCTGGCAATCCTCAAATCGGGCGGACTCACGGTCACCGAGTGCCTATGCGCACATCTGCCGATGATTCTGCTGGGCAAGTCCTATGGCCAGGAAAAGGCCAACACCACCATGCTCACTGGCATGGGCGCCAGCATGCATGTCACCACCGCACGAGAGCTCATCGTGACGTTGCGTCATCTCCACGATCATCCTGAGTCGCTCAAGGCACTGCTCATAAACGGCGAAGTTCTACGCCGCCCCCACGCAGCCGAAGACATAGCCATCGCAACCATGGAGCTTGCAGGCAAACCCCAAAAGCGCAAAAGAGCCTTCTGCCGCTTCTACTGGGGCGGCAAGCCAGCGCATATCCGCTAGCGTCTTTATGTCCGCTTACCTGCGGGAGGCCCCTATATATCATCC
>CATWBO010000053.1 GCA_958349055.1 uncultured bacterium
GGCCGCGGCGGCCCGCGCTGCATGAGCATGCCCTTCTGGCGCGAGGACCTCTAAGTCTTTAACGTTTCCGGTGCGGTCCCCCTACAACCGCACCGGTTTCGCCCGTCAAACGGGCACTACTAATTTTTAGTAATTCATTTCTTCGAAAGGAAACGAACCATGGGTGTTAACCTCTCCGGCCGTAGCTTCCTCAAGCTCCTCGACCTCACCACCGAGGAGATCGAGTACCTGCTCAAGCTCTCCAAGAACTTCAAGGATATGAAGCGCGCTGGCGTCCCGCACCGCTATCTCGAGGGCAAGAACATCGTCCTACTCTTCCAGAAGACTTCCACCCGTACCCGCTGCGCCTTCGAGGTCGGCGGCATGGATCTGGGCATGGGCGTCACCTACCTCGATCCCGGTTCGTCGCAGATGGGCAAGAAGGAGTCCATCGAGGACACCGCTCGCGTTCTCGGCCGCATGTATGACGGCATCGAGTTCCGCGGCTTTGCCCAGGATGACGTCGAGGAGCTCGCTGCTAAGTCCGGCGTGCCCGTCTGGAATGGCCTGACCACCGAGTGGCACCCCACCCAGATGCTCGCCGACATCCTGACCGTCCAGGAGAACTTCAACTACGACATCAAGGGCAAGACCCTCGTCTTCATGGGCGACTGCAAGAACAACGTCGCTCGCTCCCTCATGGTCGTCTGCTCCAAGCTCGGCATGAACTTCGTGGCCTGCGGCCCCGAGGAGTGCATGCCCGCTGACGACGTCATCGAGGCCTGCAAGCCCATCGCCGAGGCCAACGGCTGCACCATTAAGCTGACCACCGACGTCAAGGACGGCGTCACCGGCGCTGACGTTCTCTACACCGACGTGTGGGTCTCCATGGGCGAGCCCGACGAGGTCTGGGCCGAGCGCATCGCTCAGCTCACCCCGTATCGTGTCACCTCCGAGGTCATGGCTATGGCCAACCCGGGTGCCATCTTCCTGCACTGCCTGCCCAGCTTCCACGACACCAACACCACCATTGGCGCCGAGAAGTGCGAGCAGTTCGGCATCACCGAGCAGGAGGTCACCGACGAGGTCTTCGAGAGCCCCGCTTCCAAGGTCTTTGACGAGGCCGAGAACCGCATGCACACCATCAAGGCTGTCATGTACGCCACGCTCAAGTAAGAGCATCTAGCATCTCGCTCGGGGTGTATTGCTGCACACCCCGAGCGGTTTTGTCTGGTAAATATCTCGCGTTGAGCGGTGGGCACGGCACGGAAGATCCGCTTCGCGCGAGAGTAGTTAAATGATTTATGAAGGGGGGATGAGAACCATGACTGAGACCGCTAAGAAAAAGCGCGGTATGCCTTCATCGTTCACCATTCTTCTTGCTCTGCTGGCAATTGTTGCGATTGTTACCGTTATCGTCTCCGGCACGTCCGGCGGCGAGGTTACCGCTGCCCGCTTGAGCGATTTCTGCACCGCCCCGGTTAAGGGCTTCGCTGACGCTCTGCCCGTCTGCCTCTTCGTTATGATCCTGGGCGGCTTCCTCGGCATGATGACCGAGACCGGCGCCCTGGACAACGGCATTGCCGTTCTGGTGCAGAAGCTTAAGGGCAACGAGATCATGCTCATTCCTGTTCTTATGCTCATCTTCTCCCTCGGTGGTACCACCTATGGTATGTGCGAGGAGACCGTTCCCTTCTATGCCCTGCTCGCCGCTACCATGATGGCCGCCGGCTTCGACCCCATGGTCGGCGCCGCTACCGTCCTGCTCGGCGCTGGCTGCGGCTGCCTCGGCTCCACGGTTAACCCGTTCGCCGTCGGCGCGGCCGTCGACGCTCTGACCGGCGTTGACATCGCTGTGAACCAGTCCATCATCATCGGCCTCGGCGCCGTCCTGTGGATTGTCACCACCGCTATGTCGATTGTCTTCGTGATGAGCTATGCCAAGAAGGTCAAGGCTGACAAGGGTTCCACCATCCTGTCGATGCAGGAGCTTAAGGACGCCGAAGAGGCTCATGGCAAGGCTGCTTCCGAGGTTAACAAGGAGGTCAAGCTCACCGGTCGTCAGAAGGGTGTTCTGATCGCCTTCGCCTTCACCTTCGTCGTCATGATCGTCGGCTTCATCCCGCTGGCTGACCTCAACGAGGGCGTCGCCAACTTCTTCGACGCTGGCGCTGTCTACGACGCCGACGGTAACGCCGTCGTCCAGGGCTGGTCTGCCCTGATCACCGGCCTGCCCATTGGCCAGTGGTACTTCGACGAGGCTTCCACCTGGTTCTTCCTCATGGCTATCCTGATCGGTATCATCGGTGGCCTGTCCGAGAAGCAGATCGTTAACACCTTCATCACCGGCGCTGCCGACATGATGTCCGTTGTTCTCGTCATCGCCCTCGCCCGTGGTATCTCCGTCCTCATGGCTAGCACCGGCCTCGACGTCTACGTCCTCGACGCTGCCGCCAACGCTCTGGCTGGCCTGTCCGGCGTGATCTTCGCTCCCATGAGCTTCCTGGTCTACTTCGGCCTGTCCTTCCTGATCCCCTCGACCTCCGGTATGGCTACCGTCTCCATGCCCATCATGGGACCGCTGGCTGTTAAGCTCGGCTTCTCGCCCGAGGTCATGGTCATGATCTTCTCCGCCGCCATCGGTGTCGTGAACCTGTTCACCCCGACCTCCGGCGCCATCATGGGCGGTCTCGCCCTGGCCAAGATCGAGTGGACGACCTGGCTCAAGTTTGCTCTTAAGCTCATCGTCGCTCTCTCCGTCGTCTGCGCCGTTATCCTGACCATCGCCTGCGTGATGCTCTAAGTACCCAACGGGTACCCCACGGAAACCTTGACGATCCTGTAAAGGATCACCTGGTCATCGTCTGTCCGGTGGGGTCAACCCACCGGTAGACTCCTACCTTTAGCCCCCTCCCGTTCCGTGCGCGGGAGGGGGCGCCTTTTTGTTCCGCGGTTTTACCAAACCGCGGAACCGGTCGACGCTGCGCGCCCGCCAGAGCGGCAATCTGACGTTCAATCGTCGGGCATGGCCAAAAGGCCTATGCCCTCCTCTTTCACGTCACCTTGCTCGCTCTGGCGGGCGCTCGCTGACTTATGCTCCACCTGCGATGTTTCCATTATTGATGCAAAGGGGTCAGGTTAGCTTGTACCAAAAAGGGGAAGTTGCGGTGGAATAGTTCCCGTTTGGCCGTCTTGAGGGGTTAAACAGGAGCTATTTCACCGCAACTTATCGATGGCGTGTTTGGTTGGTGCCTGTTGATGGCCTGGGCATCGGGGAGGGCAGGCTCCGTTATAATCGCGTAGGAACTTAATTTACGAAACGGGACGGGAGCCATACATGCGCCAGGGTTTCGACAACGCGAAGTATATCGAGCTGCAGGCTGCTCACATTAAGGAGCGCATCTCGCAGTTTGGCGGCAAGCTGTATTTGGAGTTTGGCGGCAAGCTGTTCGATGACTATCATGCCAGCCGCGTGCTACCGGGTTTTGAGCCGGACAGCAAGTTTCGCATGCTCAAGAGCATCGCCGACGATGTCGAGGTTATCATCGCGATCAACGCGAACCACATCGAGAAAAACAAGGCTCGTGGTGACCTTGGCATTACCTATGACGAGGATGTGCTGCGCCTGGTTGACCTGTTCCGCGGCAACGGCTTTGCCGTCGCGGCCGTGGTCATCACCCAGTACGCTGGACAGCCCGCTGCCGATGTGTTCCGCAACCGCCTGAACGCGCTCGGTATTCCCGCCAAGCTGCACTATCCCATCGAGGGGTATCCGCACGATGTCGATCTGATTGTGTCCGACGACGGCTATGGCAAGAACGAGTTTGTCGAGACCACCCGACCGCTCGTTGTCGTGACGGCGCCCGGCCCTGGCTCGGGCAAGCTCGCCACTTGCCTGTCTCAGCTCTATCACGAGCACAAGCATGGCACGGCCGCCGGCTATGCCAAATTCGAGACCTTCCCGGTTTGGAATCTGCCCCTTACGCATCCGGTCAATATTGCCTACGAGGCCGCCACGGCAGACCTCGATGACGCCAACATCATCGACTCCTTCCACCTGGAGGCCTACAACAAGACCACGGTCAACTACAACCGCGACGTCGAGGCCTTCCCGGTAGTCCGTGCCCTGATGGAAAAGATCCTGGGCAAGAGCCCCTACCAGAGCCCTACGGACATGGGCGTCAATATGGTCGGTTTTGCCATCACCGATGACGATGCCTGCCGCGACGCTTCCAAGATGGAGATCGTCCGCCGCTACTTTACCGCGGTCGAAAATGTGCGCCGTACCGGCGTGGGCGATGAGCAAGTCGACCGTCTCAAGATTATTATGAAGAAAGCCGGCATCGATAAGAACTACTCACCGGCGCGCTCGGCGGCCCTCACCAGGGAGCAGCTGACGGGTGGTCCCGTGGGTGCCATGGTCATGCCCGATGGTTCCGTGGTGACCGGTAAGACCTCCACGCGCCTGGGCGCCGCAAGTTCGCTCATTATGAACGCCCTCAAGCATGTCTCGGGCGTCGACCTTGAGCTCGAGGTCATTAGCGATGAGGCGATCGAGCCCATCAGCAAGCTCAAGACGCATTTCCTGGGCAGCAAAAACCCGCGCCTCCACACCGACGAGACGCTTATGGCGCTGTCGATCACCTCGGCCACGAGTGAGACGGCCGCTCGCGTCCTTTCGGGCCTGGAGCAGCTGCGCGGTTGCGATGCCTTCTTTAGCGTGATTATCTCGCCGACGGACGAGACGGTACTGCGCAAGTTGGGCATCAACGTGTGCTGCGAGCCCAAGTTTGAGCGCCGCGGTTTCTTCCATCGCTAAGTTTGAAGCACCGCGGTAATTGCATTGCATTTTGGCCGTATCGGGTTAGCGCCCGGTACGGCTTTTTGATCAATAAAGCGTCTATTTCGGCGAAAAATAGCTGTTTACCTGCCTAGAAACAATTTGAGCGGTATACAATAACCGTAACTGTTTCATCCTTAGCGGGATGCCGCATGATGGATATTACCTGCCATCGTGAGGTGTGTCGGTCGCGCACGGCGCGTTAGATGCTCGTGCTCGGTTTGAGGAGGCTGCTATGGCGGGCAAGGGTCGTGCGAGTGTCAACGATATGAAGCGTGTCGAGGTGCTGGTGTTGATGGAGATCGACCAGCAAACCGAAGACAATGGCGGGCCGTATGGTTTCTCGCGCAAAACGCTTGCCGAGCGCGTGGGGGTTTCGCCGTATCGTGCCCGCGCCGCAATCGATCGCTTGGATTCCGAAGGTATGATTGATGTCGTCTCGCGTTATAGCGACGACGGCGGTCAGCTTGCAAATGGCATTTGCCTCACCGAACGTGGTGAGTGGTATCTTGAGGGCGTCCGTACCGGCATGCTCGTTCAAGAAATGCTTGAGGACGATGTTGCTGATCGATAGCAGCATGTAACCCTTGCCATAGCGACGCCGCCTGGGAAACCGGGCGGCGTTTTGTTTCAAGATTGAGAAATGCAATCGCACGCGAGAAAAATTGCGGACGGTCCGCGGCGCGAGTATTACAATGAAGACCCGTAAGATGTGTATGGACAACTTCTACGGGAAGCGCAGGTAACTCAATATGACCAAGCATGTGTTCGTGACCGGTGGCGTGGTTTCGTCCCTGGGCAAGGGTATTACCGCGGCCTCGCTGGGCCGTCTGCTCAAGTCGCGCGGCTATAAGGTAACGATGCAAAAGGCCGACCCGTATCTGAACGTCGACCCCGGTACCATGAGCCCGTTCCAGCATGGTGAGGTCTTCGTTACCGAGGATGGTTACGAGTCCGACCTGGACCTGGGTCATTACGAGCGCTTTATTGATGAGAACCTGACCCGCGATTCCAACTTTACGACCGGTGCCATCTACAAAAGCCTCATCGCCCGCGAGCGTCGCGGCGACTTTTTGGGTGGTACCGTGCAGGTGATTCCTCACGTCACCAATGCCATTAAGGATAAGTTCCGCCGCATCGAGGAGCAGACCGGCTCTGATGTAGTCATCACCGAGCTGGGCGGCACGATCGGCGACATCGAGTCCCAACCGTTTGTCGAGGCCATTCGTCAGTACCGCAAGGAGGCCGGCCCCGAGAACGTCTGCTACATCCATGTGTCGCTCGTTCCCTATATCGCTGCTGCCCACGAGGTCAAGACCAAGCCCACGCAGCATTCCGTCAAGGAGCTCCGCAGCTTTGGCATCCAGCCCGATATCATCGTGCTGCGCTCCGACCACCATATCGATGACGCTATCCGCGGAAAGATCGCAAGCTTCTGTGACGTCGACACCGATTGCGTCTTTACCAACGAGGACTGCGCGAGTATTTACGATGTTCCGCAGCTGCTTGCCGAGCAGGACTTTGACCTGCGCATTTGCGAGCGCCTGGGTCTGGACCCGCGTGAGCGCGACATGAGCGAGTGGAACGAGTTCCTGCGCAAACAGAATCATGCCAACCATCACGCCGACAAGGTGAAGATTGCCGTCGTGGGCAAGTACACGCAGCTTCCCGATGCGTACCTGTCGGTTATCGAGGCCCTGCACCATGCGGGTGTCTTCTACGATCGCCATGTGGACGTCCAGCTGGTCGACGGCGAGAGCCTCGACGAGCAGAATGTCTCCGAGGTTCTGGGTGACGCCTCGGGCATCCTGGTCCCCGGCGGCTTTGGCAAGCGCGCCCTGGAGGGCAAGATCCTCGCGGCCGAGTTTGCCCGCGAGCACAAGATTCCGTATCTGGGCATTTGCCTGGGTATGCAGGTGGCCGTGTGCGAGTTCGCCCGCAACGTCGTCGGCCTTGCCGGCGCCAGCTCCTCCGAGTTCGACCCGGACGGTCCGTTTAGCGTCATCGATCTGATGAGCTCGCAGGAGGATGTGACCGAGAAGGGCGGCACCATGCGCTTGGGCGCCTATCCGTGCAAGCTCGCCGCCGATACCCTCGCTCGCGAGGCATATGGCGAGGATCTCGTCTACGAGCGTCACCGTCACCGCTTTGAGTTTAACAACGCCTTCCGCGACCAGCTCGAGGACGCCGGTCTGGTTATCTCTGGCCTCTCGCCCGACGAGCGCCTGGTCGAGATGGTCGAGCTGCCGCGCGACGTACATCCGTGGTATGTGGCAACCCAGGCTCACCCCGAGTTCAAGAGCCGTCCGACCAACCCGCAGCCGCTGTTCCGAGAGTTCGTGCGTGCCTCGATCGGTCAGCACGAGGGTGTCGATCGCCTGCAGGTGACGCCCATGAACCTCGCTACGGACTAAGGGTGCCGGCGAACCAAGAACATAACGAAGCTACTCCCTCGTCGCTCGCTGTGGTGGCGGGGGAGTATCTCGATTACCTTGCGGTCGAGCGGGGTTTGGCGCGCAATACGATTGCGGCCTACCGTCGTGACCTGACGACGTACTGCGCCTATCTGGAGCGGGCTGACATTGCGTCTTTTGAAGATGTGAGCCGTCAGGTCGTGGAGGGCTTTGTTGCCGATCGCCGCGATGGAGGCTATTCCGATGCCTCGGTGGAGCGCGCGCTTGCTGCCGTGAAGGGCCTGCATGCCTTTTTGGTGCGCGATGGGGCCGTGGCCCAAAATCCAACGGCGGCGTTGCGCCTGCCTAAAAAGGCTGAGCGTTTGCCGGAGTATCTATCGGTGGAGGATGTCTCGGCACTGCTCGATCAAGACTTTCCCGAGGGCGAGATGGGACTGCGCGATCATGCCATCTTGGAAGTGCTTTACGGTTGCGGCTTGCGCGTGAGTGAGCTGGTTGGGCTCGATGTGGGCGATATCCATATCGATGACGGGTTTGTCCTGGTGCGCGGTAAGGGCTCCAAGGAGCGTCTGGCCCCGTTGGTGGGAAGCGCGGCGCGTGCCCTGACACGCTATATAGGTGACGGGCGCGCTCTTCTGGCCGCCCATGCTCACGGGACGGAGACCTCGGCGGTCTTTTTAAATAAGAACGGACGTCGCCTGTCGCGTCAGGCCGTGCATGCGATATGCGAGCAGTATGGGCGCCAGGTGGGGCTGGTGGGGCTCCATCCCCATACCTTGCGCCACTCCTTTGCCACCCATATGCTCGCGGGCGGTGCCGACCTGCGTGTGCTGCAGGAGATTTTGGGCCATGCCGATATTTCGACCACGCAGGTCTACACGCATGTCGACCGCACGCAACTTACCGAGGTCTATCTGGCGGCGCATCCGCTGGCACATCGCTAGCACCTCGCCGACCTGCATATTTATAAATATTAAGG
>CATWBO010000054.1 GCA_958349055.1 uncultured bacterium
AATGCGAATGCCGTGAATAGCGCAGAACGTGGTGAACTGAATGTCCTCGGTCAGCGTGTGGAACTGCCAGCCGTGCATACCCTCAATAACACTCGCGGAGATGAGGTAGCCCGAGCCCGAGACGGCACAAGACGTCTTGCAGATGTTGCGCGCGTTGTTGAGGAAGCGTGCCTCGCGCAGATACCAGGTGGCATTAGCCGCCGAGATCCACGAGCTGCCGAAGTTCTTGGAGTTACGATAGCTCGTGACCACATGGAAGCCCTGGTCAAAGGCATCGTTCATCTTGGAGACGTAATCGCGGGAAATAACGTTGTCGGCGTCAAAGATGAAATAGCCCTCAAAAGTATCGGGATACTCGTTGAGAATGCGATCAAAACCAAAGTCCATGACCCAGCTCTTGCCCTTACGGGCCAGGTCGTTACGCTCATAGACGACGGCGCCCGCCTCGCGCGCGAGCTGCGCCGTGTTGTCGGTGCAGGCATCGGCGACCACGAAGACCTCGATGAGCTCGGACGGATAGTCCTGCTCTTTGATGGAGCGCACAAGATTGGCAATTACCGCCTCCTCGTTATGCGCCGCAATGAAGAAGGCATAGCGATGGAGCTTCTTAGCCTTGGGAGGAGCGACCTCACCGCGCAGGGCGCCAATGACAAAGAAGACCACCTGGTAAAGAAAGCAGACCGTAAGCAGCGTAACCACAATCTGGTTGAAGATCACGATGGGTGTGTTGGTTTGTAAAAAGGCGAGCATGCAGGCTCCCGAGAACGCGTTACGTAAACAATCGTATATCTTACCGCAGGCTAACCGAGTTCAAGAAACCACCTAATACTGGCTAGACTTCGAGCAGACCGAGCTGCGGAACGATTTCGTCGCCGGCAGCGGTGCGGCCAAGCGAACGCGTGGCCAGGTCGTCAAGAACCGCAGCGAGATCCCACGGCAGCTCGTCGCGGCACTCAATGCGCTCCCCCGTCACGGGATGGTCGAATGCGACGCGCCAGGAATGAAGGAATTGCCTGGTCAGACCCTGATCGGCGCGTGCATCGCACTTGCCATAGAGCGGATCGCCCACGCAGGCGTGATTGATATGGCGCATATGCACGCGAATCTGGTGCGTGCGGCCGGTAAACAGATGGCACTCGACGAGCGTATAGCCATCGTCAAAGCGGGTGGAATCGAAACGCTCGAGAACCTTGAAGGTCGTGATGGCCTGGCGCGCGAAAGGATCATCGGAAACCGCCATCTTAACGCGGTCACGCGTGGACCGGGCTATACCGGTGTTGATGGTGCCCTCATCCATAGCGATGTGCCCGTGAACGAGCGTAATGTAGCGACGGTCGAGCGTTCGCGTGCGGATAAGGTTTTGGAGCGCACGCTGGGTGTCATCGTCCTTAGCGGCGAGCATGAGGCCAGAGGTATCGCGATCCAGGCGATGCACGATGCCGGGACGGTCCTCGCCCTGCACGGTGCCCAGATGGTCGATGCCACAGTGATAGACCAAGGCGTTCGCAAGGGTGCCGCTCTCGTGGCCATGAGCGGGATGGCACACCAGACCGCGCTGCTTGGAGAGCACGATGAGGTAGTCGTCCTCGTAGCGGATATCGAGGGGAATGGCCTCGGGAATCACGTCAGTTGGATCGTGCGGCTCGGGAAGATCGACCGAAATACGATCGCCGGCACGCACGGCGTACTTTTTGGACAGGCAGGTCTCGCCATTGATAGCAACGGCACCGCCCTCGATCAGATGCGCGCAGGCAGAGCGCGTGGGGCAGCCGTCATTGGCGCCCAGATAGGCGTCAAGACGCTGACCAGCGGTATCGTCGGCAACAAGAATATGGATGTCGGCCATTAGCGCTCGTTCCTTTCGCGAATCTTGCGGGCACGCTCCCCACGCTGTTTAGCCTTGCGCTTGGCGCGGGCCTCGTCACGGGCGTTGAGCTCGGCGGTCGCATCGACTTCGCGGGCCGCAGGGCTCAAGAACATGTAGCCGATAAGGGCGAGCACGACACCCACGGTAATGCCGATATCGGCCACATTGAAGACGGGAAAGTCGATGAAGGTGGTGGCAATAAAATCGGTCACGAAGCCAAAGGCCAGACGGTCGATAGCGTTGCCGATAGCACCGCCGGCAACCATCGCCATGCCCACAACCTCCAGGTGGGCAAGCTGAGGTGCGCGAACGAGATACACGGCAATGGCGATAATGACCGCCAGCGCCAGCACGGCAAATGCAATGCCATGCCCCTCGCCCATGCTAAAGGCAGCGCCAATATTGCGCACAAACAGGAAGTCGATCACGCCGGGGATAACAGTCACATGCAGAGCATCGCCCACGGCACGAACCGCAAGCTTGGTCAGCTGGTCAACAAGCAACACAACCAGCGCCACCCCACCAGCAATACCCAACCGCCAACGCAAAGGCGGCGTCATATCCCCAGTACGACCCAAATCAATCCCCTACCCTCAAGAACTCGAGTTACGTTTAATGCAACACATTATCCTACCGTGCAAACGATAGAAATGAATCCGATGTCGTCGCTCAACAACGAAAACCCGCCAGAAATAACAACTCTTCGCACCAACAAAGGAAACGCCGCTCATTTGGCCACAACAGCGAAAACGCCCCTAAGCGAGCAAGGTGACGTGAAAGAGGAGGGAAGCGTACTTTGGTACGCGACCGACGATTGAACGTCAGATTGCCGCTTAGGGGCGTTTGCAGCGTCGGTAGGTTTCGGCGTTCTACGAACGCCGAAACCTACAGCGCCTCGGCGCAGCGTTTACAGATATGCGCGTGGCCGTTGTACTCGCCGACGGTGGTGCGGTAGTTCCAGCAACGGTCGCAGCACTCGCCCTCGGCAGCCTCGATGACGACGGAAAGCTCCTCGCCCTGGGTGAGCTCAACAGCGGAAACGATGTAGAACTCGGCCAGGTCGACGGCCTTGTCGCCGGTCAGCAGCGCGTACATCTCGGCGGGGACGACCGCCCTGACACGGACCTGCTGGCTCTTAGTGAAGGTGCCGGCAGAACGGGCATCCTCAAGGGCCTTGGTCACGGCGCTACGGAGCTCGAGCGAAGCCTCGAGCACGCCCTCGAACTCATTGGCCTCGTCGACCGTGATGGGCGACTTGTACCAATCGAGCAGCGCTGCGTACTTCTGATGATCGACGCAGCCGGCGGGCGCATAGGCCATGGCCTCGTCGACGGTGTAGGACAAGATCGGCTGCAGGTCGCGCATGAGCATCGAGAAGAGCTCGGCCAGCACGGTCTGGGCGCTGCGACGCTCGAGCGAGCCGGGCTTGTCGCAGTACAGACGGTCCTTCAGGGCGTCGAGGTACACGTTGGAGAGCTCGGTGACCACGAAGTCGTAGAGCGCACGGTAGGCGCGCGGGAACTCGTAGCTGGCGTAGGCGTCGTCGACCTCGGCCTGGACCTGGGTCAGGCGGGCAACCATGAGCTTGTCGAGCGGCAGCAGGTCAGCAAAGGCGACGCCGTCGGTCTCGGGCTCAAACTGCCCCTCGAGCTCGGAGAGCAGGAAGCGCAGCGTGTTGCGAAAACGACGGTAGGCATCGGAAGTACGAGCGAGAATCTCGTGGTCGATGGACACGTCGGAGCTGGTGTCGACGGAGGCAACCCACAGGCGGATGATGTCGGCGCCCATCTCGTCGCAGACCTTGTTAGGGTCGATGACGTTGCCGAGCGACTTGGACATCTTGCGGCCCTGGCCATCGAGGGTGAAGCCCTGCGAGACGACCGCCTTGTACGGAGCGTGGCCGTTGGCGCCCACCGAGGTGAGCAGCGAGCTCTGGAACCAACCGCGGTGCTGGTCGGAGCCCTCGAGGTACACGTCCGCCGGATACTCCAGCTCGGGACGGTACTCGCAGACAGCCTTCCAAGACACGCCGGAGTCCCACCACACGTCGAGGATGTCCTTATCGGCCTTGAGGTGATGGCCGCCGCACTTGGGGCAGACGCAGGCCTCGCCCAGGTAGCTCTCGGGAGCATCGGTGAACCAGGCGTCGGAACCCTTCTCGTGGAAGAGCTTGATGACGGCGTCGAGCGTGGCGTCGTTCATGACCTTCTCGCCGCAGTCGGCGCAGGTGTAGCTGGGGATAGGCACGCCCCAGTTACGCTGGCGGCTGATGCACCAGTCGGGACGCTGCTCGACCATAGCGCCGATGCGGTTGGCGGCGTGGGCCGGATACCACTTGACGTTCTCGCGGACCTCCTTGCCAGCCTGCTCGCGCAGACCGGTCTTGTCCATCGAGACAAACCACTGATCGGTAGCTCGGAAGAGCACCGGGTGCTTGCAGCGCCAGCAGTGCGGATAGCTGTGCGTGATCTTCTTCTCAAGGACCAGGGTTCCGCGCTTGCGCAGGAACTCGATGATGTGCGGGTTGGCCTCGTCGGTATCCATACCGCTGAAGGGGCCGCCGGTGCCAAACTCCTCGCCGGTGTAGAACTTGCCGTCGTCATCGACCGGCATGCAGATGTCGGTGATGCCCTCCTTGAGGCAGGCGAAGTAGTCGTCGACGCCGTGACCGGGCGAGTTGTGGACGATACCGGTACCGTCATCGACACCGACGTAATCGGCCAGCAGCGCCACGCCCTCAACGCCGTCAAAGATCGGCTGCTTGTAGTGGATGTGGTGGAAGGTCTCGGCGGGAACCACGTAAGGCTTGCCGTCGACCATGACCGGGGCGTACTCCCAGCCAAACTCCTCGCAGCACTTGGGAGCCAGGTCCTCGAGCATGACCTCGGCGCGGCCGTCGTGCTCAACGGCGACATAGGCGGCGCCGGGCTTGAGGGAAACGGCCTGGTCGGAGGGGATGGTCCACGGGGTAGTCGTCCAGATGATGAAGTCGACCGGGCCGTCGAAGTTCTCGAGGCCGGCGGGCTTGGAGGTCATCTCAAAGCGAACGAAGATGGAAGGGCTCGTCTCGTCGGAGTACTCGATCTCGGCCTCGGCGAGCGCGGTGTGACAGTGCTTGCACCAGTGAACCGGCTTGTGGCCGCGATAGATCATGCCCTTATCGAACATGGCCTTGAAGACCTCGATGTCGGCGGCGTCATGCTGGTGATAGAGCGTCAGGTAGGGATTGTCCCAGTCGCCGAGCACGCCCAGGCGACGGAAGCCGGCCTTCTGCAGCTCGATGTTCTCGACAGCGAACTCGTTGCAGAGCTCACGGATCTTGGCCGTGGGGGTCTGGTTGAACTTCTCGGTTCCGAGCTTCTCCTCGACCTTGTGCTCGATCGGCTGGCCGTGGCAGTCCCAACCGGGAACATAGGGAACCTCATAGCCCTGCATCATCCAGTAACGGTTGATCATGTCCTTGGAGATCTTGTTCATGGCATGGCCGATGTGGATCGGGCCGTTGGCGTACGGAGGGCCGTCGTGCAGCACGAACTTCTTGTGACCCTCGTTCTTCTTCAGAACCTGCTCGTAGACCTTGTTGTCCTGCCAGTCCTTGAGTCGCTTGGGCTCGGACTTGGAAAGACCGGCACGCATGGGAAAACCGGTCTTGGGCAGATTCATCGTCTGCTTGTACTCGTTTGCCACGGTACCCCTTTCATGTCGTGGGCGCGCACGCCCGTTGGGCACCAAAAAAGCGCCCGTCCCTACAAGCTGGGACGAAGCGCCACAAAACGAGCTGTACGCCCGCAAAAGCTCTTCGCTTAACCACCCAGCTTAGATGCCCTCGCCCGCGTAATCGCGCGCTCGCATCCGTTACTCGGCTGGCCTGTATCGACGACCATCTCGGCGATGTCTACTAAGACGTGCCTGTACGGCGCGTCCGTTGGGACCGCAGCTCCGGGGTGATTTTCATCGGTCGCATGCACGGGTTCTCAGCGCCCCCCGCTCTCTGTAGCACGCGGACGGCCGACTACTCGTCCCCATCAACGCTTATGCGCTGTATGGTAACACGGTCAACGCCGGCGAAAAACCCTCAACATCGGTTTCATACTTTAGAAATTTCTCACGGTCGCAAGCACTCACTTGGAGCAAAATACCTGAAAGCACTTTATCTAACGAAAGAAGGCTGCTATGCGCACGATTGGAATGAGCGACTACACCGTCGGCGAGGACTGCTTTGACGAGCTGCCCGGCGCGCTGGCCGAGTACGGGGCGACCAAGGTCGCAATCATCGGTGGCAAACGAGCACTGGCCGCGGCACTTCCCGGTATCGAAGCGGCACTGGAGGGCACCGACGTCGAGATTTTGGAGACGCGCGTCTACGGCACCAACAGCACGCGTGCCAATATCGCCAAAGTTGTGAACTCCCCCGCCTGCCAAGAGGCCGACGTGCTCATCGCATGCGGCGGCGGCAAGGCGCTCGACACCGTAAAGACAGCGGCCATCGAGCTCAAGAAGATCGTCTTTACAGTGCCGACGATCTGCTCCAACTGCTCGGCCGCGACCGCCATTGCCGTTGTCTACAACGACGACGGCTCGCTCGAGGGCTATTCGTACCCCAACCGCCCCGCGCACATCTTCATCAACCCCAAGATCATTGCCGAGGCTCCGGCGGAGTACTTCTGGGCGGGCGTGGGCGATGCCCTGTCCAAGCAGCCCGAGGTCGAGTACGCCACGAGCGCCGGCAACCTGGAGCACACCGCCGGTCTTGGCCTGGCGCTCGCACACACCTGCTCCGAGCCGCTGTTTACCTATGGCGTGCAGGGTCTTGAGGACGTTCGCCAGAACCTGTCGACCGAGGCCGTCAAGCAGATCGCGCTCGATATCGTGGTCAACACGGGATACGTCTCCAACCTGACCAACCAAAACGATTACTACTACAACTCGAGCGTGGCGCATGCGTTCTACAACGCCACCTGCAGCATTCCGCGCGAGGGCACCTACCTGCATGGCGAGGTCGTGAGCCTGGGCGTGCTAGTGCTGTTTGCCTACACGGGCGATACCGAGAACCTTGAGCGCTACGCAGCCTTTAACAAGCAGATGGGCCTGCCCGTGACGCTTGAGCAGGTCGGGCTTTCCGAGTCCGATATCCCCGCCCTGTGCGAGTACGCGCACGCCACCAACGAGTGGAAGCAGGGAAACCCCGAGCCCTTCACCGACGAAAAGTTCGCCGCCGCCATCAAGGCTGCAAACACCTACGGCCACACGCTCTAGCTCTAGGCCAAAACCACCACAAAGGGGACAGGCACCTTTGTGGTGGTTATTTATTGCTCCAGCATTCAGTTCGTACTCGAACCCGATTCTTTACGAGAAAAGGTTCGGGTACGTTATTTGTTTATCGGAAATTCTGCGGAAGGACTACTCGGAACGGTAAACAGGAACGAACAGAGGCAGGGTATCATCGTGGTGATGGTATCCTGCCTTTTGTTTTGCGTGATCAAGGTCGCTTTATGCGAACTTGATCGCCACTTATATGGCGCATTGATGGCAATTGCTTCGTACGTGCATACCGGGAGCCTGTACACCTCTGGCAAGGCGTAACACACTAGACTTTGTTCCAAAGTCCGTGTGCTAAGGGGGCAGGCCCCCTAGAATTCCTGAGGAGTGTGTACGCACGTACGCAGGAAAACGACAAAATTTCGCTATATCAGGACGTTCTTTCATTGGAGAGTATGGTATACAC
>CATWBO010000055.1 GCA_958349055.1 uncultured bacterium
TCCGTACATGTACGGATGAATGTGGGAAGTGTTCGGATGAAGTTGATAATCAAGGTTTGACTAGTCGTTTAAGAACGTCCCCAATGACTAAGTTGCAGGTGGCGGCGGTTGTGTTACACTAACGCTGCGTAGTTGACGCAATCATCTCGATACAGATCAATGATGTCCGTCGTTTTGAACGGAACTAGACTGTTTAGCCGCCCTGAAGGTTTATGCAGGGAGCATGTGATCACAGGGCTTGAAAAGAAAGTTGAGCAAACACTGTGTCTGATCAACAGCAAGAAAATGAAATAACGACGACGCAGGCCGCTCCCGCTGCACCGGTTGCGTCGGACCAGGTCGCGGCGCCCGCGCAAGCCTCGGCTCCTGAGACGCCTAAGGCTGCTTCGACGCCTATGCCTGTAGCGGCTGAGAAGGCCGTGCCTGCAACCGGTGAGGAGGCTGCTCCGGCAAAGCCCAAGCGCACGCGCCGCACGGCCAAGCCTGCCGCTGACGGCGAGGAGGTCACCAAACCCAAGCGCCGTACCACGCGCACGACGCGCGCCAAGCACACCGTTGCGGCTGACTCCTCGGCGCCGATTTCCGATGAGGTCGCGCAGGCACGTGCGTTGGCGCAGATTAGCGAGGCTCAGGTGGTGCGCGCCCGCCGTCGTGCTGCCGAGCGCGAGGCCGCGGCTCTGACCGAGCTTGCAGCTCCGTCTGCGCCCGAGACGCCTGCCGCCATCGAGACCCCTGCCGCCGACCTGCCGACCGAGAAGCCGGCACCGCGCACACGCCGCCGCACGGCTGCTAAGGCCGAGCAGGTTGCGGAACAGGTAGCCCCCGAGCTCACTGAGGCTTCGGTCCGTTCCGCGGCAGGGGAGGGCACATCGCCTGTTGAGCCCGCTGCGCCTGTCGAGGCCAACGAAGTTCCCGTTGTCGATCCGGCTTTGCGCCCGCACCGTCGCGGTCGCAAGCCCAAGGCCTTCGTCGAGGCCGAGAAGGCCGCAGCCGCAGCCGCCGCCGCTCGGGATGCTGCGGTGACCGCCAAGTCCTCAACTGCTGCCGATGCACCCGTCCAGGATCCTACGACTTCCGAGGCCGTTTCTGCCGATGCCGAGCCCGCCGACGTCCGTCCCGGTCGCAGCCGTCGCACTGCTGCTAAGCGCACGTCCAAGGCTAAGGCTGCCAAGAAGGGTGCGTCCGAGGATTCCGCCGAGACGACCGCCGATGCATCGATTGATGCCGTCGAGCCCCAGGACGTCGAACAGCCTGCGCCCGAGAAGCCCAAGCGCGGTCGTAAGAAGTCCGCTAAGGTCAAGGCGTCCGAGCAACAGGCTGATGTCGAAGCACAGGTCGATTCCGGCGCCGAGGCCAATGACGCCGCTGCGGCCAATGTTGATACCGCTGCAACCGATGGTGCCGCCCCCGCCGAGGGCGAAGACGGCGCTCGTCCCAACCGTCGCCAGCACAAGCGCAACGACGAGCGCAACGAGCGCAAGGACGAGCGCAACAACGACCGTCGCAACCGCCAGCGCGATCGCAAGCAACGCAACAAGGAGCGTAATGCCGCTCCCACCGAGCCCACGCTTTCGCGCGAGGAGCTCGCTGCCATGAAGGTCGCCGAACTTCGCGAGAAGGCCAAGGAGTTCGAGATCGAGACGACCGGCAAGAAGAAAGCCGAGCTCGTCGAGGAGATCTACGTCACCGCCGCGAAGGCCGAGGGCTTCCGCGATATCAAGGGCATTTTGCAGATTCGCCCGGACAGCTCCGGCATCATCCACGCCCGTGGCTACATGAAGTCCAACGACGACGCCTTCGTGCCCGCTTACCTCATCCGCTCCGCGCGCCTGCGCACGGGCGACGTCATCGAGGGCTCGCTGCGTCCTTCGCGCGGCGGCGACAAGCGCGCCGGCCTCGCCAAAATCACGACCGTCAACGGTCTTGACCCCGAGCAGATTCGCAACCGTCCCAAGTTCGGCGACCTCACCCCGGTCTATCCCAACGAGCCGCTGCGCATGGAGCACGGCAAGGACTCTATTACCGGTCGCGCCATCGACATCGTGTCACCGATCGGCAAGGGTCAGCGTGGCCTGATCGTGTCCCCACCCAAGGCCGGCAAGACCACGATCCTCAAGAAGATCTGCCAGTCTATCTCGATTAACAACCCCGAGGTGCACCTCATCTGCCTGCTCGTCGACGAGCGCCCCGAAGAGGTCACCGATATGCAGCGTTCCATCAAGGGTGAGGTTGTAGCGTCGACCTTCGATATGCCTGCCGACAACCACACCCGCGTGGCAGAGCTCGTCATCGAGCGCGCCAAGCGCATCGTAGAGCTGGGTGGCGACGTCGTGGTGGTGCTCGACTCCATCACGCGCCTCGCCCGTGCCTACAACTTGGCGGCGCCCGCCTCGGGCCGCATCCTTTCGGGCGGCGTCGATTCGGCGGCACTGTATCCGCCCAAGCGCTTCCTGGGTGCAGCCCGCAATATCGAGAACGGTGGCTCGCTCACCATCCTGGCCTCTGCCCTCATCGACACCGGTTCCAAGATGGACGAGGTCATTTTTGAGGAGTTCAAGGGCACCGGCAACATGGAGCTTAAGCTCGACCGCGACCTGGCCGATCGCCGCATCTTCCCGGCTATCGACCCCGTTGCCTCCGGTACACGTAACGAGGACCTGTTGGTCGACGAGCAGATGCGTCCGTTTGTCTTTGGCCTGCGTCGCATTCTTGCCGGCATGAACAACACCGAGCGCGCAGCCGCATCGTTTATCAAGGGTCTTAAGGGCACCAACACCAACCAGGAGTTCCTGGTGCGTTCGGCCAAAAAACACAGCGACTACGAGCAGACGTTCTAGGTTGTCATCCACGCGCAGCGATAGTCATCAATGCGATAAAGGGTCGGGGCTTTGAGCCTCGGCCCTTTTCCATAGCGCCGCTCCGCGCTTATTTTTGACCGTAAGACCGACGAACAGCAGGTTTCCCATTTCAATCCGACATCATCGCTTGCAATCGGCAGGGCGGTTTCGCATAATAGCTTTTAAGCTTCGCGACGGAAAACGCAGATGAAACGAACCATATACCGTTGCTTTGGGGCATAGCCCCGCTTCATCTTCTCTCGCGCAGCCAACTGAATGATGCGATTTGGGTGCTGGAAGATGGGGAGAGCTCATGGCTTCTTCTGATGCAACACAACGAGCAGTCCTTGCCGGACTTTCGTGCGGGATCGGCCTTGCCGCTCCCGTGGTTATGTATGCCGCGACGCTGCCGTTTTCGTCGGTGAACGAGACGGTCGTGGCGGGTGCAGTTCCCTTCGCCGTGGGCGCGGTGGCGGGCGTGGGTATCTATGCCGCCTCGCTGGGTATCTCCGAGTATCGTGCGCAGCGTGAAGAGCGTCTGTTCCAGCCCGATGCCATGGGCGGTGCCGCCAATCTCAATCAGCATCAAAGCGAATTCAAGACCGCCTCGATTCCAGCTCAGCAGCAGGATGCGATTCCATACACTGCGGCTTCTGCTTCTCAGGCTCAGTCGGAACAGTCTACCTCGGCATTCCTTTCCGGCCTGACCGGTGCGTTCCAGCGCCGTCATGCCGACGATGGTGTTCCTACCATCGCTCGAGCCGCAGATGCTATGGACGAGGCCGAGGCTTGGTCCATGATCGACAGCATGCTCGACGACGATTCGCCGGTGAGCTGCGACCCTGCGCGCTCGCGCGATGTCTATCAAGTCGCCATCGACGAGCTCACCAACGGCGGGCAGACCGGCTCCTTCAATCGCGATGACATCGCCGCCGCGGCGCGTGCCGTGTCGGGCTCCCAGGCCGCCCCTGCGGGCAGCACGGCGGCTTTCGTGGCACTCGTTGCCAACGCGGCAGCCAATAACGCCTACAGCTCTACCTCGGCGGACGCGAACGCTTCTGTCGATAATTCGTACGTTGATGAGGCCATGACCGCGGACGAGGAGGCCGTTGCCGCCCGCCGTGCCGCCGAAAGCTCGCTTTGGGGCGCTCCTGCCCAGCAGCAGGCGGCTGAGGCTGCGCCGTACAACGCAAACCTCGCCAGCATGCCTATCATCTCCGGTGTCGCGGACATCGATCTCGATGACCTCGATGAGCCTGCGGCCATCACCACATCGATTGATGCCCAAGATCGCAGCGACACCGGCGACCTTCCGGATGCCTCGCTCGAGGTTGATGTCCCCATGGCCGATTACTCGGGCCATGAGGACATGTGGGCCGCCGCCACCGCGATTTTGGACGAGATCGTCGAGCCTGCCCCCGTTGCGGCCCCCGCTCCCGTCGCTGCTCCCGCCTATGTCGGTCGTCACAGCGCCGTGTTCCCCGAGGATACCGCCCGTATCTCGCGCGAGAGCATTGAACGTGCCGAGGCCATTGCCGCCGGCATTATGGAGAACCGCCGCCATGAGCGTGTCAATCAGATCCTCGAGGAAGAGATCGAGCGCCTGCAGTCCTCTACTGCCAAGCGTACGGGCCGTGCCTACCTGAGCGTTATCGAGGGCGGTACCGCCAGCTTCGCGCCGCTCCGCGCGGAGGCATAACTTCTGCATGGTTAAGATCAATCGAAAATGGGCGGTCGTGACCTGCCTGATGGCGCTCTTGATCTGGGGCAATTCGCTGGTTCCCGGCTCGGGGTCGGGCTCGCTGAGCCTAACGGTCATGGAAGCTATCCGCGATTTCCTGCACTGCGTGGGGCTTCCATATGCATGGGTGACCAACTTTGTTGTTCGCAAATGCGCCCATTTTACCGAGTATATGGTGCTCGGCATCTTGGCGACGCACGCCTTTGACTTCGAGGGCCGGCGCACCTTTGACGTGCTACTGCCCACGGCGGTGTTCCTACTGTTGATTCCCTCGATCGACGAGACGATCCAGCTCTTTGTGCCGGGACGTGCCGGGATGATTACCGACGTGATGATCGATTGCTGCGGAGCTGCAACGGGTGTCGCGCTCCGATACCTGTTACGGTCGCTGATATGCGCCAAAAAGGCCGCCTAGGACGTATTGTTTGGTCCTAGGCGGCCTTTTTTATTTGAGGGCTTATATGAGGCGTGGTGGCGTCGTTCCGTAGGTCGGATTTGCCGGGCGCGCCACGCCCTGTGGGTGCGTCTGCTACTGAAGCGCCTGAGCGCCCAAGGCCAGGCAGCCCATGATGCCCTGCTTGCCCTCGAGGCTGTTGTTGACGATGTAGTTATCGATGTCGGCCATCTCGGGCGTGACGATGTAGCCGTTGAGCATCTCGGCGCATTTCTTGCGGGCGAGCGGCACGATGGGGGTATGGTCGGCAACGCCGCCGCCGATAACGATCTTCTGCGGGGCATAGCACAGGATGTAGGTCATGAGCGCCTGTGCCAGATAGCCGGCGAGCAGGTCCATGGCCTCCGGGTCATCGGCCATCTCGCCGGCGGACTTACCGTCCCAGCGCTTTTTGACGCCAGGGCCGGCGATGAGGCCCTCCAGGCAGTTGTCGTGGAAGGGGCAGCCGCTGTGCTCGCCGATGGTGTCGCGCGGGTCGCGCGTGACCAGGATGTGGCCGGCCTCGGGATGCATCATGCCGTGGACGAGCTGACCGCCCGAAAGCACGCCGGCGCCCACGCCGGTGCCGATGGTCAGGTAGACCACGTCGGTGAGGCCCTTCGCACAGCCAAACGTGACCTCGCCCAGGCAGGCGACGTTGACGTCGGTGTCGTAGCCGCAGGGGATGTTGAGCTCGTTTTGGATGGTGCCCAGCAGGTCAAAGTAGCGCCATGCGGTCTTGGGCGTCTCTAGGATTTTGCCGTACTGGGGCGAGGCGGGGTTAACCGCGGTAGGGCCAAAGGCACCGATGCCCAGGGCGGCGATGCCCTTGTCTGCAAACCATGCGTTGACGGCCTCTACGGTCTCCTGCGGGGTCGTGGTCGCGATTTGTTCGCGCTCACAGACCGTACCGTCCGCAAAGCCCGTGGCGCAGACCATCTTGGTGCCGCCGGCCTCAAGTGCTCCGATAAGCTGCTGCTCTGCCATAGTGTTCCTCTCTCCGGGACGAGTTGTTTGTTCTCTAAAGTATAGCGCTATAAAATGTAAATAAGGTCGCTATAAAAAGAAACCTCGCAACCCAACGGGTTCGCGAGGTTTCCCTGGTGCCTTTAGTTGCTGGGCCGTCCTTATCCGCGCGGCTTGATTTTATCACGCAGGGACTTGAGGTTCTCGAGCGCGGCGTTGAGCGTTTCGTCTCGCTTGGCAAAGTGGAAGCGGATGAGGTGGTTGACGGGCTCGCGGAAGAAGCTCGAGCCCGGAACGGCGCCCACGCCCACCTTGGAGGCCAAATCCTCGCAGAAGTCGAGGTCGCTGTCATAGCCAAACTCCGAGATATCCATCATCACGTAGTAAGCGCCCTGCGGCACGTTGTGAGTGAGGCCGATGCTGTCGAGTCCCTGGCAGAACAGGTCGCGCTTGGCGGTATAGAGGTCGAGGACCTCCCGGTAATAGCTATCGTCGAAGTTGAGGGCGGTGACGACAGCCTCCTGCAGGGGAGCGGCGGCGCCCACGGTGAGGAAGTCGTGGACCTTCTTGATGCGCTCGGTGATCTCGGCCGGGGCGATGGTGTAGCCCAGGCGCCAGCCGGTAATGGAGTAGGTCTTGGAAAGCGAGCTGCAGCTGATGGTGCGCTCGAACATGCCGGGCAGCGTGGCCATATAGACGTGCTCGTGGGGCGCATAGACGATGTGCTCATAGACTTCGTCGGTGATGCAGTAGACGTCGTACTTTTTGCACAGGTCGGCGATAAAGGTGAGCTCCTCGCGCGTAAAGACCTTGCCGCAGGGGTTGGACGGGTTGCACAGGACAATGGCCTTGGGGTCGTTGTCGCGGAAGGCCGCCTCGAGGACCTCGCGATCGAAGTCAAAGGTGGGCGGGTTCAGCGGCACGTAGATGGGCTCAGCGCCCGAGAGGATCGTGTCGGCGCCGTAGTTCTCGTAGAACGGCGAGAAGATTACGACCTTGTCGCCGGGGTTTGTGACCGTCATCATGGCGGCCATCATGGCCTCGGTGGAGCCGCAGGTGACTACGATATTTTCGTTGGGGTTGATCGGCATGCCCATAAAGTGCTCCTGCTTGGCGGCAAGCGCCTCACGCATGGCCTGGGAGCCCCAGGTGATGGAGTACTGGTGGTAGAGCGGCTTGGGGTCGGTGGCGATGGTGCTCAGACTGTTGAGCAACTGCGCCGGGGGATCGAAGTCGGGGAAGCCCTGCGAGAGATTGACAGCGCCGTACTTATTGGAGATGCGTGTCATGCGGCGGATGACGGAATCGGTAAACGTTGCCGTGCGGTTGGAGAGTTCTTTCATGCCGGTCCTTTCGAGCATTTGTAGTGGGGCAAGTTTACTCCTACGAAACCGGTGGGAAATGCTCGAAATGGATCCGAAAAACTCTTGGTTGATTTCCGATCTCAGCCGAACACATTGAGGGGATAGGCCTTTCCCGCAGTT
>CATWBO010000056.1 GCA_958349055.1 uncultured bacterium
GGGATTGGTCAATCTCGGCCGACTATATTTGGCTAAATTATTCCGACGCTAACACCACATGATGAAGACGAAAACGCGTAGCCCACCGACCAGAGAGGAAGAGATATGGAAGACCCCATTCAGGCCGAGATCATTCTGTACCAGTCCGAGGGGGCAAACGTGCCGGTACAGGTCTACTACAAGGATGAGACCCTTTGGGTCTCACAGGCAGCGATGGCCGAGCTGTTCGATGTCTCCGTTTCGACGATTTCCGAACATCTCGTTAACATTTTCGCCAGCGGGGAACTACAAAAGGCCAGCTCAACTAGTTTTTCCGGTTTTTCCGGAAAAACCTCTTCCAAAGGTGGCAGACCGAAAACTTACTACAACCTCGATGCGGTAATCGCTGTCGGGTACCGAGTGAACTCGATGCGCGCGACCCGCTTCCGCCAGTGGGCGACGGCGACCCTCAAGGAGTACATCACCAAGGGATTCGTCCTCAACGACGACATGCTCAAGAACGGCCGGCCCTTCGGCAAGGACTACTTCGACGAGCTGCTCGCCCGTATCCGCGACATCCGCGCGAGCGAGCGCCGTGTGTGGCTCAAGATCACTGACATCTTCCAGGAGTGCAGCTTCGACTACGACAGGGACTCGACCATGGCCAAGAACTTCTACGCCGCGGTCCAGAACAAGATGCACTACGCCGTCACCGGGCATACCGCGGCCGAGATCGTCCAGGGGCGCTCCGACCCATCCAAGCCCAACATGGGGCTCACGTCGTGGAAGGGAGGCCCCGAGGGACGCATCCACTCCTCGGACGTCACCGTGGCCAAGAACTATCTGTCAGAGGACGAAATCAGGCAGCTGAACCGCCTCGTCACGATGTTGCTCGACACGCTCGAGGACAGGGCCGAGCGGCATGTCCTTACGAGCATGGAGGACTGCGAGCGCCTGCTTGACGGCTTCCTAACATTCAGCGGGCGCGAGGTGCTCAAGGGCCTCGGCAACCGCAACAAGAAGACGGCGGACAAGATCGCCAAGGAGCGCTTCCACGAGTTCCAGAAGCTCCAAGACAAAACCTACGAGAACGACTTTGAACTAATGGTGAAACACATGAACGGGAAGGCGTAGCCTGAAGCACGTAAGGAACTAAAAGCCAGTTGATTCCCATTTTCGTGGCGTCACGAAAATGGGAACTATCAGTGTCGCCACCCGCGCAGTTAAGGATCATAAGCTGGCACGACACGCATGCTGTTTTAAAGCGCAGAACGGCAATGCAAACAAACCGAAGATTGCATCCGTCCAAGCGCACTTCGCTGCGCAGACGCTGCGGCGCTCCGCGCCCTTTCGGGTTCGACCCCATGTGAGGTCAACAAAAAAGACGGCCAACTTTCGTTGACCGTCTTAACATGCTTTGGTGGGCCGTCAGGGGGTCAGCCTGCTGCGCAGGCGGCCGCTGCGGCGCTTCGCGCCTTGCGCGCTGCGCTGGCAAATGCTCGCGCATTTCCTCAGCACCGCGCCCTTACGGGTTCGACCCCATGTACTGTTAACAAAAAAACGGCCAACCGAAGTTGACCGTCTTAACAATCTTTGGTGGGCCGTCAGGGGGTCGAACCCTGGACCTTGGGATTAAGAGTCTTGAACGTGATGTTATGGAGTGCCTTGTAGCAGCAAAATCGCAGGTAGTTATGTTTCCACACGCTCTCACCGCACTGAAACTGCATTGCAGAACGGATATTGACGGATACCCGGCAATGCATAAAGCCCCTCCCCGTCAGTTCATGCCGGGGAGGGGCTGCATCTATCAATTTCTAAAGTCTTTTTGGCTGCCGACGCGCACGATTGCCCATCCGAGAAGACCGGTCAGCAGTCCTGCAGCAGCGCCGACAATAAAACAGATATCAAATGGATTCATATGCACACCTATCGATAGAGTTGCTTGACGAGCGCTTGGCCGATGGCGACGTTGGTGTCGCGGCCCTGGTATCCGTCCGCACCCGATGATCCGCACGAGATACCTTGAGCGATAAGCCACTGCTGGTGTTTGAAGACCGTTCCCGAACCCATCTGTCGCGCCTGAACACCGCCGACCACGGGATAGACTTTGCATCCGACCTTGTCCTGCAGGGCGCGGACGGCATTCGAGCCAACCCCGCCCTTGACGTACTCGATTACGCCGCGGTCGCATGCCCAAAGGTATCGCTCATTCGCCGGCCATTGACCGGAGATCACGCCATCGGCAGTCGTGCCAAGCTGGCGTTGCAGCTCCTTGGCCATCTTCGGGCCGAAATATCGCGTGTCTCCGAGGCTCGGGACCGTATTGTCCGCGACTTCCGTATTTGACCCATTCAGTGTCTTGCCGTCGCCAAGCCAGTAGAGCGTGCCGTCCCATGGGTAGCTGTAGTACGCCTTGATGTTGGACTCGCGCCCGGTCTGGTCGCCCTTGGTGCCGGTGACGGTCCCCTTTTCAGAAATGGAAAATTGGGCCAAGAGGTCGCCGCGAGCTGATCCATAGGGAGAGACGCACACGGCGGTGTGGCACTTCTCGTTGAGGTAGATGTCTCCACGCTGGGCGGACTTGACGCCCATCTTACGCCAGCCGAAAAGGCCCGTCTTGAGCAGCTGCTCCCGCATGTTTCCGGTATACGAGGCTCCGAAGGTATTGACGCCGACCGCGCGGAGGGCGGTCACTACGGCCGAGGAACAGTCGCGATCGCCACCGGCAATAGTGACGGTGGTGCCGTCGGACAGACAAATCGTCTCGGTCGTTCCGTCCCCCATGCGGTTGGCCTGCGAGTATCCGTGACCGCCGCCCCCATCATGGGAGACGAGGTGTTCCATGACCTGCGCGAAGGCCTCGCGCTGTGTGATGGCCATGGCCTACTCAACCGCCTTGGCGTCATATGCGGCATGGGGCTCGCTGTACGACATGGCACGCTTCGAGTCCGACGCGCCCTTGGTGGTCGGATCGACGATCACGCCGAAGCCGGCGAGAACGGTCAGGATGATTCCGACGAGCTGGATGAGCGACCCTTGGGAGATAGGCGCCACGACTCCGAGGATTCCGAGCACCTGATAGGCTGCGCTGATTACGGTGGCGGCCAATGCCGCGAGCGTCTGCTTATTCTTGAAGCGAAGGGCCCAGTTGATTTTCATTTTTCAGCTCCTAATCTGACCCGCCGATACCGTGATGCAAGTCGTAATTCTTCTCGACGCGGTCGAGCCGGTTGAACAAGGTGATGACCTGTTGCTCGACTTTCGTGAGGCGCTCGCCGTGGTCGTCGAGCTTGCGGTTGATCTCCTTGACGCCGTCCTTGATCTCGCTCGTGTCGCCGCAAAGGCTGTCGAGCTTGTCTTCGGTCCGCTGCTCCTTGGCAGACGATGTTTTGGATACGGAGACGCGCCCGATGAAGAACGTGACAATCACAACGGCGGCCGAGAGGACCGACGTTGCCTCCCCGATGCTCAGCGCCGGCACCCTAAACCTCCTCCGCGTACTCTTCTCCGACGATCTCCTCATATTCGTCGCATGTGATCCACTTGCAGTCCACGGCTCGATGCACCATGGCCTTGGTCCAGAGGCCGCGCTCGTAGTAGCGCCTCACCTTGTCATAGTTCTTCGAGTGCGCCACCGTGGTTGCAGCCTTGACGCGTACCGCCATTACTGTTCACCCCCGACCGTCATCATCAGGTAGTCGATGTTTGCCGTGTTGGTCTCGGTTTGGCTGGGCTCGGCGACCTTCTCGCGCATCTGCTCAAGCAGCTTGTCCACGTCCGGGGCCTCACCCTTTCCGTAGGCGGCGACGGCCGCGGTGTAGGCGAGCTTTCGCGCCTTCCGCTCAACGTACTCGTCATCGTCGATAACGCCCGCGTCGTGCGCCGCGTCGGGGTCGCCGATCTGCGACAGCAGATCGCGCAGGGCGTTGACCTCGGCCATGGTGCCGTCTTGAAGCTCGTTGGGGCGCGGCATGTCTTCCTCAGTGTCCATGCGGACTCCTCTCTTGTCGGGGAATGTGTCGCCATCGTATTGGCGCCGTGAGATTGCCGGGCCGCTTCGATGGGCGCAAAGAAAGAAGGCGCGCCGCGGCACGCCTTCGATGCTTCTGTTATTTCGCGGCCGCTTCGCTTAGGCCGCTGCTTTGAGTTGCCGGTTCTCCGCTATTGCGAGGGCTTGCCTCCGCTTGAATCGTCCCTCGGGTTGGCCTGCATTGAGCACCCCCCCCCCTCCCGCGCGAGATTTTCGAACAGGCTGCGGTACAGCGCGTCCATGGCCCGCACGCTGCGGTGCGCGTCCAGCCGCTTCATGCCGCCGCGCCAGCTCTGGTAGCTCCGCTCAACCTGCTCGGGGGTCATGACGCCATCGGCGACCATGCGGGCCATCTTCTTCAGCTTGCGGCGCTCGCGCGTGATGGAGTCGCGGCACGGCTTCACGACTATGCGGCCCGTCTCCGTGTAGAAGATGCGCTTCTTCAGCCACGTGAAGCCGCGCGACAGCTTCACCACGCGGGTCTTGCGCGGGTTCAGCTCTATGCCCAGCTCGGCGCACTTGCGCCCTATCAGCAGCAGGCACACCTGCAGGTACTCCTTGCTCTCGTGGATCAGGTAGAAGTCGTCCATATAGCGCCCGTAGGCCTCGGGGCGCAGCATCTCGGTCACGTAGTGGTCGATGCGGTTGGGGTGGGCCACCGCGCATATCTGGTTCGGCTCGCTGCCCAGACCCAGGCCCACCTCGCCCTGTGCGTCTATCAGGCGGTGCTCGAGGGCGACCACGCGCGGATCGAGCAGTGCGCCGGCCACCTGCCGCTTGACGGGTTCGTGGGCTATGCGGGCGAAGTAATCTGAGAAGTCGCCCAAAAGGATGTATCCCTCGCGCCTGTGCCGCCGCCAGTGGTCGGCCAGGTGGCGCTTGAGCAGCTTCAGGGCGTAGTCGGTGCCGCGCCCCTTGATGTTGGCGGAGTTGGCCGTTATGAGTGTCGGGACTATCGCGGGTACGAGGGCGTTCTGAGAAAGCGACTTCTGAATCACTCGCTCTGGGAAGTGCACGGCGCTGATGTGGCGCAGCTTGCCGCGCTCCCACAGGTCGAAGCGGATGAAGCCCCGGCATATGTCGCGGCCCTCCAGAAGGTCGTTCCTCGATTTGACCGCGTTTCGCAGATAGTCCTTCATATAACGCTGCGTGGAGGACTTCCACATCACGCCGCCCGCCGCCTGCTTGGAGGCCTTGCAAAGGCTGTTGAGGTCGGCCACGGCCTCAAGGGTGCACGGCTTCACGCGCTCGGCCTTGGCCTTGGCGCGCCTCTCCTCGCGGCGCTTGCGGCGCGCGGCCCTTCTTTCCTCGGAGTTCATCGAAGGCACCCCGCACGGCTCTCAGTGTGGCTCTGGCAGCCGCTTGAGGTATGGCCATGAAACGCGGCGAAGCCACGGAGCGCCGCGCCATGCAAGCAGCGTCCGGCCACCCTCGCGGGGTGCGTATTTACGGGCGCATGCCCGACGGTCGCGCCTTCCTTCCTCTTCGCGCTCTGCTTTCGGCTCTGGGGCCTACTCGGTCTGGCAATAAGGGAATCCGGGGCGGGGGCGAACCCAGACGTTCGTCGCGGAGTTGTAGTTGGCATTGCCGTTGTTGTTGACGTAGCACACGTTGGACGACGAGCCGCCCATGACGGAACGCAGCCACCAGT
>CATWBO010000057.1 GCA_958349055.1 uncultured bacterium
TATGTGGACGCAGGGTCGGAATGGGGGTAACTTCCCAACGCATTCCGCAGGGGGCGGCATATTTTGTAGCGCGAAGCGCGATTCAAAATATGCCGCATGCCCGAGGACGCGTTGGGAAGTTACCCCCATTCCGACCCGGACATATAGATCTACCAGCGCATTTACAAATTCGTAAACTTTTTTCAAAAAAGTGCTTGCACAGTTCTCGAATCATAGGTTATTATCTATCTCGTTGAACGCGCGGGTCGAACAAAACGAACCACGAATCAACAACATAGCATGTCGGAGTGGCGGAATTGGCAGACGCGCTAGCTTGAGGTGCTAGTGACCGCTTTTTGGTCATGCGGGTTCAAGTCCCGCCTCCGACACCATCGCAATTGAGAAGCCTCTTCGGAGGCTTTTTTGTTACCGATAGACGGTGGTGTCCACGATGGAAACGCTTGAACGCAACGAGTGGGCAGACGTTGCCCAACTAGTCGAGATCACGAGCGATGCTGTCATCATCTGCGAGCTCGACGGAACCATTCTGCATGTGAATAATCGCTTACTTGGTTTGATGTGCGAGGAACGCGCCGACGTCATCAGTGGAGATGTTAAAGACGTCCTGTACTCGTCCGCTTTTGAACGTGCGACGGAACATCGTCTGCCATTTGAAACTGATGGCTCCGAGAACGAACTGATGCTCAAGCTGAGTGACGGCTCTTTTATTCCCGTCTTGGTTCGTGCGGGCTCCGTAACGCCTCCACGCATCTTTGGGCGCCGCGCACCACGTGTCCTGGTGGCGCTTCACAGTATCGAGGAACAGTATTCTCACGACCGGCAACTCAAGCGTGCGTTATCGGAGCTTAGAGTGGCGAACAAGCGTCTCTCTGGCACGCTCTCGGTCATTATGAGCACTGTGGGCTCCGATGAGTTACCCAGCCTGCTTGATACCGTTTTGAACCAGCTTGTAGGAACGCTCGATGCTTCGGGTGCCGCTATCTATTTTTCTGAGAGCGGCGGCTTTAAGCTTCGCGGTGTTTCCAAGGAGCTGTACGACAGCTACCTGCCCGAGTTTTTGCCGTATGGCGCTGGCATTCCGACGTATGTTCTTCGCGAGTCGCGTGCTTGTCGCTTGTCGATTCAACAGGACCTTGAGGGCGATAAGGCCGCCTCCGGTATGTTCATGGACCTGGATAATCGTTCTAAGCACCTGTTGCGCATGCAGGATATGCCTCCGTACCGCAGTGAAATCTGTCTTCCCGTTTTTTACGGTACGCAGATCCTTGGCGTGCTGGAAGTTGGTTGGAAACGCCCCCAGGCACCGCTTGCCTATGACGTTAATGTGCTCGAGGTCATTTGCGATTACCTGTCTATCCAGCTGGTCGGCATGGCATCGAGCCTTCGCTCCCGTCGCACGGCCGAGCTTGGCCGCTCGCTCAATGTTTTGCGGGATGAGTTGTTTACCTTTCTAGACGATTCCGCCGCGGCTACCCAGGCGGTATCGTCCGAGATCTGCAATATGCTCAACTGCCATTTTTGCCCTATTGAGTATGACGCCAGTCTGGATTCCTACGTCATAGATTTTGAAGGCGGCAGTCGCGTTGCTTTGCCGGACGATCCCGAGAAGCTTTTCTTTTCCACGACGGCGCCAGCGGCACGTTTGGGGGCTGCCCCCGATGGCTTTGAGGCATCTGTTTTGGGCGGCACGAGTGCCGAGGACCTTAAACACGTCCGTATAACTCGTGTTGACGAATCGATGCCTATGGGAGGCTGGCTTAGGGCACATGGCCTGCCTTGCCAGGGTCTCTACGTCGACGCCGGCATCGAGGCGGGGCGCCCGCGCTCTGAGGGTGATGGCAAGCACAGCAACGACGCGATTGTTCCTGCTTCTGTTGCGAAGGGCCCGACGACGCGCGCACTGCTGCTTCGTGATGGCAGCCAAGAGCCGATCGATGACCTTGAATATGACTACTTGGTGCACTTGGCGCATGACTTTGAACTGATCTACGAAGGCGAATCTCAAAAGCGCGAGGAGCGCCATATCGCTCAGACCCTCCAGATCGGCATGAGAAATTCCCTGGGGGATATTCCGGGTATCGCAACCGATTCGGTATACCTGTCGGCCACGAACTCGGCGTTGGTCGGCGGCGATTTCTATACGCTCATCCGACTTCCCGACGACTGCGCCGTCATGATTCTGGGTGATGTGTCTGGCAAAGGCATTGAGGCCGCATCGATGTCCGCGCTCGTCAAGACGGCCCTGACGGCCTATGCCTGGGAGGGTGCGGGGCCCGCCCGCATGGCTCGTTCGCTCAATAGCATGCTCATGGGCTTTTCGAGGGTCGAGACGTTCGTAACGGCCTTTATCGCCAAGATTGACCTTAAAGCCGGACGCGCAACGTATTGTTCGGCGGGCCATCCTCCGACCATGGTCATCAGGCCAGAGTCGATGCCGCTGGGTGGCGGCGAAGCCCGTGGGGGAGAGGTCGAACTGCTCGGATGCCAATCGGGCGTAATCGGCGCATTCGAAGGCATGGTGTACGAGACGGGTGCCTTTACGTTCGCCCCCGGCGATATGCTCTTTATGTATACGGATGGAACGATTGAGGCCCGTGACCGCACCGGAGCGTTCTTTGGCGAGCAGCGCTTGCGCGATCTTCTGCTTTCTGTTTCGGCGGAGGGCGTGTCGGGCATTTGCGGCAAGGTCTTGGGCGAGCTTGACCGATTTACCGATTCGGCGCTGGACGACGACATTGCATTGGTGTCCCTTGAGTTTTTACGGGGTCGTTCATAGACGACGCTGGGCGGGCTGAATCCGCACGGTTGGGAAAACGAATGCATCGAGTGGGCTTTTTTGGGGAACCATGGTCGTATGAATGAGTGGAATGACATAGCGGTTTTGACGCCACCGGGTGATGTCGACATCGCCTCGGTGCCCGTGCTGCGCCGACGGTTGGATAATTTGATCGACCGGGGCGTGCGTCGCGTTGTCATCAATTGCCAGGCCGTGGGCTTTATCGACTCGACGGGTTTGGCGTTTTTGCTTACACGTGCCAGAGAGCTCATGAGGCGAGAGGGCCTGCTTTCGCTTGTTAACGCCTCCGATGAGGTTATTCGCTTTTTGGAGATTGCCCGACTTGTCGACATCCTGCATGTTGCGGGTCCGGCACGGGAGTCTATTCCCGCCATTCCGGTGGGGGAGCTGCCTCGCTGGAGTAAGAGCGTCGAGGTCCGTCAGGGTATCGAGAATCTTCCATACTATCGACATCGCATTGCCGAACTCCTTGAATCGCTTCCGTTGCGTCGCGACGAGCGCTACGATGTCGCATTGGCGTCGGGGGAGGCGCTGGGTAATGCCTATGACCATGCGGGCGGTATTGGGTGCGTCCTGACGGTTCAGGCCTATGGCGATCGCGTTGTGGTTGAGGTGCTTGATCGAGGCGTCGGCTATTCTATCGATGAAACGAGCGAACCGGTCGCATCAGAAGAGCGCGGCCGTGGTATCAAGCTTATGCGTATGCTCGTCGATAACGTGGAGGTTGCTCGTCGTACGGACGGCGCCGGCACGCGCGTGCAGATGGTGAAGCTGTTTAGCGGAGCGCTGGAATCGTGTGCCTAGCCAATCGCTTTAGCGCGTTTAGCTACTAAGAACATGCGGCAGACAAGTTTTTTGAAAAAAGTACTTGCGTCTTTTGGACAACTCGCGTAAATTAATAACCCGCAAGCGGACATGGCTCAGTTGGTAGAGCACAACCTTGCCAAGGTTGGGGTCGCGGG
>CATWBO010000058.1 GCA_958349055.1 uncultured bacterium
GCGGGCATATCATCGACGTCTTCAATACAGAAGATATCAGTGCGGAATGTTTTCAAAACCAAGCCCGGCCCCGGCCTGCGGTGACGTTACCGAAGGTTCTTGGGCATCGCTTGTTGGCGGGGTTCCTTGTCTGAGTTGGACTTGGCTGGTGGGACCTCCCATCCCGGTCGCTGTCCCGCGCCGTTCCGGCGCGGGAGGCGCGCCTCTTTGGGGACGCAGAGATAGCCCAGCTGTGGTGGCGTCGCGCATCGATTGCTGCACTCTGGACTGCGTCGGACTCGTTATTGTCCGAGCCCCCTCTCCCCTTTTCGCTGATTCGCGCCTTGCGCGAACTCCGCGCTACTAGGGACCTGTTAGGATTCCGTTGTTGAGTTCGACGTCTCTTCCCTGGCGAGCATCGTCCTCAGTTTCTCAAAGCTTTCCTCGCTCAGGCAGTGCTCCATGTGGCAGCCCTCTTGCGACGCGACCTCGGGCGTTACGCCTGCGTCCTCTAGCAGCCCTACAAAAAAGCAGTGGCGCTCCCACATTTGACGGGCAACCTCAAGACCGCGTTCCGTCAGATGCACGTCGCGTTTGCCCATCTCCACGTAGCCGGTGCTCTCCAAGGCCGCCATGGCTTTAGAGACGCTTGCTTTGGTTACGCCCAAGTATTCGGCAACGTCGATCGAGCGCACGATGCCCTGACGTTCCGACAGAACGTAGATCGATTCGAGATAGTCTTCTCCGGATTCACGTAGGGCCATGGGCCGCCTTTCGCGATGGCTTCTAGTTAGCCTTTGGATACTTTTACT
This sequence comes from uncultured bacterium, assembly GCA_958349055.1. GTDB lineage: Bacteria > Actinomycetota > Coriobacteriia > Coriobacteriales > Coriobacteriaceae > Collinsella. The sequence goes on from CATWBO010000058.1 coordinate 792, forward strand.
TGATTTACTTTACCGCAAAAGTTGCCCATGTCTTACTACGTTGTTTAAAAAGTTAACCGTGTTTCACAAAACGCACGGGACGAAAACAAAACGGGGACACGCCCCGCAAGGAGTGTCCCCAACTGCCGGCAGAAAAGGAACGTCCCCAAGTGCCGAATCCGCAGCTAGAGCAGGCCAAAGTGTTTGGCGGCGTTGTAGATGCCGTCGTCGTCCACGGCGGTCGTCACGTAGGTCGCCGCAGCCTTCACGGTATCCTGCGCGTTGCCCATGGCCACGCTCGTGCCCACGGCCGAGAACATCGAAAGGTCGTTCTCGCCATCGCCAAAGGCGATCGCCTCGCTCGCGTCGATATCCAGCCGCTCGAGCGTCGCCGCCACGCCCAGGTCCTTGCCGCCGTTGGCCGGAATAATGTCGCAGAACAGATCACACCAGCGCGTGGTGAGCGAATGCGACACGGCGTCGGTCACGATATGTTCGTCGGCAGGGTCCACAAAGGCGCAGAACTGGTAAACCGGCGCGTCAAAAGCGTGCTCAAACGGTTCCTCGTGGTAGACAATCCCCGCGTTGCTGCCGGCCGTCACCACGCGCTCGGACAGGCGGTTTACAAACGAGTTCTCGCCCTGCATGCACAGCGAGTCGTAGCGTCCCTCGGCCACTTGGTCCACGATCACCGCGACGTCGGCCGGATCGATCGGGCAGCTGCGGTAGACGCCCTCGGCATCAAAGCAGTGCTGGCCCGAGAGCGTGATGTACGCGTCCCAGCCCAGGTCGAACAGCCAGTCCGGCATCTGGTAGGTCGGACGGCCCGTGGCAATCACGCACGCGATCCCCTGCTCATGGAAGCTGTCGAGCACCCGCTGCGCCGACGCCGGAATCCGGTGCGTCTTAAAGCTCAGCAGCGTGCCGTCGATATCGAAAAACGCGGCCTTGATCATCCTCGTCTACTCCTCGCCCTCGAGTTTTTCGCTCGCCTCGAGCCACGCCATCTCCAGCTCGTCCATGACAGCGTGGGCCTCGTCGATCTTTGCCTGCTGCTCGCCGAGCGCCGTGTAGTTGGTGGGGTCGACCTGGGCCATCGCGGCCTCGGCCTCCTCCACGCGGGCGCGCTGCGTCTCCATCTTGCGCTCGAGCGAGCTCACCTCACGGCGGAGCTTTTGGCGCTCGGCGTTGGAAAGGCCGTTGGGCTGGCCACTCGACTTGGGTTTCTCGGCCGCAACCGCCGTGGCACCGGTGTCGAACGTGCCGGTCTTGGCGCTCGGCGCGCCCACGGGCTCGCCCTCGGCGGTGGCGTTGCACAGACGCAGGTACTGGTCCACACCGCCGGGCATGTGCGTCAGGTGGCCGTCGAGCAGCGCCCACTGCTGGTCGGTCACGCGCTCCATAAGGAAGCGGTCGTGCGTCACCAGAATCAGCGTGCCCGGCCAGCCGTCAAGCAGGTCCTCGACAATCGCCAGCATGTCGGTATCGAGGTCGTTGCCAGGCTCGTCCAGGATAAGCACGTTGGGCTCGTCCAGAATCGTCAGCAGCAGCGACAGGCGGCGGCGCTGGCCGCCCGAAAGGTCGCCGATGCGGCTCCAGAGCTGCTGCGTCGTAAAGCCCAGGCGCTCGCAGAGCTTCTCGGGCGAAGTCTCCTTGCCGTCGATGACGTAGTACTTCTTGTAATTGCTCAGCACCTCGCGAATCGTATCGCCCATGTAGGGCTCGAGCTCCTCGAGCTGCTGCGACAGCACGCCAAAGCGCACCGTCTGACCAATCTTCACGCGGCCGCGCAGAGGTGCGATTTTGCCCTGGATCACGTCGAGCAGCGTCGACTTGCCGGCGCCGTTTTCGCCCAGCAGACCATAGCGGTCGCCCGCGCCGATGAGCCAAGTCACGTCGGAGAGTACCTGCTTGGACACGCCGTCGGTATCCGCATAGCCAGCGTCCACGTCGACCACGTCGATGACCTGCTTGCCCAGGCGGCTTACGGCCAGGCGCTTGAGCTCCAGCTCGTCGCGCACGGGCGGTACGTCGGCGATGAGCTCGCGGGCGGCCTCGACGCGAAACTTGGGCTTGGTGGAGCGCGCCTGGGCGCCACGGCTCAGCCATGCAAGCTCCTTGCGCGCCATGTTGCGGCGGCGCTCCTCGGTGACGGCGGCCATGCGGTCGCGCTCCACGCGCTGCAGGATGTAGGCCGAATAGCCGCCCTCGAAGGGGTCGACCTGACCGTCGTGGACCTCCCACATGCTGGTGCAGACCTCGTCCAAGAACCAGCGATCGTGCGTGACTACGAGCATGGCGCCCTGGCCGCGCTGCCAGCGTGCCTTAAGATGGCGCGCGAGCCAGTTGATGGTGCGCATGTCCAGGTGGTTGGTGGGCTCGTCGAGCATGAGCACGTCGTAGTCGCCGATCAGCAGGCGCGCGAGGTCCACGCGGCGGCGCTGGCCGCCCGAAAGCTCGCCCACCGTGCCCTCCCAGGGCACATCTCTAATGAGGCCTGCAAGAATCTGGCGCGTGCGGGGGCTCGACGCCCACTCGTACTCGGGCGTGTCGCCCACGACGGCATGATGCACGGTGTCGGTATCGACAAGCTGGTCCTTTTGGCCGAGCAGGCCGATCGTGGTACCGCGGCGATGCGTCACGCGACCGTCGTCGGGCTCCAACGTGCCCGCGAGCACGCTCAGCAACGTCGACTTGCCGTCACCGTTTTTGCCGACAATACCAATACGGTCGCCCTCGCCCACGCCGAGCGTCACGCTATCGAAAATATGCTTGGTGGGAAACTCTAGGCTGACGGAATCGCATCCCAAAAGAATCGCCATATGCCCTGCTCCTTCGTAGAAATTCAACGTTGTCCATGATAGCGAAAACCACCACAAAGGTGCCTGTGAACTGCACCCCGAAACTTGGACTGAATAAATAGCGACTACGCCGCAAG
>CATWBO010000059.1 GCA_958349055.1 uncultured bacterium
CCGTACATGTACGGATGAATGTGGGAAGTGTTCGGATGAAGTTGATAATCAAGGACCCAACGGCTACGTCCACTCATTCCGTGCGGGTTATATGCAGGTTTGCCTGCGCACGCTATCATGTATGGGTTAGACCGCAACTATGTACCCCACACGCGAAGGGATGCGTATGTATCTGAAGATCGACATGTTCTAGCTGGGCTTACCCCCGCAGTGGCGCCATGCGCCCCATCAATTCTGCCGATTTTCACCTTCACGCATATAAAGGAGTCCCGCCATGCGCGACAAGCTCGAAAAGATCATCAAGGCCTATGAGGAGCTCGAGAAGAAGCTTTCCGACCCGGCCGTCGCCTCCGACATCAAGGAGTTCACGCGTCTCAACAAGGAGTACGCGCACCAGTCCGACCTCATCGCCGCCTCGCGCGAGTACATCGGCGCGCTCGATGACATCGAGGCTGCCAAGGAAATGCTCCACGATACTACCGATGCCGATGAGAAGGAGATGCTCCAGATGGACATCTCCGAAAACGAGGCCAAGCTTCCCCAGCTCGAGGAAGACATTAAGTACATGCTCATCCCGAGCGACCCCAACGACGACAAGAACACCATCGTCGAGATTCGCTCCGCCGCCGGTGGCGACGAGGCGGCCATCTTTGCCGGCGATCTGTACAAGATGTATCAGCGCTTCTGCGAGTCGCGCGGCTGGAAGACCACCGTGCTCGACTCCAGCCCCAGCGAGGCCGGCGGCTTTAAGTCTATCGAGTTCAAGGTCGAGGGCGACCGCGTCTACTCCGTCATGAAGTTCGAGTCCGGCGTGCACCGCGTCCAGCGCGTTCCCAAGACCGAGTCCCAGGGCCGTATCCAGACCTCCACGGCGACCGTCGCCGTACTTCCCGAGGCCGAGGAAATCGACGTTCAGATCAACCAGTCCGACCTGCGCATCGACACCTACTGTGCCTCCGGCCCTGGCGGTCAGTGCGTTAACACCACCTACTCCGCCGTGCGCATCACCCACCTGCCCACCAACACCGTGGTGCAGTCGCAGGAGCAGCGCTCCCAGATTCAGAACCGCGAGGTCTGCATGCAGATGCTGCGCGCCCGTCTGTACGAGATGGAGCTCGAGAAGCAGCAGGCTGAGCTCGGTGCCGAGCGCCAGAGCCAGATCGGCCACGGCAACCGTTCCGAGAAGATTCGTACCTACAACCAGCCCCAGGACCGCGTGACCGATCACCGCATCGGTTTCAACTCCACCTACAACGGCGTCCTCCTGGGCGACCAGCTCGGCACCGTCATCGAGGCACTCGCCGCCGCCGAGCGAGCCGAGAAGCTGGCACAGGCTGTGTAGGTTACGCGGTTTTCCAAACCGCGTAACCGGCCGACGCTGCAAACGCCCCTAAGCGGCAATCTGACGTTCAATCGTCGGTCGCGTACCAAAGTACGCTTCCCTCCTCTTTCACGTCACCTTGCTCGCTTAGGGGCGTTTTCGCTGACTTATGCTCAACCTGCGGCGTTGCCTTGGTCCGGATGTGGCAGTTAGGGACGTTCCTTTTCTGCCGGCAGTTTGGGACACTCCTTGGGTAGTCATTGGGGACGCTCTGAAATGACTACTGTGGGTAAATTGCTTTTTGATTTTATTTGGTTTGATTTGGCAGCAAATGAACTGTTTGCCTGTTGAAATCTGATTAAAGCGTTGGTCTACAGCCGAAAATAATGCTCAAAAAATCGTCCAAGAAGTCGCGGGGCGATTTTTGATGCGTCGCGCGTCAAGTGATTTGGCAAGCGTTTGGTTAGATATTGGTCAGTTTTGGGGCAACCTTGCCAAAAACTTGACGGATGCAGATTTAGACGTCGACGAATGAACACTTCAGGTGGGCTCCAAGCAAAAATCTGGGCTGATTCTCGATAATCGCCTTCAATCGTCCCTTGCCAAGCGCTGGCCTCGCGTACAATCTGCTCCGACATTCGCGCGCCGCCCGGCGCTTAAGAGGGGAGGGCCCCATGGCAAACGAGATCTGGACCATCAAGCGTTGTCTCGAGTGGACCAAGGAGTACCTGGCCGAGCGCGGCGAGGAGCATCCCCGTCTTTCTGCCGAGTGGCTGCTGTGCGCAGCTACGGGTCTGGCGCGCATCGACTTATATATGCGCATGGACGAGACGCTCAACGCGGCCCAGCTCGAGACCATGCACGCGGCCGTCGTTCGTCGCGCCAAAGGCGAGCCGCTGCAGTACATCACCGGCAGCACGCAGTTTCGCATGATCGACGTCGCGTGCGCCCCCGGTGTGCTCATTCCGCGCCCCGAGACCGAGATGCTCGTCGAGGAAGTCCTCAATTATCTGGATGCCGAGGTGCTGAGCCCCGAGGCTGCTGCCCGTCAGCGCGCTGAGCTGCCCTGGAACGACGAGGTCGAGCAAGCGCGCAAAGCCGAGGCGGCGCTGGCCGACGAACGCGCGACCGCCGAGCGCCGTGCTGCCAACCTGACGGCCGCCGATGAGGCTGCGCTGGGTAGCGACGTGCTCGGTAGCCGTGCCTATGCCGAGGAGCTGGCCGACCGCGAGGCAGAGGAAGCCGCCGCGCAGGCAGCAGAAGCCGAAGCCGCAAAAGCCGCCGAGCCCGAGCTCGACGAATACGGCATCGCCATCGAGTGCGCCGACCAGAAGACGGCTTCAGCTCAGGATGCCGCTGCGCCTGCTCCAACCGAGCTCCGCATCGCCCGCGTTCTCGAGGTCGGCTGCGGCACGGGCTGCATCTCGCTCTCCCTTGCCTGGGAGCGTCGCGGCCACGTCACCTGCACTGCTACCGATATCGAGCCGCGCGCCATCGATCTGGCTACCAAAAACCGCGATGCGCTCGGGCTCACGTCCGACGAGGTCGCCTTCAGCCTCACGAACCTGGTGAGCTCCATTCCCCGTGAAGAGTGGGGCACCTTTGACGTACTCGTCTCCAACCCGCCTTACATTCCGACCGACGTCATGCGCTCGCTGCCGCACGAGGTCAAGGACTTTGAGCCCGACCTAGCGCTCGAGGGCGGCGCCGACGGCCTGGACATCTTCCGCCGCCTGCTCAACGCGGCGCCCTACATGTTGCGCGCCGGCGGCCTCTTTGCCTGCGAGCTCTACGAGGGAGCCCTCGACGCCGCCGCCGAGCTCTGCCGCCAAGCGGGTCTTTCGGACGTGCGCATTGTCCGCGACCTCACCGATCGCCCCCGCATCGTCCGAGCTATCATCACCGAGCCCAAACAGCGCCAGTAATATTTATTAACTGGTTAGCAAAAATTATAAAGT
>CATWBO010000060.1 GCA_958349055.1 uncultured bacterium
TACCATCTTTGTATTTGCAACTATTTAACGTTTATCGTTAATTATATAGTAAGATACAGGTATCAACTGAAGTAATGATTGGAGGAGCTATGATCCGCTGGAACGTATCCAAATCGAATGAAGCCATCGACCGTGAACAGGCAATGGCCAAACTGAGGAAGCTCACTCGCTACTGCAAATGGGCCACAATCTGCACCACCGTGGCGCTCGCTCTGGGACTCCTCACAGTCATTGCAATCGAACTTCTACTCATATTGCCTAGCCTCTCCCAAGGGTTCTGTCTCCAATCCGTAGAGTTTGAGGCTGGCGAAGGGCCAATTCTCGCTCTCGTCGGCGCCAATGAACAGACCCCTCTTATGCTTGTCGCGCACGACGGTCATACTGCCATAGGGAGCGGCATGATGATATGCCTCGCGCTTGCCATCGTGCTAAGCGCATACAGGTTTTTCTCCGCCATTGAAAAGACGGGCAAGCCCTTTGACCTCGAATGCATCCGCATACTACGTCAAGTAGGACATTTGTTCTTTATTGGCGGCGCCGCCGTGAAACCTTTTGGTGCCATAGTCACAGGGCTGATACTCTCAGGATTTGGCGGTAACTTTACGGATGCGCTTGACGACCAGCTGCTCGACCTCTCTATGCTCTTTGCGGGCCTGATTATTAGCCTGCTTGCCACCGTTTTCCAGTACGGGTGCATCCTGCAAAAACAAGATGACGAGTTGCTCTAGGGGGATCCATGATTATTCTGCGGCTCGACCGCATGCTGGCCGAACGCAAGATCTCATCCAAAGAACTTGCAGAACGCGTGGGTATCTCTCAGGTCAATATGTCGCGCATCAAGACGGGCAAGGTATCTGCCGTGCGTTTTTCAACTCTAGACGCGATATGCCGAGCACTCGACTGCCAGCCGGGCGATGTACTGGAATATATACCTGACGATGAAGCCGATAGCCTCTTTGGGCTTAATGATGAATAGCCATAATTAAGCCGCCAGCGCCTAAACGCAAATAGCCCGCTAGAACAACATCCGTTCTAGCGGGCTTATTCAGATATTTCGGCTACGCGCTCGGCGGCTCGGGCAGCCCTTACGCAAACAGGCCGTAGATGCTGATGTTGGCCTTGGCGTACAGGCCGTTGGCGTACTCGGTCCACTTAGAGCTGGCGCTCGAGGCCTGGGAGGAATACTGCTGATAGGCGGTGTAGTAGGCGGTCATGGCCTGCTTGTAGGTGGCGCTATCGGCGGTAAAGGCATCGTCAGCGAAGGCCTTGGCATAGGTGCCGTCCTCGTCCTTCCAAGTGCCCTTTGAGCTATCCCACTCGTCGCCGGCAAGGTTGATGATGTAGTCGGCGTAATCCTTGCTCGCGGTCTCCTCGTTGCCGTCGGCAGGCTCGGTCGGAGCGGTCGGCATGCTCGCGGAGGTGTCGCCCACCTTCTTCTTATAGAGCTTCTGCAGCGTCGCGGACTGACGGACGATCTGCTTGGCCTGGTCCTTGGACACGCCATACTGCGTGGCCATGGTCTTGTAGTCGGAGGTGCCGATGGAATCCTCGGCGTACTGCTTCATCTCCTTGGAAGTGACGGTAATGCCCTCGTCCTCGGCAGCGTCCAGCAGAATCTGGTTGCGCACGTAGGACAGGATAACGTCGGCAGACGGAGCGGTGTAGTTGCCATCGTCGTCCTTGACGGTATCGAGGCTGTACTGGCTCTCGATGGCCTCGCGCGCGGTGATGTCGCTCTTCTTGCCGTTGTAGCTATAGCTTGCCACGGTCGAGTCGAGCTGGTCCTCGGTGAGGGTCGAAGAGCCAACGCCCTTGCCGCCAAAGCCACCATTACCGATAAAGAAGCCCACCACGGCAGCGATCACGACGGCAACCACGAAGGCGGCAATCATCGTCTTCTTATGCTTGGAGGCGTGGTCGTCCTCGTCGGTATCGACGTCGTCGTCCTCGTCCTGCGGCTCGGGCATGAGGTTCTCGTCCGCAGCGTCCGCGGCGATCTGAGCCTCCAGGCGGGCGTCCTCTTCCTCGGCGGTCGTGCCGGCGGCAATATGCTCGGCAGACGTACCGGCAACCAGGTCGATCTTCTCTTCCTCGTCACCGTCGGGGCCTTCGCCGCGCTCGATGATCTGGATGCCGTCGATCTCGTCCTTCTCGTCCTTCTTTTGAATCAGACCCATATCAGTTACTCCTTGTTAGGAAACATAGTCCCTAATAGAATACGCCCGACGGAGCGCCGGGCGTACTAGTTCTTAGGTTATACGCAAACACTTAAGTAGTGCTTAGGCGTTTGGGGCACTTGTGCCCTATGCCAGGTGCGCGATAACAGCATCGGCGAAGGCCTGCGTGCCCACGGCGCCCTCAACGGAGCCGGTCTGGGCGCGACGAACGTCACCGGTAACCTGCTCGCCCTCGTCGAGCGTGGCAGAGACGGCCGCGCGGATGCGGTTGGCCGCGTCGTTCTCGCCCAGGTGATCGAGCATCATCGCAGCAGAGAGGATCTCGGCCGTGGGGTTGGCGATATCCTGGCCCGCGATATCGGGCGCGGAGCCGTGCGTTGCCTCGAAGATGGCGCAGTCGGCACCGATGTTGGAACCGGGGGCCATACCCAGGCCGCCTACCAGGCCGGCGCACAGGTCGCTGACGATGTCGCCGTACAGGTTGGGCAGCACCAGGACATCGAAGTCGTTGGGGTTCTGGACCAAGCCCATGCAGGTGGCGTCGACGATCTTGTCGTTGAACTCGATATCGGGATAGTTGGCGGCCACCTCGCGCGCGACGCGCAGGAACAGGCCGTCGGTCGCCTTCATGATGTTGGCCTTGTGCACGGCCGT